>NZ_VXCW01000076.1:0-205 GCF_052850675.1 Pseudomonas sp. 1152_12 | reverse complement strand
AGACGGCGTTGGTGCGACAGGAACAGGTCGATGATGTGCCTGTTGCGGGGAAGAATCCGCAGGGCGATGCGGCGGCGCCTGCGGATAAAACTGCCACTAATGGCTGCCCTGTTTCGATGGTGACTGGCGAGGAGTTGCTGACGCTCAGCGATGGAGCGCTGGACGGGATTTTGCCGTTTGAGTGGACGCGGTTGTATCGCACCAG
>NZ_VXCW01000075.1:0-205 GCF_052850675.1 Pseudomonas sp. 1152_12 | reverse complement strand
CGTCGTAGCTCCTGATGATGTGTACAAAGGCGATCAAACCGTTACCACCGCTATCAAGGGTGTCACTGGCGGCGAGCACTTTGAGAACTTGGTTCCTGGGACCGATAAAGTCACCACAACAGTGACTGATACTCCGGACACCGATAACACCACGACCGTAACGCTGACCGCGCCAAGCGCAGTGAACGAAGGTGGTCAGATCACT
>NZ_VXCW01000074.1:0-223 GCF_052850675.1 Pseudomonas sp. 1152_12 | reverse complement strand
CACCGTAACGCTGACGGCTCCGACTGAGGTTAGCGAAGGTGGCCAGATCACCTACACCGCGACCTTGAGCAACAAGGCTGGCACCGACGTCACCCTGAAATTGGACAATGGCTCGACCATTACCATCAAAGCGGGCGACACCGTCGGGACCGTTACTGTCCCAGCACCTAGCGATGACGTGTTCATCGATAAGAGCACTCAGACGGTCAAGATCACCGACGCC
>NZ_VXCW01000073.1:0-225 GCF_052850675.1 Pseudomonas sp. 1152_12 | reverse complement strand
CTGCGGATTGGCTAAACCTTCCCACTGGCGCAGGCGCAGGATATAGAGAATTTCCACCGGCACGCGCTCCAAGTGCCAGTCCTGATTGAAATCGTAGGAATTCTTCTGGCTCTCTTTGCCGGTTTGCCAAGTGTGGCGGTCACACGCGGCCAACAGGCAGGGCATCAGGTCGTCGGGGCTGGGAGTGCGCCACTTGGCCAACAAGGCTTCGTAGATGGGTTCGTC
>NZ_VXCW01000072.1:0-228 GCF_052850675.1 Pseudomonas sp. 1152_12 | reverse complement strand
TCTCACCTGTTCAAAACCGGCCGCGAACGCCAGCGCCAACAAGGCCAGCTCCTCAGCCACTACGATTACGACGAACAAAACCGCCTACACGCCCACGCGGTAACTCAAGAAAACCATGACCTCTATCGCCGCCACTACGACTACGACAAAACCGGCAACCTGACCCGCCTGCTCGACACCCGCAAAGGTGAACACCACTACCACTACGACCCCCTCGCCCGCCTGACT
>NZ_VXCW01000071.1:0-234 GCF_052850675.1 Pseudomonas sp. 1152_12 | reverse complement strand
CAAACACGGGCAACTGATTGGGGTTTGGTATCCGGATAACGGGTGCCATCGGCTGGTCTGGAATGAGCGGGGGCAGCTCGTTGAAGAGCATCAGCCGAATGGCGGTATCAAGCGGTATCGCTATGACGATCTTGGGCGACAGGTTGCGCGTGAGGATGAGCATGGCGCGCTGACCCAGTATCAGTGGGACAGTGTTGGCCGGTTGATACGTGTCGTACTTCCAGGCGGCGCCAC
>NZ_VXCW01000070.1:0-237 GCF_052850675.1 Pseudomonas sp. 1152_12 | reverse complement strand
CCGGCTGACGGTTGAGCAGGACCCGCTGGGGGCGGTGACGGCGTATCAGTACGACGAAGCCGGGCGTTTGGTGGCGCTGTTTCCTGGCGAGGATGAACCGACTTCCTACGAGCATGACAACGGTTTCGTACGGGTTGTAAGGCGTGGTGAGGCGGTTTGGAAATATGAGCGTAACGATCAGGGTGACGTCACGCGTAAGACTGATCCTGACGGCCACGTTACGGACTACACGTACAG
>NZ_VXCW01000007.1:0-337799 GCF_052850675.1 Pseudomonas sp. 1152_12 | reverse complement strand
GTGAATGGGCTCATTCAACATTAGCGCGAATGGTGCGGGCAGCCAGTTAAAGCAACGTTCTGATTGCCTGCTTTCACCGGCCCCCCGAGCTCTTCCCGACAAATTTGCACAGTTATTTCTGAACCAGACCACTAGAATAGGCACCTAACCTTTTTTACAGTTCGAGCCCTATCTATGCCCGATCCAGTTGATACCCTCAAGGTGTCGGACTTACCACTGGAGGATCTGGTGGCATGCCATGAGTGCGACTTGCTGATGCGCAAACCCGTACTCGCCCTCGGTGAAAAAGCCCAATGCCCGCGCTGCGGTTACGAGTTATATGCGCACCGCCACAACGTCGTTGAACGAAGCCTGGCCTTGGTGCTTGCCGCGTTATTGCTGTACGTCCCCGCGAACTTTTTACCCATCATGCAGCTCAATCTACTCGGGCAGTCCTCAGAAGACACCGTATGGAGTGGTGTTGTCGGCCTTTTCGATACCGGTATGCAAGGCGTCGCAGCCGTGGTGTTTCTGTGCAGCATGGGCATTCCCCTGCTTAAGTTGCTCTGCCAATTGGCGGTTCTGCTCAGCATTCGCTGGAAGATCGGTCGCAGTTATGGGCTGTTGCTCTACCGCATTTATCATCACCTGAAGGATTGGGGGATGTTGGAGGTTTACTTGATGGGCGTGCTCGTTGCGATCGTCAAACTCGCCGACATGGCCTCCATCACGGTAGGCCTGGGGCTTATCTGTTTCGTCAGTCTATTAATGGTTCAAGTACTGCTTGAGGTGGTGATGTCGCCCCACCAGATCTGGCAAGCGCTGTCAGGAGAGGATGATCATGCGGGCGATTGATGCGGGCATTCTGATTTGTACCGAGTGCCACGAGTTGAACAAGCAAGAGGCTGACACAGAGGAGCAACTCTGCACCCGTTGCGGTGCGCTGGTCCATACCCGTCGCCCCAACAGTCTCACGCGTACCTGGGCATTACTGATCACGGCGGCGATCTTGTACATCCCGGCCAACTTATTACCCATCATGACCGTCAATTCCCTTGGCCAGGGCGATCCTAGTACCATCATGGCCGGTGTGATCCAGCTGGTTCAGCACGGTATGTTCCCCATCGCAGCCGTAGTGTTTATCGCCAGTATCCTCGTGCCGACATTCAAGCTGGTGGGCATTGGCCTACTGTTGTTTTCGGTGCAGCGGCATCAACCGCTGAGCGCGCGACAACGCATTGTCATGTACCGCTTTATCGAATTCATTGGCCGCTGGTCCATGCTGGATATCTTTGTGATCGCTATCCTGGTGGCGGTTGTTAACTTTGGGCGACTTGCCAGTGTCGAGGCCAATCTCGGTGCAGCAGCGTTCGCCAGTGTGGTGATCTTGACGATGCTTGCCGCAGTAACTTTTGATCCCCGACTGATTTGGGACAACACGGAGTCGGACGACGACCATGAGTGATTTGCCAAAAGCTAAAACCCGCCCAGCCTCCAACTGGTCGGCCATTTGGGTGTTGCCGTTGGTGGCCCTGATCATCGGCGGCTGGCTGGGATGGCGTGCCTATTCCCAACAGGGCATCGAGATCCAGGTGCGCTTTGAAAGCGGCGAGGGCATCCAGGTCAACAAGACCGAGGTAGTCTACAAAGGCATGACCGTGGGCAAGGTCAAGACTCTGGCGCTGGACGACGAGGGCAGCAATCGCGGGGTGATCGCTACCATCGAGATGAACAAGGATGTCGAGCAATACCTCAAGACCAACACGCGCTTCTGGCTGGTCAAACCCAGCGTCAGCCTCGCTGGCATCACCGGCTTGGAAACCCTGGTCTCCGGTAACTACATTGCCGCCAGCCCTGGCGATGGGGAGCCCACACGCAAGTTCAAGGCCCTGTCCGAAGAGCCGCCGTTATCCGATGCCAAGCCCGGCTTGCACTTGACCATCAAAGCCGATCGCCTCGGCTCGCTCAACCGTGGCAGCCCGGTGTTCTACAAGCAGATCCAGGTCGGCCAGGTTAAAAGCTACCTGCTGTCAGAGGACCAGAGCACCGTCGAGATCAAGGTCTACATCGAGCCGACCTACGCCAGCCTGGTGCGCAAACATACGCGCTTCTGGAACGCCAGTGGCATCAGCATCGACGCCAACCTCTCCGGCGTGAAAGTGCGCAGCGAATCCCTCTCCAGCATCGTTGCCGGTGGCATCGCATTCGCCACGCCCGAGAATCGCAAGGACAGCCCTCCGACCGATCCGAGCCTGCCGTTCCGTCTATACGAAGACTTCGACGCCGCCGCCGCAGGCCTCAAGGTCAAGGTCAAACTCACCGACTTCGAAGGCCTGCAGGCCGGGCGCACCCCGGTCATGTACAAAGGCATCCAGGTCGGTAGCCTGAAAACCCTGAAGATCGACCCGGACCTGTCCAGTGCCAACGCCGAGTTGACCCTCGACCCACTTGCCGAAGACTATCTGGTGCATGACACCCAGTTCTGGGTGGTAAAGCCGTCGATCTCCCTGGCGGGTATTACCGGCCTGGAAGCCTTGGTCAAAGGTAACTACATCGCCATTCGCCCCGGTGACAAAGGCAGTGCTCCGCAGCGTGAGTTTGTCGCCCGGGCCAAGGCGCCACCGCTGGACCTGCGTTCCCCAGGCCTGCACATGGTGCTGTTCACTGACAATCTCGGCTCGCTGGATGTCGGCAGCCCGATTCTCTACAAGCAGGTCAAGGTCGGTTCGGTGCAGAGCTACCAGTTCTCGCGCAAGAACAAGCAACTGGTGATTGGCGTTCACATCGAGAAGGAATACGAAAACCTGGTCAACGGCTCGACACGCTTCTGGAATGCCAGCGGCGTCACGCTGACAGGCGGACTCACCGGCGGTATCCAAGTAAAAAGCGAATCCCTGGCCAGCCTGATGGCCGGCGGTATCGCCTTCGAAACACCAGAGCCAAACGTGCCGCTGAAAAAGCGCATCCCACGTTTCCGTTTGTTTACCGATCGAGAGGCTGCCAATCAACATGGCACCTTGGTGACCATCAAGGTTGATCGCGCCGACGGTTTGCGCGTCGGCACGCCGGTACGCTTCAAGGGCCTGGACGTAGGCAAAATCGAGAGCGTTGATCTGAGTGCCGATATGCAGTCCGTGTTGCTCAGTGCACGCATTACCCAAGTGGCTGATCGAATCGCACGCACCGGCAGCCAGTTCTGGGTGGTCAAGCCTGAGCTGGGTCTGATGAAAACTTCGAACCTGGAAACCCTGGTGACCGGCCAGTACATCGAAGTACAGCCGTCAGCGAAAAACGCGGGGCCACAAAAGAGCTTCATCGCCTTGGAAAAACCACCAGAGGCAGTTCATCAGGAGGAAGGCTTGAGCCTGGTACTCAGCGCCGCACGCCGTGGCTCGTTGAAGGAGGGCGTCCCCGTCACCTACCGCGAAGTCACGGTCGGCAAAGTCACCGGCTACGAGCTGGGCCAGACCGCCGACCGCGTACTGATCCATATCCTGATCGAGCCCAAGTACGCGCCACTGGTACGTAGCGGCAGCCGCTTTTGGAACACCAGCGGCTTCGGTCTCGACTTTGGCCTGTTCAAAGGCGCGACGGTACGTACCGAATCCCTGGAGACCCTGGTCGCGGGCGGAATCGCCTTCGCAACGCCAGATGGCGAGCGCATGGGCAACGCTGCACGGCCGCAGCAGACTTTCCCGCTGTTCGACAAGTTTGAGGACGAGTGGCTGACGTGGGCGCCTAAAATCCCGCTCGGCAAATAAACCGAGGCGCGGCCATCGCGGGCAAGCCCGGCTCCCACATTCAACCGCATTTATCTTGTAGGAATGCGGTCAGCTGAGGCCGCAACAGGCGACAAAAAAGGCCCCTGGATTCTCACCCAGGGGCCTTTTTGCATTTCAGTTCAACCGATCAAACCTCATCCAGCTCCGGCTCATCCGCCTGCACATTCACCGTGGCCTTTACTGCATCATGACGACGGATGTACTTCCAGTCCGCCTCATCAATGTAGATGCCATTCGGTCCGCTGCCGCCTTCCAGGTCGATCGCCACTTGGGCGGACACCTGTGGCTTCACACTGGCTAGGATCGGCACGAAACCCAGCTGCAAGCTGGTTTCCAGCAGCGCCGCCTGGTTCTTCTCATCGATGTCCGCCGCTTCGTCGAGGTAGTACGGCAAACGCACACGTCCGGCTTGATCGCGGTCCATCAAGTGCAGCAACAAGTACATGTTGGTCAGCGCTTTGATGGTCATGGTGGTGCCGTTGGACGCCGCACCGTCGATGTCGGTGTGAATCACCGGCTGGCCGTGCACCTTGGTGATCTCGAAAGCCAGCTCAAACAAGTCCTTGAGGCCCAACTGGTTGTGGTTGGCCGCCACCAGGCGCGCGAGGTATTCCTTGGCCTCCTCGTTCTTGTTGTCCTGCTCAGCGCTTTGGCTTAAGTCGAACACCGACAGCGTCTCGCCTTCCTCATACTGACCGGCACTGTGGATGATCTGGTCGATGTGCTTCAGGGCTTCCTTGTTCGGCGCCAGCACGATGCGGAAGCTCTGCAGGTTGGACACCTGACGCTTGTTGATCTCACGGTTGAACAGTGCCAACTGGTGTTCCAGGCTGTCGTAGTCGCTGCGGATATTGCGCAGGGTTCGCGCGATATCGGTGACGGCTGCACGGCGCGCCTTACCCAAGGTCAAGGCTTCATCGGTGCGGTGCGCATAGGCGTTGATCAGCAGGTGCAGGCGACGCTCCATATCATCTTCACTGTCGAACTTGGCCACACCTTTGAGGCGGACCTGCGCATACAACGCGTCGATCTGCCCATCGGCGCGCAGCAAACCTTGCCAGCTGTCCTGATAGTCATTGAGCAGTGGCAACAGGTTGTCCATGGAGTCGTCTACCGGGTCCATGAACGGCGTCCCGAACGGCAAGTCCGCCGGCAACAGCTGGCGACGACGCAGTGCGTCATCCAGCGTGCGTTGCTTGGCTTCCATATCGCCGATCTGCCGGCCGACCAGTTGCAGCTTGGCCGACAGTTGCTGCACGCGTTCGGTGAAGGCGTCACTGGAGCGCTTCAACTCGTCCTGCGCGGCTTCCATCTGCGCCAGCTGTTCCAGCTTCTCGCCTTCTTCAGCGCTGAGGGTTTGCGTGCGTCGGAAATCTTCCAGCGCCTTTTGCGCATCCAGCACTTGCTGGTACAGCGCTTCGGTCTGGGTCTTGCTCGCCGCACGGTCAGAGGCTACAGCCTGCTGCGTCTTAAGCTGCTTGAGTTCCTTTTCCAGGCGCTCTTTCTGGTCACGCAACGCCGCGCGGTCCGCCAGCGCCTGCAACGCAGGTGGCTCGATGTGCGAGATGTCGATGGACAGCCCCGGCACTTCAAAATGCTCGCCCTTGAAGCCGTCGAGGATTTGCTCCAGGGATTTGACCCATTGGCCGTCCTCATCCAGCGTGATGCCATGCTCGCCCAATGGCAGGCTGAACAGCGAACTGTTGAACAGACGCATCAGGCGCTCGACATCCTGCTGTGAGAATTCTTCGCGCAGTTTGGCGTAGCTGTTGTTGTCCGCGTGATCAAGCTGCTGCTTGACCGACTTCAGGCGTTTTTCCAGGTCGCGCAGACGCTCGTCCAGGTCCTCGGCGCTGAACTGTCGCGACTGCGCCAAGGCGCCCGCCAATTCATCGTGGGCATCCTTGGCAGCCAGCAGTTGCTGCTCCAGCACTTTGACGTCATCGACTAACGCAAAGCGATGTTTGAGCACCGACAGCTCGCCCAGCCAACGCTGAATACCGCTGATTTCTCGCTCCAGGCGCATCAGCTCCTGGGTGCCGCCACGCTGGTCGTTTTGCAGCGAGTCCTGCTCGTTGCGGTAATGCTCGGCCTGGATGGTCAGCTCTTCCTTGCGTGCACTGGCGTAGTCCGACCAGGTGCCGAGCAAGGAGTCCAGCAACGGCGACAGGCGATGCAGTTTGCCGCGCAAAATGTCGCGCTGTTTCACACCATTGGCCAGGGCTTCAACCAACGGGCCGGCAGCCACCAGCGAGTTGTAGTCCTGCTCCATGCGTCGCACATCGCGGAAGGCTTCTTCGCACGCCGCGATGTAATCGACGCTGCCCGAACGCAAGCTGTGCTCGAAGGCATCCAGGAACAATTGCTTGAGCTTGGCCGCTGTGATTTCGCGCATGTGCAGCAGGTTGATAAACAGCGCGCGAAAGGTTTTCAGGCTCTGCTCGCTGGTCGAGCGCAGCGGGATCAGGGTCAGGTCCAGCGGGATAGACGTGTGGCCGCCCACCAGCAAACGCCGTAGTTCATCCGGCTTGAGTTCGTAGGCTTTCAGGCCTTCGCGTTCAAGGTTGGTGAACAGCTCTTTCTGACGCAGGCAGGTGTCGTTTTTTTGGTAGTGGGCCAGGTCCAGCTTGCCGGCATAGGCAAAGAACTGGTGACCAAAACCACCGCCAGGGCCACGCCCGACCACGCCGATCACATGTGGGCCGTGGGGCAGCGAGACTTCCACAAGGATGTAGCTGGTGTCGGTGGCAAAGTAGAAACGCCGCGATTGCTCCAGGGTGTACTTGCCGAAACTCATGTCCGACATACGCGCCAGAATCGGGAATTGCAGGGCGTTGATCGACGCGGATTTACCCAGGTTGTTCGCGCCATACACCGACAGCGGCTCTTCCAGCGGGAACAGGCCCAAACTGTAACCGGCGGTGTTCAATAGGGCGAAGCGGCGGATGCCGTAGCGTTCCTTACTCATGCATCGGTCTCCTGTTCTTCGGCAATCGCACGGGCCATGGCGTCTTCTTCGCTTTCTTCGTCAAAGTCGCTCAAGTCCAGCGGGTCATCGGTTTTCAGTAGTTTCTCATCGCTGTCTTCGTCGATGATCACCGGCGCCGGCAATGGCAACACGCTGTGTACGCTGGCCGCGAGGTCACGGTCTTGTTGCACCGACAGGCACACGTCGAGGAAACGGTGCATCGGCGGCAGGAAGCGATAAACGCCGTTGTCTTCAGTGGCAAAACCCAGTTGGGTCATGCGGCGCATGATTTTTTCTTCGAGTTCTTCCTGGGTCTGCACTTCGGCCTGGATAAACAGGTCGCGGTACTTCTCCAGCAACGACGGCAATTCATCGCGGCCCAGGCTGCCACCGTCGAGCACGGCGATCGGGTCGCGGCCCTGGTCGGCTAAATGCTCGACGATGATGAAGGTGAACAACGCCAGGCGCTGGGCGGTCTTGTTGACCTGCGCGCTGGCGATGGCGGAGTCCGGCACGAAGTAATAGAAGCCACGGGTATCGCACACCAGTTCAAAGCCCAGGGCCTTGAACAGCGTGCGGTACTGGTCCTGGAAGTTCGACAGTTGTGCGTACAGCTCCGGGTCACGGCGGCTGACGTGGTAACCCTTGAACAGCTCGCGAAAGATCGGCGCCAGCTGGGACAGTTCGGATAGATCAAGATGCATTAGGTGTACTCGCAGAATTCTCGGCCATATCAGAGCCGGCCGGGAGCAGGGCGAATGAGCGCAGGCTGACCTGGTGCTCGTATGTGTGGTAGTCGCGGCGTTCCAGGCGTTCGCGCTTGAAGCGTTTCTCGCGTGAAAGTCGCGAGAACCAGTACAACAATTCGTCGGTGGCGCCGTCCGGCTCCTGCTCCAGCAGCCAGGTCATCAGGTCCGGCATTGGCAGTGCGTCTTCGCAGCGCTCGAGCATTTCCTTGACCGTACGCGGTGCACGCTGGGCTTCGCCCTTGTGGGATTTGTGCGCCTTGGGGAAACGCGCTGGCTTCGGCTCGAAATTCGCCAGGGCATACACATAGGCCTCGACCTGGCTGGCACTGCCGAGGAAGGTGCTTTGCGGCCGCGTGAACATCGGCATCGCCGCTTGCGGCACCGCGTCCAACCCTTTACGGCGGATGGCCGACAACGCCAGTGCCGCGCCACGGGTCACAGCGTTGTGCCGGCGTGCTTCTTCACGCAATGGCAACAGCAGCTCGCGGGCGTGACGCAAGGTCAACTGAGCGCTGGTCTGCATTTCGAGGATGCGCGCGTGGGTGCGCAGCAGCATGTCATCATCCACCAGGTGGCCGAGACGCTGCTGCTCGGTGAGCATGCGCAACAGCACGTTCTCGACCTTGCGCACGCCCTGTTCGAAGGCGCCGTCGGCGTTCACCAGTTGGATCATCGGTTCGACGTATTCGTCCCAGGTCGCCAGGACCTCGGCGTAACGCTGGCGCAATGGGATCTGCCGGTCGCTGGTCTTGGCACGGTCGGCCACGGCCGCCAGGGCTTGTTCGTCGTTGGCGAGTTTTTTCAGCACGTCGCGTACGCGCATATCCAGCAGGCGCAACTGACGGGCCAGGTCGTGGCCATCACGGATGTCAAAGGCATCCTGGATATAACCGGCCAGGCGCTCGAGGTGGCGCAGGTAGGCTTCGATTTCCAGGCACAGGCCAAGCCGGTGCTCCTTGCGAAGATAGGCGAGGAAGTCGTGGATCTGTGCATTGAGCTCGAAACGGTTCGGGCTCTTGGCGACAGGCACCAGGATATCCAGGCGAATCCACACGTCCAGCAGGCTGGTGATGTCCTGGGGCGTGCTGTCCAGTTGTTGGGCGGCCAATTGCGCGCGCAGCTCGCCCAGGCTCAAGGTGCCTTGGTCGAAGTGTTCGCACAGTGGTTCAAGTAAGGCCCAGTGTTCGGCGAGGGCGCGCAGGACGCGCTTGGGTTCGATCATCGGAATGGCCAGCTGGTTGGCGATTAAAAGTCGCGATTGTACTGCATCAGGCGCGGGATTTATCCACAGCCGGTCAGTGCACAGTGGGCGATTGTTGCCGAACAGCGGTAGAATCCCCGCTCTTTACTTATCCACAAGTGGCCGAGCTGTGCTTATCGAGTCCCGACGTCGCGCCTACTTGACCGCCATGCAGGTGGTCAACTGGCTGCCCCGCACCGAACTGCCGTTTGCCGCACCGTCGCGGCCTGAGCTGCTGCAAGCGCTTGAGCCCTATGAGGCGTTCGAGGTTTCGGGCGAGGAAGCGGCTACGCCGGTCGCCGTGGTCAAGCCCGTCCCCGAGGTGCGTCCTGCCGTTGAGCGGGTGAAAATTGAAGTGCCGCGCCCATCGCCAATCGCCAAGCCGGCAGTGGCCGAAGAAACGGCCCCGGTGGCCAAGGCGCCCGTGGTGCCGCCGCCGCGTTTTGCCCTGCAATTGCTGCGGGCCGGGCGTTGCCTGCTGCTGGTGGAGTTACCCACCGGTGAGCGCTTCCAGACCCGCGACCCTGCCTACATGCTGCTAAAAGACATGCTGCGCGCCGCCGGCCTGCCCGATAGCCCGCAAATCGTCGGCGACCCGGTGCGCTGGCCGTTGCTGGTGCGCGGCAACATGGATCAGGGCCCGGAAGCCGCGCGGGATTTTGTCCAAGGTTTCGTGTCTGCGCGCCTGGAAGACGAACCCTGCGTGTGCCTGTGGCTGATCGGCCTGCCCGCCGTACGGTTTGCTGGCGAAGCGAATGCCGAAGCTTGGTACCGCGAACTGCAGGTCGAAGGCCTGGGGGCCGTTTGGGCCCTGCCGGGCCTGGAATTATTAATGGAAGAGCCACAGCGTAAGGCTGATGTCTGGCAAGCCATGCGCCGGCTGATGGCGCGCTGGAAAAGTACCGATGAGTGAAGCTTTATCGTTCCGCCCGATGACCGAGGCGGACCTCGATGCCGTACTTAAGATTGAATACGCGGCGTTCAGCCATCCCTGGACCCGTGGGATTTTTCTCGATGGGCTGGGCAAGTACCAGATCTGGCTGATGTTTGAAGGTGAGCAGCAGGTGGGCCACGGTGTGGTGCAGATCATCCTGGATGAAGCGCACTTGTTGAATATCACCGTCAAACCGGAAAACCAGGGCCGTGGCCTGGGGTTGGCGCTGCTGGAGCACCTGATGTCCCGCGCGTATGCCGCCAGTGCTCGCGAATGTTTCCTGGAAGTGCGCGACAGCAATACCGGAGCGTTCCGCCTCTATGAGCGTTATGGGTTTAACGAAGTTGGCCGTCGGCGAGACTACTACCCGGCCGTGGGCGGCCGCGAAGATGCCGTCGTGATGGCCTGTACGCTAGTCGACTGAATACAAAAGCCAATGTGGGAGCGGGCTCCCACATTTTGACCCGTGCTGTTTCAGCGGTTGCCGTCGACCGGATCAATATCGGCCAACTCAGCCTCATCCAGCCCATTGCCGGCGCCGATTTCCTCTTTATCGACGATGCTCAGATCGTAATCCGCAGGGCTGTCTTCACCTTCCTCCCGTGCATCGCGCGCGCCATCTTCGTGGATCAGGGTTTCCGGGCTCATATCATCGTCGGTCGACTCATGATCATCCGTCGACGCCCCGGTCATCCCTGCTTCGCGCACCCGTTCGTCGGGTAACAGATGCTCGCGCTCACTAGGTGGGATCTCATCACCGATTTCCGCCGTTGGCCCTTCCTCGTCAAAATCCAGCTCGCGCATGGAACCCATGCGGTCTTCGTTGTCGTCAATCGGTTCCGGCTGCGTAGCGCCGTAGGGACGTCGTGATTCAGTCATGGCCATTCCTCATACTGTGGGGCTTATAGTGTGTGGACAGGTACGGCGACCTAAAGATTCAAGCTAATTGCGGCTGGGCGTGACCCGGACGAGCGGTTGTCTGTCACACAGCTGCGCATCATTCCTGAGGCTTTCCCTGATGAACGAACTACAAAACTTGCTTGATAACAACGAACGCTGGGCGGATGCGATCAAACAGGAAGATCCCGAATTCTTCGCCAAGCTCGCCCGCCAGCAAACCCCGGAATACCTGTGGATCGGCTGCTCCGACGCCCGTGTGCCGGCCAACGAAATCGTCGGCATGCTGCCGGGTGATCTGTTCGTGCACCGCAACGTGGCCAACGTGGTGCTGCACACCGACCTCAATTGCCTGTCGGTGATCCAGTACGCGGTCGATGTGCTCAAGGTCAAACACATCCTTGTCACCGGCCACTACGGCTGCGGCGGCGTACGCGCCTCGATGCAGGACCGCCAATTCGGTTTGATCGACGGCTGGCTGCGCACCATTCGTGACCTCTACTACGAAAACCGCGACCTGCTAGCCCAATTGCCGACCGAAGAAGAGCGTGTGGACCGCCTTTGCGAGCTGAACGTGATTCAGCAGGTGGCCAACGTCGGTCACACCAGCATTGTGCAGAACGCCTGGCACCGTGGGCAGAGCCTGTCGATCCACGGCTGCATCTACGGCATCAAGGATGGCCGCTGGAAGAGTTTGAACACCACCATCAGTGGTTTTGAACAGTTGCCGCCGCAATACCGCCTGCGCCCGTTAGGTGAAGCTTAAGGCCGTTTGTGACGGTCCCGCAGCTCCAGGAACAGTTTGCCTTCCGCGCTGAGCTGTTCCTCTGGGCCTTTGATCCAGCCCCGGCAGTTGGGGCTGGCGCATTCGCAGGCGAACTGGCGAGGCAGCACGTCGCCGGTCTTGGCGTAGTCGATGCTCAGCCACGTATTGGCGGGTATAGGCATGACTGACCAGAGCTCCAGGTAGGAGGTGTCGAAATACACATTCGGATCGCAGGCGTGGTGCAGTTGACCGCACACCCAGGGGTCATACAGCCGGATGCGTGCAGATAGCTGGAACGTATGCTGACGGCATTCGCTCAAAGCGTAGCCAAACACTCTGGCAATGAGGGTGCGGCTGTCGAAATCAACGCGGGATTTAATGCCGATAGCTTCGCCGCTCTGATCGCGAACTACCTCAAATTGTCGGGTCGATGGGTATCCGCATTCCGCCAGCGTGGTCGCAAAGGGGTAAAGACAGTCACTGTCCACGCTGGCAGCCTTGTCCTTGGCTTGACTTTTCATCACTCTCCTTGAGTGGGCTGCATCGACTTGCGAAGGGGACTGACCGCCAGTCTTGCAGCGAATGGGCCCGCCTCAAGACTCGCTTAACAGATAGCCGATTGCTACTGTCAACGTTGACAGTAGCAATCGGCTATTTTTTATGCGCACTACAGCGCTGGCGCAGTGATTGCGGGGGCCGGAGCGGCATTCTTTAGCTGTTTCAACTGAGCCTTGATGGCGGGCGTGGCGCATTTGGCGTTGGCTTGCTCCGGGGGCAGGTTGCGTACCGAGGTGTAGAACAACTCACAGGTCTGCTCCTTGCGCGTGGCCTGCCAGGTGTTCATGCATGCCTTTAACAACACATTCGGATCGCTGGCGGGTTTCTGCCCCATGCCGGCTTGCCAGCAGGCGGCGCTCAAATCTTGCCCCATCACCTTTAAACCGGCCTCGTCGGCTTTTTGTTCATTGCCGTCGTAGGTGGCCGGGTCTGCCGCGTACCAGATGTAGCTCGGGTGATTGGCGCCCAGTACCGACACGGTTTTGCCCGCTGCCGGGCTGATCTGCACCAGGCCCAGCACGCCCACCGTCTGGCCGTACTGTTGCTTGATCCAGCTGCGCACCGGGGCGCCGAACGCCACCATCGGCAATGAGTCGCTGGCGCGCAGGCTCAGCTCTGCGACCATGCGGGTCTGATAGTCGGTGAAGTAGCTGTAGACGGTCTCCAGGTCCTTACCCGCGTTGGACGGCGCGGCGATCGGTGCGATATCGATGATGGTCTGGTAAGCCGGGGTTTCGGTGGCCGGGATGCCGTTGTCGGTGAGCAACGTGGCCCATCGGTCAGTGGTGGCAGATTCCAGGTAGTCCTGGGCCTGGGTCAGCGAATAATCCGGCGGGAAGTGCAGCAGCTCGATGCTTTTGCGGTTTTCCAGCGCCATGCCCAGCGGCAGGAACAGGTACCAGTTATAGGCCCATTTGCCGTCGGCGTTGAGTTTGCTGGCGCCTTGATAGGCAAGATCAGCGGTATTGAGCAACGTGGTCAGAGGCTGGCCATAATGGTCGGGTACACCGCTGAAGGTGGCTGAGACCTGGCCCTCGTGGGTCTTCACGCTGACCTTGGCGCGGCTGTAGCCGTCGCGCTGCAGGCTCTGATTCAAGTAGTGCTCGGCGGTCTGCTCCAGTGTCCAAGGTCGAAAGCAGATCACGTTGCAGTTATTGGGGAACGCGAACAACTGGGTGACGCGTTGCGTGCTGCCCAGTGGTACTTCGATATCGGCCTGTACGACCGCACTGGCCAGCAGTGCGGCCAGGGTGAAGGACAGCCTGGTCGGTTTAAACATAGTTGGTTCCTTGTCAGCGAAAGCCCGTCTGCGCGGGTTGAAAGCCCACCTCCACACAGTAGCGGTTGACCAGGAAAACCGCGTGTTAAATCGCCAGGCGTGTCGCTATTGGATAAGAAAACCTACGCCTTGAATGCCAACGTGTTGCTCAAGTCGCCCATGGGCTTCTGGCCGCGGGCAATCATCGCGTCATCACGCAGCTTGAGACCGTCCAGTTTCTCCAACTGGAACACACGGGTGATCAAACGCAGGATCGACGCCGTGTCGTACACCGTATGGTCCACTGTGCCTTTGCGCGCAAAGGGTGAGACCACCACCGCCGGAATCCGCGTGCCCGGGCCCCAGCGGTCGCCTTTGGGCGGTGCAACGTGGTCCCACCAGCCGCCGTTTTCATCGACGGTGATGATTACCACCATGTTTTTCCATTGTGGGCTTTCCTGCAGGACCTTCAGGGCACGGGTGATATGGCGATCACCCGAGGCCACGTCGGCGTAACCGGCGTGCATGTTGAGGTTGCCCTGAGGTTTGTAGAAGGCCACCGCCGGCAGTGTTCCCGCCTGGGCATCCGCCAGGAAGTGATTGGTGCTCGGTTCATCACCCAAGCCGCCATCGCGCAGGCGTTTCTTGCGCTCAACCGGGTTTTGCGGGCCTTGCTGCTTGAAGTAGTTGAACGGCTGATGGTGATACTGAAAACTCGGAATCTTCGGGATCGCTGCCGAATCCTTGTGTTCGTCAATCGTCGCCTGCCAAGCACCGCCGTACCAGGCCCAGTCGACGTTTTTCTTCGACAGCTTGTCGCCGATGTGGTCGTGAGACTGCGGCACCAGCACGCTGGGCAAGTCGGGTTTGGCGTAGTCCGGGCGTTCCGGGTCGCGGATCCAGGTCGGCCAATACGGTGGTGCCATGGTGTTCACTGCGTAGCCGTCCGGCGTCAGCGCACTGGGGCCGAATTGCGGCGGGCCGGTCATGGCACTGGCCGGGGACTTGTCCAGCGGCTTGAGGCGCGTGTCGGTGGGGTCGTCGCTCTGAAGCGTGGCGATCTGCGATTTGGCCACTGAATTGGCAGCATCCGGGTAAAACGGCACTTGAGCGCTGATCAAATACTGGTGGTTGAGGTAAGAACCACCAAAGGCGCCCTGGAAGAAGTTGTCGCAGAGCACGAACTCCTTGGCGACGTCCCACAGGCGCAGTGAGTAGCGCGTTTGAGGGTAATGGCCAAACGTCAGCGCGCCCGAGTCGGCCCAGGCGACAAACTGGTCGTTCTTGCCACCATTGATCTGCATCTGGTTCTGATAAAACACGTGCCACAGGTCGCGGGTGATCAGGCTCAACGGCAGGTCTTCGCCGTCCGGGCCCTTCAATGCGTAAGGTGCGTTGGGCAAGTGTTCTTGATATTGGGTAGCGACGGGGTAAACCACGCCGTCGATCGTCTGCGGCCCAAGCTGAGTAACGCCGCCCCACACTTGCGGCAGCGTTTGCAGCAGGCTGCCGTCACGGTCACGTTGCTGGTAGTCAGCGGGTTTGAGTGCTGACAGCGGGCTCTCTACGCCAGGGAAATCGGCAAACAGGTTGTTGAAACTACGGTTTTCGCCGTAGATCACCACCACATTCTTCACGTTGTCGTGCAGGGCCTTGTCCAGCTCTTGCGACGTGAGTGGGCGCACTTGCGGTTTGCCCGAGGGCGCGCCGGTATTGCCGCAGGCACCCAAGGTCGCGCCGACTCCCAGTACCGCCGCGCCTCCCAGGAAGCGCCGGCGGCTGGTATCCACCGGTGGTAGGGCTGTGGAATCGGAGGAAGGGCGATCTTGGTGCTCGTCACTCATTACAGGGAGTCCTTGCTGGCTAGTTGTTGCAAGATATTTCGCCAGGACGGTAGCAACCGAATATGACCGAACGAAGACAGCGATTTGAATCCGGCAATTACAACAGGCGCAGCGCCAACTGGCTACCCGCGCGCAAGTACTCCACCTGAGCCGTTACCGCATCCTTGACGATGGCTTCGCCGGTATCGGTCAACCTGGCTTTCTTCGCATCGATGACGCTGGTCTGCAGCAGTTGCATGGCGACATCCACGGCTTTTTGGAAGGCTGTCACGTTGTTGTGCAGACCAAACTCTTTGATCACGGCAGCCATGCGCCGATCCGCATCGTCTCGCAGGGTTATGTACTCAACGACCGATACGTTGTCGTCCTTATAAATATCATTGATCAACTCTTCCAGTGATTTGGACAGGGGCGTCATCGGATTTTCCTTGGCGATTGGTGAGGGGGAATCCGAGTCAGGTTAGTCAACGGCGTTGGGGATAGAAGTCAGGCGTTGTCGACACGCAGAGTGGGACGAACCCCACGCGTTGGATCAGAGAGGCGGCTTGCGGCTTGTTATCAGTAACCCTGCGATATGAATTCAATAGTCAAGGAGCGAATACCTATTGTGGGAGCGAGCAAGCCCACTCCCACACTGACCGCATCAGGGCATGACGGGCGGCAAATACTTCAATGTCGTCCCCAGCGCCCATAGCAGGAACAGCACCAGCGGCGTGTGCACCAGCAACTGCACAAACGAAAACCCGATCAAGTCCCGGGCCTTTAGCCCCAACACACCGAGCAGCGGCAGCATATAGAACGGGTTGATCAGGTTTGGCAGCGCTTCAGCTGCGTTGTAGATCTGCACCGCCCAGCCCAGGTGATATTGCAGGTCAGTGGCGACTTGCATCACGTAAGGCGCTTCGATGATCCACTTGCCGCCGCCCGACGGGATAAAGAAGCCCAGCACCGCCGAGTACACGCCCATCAACAGCGCATAAGTGTCGTGGGAGGCGATGGAGGTGAAGAAGGTCGAGATATGGTGCGCCAGGGTTTGGCCGTCGCCGCCCTTGACCACGGTCATCAGTGCCGCGATGGAGCCGTACAGCGGAAACTGGATCAGCACGCCGGTGGTGGTCGGCACCGCACGCGCCACCGCATCGAGGAAGCTGCGTGGGCGCCAGTGCAGTAGCGCACCGACCATGATGAACAGGAAGTTGTAGGTGTTCAGCCCCGAGATAGCGCTAATTGCTGGCTTGGTCGAAAATTCATGAAACAGCCAGCCGGCCGCCAGCAGCGCCAGCAAAATGGTCAGCAGCGGGCTGTGTTCCAGCCATTCGCCCGGGCGGGTTGGCGCTTGAATTTTGGGCAGGTTGAAGGCCGGGTCGACGCCGCATGCTTTTGCATCACGGGCGCTGTTCGGGCCGGGCGCGGTGGCGTAGGCGATGATCAACGACACCACGATCAGCGCCAGCAGCATCACCCCGGATTGCCATAGGAAGATGGTCTCGGTGAACGGAATCACCCCAGTAATCGACAGAATCGACGGCGGTAAGCTGGCCGGGTTGGCCTGCAATTGCGCGGCCGACGACGACAGCCCCAGCGCCCACACCGCGCCCAGGCCCAAGTAGGCGGCAGCACCTGCCGCGCGGTAATCCATGCGTAAATCCGTGCGCCGGGCCAGTGCGCGCACCAGCAAACCGCCAAACACCAAGGACAAGCCCCAGTTGAGCAGGGAGGCAACCATCGAGATCAACGCCACCCAGGCCACGGCCGAGCGGCCGTTCTTCGGGATACGCGCCAGGCGGTCGATCAGTTTCACCGCTGGCGGTGAGCTGGCCACCACATAACCGCCGATCACAACAAAGGCCATCTGCATCGTGAATGGGATCAGGCTCCAGAACCCATCACCAAAGGCTTTGGCGGCTTCGGTCGGCGCGGCGCCCATGCCCAGGGTCGCCACGGCGACGATGATCACCGCAAGGGCGGCAAACACCCAGGAGTCAGGAAACCAGCGTTCGGCGAAATTGGAACAACGCAGGGCAAATCGGGCATAGCGGCTTTCTTCGATAGCATCGGCCACGAGTCTTTCCTCTTGTATTTATTATGGTGTTGGCAGTTTTTACGGCATGTTCCGCTACGGCCATTGATATGGGAATGCAGTTATCTTCATCGATCCATGAGGAAAACAAATATATCTGTCGTGATTGCCATCATTGGGTTCAGCTCATAACCTGCACGCCATTTTGTTTGTCTGCCGAGCCTCCACATGACTGCCACCTTTTCTCCACAGGCGCAGCGTTTTTCCCGCTCCGACTACAAAACCCTGGGCCTGGCAGCCCTCGGCGGCGCCCTGGAAATCTACGACTTCATCATCTTCGTATTCTTTGCGCTGACCCTCAGCCAACTGTTTTTCCCGCCGGAGATGCCCGAGTGGCTGCGCCTGCTGCAAAGCTTCGGCATCTTCGTCACCGGCTACCTGGCGCGCCCGCTGGGCGGCATCTTGATGGCGCACTTCGCCGATCACCTGGGGCGCAAGCGCGTGTTCAGCCTGAGCATCCTGATGATGGCCTTGCCCTGCTTACTGATCGGGATCATGCCGACCTACGCGCAAATCGGTTATTTCGCCCCTTTGATCCTGCTGGTGCTGCGGGTGCTGCAAGGTGCAGCAGTGGGCGGCGAGGTGCCCAGCGCCTGGACCTTCGTCGCCGAACACGCGCCAATCCAGCATCGTGGCTATGCCTTGGGCTTCCTGCAGGCCGGTCTGACCTTCGGCTACCTGCTCGGCGCGCTGACTGCCACACTGCTGGCGCACGTTTTCACCCCCGCTGAAATCCTCGATTACGCCTGGCGCTTCCCATTCCTGCTCGGTGGCGTGTTCGGCGTGATCGGCGTGTGGCTGCGCCGCTGGCTCAACGAAACCCCGGTGTTCCTCGAAATGCAGGCGCGCCGCCAGGCCGCTGCCGAACTGCCACTGCGCGCCGTGCTGCGCGACCATCGCGCCGTGTTGCTGCCGGCGATGATCCTCACCTGCGTGCTCACCTCGGCGGTGGTGGTGCTGGTGGTCATCACCCCAACCATGATGCAAAAAACCTTCGGCATGAGCCCCAGCCACACCTTCGCCTTGAGTGCATTGGGCATCGTCTTTCTGAATATCGGCTGTGTCCTGGCCGGCCTGTTGGTGGACCGCATCGGCGCCTGGCTCGCGGTGCTGGTTTACAGCCTGTTGCTGCCGGTGGGCATTGCGGTGTTGTACGCCAGCCTGATCAACGGCGGCGTGTGGCTGGGCGCGGCGTATGCCGTGGCGGGCTTGAGTTGCGGAGTTGTGGGCGCGGTGCCTTCGGTGATGGTCGGCCTGTTCCCGGCGCAGGTGAGGGTGTCGGGGATTTCCTTCACCTACAACATCGCTTACGCGCTGTGGGCGAGTACCACGCCGCTGTTGTTGATTGCGTTGATGCCGACGAGCCCGTGGATCTGCGTGGGTTATTGCGTGGTGATGGGCGCTGTCGGGGTGGCGAGTGTGGCGCTGTTCGGCAAGCGCCACACGCTGGCTACCTGAGGTTCAAGTCAGAAAGTGCCACAGCACCAGCGTACCCACCAAGCCGACGACGGAAACGATGGTCTGCAACACCGACCACACCCAGATCGTCTGCTTCAGTTGCAAGCCAAAGTACTCACGCACCATCCAGAACCCGGCGTCGTTGACGTGGCAAAAGAACACCGAGCCGGCGCCAATCGCCAGCGCCACCAATGAACTCTGGGTCGCTGCCAAACCCGCCATCATCGGCGCGAGAATGCCCGCCGTGGTGGTGGTGGCGACGGTCGCCGAGCCGGTGGCTTGGCGCAGGGCCACGGCAATCAACCAAGCCAGCAGCAGGTACGGCATGTGTGCGCCTTCGGCGACCTTGCTGATGGTCTGGCTGACGCCGGCGTCCAATAAAGTTTGCTTGAGGCCGCCACCGGCGCCGATGGTCAGCAGCAGCACGGCGATGGGGGCGAGGGCTCTGCGCAGGGTGTTGCCAACGTCGGCGCGCGGCATGCCGGCGGCCCAGCCCAGGCAGATCACGGCGGCGATAACGGCCAGGCCGAGGGCGATCAGTGGCTCACCGAGGAATTTCAAGGTCAAAGCCACTGGGTTTTCCGGTGACATGGCGACTTTGGCCAAGGTGCTGCCGAGCATCAAAATCACCGGCAACAAAATGATCAGCAACGACACGCCAAAACTTGGCTGGCGCGGCGCCTTGGGCGGCGCGCTGAACAACGCGCCGATGTCGGCCGGTTCAGCCACGTGCATGCGCTTGGACAGCCAGTTGCCGTAGAGCGGGCCCGCGAGGATGACCGCCGGCACAGCCAGGCAGAAACCCAGCAACATGGTCAGGCCCAGGTCGGCGTGCAACGCGCTCACTGCAATCAGCGGCCCAGGATGCGGTGGCATCAGGGCGTGCAGGGTGGTCATGCCTGCCAACGCTGGAATGGCGATTTTCAGCAGCGGCTGGTTCGAGCGTTTGGCCATGACGAAGATGATCGGCACCATCATGACCAGGCCGACTTCGAAGAACAGCGGCAGGCCAATCACCATCGCCACCAGCGCCATTACCCACGGCAGCGACTTGCCTTTACCCAGCCCGAGCAAGGTGGTGGCGATACGGTCGGCCGCCCCGGATTCGGCCATCAGCGCACCGAGCATCGAGCCCAGCGCAATGATAATCCCCGCTTCACCGAGGATCGCCCCAGCGCCTTTGCTGAACGCCTTGGCAACTTCTTCCGGTGGCAACCCGGCACCGACACCGGCGATAAACGTGCCGATCAGAATCGACAGGAAGGGCGGCAGCTTGGTCGCGCTGATCAACACAATGATGCTGGCGATGGCCAGTAAGACGCAAAGCATGAGGCGGGTGTCGTGAACCATCCACGCAGCAGTCGATAACTCCAAGGCGGGACTCCTTATCGAACAGGTTGGCTAATGTATTTCTATTTGTTTCCTTCTCGAAAAGCATACCTGATACAAGTGTTCCAGCGCGTTCATGGGCGATTTTGGTGCGGGTCATGTAACGGTGAGCTGTCACGCGGATGACAAATTTGCAACCCGTGCGCGGGGATTTCGCCTACAGCGCTATGATCAACGGATTAAACCTTTTGAGGCCCTTTCATGAGCGCAGGACATAACCACGGCCAAGTACGCGCCGGCCACGAGCGGCTTTTATGGATCGCCCTCGGTCTGACCAGCAGTTTCATGATTGCCGAGGTGATCGGTGCGTTTATCACCGGCAGCCTGGCGCTGTTATCCGATGCCGCGCACATGATGACCGACGCCTTGGCACTGGCGATTTCCCTCGTGGCCATCCAGGTCGCCAAGCGCGCGGCGGACCGCAAGCGCACCTTTGGCTATGCACGTTTCGAAATCCTGGCGGCGGCGTTCAATGCGCTGCTGCTGTTCGGCGTCGCGTTTTACATTTTGTATGAGGCTTATCAACGCTTGCAGGCACCGGCTGAAATCCAGTCCACCGGCATGTTGGTGATTGCCGTGCTGGGGCTGATCGTCAACTTGATCTGCATGAAGCTGCTCAGCGCCGCCAGCGGTGAAAGCTTGAATGTGAAGGGCGCTTACCTGGAGGTCTGGAGCGACATGCTTGGCTCTATCGGCGTGATCATCGCAGCGTTGGTGATCATGTTTACCGGTTGGGGCTGGATCGACTCCGTGGTCGCGGCGGCTATTGGTTTCTGGGTGTTGCCGCGCACCTGGACCCTGCTTAAGGAGAGCATGAACGTGCTGCTGCAAGGCGTGCCGGACGGCATTGATATCGATCAGGTCGAGCAGGCCATTCGCAGCGTACCAGGGGTCAAGGACGTGCACGACTTGCACATTTGGGCCCTCACCAGTGGCAAAAATGTGTTGAGTTCTCACTTGGTGGCGAACTCGGCGCTCGGCACCGAGCAGCAGATCCTCACGCTTGTGACGGAAATGCTGCACGAACAATTCGATATTTCCCACGTCACCTTGCAGGTTGAAGGCGAAGGGTTTCATCACGACGAACATGACGACCTGCACGCCTGATCCTCGCTAACGGATTTGTAATGTTCTACCCACCGCCCTGATAAGTACCGAAAGCTACATTGCCCCCGCTGGGAGATCTCAGCGACTTCATGGGCGTGGAACTTTCGTTATGGCACTTTCCGTTAGAACACTGTTGGCTGTTAAAACATTTCTGGGCGCAGCAGCGTTTTGGGTGGCCGTAAGCGTTGCCCAGGCGCAAACCCTCACGCTCGATGCAGCCCTGCAAACCGCCTTCGCCAACAACCCCGACCTGGCGGCTGCGCAATGGGAAATCGACATTGCCCAAGCCGCTCGCCAACAGGCCGGCTTGATCCCCAACCCGGTGGCCTCCTGGGATGCCGAGGACACGCGCCGCAACACGCGCACCACCACGATTAAACTCAGCCAAACCCTGGAACTGGGCGGTAAGCGCGGTGCGCGGATTGATGTGGCCACGCGCGCGCAGGATGCCGCCGCGCTGACCTTGGAGCAACGTCGCAACGGCCTGCGTGCCGATGTGATCGACAGTTACTACGCGGCCCTGCGTGCCCAAGAGCGCCTCGACCTGGCGCAACGCTCGATGGCGTTGGCCCAGCGCGGCCTGGTGGTTGCCAACGGCCGCGTCACCGCCGGCAAATCATCGCCGGTGGAAGCTACCCGCGCACAGGTGCAGTTATCCGAGATCCGCCTGGAGTTGAACCGCGCGCGGGTCGGCCTCAGCGATGCCTATCGCCGCCTTGCCGCCAGCACCGGCAGCACTACGCCCGACTTCCAGGCCGTGGCCACTCAGGGCCAGTCCGCACCACCCTTGCCGGCCTCCGCACAACTGCTGGCGCGGCTTGAGCAAACCACCGAACTGCGCCTGGCCGACATGCAAATTATCCAGAGCGAAGCCAGCGTGGGCCTGGAAAAAGCCCTGCGCATTCCCGACCTTGATGTGTCCATCGGTAGCCAGTACGACGCCAGCGTGCGCGAGCGGGTGAACCTGGTGGGCGTGTCGATGCCGATCCCGCTGTTCAACCGCAACCAAGGCAACGTGCTCGCCGCCAGCCGCCGCGCCGATCAAGCCCGCGACCTGCGCAACGCCGTCGAACTGCGCCTGCGTACCGAAACCCGCCAGGCCCTGGACCTGTGGCAAACCGCCAACACAGAAGTGCGCACGTTCAACCAACAAATCCTGCCCGCCGCCCAAAGCGCGGTGGACAGTGCCACTCGCGGTTTCGAGATGGGCAAATTCAACTTCCTCGACGTGCTCGACGCCCAGCGCACCTTGATCGCAGCCCGCACCCAATACCTCACGGCGACCGCCCAAGCGACCGACGCTTGGGTACGCATCGAACGGATTTACGGCGACCTCGCCCAGTTTTGATTTTTTCTGGAGTCTTTTATGAAGCATAAACACGGTGTGGCGCTTGCCATCGCCTTGGGCCTGATGCTGTCTGGTTTTGCACATGCCGATGAGGAAGAAGAAGGCAAACTCGAACTCACCGAGCAGCAGATACTGGCCGCGGGTATCCAGCTCGCCAAGGCCCAACCCCGCGCGATCAGCACCCTACTGACGCTGCCGGGAGAAGTGCGTTTTGACGAGGATCGGACCTCGCACATCGTTCCGCGTGCGGCTGGTGTGGTGGAGGAGGTCAAGGTCAACCTCGGCCAGTCGGTGAAGAAAGGCGAGCTGTTGGCGGTGATCTCCAGCCAGCAGATTTCTGATCAGCGCAGCGAACTGGCGGCCAGTGAGCGCCGGGTCGAACTGGCGCGCACCACCTTCCAGCGCGAGCGTCAACTGTGGAAGGACGAGATTTCCGCCGAGCAGGATTACCTGCTGGCGCGCCAGACCTTGCAGGAAGCGGAGATCGCCCTGAACAACGCTCGTCAGAAGATGACCGCACTCAGCGGCAGCGCAGTACGGGTCGGAGGTAATCGCTATGAACTGCGCGCGCCGTTTGCTGGCGTAGTGGTAGAGAAGCACTTGGGCGTTGGTGAAGTGGTCGGCGAAACCAGCAACGCTTTCACGCTTTCGGATTTGTCCCAGGTGTGGGTCACCTTCGGCGTGTTTCCCAAGGACTTGAACAAAGTGCGCGTGGGTAAGCCGGTGAAAGTCAGCTCCACGGAAATGGGCACTGAAGTGCAGGGTACGGTGGCGTACGTCGGTAACCTGCTCGGCGAGCAGACGCGTACCGCCACCGTGCGCGTGACCGTGCCCAACCCCGATGACGCCTGGCGCCCAGGGCTGTTTGTCACCGTGCAATTGGCCACCGACACCTACCAGGCCAAGGTTACCGTACCGCAAACCGCGATTCAGACCGTGGAGGACAAACCTTCAGTGTTCGTGCGTACTGCGGACGGTTTCATCACACGCCACCTTGAGCTGGGCGTGAGTGAAAACGGCTACGTCGAAGTGCGTCAGGGCCTCGAGGCCGGGGCGCAGGTGGCCACCGAAGGCAGTTTCATCCTCAAGTCCGAACTGGGTAAAGGCTCGGCCGAGCACGCCCATTGATCCTGCGAGTGATTCCCCATGTTTGAGCGCCTTATCCAATTCGCCATCGAGCAGCGCATCATCGTGCTGCTGGCGGTGCTGTTGATGGCCGGTGTCGGCATCGCTAGCTATCAGAAGTTGCCCATCGACGCGGTGCCCGACATCACCAATGTGCAGGTGCAGATCAACTCGGCGGCAGCCGGATTTTCGCCGCTGGAAACCGAACAGCGCATTACCTTTCCGATCGAAACCGCCATGGCCGGGTTGCCCGGCTTGCAGCAGACGCGTTCGTTGTCGCGCTCCGGCTTATCCCAGGTCACGGTGATCTTCAAAGACGGCACCGACCTGTTCTTTGCCCGCCAATTGGTCAACGAGCGCCTGCAAGTAGCCCGCGAACAATTGCCCACCGGCATCGAAACGGCGATGGGGCCGATTTCCACCGGGCTTGGGGAAATTTTCCTATGGACCGTCGAAACTGAAGACGGCGCACTCAAGGACGATGGCACGCCTTACACGCCGACCGACTTGCGGGTGATTCAGGACTGGATCATCAAGCCGCAACTGCGCAACGTACCGGGTGTGGCCGAGATCAACACGATTGGCGGCTTTGCCAAGGAATACCAGATTGCTCCGGACCCAAAACGCCTGGCGGCCTACAACCTGACCCTGGCCGATTTGGTTACTTCGCTTGAGCGCAACAACGCTAACGTTGGCGCCGGTTATATCGAGCGCAGCGGCGAGCAGCTATTGATTCGCGCACCGGGGCAAGTGGCGTCTATCGATGACATTGCCAACATCGTCATCACCACGTCGGACGGGACGCCGATCCGCGTGCGCAATGTGGCGCAAGTCGAAATCGGCCGTGAGCTGCGTACTGGCGCCGCCACGGAAAATGGCCGTGAAGTGGTGCTGGGCACGGTGTTTATGTTGATCGGTGAAAACAGCCGTACCGTGTCCCAGGCGGTGGCGAAAAAACTTGAAGAGATCAACCGTTCACTGCCCCAGGGTGTGGTCGCCGTTACCGTCTACGACCGTACAAACCTGGTGGAAAAAGCCATTGCCACCGTGAAGAAAAACCTCTTCGAAGGTGCGCTACTGGTGGTCGCGGTGCTGTTCCTGTTCTTGGGCAATATCCGCGCGGCGTTGATTACCGCGATGGTGATCCCGCTGGCGATGCTGTTCACGTTTACCGGGATGTTCACTCACAAAGTCAGCGCCAACCTGATGAGTCTTGGCGCGTTGGACTTCGGCATTATTGTCGACGGCGCGGTGGTGATCGTCGAAAACGCCATCCGCCGACTGGCCCATGCGCAGCAGCGCCACGGGCGCCTGTTGACTCGCAGTGAGCGCCTGCACGAGGTATTCGCGGCTGCCAAGGAAGCGCGGCGAGCACTGATCTACGGGCAACTGATCATCATGGTCGTGTACCTGCCGATTTTCGCGCTCACCGGCGTGGCCGGGAAGATGTTCCATCCCATGGCGTTTACCGTAGTGATTGCGCTGCTCGGCGCGATGATTCTATCGGTAACCTTCGTGCCCGCCGCGATTGCGCTGTTCGTGACCGGCAAGGTCAAGGAAGAGGAAAACCTGGTAATGCGCACGGCGCGTCGGGTTTATGCGCCAGTGTTGGACGGGGTGATGAAGCGCCGTGCACTGGTGTTTGGTTTGGCGGTGTTGACCATCGTCGCCTCAGGGGCAGTGGCCAGCCGTATGGGCAGTGAATTTATCCCCAGCCTCAGCGAGGGCGACTTTGCCCAACAGGCGTTGCGCGTACCCGGCACCAGCCTGACGCAATCGGTGCAAATGCAGCAGCAACTGGAAAAAACCTTGATGGCGCAGGTGCCGGAAATCGAGCGGGTCTTTGCGCGCACCGGCACTGCGGAAATCGCTTCGGACCCTATGCCCCCGAATATTTCCGACAGCTATGTGATGCTCAAACCCAAGGAGCAATGGCCGGATCCGAAGAAGTCCCGCGAGGCACTGATCGAAGACATCCAGCGCGCCAGTGCGATTGTGCCGGGCAGTGCGTATGAACTGTCGCAACCGATCCAGCTGCGTTTCAACGAGCTGATTTCCGGGGTGCGCAGTGACGTGGCGGTGAAGGTATTTGGTGACGACATGGCGGTACTCAACAAGACCGCCGGGGAAATCGCCGAGACCTTGCAGAAACTTGAGGGCGCATCGGAAGTGAAGGTGGAGCAGACCTCCGGGCTGCCGGTGCTGACCATCAATATCGACCGCGACAAGGCCGCGCGTTTCGGCCTGAACGTGGGCGATGTGCAGGACACTATTGCTGTCGCTGTCGGTGGGCGCCAGGCCGGTACGTTGTATGAAGGTGACCGCCGCTTCGACATGGTTGTGCGTTTGTCTGACGCGTTGCGCACCGATATCGACGGCTTGTCGCGACTGTTGATTCCGGTGCCCGCGCTCGCCAGTAATGCTTCGGGGCAGTTGGGCTTTATCGCCTTGTCCCAGGTCGCCAGTTTGGATTTGGTACTCGGCCCGAACCAGATCAGCCGCGAGAATGGCAAGCGCCTGGTGATCGTCAGCGCCAACGTGCGCGGACGGGATATCGGTTCGTTTGTGGAAGAGGCCGAGACGGCGATCAGCACCCAGGTGAAGGTGCCGGCGGGTTACTGGACGACATGGGGCGGCCAGTTCGAACAATTGAAGGAAGCCTCCGAGCGTTTGCGCATCGTGGTGCCGGTGGCGTTGCTGTTAGTGTTCGGGCTGCTGTTCATGATGTTCAACAACCTCAAGGATGGCCTGCTGGTGTTTACTGGGATTCCGTTCGCGTTGACCGGTGGGATCATGGCGTTGTGGCTGCGCGATATTCCGTTGTCGATCTCGGCGGGCGTGGGCTTTATTGCGCTGTCGGGGGTGGCGGTGCTGAACGGGCTGGTGATGATTGCCTTCATTCGCAACCTGCGCGAGGAAGGGCGCTCATTGTCGGTGGCGATTAACGAAGGGGCATTGACGCGGTTGCGGCCGGTGTTGATGACCGCGTTGGTGGCATCCCTGGGGTTTATCCCGATGGCCTTGGCCACTGGCACCGGGGCCGAAGTACAACGTCCGTTGGCGACGGTGGTGATCGGCGGGATTATTTCTTCTACGTTGCTGACCTTGCTGGTGCTGCCGGCTTTGTATCAGTGGGCGCATCGCCAGGAGGAATGATGCGGGGGGAGCGGGCTTGCTGTATTGAATGGGCTTGCCGTGGCGAGCGGGTTTGTTGTGGTAAGTCCGCTCGTCACAACAGCCCCGCTTGTCACAACAGGAGGGCTGGCCCTAGAGGCGGCTTAGACCCGAGGAAACAACAGGCGAAACAAGGTAAAGCCACCGGGCAAGCTGCGCACATCGGCCTGACCTTGGTGCAGGGTCATGATCGACCGTACGATCGCCAGGCCCAGCCCGGTGCCACCTTCGGTGCGTGCGCGGCTGCTGTCGACACGGTAGAAGCGTTCGAACAGGTGCGGCAGGTGTTGCGCTTCAATCCCCGGGCCAGGGTTGCTGACAGACAACGATACGCTGTTGCCGTAAGCCTCCACCAGCAACGAGATATGCGCGCCTGATGGGCTATGGCGGATCGCATTGGACAGCAGGTTCGAGAGCGCACGTTGAATCATCAGGCGATCGCCGTGTACCTGGGCCTCGCCGCTGAGGGTCAGGGTCAGTTGTTTGTCTTCGGCACTCAGGGCGAACAAGTCCATCACTCGATGGGCCTCGTCCGCCAGCGATACTGCGGTAAACGAAGCCCGCGCTGCCGGGTGGCTGACCTGGGCCAGGAACAGCATGTCGCAGACGATGCGCGCCAGGCGCTCCAGCTCTTCGGTGCTGGATTCCAGCACCGCTTTGTATTCCTCTGGAGGGCGTTGGCGCGACAGCGTTACCTGGGCCTTGCCCATCAGGTTGGTCAGCGGCGCGCGTAATTCATGGGCGAGGTCATCGGAGAATTGCGAGAGCTGCTGCACACCGGCGTCCAGGCGGTTGAGCATCACGTTGAAACCTTGCGCCAACTCGCCCAGCTCGTGGGGCAGGTTGTCGACGGACAAGCGATGGGTCAGGTCCTGGGTGGTGACTTTGGCCGCCACATGGCTGAACTGCTTCAATGGCGCCAAACCACGCTGTACCAGCCACCAGGCCCCCATGCCGATCAGGATCAGCAACATGGGCAAGGCAATCACTGTGGCGCGCAGGTAGGCACTGAGCAACGCTTGGTCGTCCATGCGGTCCAGCGACAGTAACACGCGTACGCGCTCCCCGCTGGCCAGGCGCATCAGGCTGGAGGCGCTGAGTACTTGGTTGCCATTGTTGTCGGCCCAGTTGAGGTAACCGAGGGTTTCTCGTGGCGTAAACGCTGTCAGCAATGGTTCCTGCGGTTTGGCCCCAGCGCTCAATAGCACGCTGTCATCGGGGGCGGTGCCGACGATGGTCAGGTAGAAGTTGTCGTGACCGATCACCAGGTCCATCAGCGAATGCGGGCGGGCGCGGATACCGTTGGCGTTAAGGCCCTGAGACAGGCTGTGCTGAATCTGTTCCATTTTGCTTTCCAGGCCCTTGCGGGCCAATTTTTCCAGCTCGTGCGTCAACGCCACGTAAGCCAGGGTGGCTAGCAACAACACCAGGCCCGCGCCCATCAGGCTGACCGTCAGCCCCAGACGCATCGACAGACTGCTGGTTTTCATTGGCGCGCCTCCAGCACATAACCCACGCCACGAATGGTGTGGATAAGTTTGACCTCGCTCTGGTCATCGACCTTGGCGCGCAGGCGGCTGATGGAGACTTCCACAACGTTGGTGTCGCAGTCGAAATTCATGTCCCAGACCAGCGAGATAATCTGCGTACGCGTCAGCACTTCGCCGGTCTGGCGCATCAGTACCTGCAGCAACGCGAATTCCTTGGTGGTCAAGTCGATGCGGCGTGTGCCGCGGTAGGCGCGATGGCGGCGAGGGTCCAGTTCCAGGTCCAATACGCGGAATACGTCCGGCTGCGGGATATGCTCGCTACGGCGCAACAGCGTGCGCACGCGCGCCAGCAACTCGGGAAACTCGAAGGGTTTGACTAAGTAATCATCGGCGCCCATGTCCAGGCCTTTGATTTTGTCGGCCAGCCGGCCACGGGCGGTCAGCATCATCACGCGTTGGCTTCCGTTGCGGCGCAATTGCGCCAGTACTTCCCAGCCATCCTTGCCCGGCAGGTTGACGTCGAGGATGACCAACTCGTAGGCGTGCTGCGCGGCCAGGTGCAGGCCGTCAATGCCATTGGACGCGCAGTCGACCACATAGCCACTTTCATTCAGGCCTTGCTGCAGGTAGTCGGCGGTTTTTTGCTCGTCCTCAACTACAAGGATACGCATGGGGGTTTACCTTTTACTGGAAGAGAAGGGTTCCATTTCCTTATGGATGGGGTGTTTTGGGAGTAGGAAAATTCTGAAGTGTGAAGTAGCTTCAGGGTCAACTGCGACCATTGGCCGCAACTAAGTCGCTGCGCAAAAAAAAACGCCCCAAAGGGGCGTTAAAAATTCATCTCTTTCCAAAGGAGCTACAAAAAAGCTTCTGAGATGAATGTTGCTCGGTGCAAATAAGTTGAGGCGAGTATAGGAAGTTCAACTTAACGGGAAGCTGAGGCTAATATTACAGTTTTGATAATTATCAAATTGTGAGCAAATGTTAGTTAAAGGCGAACGAATGTAAGCGTGCGCGGTGATGATTGCTCAGAGTGCCAGCAGTGGGTATTCGGCAATCAAGCGAACCTCTTCCAAGTCCGACTCAAACGCACTGGAGCGTACGGTGGCTTGGCGCAAACGCAGCGACAAGTCCTTCAAACTGCCACTTTGCACCACATATTTGGCCTCGATATCACGCTCCCAGCGGCGTTGATTGGTCAGCGGGTTGCCTGCCGAGTCACGACGCATATACACCGCGTTGGCATTGCTGTAGTCGGCGCCGGTGCCTTTTGCGTAACGGGTCATGAATGACAGGCCGGGAATGCCGAACGCCTGCATATCCAGGTCGTAACGTGCCATCCACGAACGTTCTTTGGGCGAGTTGAAGTCGCTGTACTGGATCGAGTTGTTGAGGAAAATCGAATCCGATTGGCGCAGGTAATCGAAGTCGTCATCGCCATTGTTGCGCTGGTGCGATACGGCCACGCTGTGGGCGCCGACCTTTACCCCGAGCCGGGCGCTCCAGATGTTGTTATCAAATTTACCGAGCAGCTTTTTGCCTTCGTCTACGGCCTTGTAATAGTTGACGTCACCGAACAAAGACACGTCGTCGTTCAGTGGGTAACTGGCGGCGCTGCCGATGTAATACTGGTCCCAGGCGTCCTTCAAACGGCTGCTGTACAGGCTGACACTCAGGTGTTTGTTGACGGCGTAGTCACCGCCGAAATAGCCGATCCAAGGCGAGTCGACCTTGCCTGCATAGAACGTCGAAAAGCCTTTGTTCATGCCGCTTTCGCTTGGCTGGCTCATACCGCTCAGGCGTCCGCCCTGAAGGTTCAGGCCTTCAAAGCTGGTGTTGTGTGCGGTGACGCCGCGAAAACTTTCCGGTAATAACCGCGAGTCGCCGGCGGCCACCACCGGGGTGGCGGGGAATACATCGCCAGCCTTGATAACGGTATCCAGCACGCGAAATTTCGCTGCGCCGCCGAATTTACTGTAGCTGCTTTCAGGGTGATTATTGCTGTCCACCGGCAATACACCAAACGAGCCCTTGCCGCCGCTGCGGCCTGTGCCCGAGTCGAGTTTCAGGCCATACATGGCAAACGCTTCCAGGCCGAACCCAACAGTACCTTGGGTAAAACCGGATTCGAATTTGCCCACCAACCCCTGTGCCCAGGCCTCGGAATAGCCATTCCCGGTGGGGCTGGACTGGCCCTTGCGGTCATCTCGGTTGAAGTAAAAATTTCGCGCCAGCACGTTGACGCTGCTGCCTTCGATAAAACCTTCGGGCTTGTCCTCATCCGCCACGGCGGCCAGGGGCAGCGCAGCAATCAAGAAAAAGGGAAGAGTGTAGTAAGTAATGCTCATGTTTCGCTCCTTGGTGTTGGCAGTTTTCAGCTTCTTATAGAGGTGGGCGTTCTTATTGATCTGGCCCGGGCTGATAGTTGCAAACCGCGGATAACGAACGGGTGGCGTGAACATTACAATTCTGGAAACTTACGGCCACCTAACAGATAAGTAATGTTGCAGTGAACATGGCGACAGGCTTGGTTGATTAGTCTCGTTACTGAACTTTTCAAGCGAGGAACCTGTTATGAACTTTTATAAAATTGGCTTGGGTGTATTAACGGCAGTCTTGTCATTCGGTGCGCTGGCCGAAGGTGGGGGCGATCGCACCTTTGCCCTGATGATGGAGCGCAATGAGAAAGCCATGGCGGCCTACGCCGAAAGAAAGGGCAAGCCGGTGCCTGAGGTACAGGCCTACCGCTATGGCATGACGCTGGACATTGCCAAGGTGGTCAACGTCACACCGCCGATCCGCTCGTGCAATGCGGTGCCGTCGCGCATGACTTATGAAGACTCCAGCGGCAAGCTCAATACCCTTGAGTATCAAGTGATGGGCATCTGCCGACACAACGGCGGTTGATGGGGCCAAAAAACAGTTGGGAGCGGCGCAAAAAAACGCTTTAGAAAACGCCGGCAGCGCCGATGCAGGTGAGAATCCTCTCCCAATATGACCATCGGTGCCTCATGTTCAACACCCGTTTGAAGCAGGAGCTGTCGGCTCTTCGTGAAGAGTTGTCCAGCTTGCAGCAGGTCAAGGAGAGCCTGGAAAGCGAAATGCTGTGCCTGACGCTGGATGCTGAAGGCCGGGTGGCGTGGGCGAACGTCAACTTCCTGCGAGAACTGTCGTACCAAGCTACAAACATACTGGGGCGCCACATTGATGAGCTGGTGCCCGCCTATCTGCGTCAGGACGAATTTCAGCTGCGCTTCAAGAATGCCCTGATGCGCGGCGAACACTTCGCCGGCGCCGTACGCCTGATGCGTGGCAACGGCAAGGAGGCGTGGCTGCGCTCGATCCTGCAGCCGGTGCGCAACTCGGAAGGGCGCATCAAACATTTTTCGATTTTTTCCAGCGACCTCACTCGCACCATCGAGGCGTCGCGCGAGCACGAGAACCTGATGACCGCGCTGGTGCGTTCCACCGCGGTCATCGAGTTCGACCTCGGCGGGCATGTGCTCACCGCCAATGACCGATTCCTGAGCGGCATGGGCTACAGCCTGGCGCAAATCCAGGGCAAACATCACCGTATGTTCTGCGAGCCGCAGGAATACAACAGCCCGGAGTATCAGCACTTCTGGAAACGTTTGAATGCCGGTGAGATTGTTGCCGCGCGCTTCAAGCGGGTCGACAGCCATGGCCGTGTCGTGTGGTTGGAGGCGACCTACAACCCGGTGCTGGATGCCAATGAACGGTTGTACAAGGTGGTCAAGTTCGCCACGGTGATCACCGATCAAGTTAATCAAGAGCAAGCGGTGGCCGAGGCTGCCAACATCGCTTACAGCACCTCGCTGCAAACCGACAATAGCGCCCAACGCGGCACCGCTGTGGTGACGCAGGCGGTGGATGTAATGCGTGATCTGGCCAAGCACATGCAGCAGGCCGGTGATGGTATCGAGGCGCTGAATCAGCAATCACAAGTGATCGGCACCATCGTCAAGACCATCAGCGGCATTGCCGAGCAAACCAACCTGCTGGCGCTCAACGCGGCCATCGAAGCGGCGCGTGCCGGCGAGCAGGGCCGAGGCTTTGCGGTGGTGGCTGATGAAGTTCGTCAATTGGCCTCGCGTACCAGCAAGGCCACCGAGGAAATTGTCGGTGTGGTACGTCAGAACCAAGACATGGCCCGTGACGCCGTGTCCTTGATGACCGAGGGGCGCCTGCAAGCCGAGCAAGGTTTGGCGCTGGCCGCCGAGGCAGGCACGGTGATCGTGGAAATCCAGGACGGTGCGCAAAAAGTGGTTAGCGCGGTTGGGCAGTTCGCCAATCAGCTGTCGAGCTGACCCGCAGGGCTTGTGCTTGAGGTATCGTAGGTTTTTGTTGCTTGAAGAGCCTGGAAGGTTGTGTCGCCTGGCTGGAATGCCGCCTGCTGCCCGGGCCTCACAACCAATAGACCTACGATTTATTCCTCGGCGAAGTGGTCGCCGCCTTTGCCGATGAGCGTGTGTTCAGCGAAGGGCACTGGCACTTCGAGGGCCATGATGAGTTGCGCACCTTGCACCCTATCGCTGGCGGGAATTTCCTCAGCATCGGCGAGCCCATTGTTGGGCGCCAGCTGTAAGCATCACCAGCGCGCCGTCTACCAGTGCATCGCCAATATCAAAAATCAGCCGCCCTTCGACGCTCACATCCTGCACTTTGCCATCGATCATGAACTGCCAATCGACCATGCGCCCGCTGTGCAAATTGCGCACGGTGAGGCAGTTGTGGTGCTTGAGCTCGTCGACGTTTTGCGGGGTGCCGAAGCGCGCCAGGTAGGCAGGCGAGGCCACGGTGACCCAGCGCAACGGCAGCGGGGCTGGGCATTCGGCCGGGTGAGCAGGGCGTGGCGGCAGGCATGGCGTCCACCAGCCAGAAGATTGGCGGGGCGTTGGGCCTGGCAGTGCTGGTGTCGATGGCGAATGCCGGTGGGATCGAACTGGCGTTGTGGTGGAGCGCAGGGATTGCGTGGGTAGGTGCGCTGTTGGCGCTGCGCCTCAAGCACCATGTTCCAGCGTCGAACTCGATGTTGGAAACAATATAAATCAAAGGTGGGAGCTGGCTTGTCGGCGATGACATCAACGGGTTATGCCTGATGCACCGAGGTCTCTGCATCGCAGGCAAGCCAGCTCCCAGATTGATTGGATTTCAAGCCAGTGGCTCAGCGCCCGAGCATCTTCACCCAACGCGATGGCGGCATGCCGTAGGTGCTGCGAAATTGCCGGGTCATATGGCTCTGGTCGGTAAAACCTGCAGTCAGCGCCGCATCCACCAATGATTGCCCTTGGGCCAGCAGGCTGCGCACCAGGTCCAAGCGGCGCATGGTCAGGTAGCGATAGGGGCTGGTGCCGAACAACAAGCGAAAATCCCGCGACAGAGCCCAGCGATCTCGACCGCAATGGTCGGCCATTTCATCCAGGGTGATGCTGCGGCCCAAGGCGCTGTGGATAAATTCGCGGGCGCGCTCGGCGGCGACGTAATCGAAAGATTTACGGCTGATGATCACCCCCGATGCTGCGCTCAGCGCTTGCGCCAAGTCGTACAAAGCGTCCTGCTCCTGCATCGGGTCAATCGGGCAGTCCAGGCTTTGCAGCAATACTTCGCTGGCGCGGAACAGCCGTGGGTCAGTCGACAACCCCTTGTGGATAAACGGTAACGGCCTGCCGCCGAGAATCTGTTGGACCAGCGCCGGCTCCACATAAATCATGCGGTACTTGAAGCCTTCCACACTGCTGGCACGGCCGTCATGGCACTCATCCGGGTGAATCACCATGGTGGTGCCGGGCAAGCTGTGGGTCATGCAGCCGCGGTAGTGATAACTCTGCACGCCGAACAGCGTGCGCCCGATGGCGTAGGTGTCGTGGCGATGCGGGTCGAACGCAAAGCCTGCAAAGTACGCTTCGATACGGTCCAGGCCGCTGGCGTGCGGGGCGCGGTGCAGCCAATCGAGGGTAGAAGTGGGTTGGCCCATGGTGAAAGGTCACAAGTAAAGGTGGAAACACGTTAACCCAGTGTGGTGCGGGTTGTCTGCCGAGGTCTTGTACGATCGTGCGTGTATTGGATGAAGCCTTTTGTAAGGTTAGTATTGCTAAGCATTAAAAAATGATTGTTTTACGATAATTTATCTATTATTTTGCACCTTCGCTCACCTACCGAGGTTGTTTATGAATACTCAACGTCTGGCCCAATTCAGCCAGCGCATGTCGCTGCTTACCCTCTTGCTGATTGTCGTTATGCTGGTGCTCAACACTGCCGTGTGGCTGTTTCCGGTGCTGGGATCTTCCGCCGATGGCCTGGGGTTTGGCTTTGCCTTGAGTGACCGTCTGATCGAGGCGCACGCCGCTAAAGTTGCGCTGTTCCCGTGGTGGCAGACAGCGGGTGGCATTGTGCTTTCCACCATCCCATTGATGGCGTTGGCGTCAGGCTTGAACCATCTGCGCCAACTGTTTCGCAAATACGCTCGGGGTGAGTACTTTTCCAGTGCTGCGGCGCAGCACTTGGGCAAAGTTGGGCGAGCAGTTGCGTTATGGGTGCTGCTGGACTTTTTATGCGAGCCGTTGCTCAGTGTCTGGGTCACGATGAATGAGCCGGTCGGCCAGCGATTGATTACGCTTAGTGTCACCGCGCCAAGCTTCGTCGCGTTGTTTCTCGCTGCCTGTATCGCAGTAATCGCGCGTATCCTGTGGCAGGCCAGTGAAGTGGACTCTGAAAACCGCACCTTTGTTTGAGATCGAAATGCCCATTGTGATTGAACTGGACGTTATGCTTGCCCGGCGCAAGGTCAAATCCAAAGACCTCGCGGCCGCCATAGGGATTACCGAACAGAACTTGTCGTTGCTCAAACAAGGCAAGGTCAAGGGCATACGGCTGGGCACGTTGGATGCTATCTGTACCTACTTGGACTGCCAGCCTGGCGACTTGTTGGTGCACACGGCTGAGCCTGCTGTCGAATAGGTTTAACCACTGATGAAGAGGGATCGCCCCATGCTGTTCTCCGACTTGCCGTACGCAGCACCGTTGTTGTCGCTGGGGCTGCTTTGGGCTGTCGCGGTGGTGACGCCGGGGCCGAACTTCTTCAACACTGCCCAACTGGCGGCGAGTTGCTCGCGTCGTCATGGTGTGGTGGCGTCCGCCGGGGTGGCCACGGGCACGGTGATCTGGGGGCTGGCAGGCGGCTTGGGCATCAAGTCGCTGTTCACCGCTGCGCCCATGCTCTATCTGGCCTTCAAGATCATCGGCGGCTGCTACCTGATCTACCTGGGGCTGAAACTGTTCAAGCGTTCGGCCCCCATTAATCAGGCGGCATTGCCTGACGAGCCCAAGCGCTCGCTGTTCTCTGCCTGGCGCTTCGGTTTGCTGGGCAACTTGTCCAACCCCAAGGCCGCACTGTTCGTCGCCACGGCCTTCGCCTCGACCATGCCACCCTCACCGTCGCCGACGTTGTTGGCGCTGGCGGTCATCACTATGGCCACCTTGTCGTTCAGTTGGTACACCAGCGTAGCCCTGGTGTTTTCCAGCGAGCGCATGGCTAACCTTTACAGCCGTTCACGCAAGTGGCTCGACCGGTTTGCCGGTGGGTGCTACCTGTTGTTTGGCGCACATCTGGTAGCGAATCGCTGACCGCTCATGGTAAGAAGCCTTACTTTCAACAGTGAGGTCGAGTCATGAGCAAGGTGCGGGTAGGTATTATTTTTGGTGGCCGTTCGGCCGAGCACGAAGTCTCATTGCAATCGGCGCGCAATATTGTCGATGCGCTGGACCGTTCGCGCTTCGAGCCCGTGCTGATCGGCATCGACAAGTCCGGCCACTGGCACCTCAACGACACTTCGAACTTCCTGATCAACCAGGAAAACCCGGCGTTGATCGCCCTCAATCAATCCAACCGCGAACTGGCGGTGGTGCCGGGCAAGGCCAGCCAGCAAGTGGTGGAAACCTCGGGTCAGGGCTTGCTGCAACACATCGATGTAATCTTCCCAATCGTCCACGGCACCCTCGGTGAAGATGGCTGCCTGCAAGGCCTACTGCGCATGGCCGACCTCCCTTTCGTTGGCTCCGACGTACTGGGCTCGGCTGTGTGCATGGACAAGGACATCAGCAAACGCCTGCTGCGCGATGCTGGCATTGCCGTCACCCCGTTCATCACCCTGACCCGTGGCAACGCGGCGCGCACCTCCTTTGAGACAGCGGCGAGCAAGCTTGGCTTGCCGATGTTCGTCAAACCCGCCAACCAAGGCTCCTCGGTGGGCGTGAGCAAAGTCGCCGACGCCGCCGAGTACCACACTGCCGTCGAGCTGGCCTTGGGCTTTGATGAAAAAGTGTTGGTGGAATCCGCCGTTCAAGGCCGCGAAATCGAATGCGCCGTGCTCGGCAATGACAACCCTATCGCCAGCGGCTGCGGCGAGATCGTGGTGAGCAGCGGCTTCTATTCCTATGACAGCAAATACATCGACGCTCAAGCTGCCCAAGTGGTGGTGCCTGCGGATATCAGTGTCGACGCCTGTGAGCAAATTCGTCGCCTGGCCATCGAAGCGTTTGAGGTGTTGGGTTGTGCCGGGTTGGCACGGGTCGATGTGTTCCTCACCGACGACGGTGAAGTGCTGATCAATGAAGTCAACTCACTCCCCGGTTTCACCCGCATCAGCATGTACCCAAAACTGTGGCAGGCGGCGGGGATGAGTTATAGCGAGCTGGTAAGCCGGTTGATTGAGCTGGCGCAGGAGCGGCATGCGGGGCGTAAAGGACTGAAGATCAGCCGCTGATTGTTGTGGCTGGCAGCGGGGCTTTAGGCTTCTCGAGCTATCCAAGAATAAATTAACGTCTTCGCCTCCTCAGGGTTATGAGTCCTTCTGCGGTAGCTGGCGAAGGTCGGTGACGTGCAATAAGTGCACACATCACTGACTTCGATCTGTTCACGCTTAAGCCCCGCCGCTTGCAACAACATCACCCCGTAACCACTCAAGTCAAACCACGCGCTGCCTGTTTGCCTCGCATGTGGCGGTGCCAGGTGCGGCGTCAGCCGTGGCGTCGGTTGCACGAAGCTCCATGGCGCCTGCACGTCATGCCACAAGTGGCCTTGGTCCGCCTGAAACTGCGCAATAAACTCCTCGCTCACCTCATAGCAGCACGGTTTGATCGACGGCCCGATAGCCACCTGCAAGTGGTCGGCGGCAAACCCTTCGGCAGCGAAGCGCTTTAGGGTGTTGGCGATGATTGCCCGTTGCAACCCTTTCCAGCCGCCATGCACGGCGGCAACCATTTCACCGCTTTTCGAGGCGATGAGAATGGGCAGGCAATCGGCGGTAATCACTGCAATCGGCTGATGCTCGCGTGTGAACACGCCATCGGCCTCAACGGTATTGGCCACCTGATCTGCCTGCCATTCAATTACCGACGCACTGTGCACCTGCTTGCAGATGAACACTTCTTCCGGGCGCTGCGGGTCATCGATCAAACAAAAACCATGGTCGACGCCGGGAATGGCGCCGAGATTATTTGCCTGTTGCAAGGGGATCTCTCCACTCAATAAAGTCAGTCGCCGACTGCTTCGCCTTCACGTCGAGGGTCCGCGCCGCCGCTCAGCGACACCTTGCCCTGGGCATCGCGCGTGCGAACGATGGCCTGGACGCCGCTGGTCATATCGATTTCGCTCAACGCGTGGCCCTTGTCCTTCAGCGCCTGTTTCAACCCAGGGCTGAACAAGCCGGCTTCCAACTCGGTAGCGCCGTTGCGGCTGCCGAAGTTAGGCAGGCTGATGGCCGCTTGCGAGTCGAGGTTCCAGTCGAGCATCGCCACCAGGGACTTGCTCACGTATTCGATGATCTGCGAACCGCCCGGTGAGCCCACCGTGGCCAGTAACTCGCCGCTCTTGCGGTCGAACACCAACGTCGGAGCCATGGACGAGCGTGGGCGTTTGCCGGGCTCGACGCGGTTGGCCACCGGCTGACCGTTTTCTTCAGGGATGAACGAGAAGTCGGTCATTTGGTTGTTGAGCAAAAAGCCCTGGACCATCACATGCGAACCGAACGCCGCTTCCACCGTGGTGGTCATCGACACGGCGCCGCCCAGGTCATCCACCGCCACCACTTGCGAGGTGGAAATGCGTAACGGCGAGCGATCCGGCGCGTATGCCACTTGGACACCCGCAGGCGTGCCCGGTTTGGCGATGCCCATGCTGCGTTCGCCGATCAGTGCGGCGCGTTTGGCCAGGTAGTCCGGGGCGACAAGGCCTGCGGTCGGCACTGGCACAAAGTCGGCGTCGGCCACGTACAAACCACGGTCGGCGAACGCCAGGCGACCTGCTTCGGCGAGCAGGTGCACGGCTTCAGGTGTGGGTTCAAGGCCGGCCGGCGATGCGCTTTTCACCGGTGTCATCGGCGCGATGGCCTGGCGCGGATCACGATTTTCCAGGGCCTGCAACGTACCGAGGATCTGCGCGATTGCAATCCCGCCCGACGATGGCGGTGGCATGCCGCACACCTGATACTGTTTGTAGTCGGTGCACAGCGGCGTGCGCTCCTTGGCGGTGTAGGCCTTGAGGTCGGCTTGCGACAGGCTGCCCGCATTGCGGTTGCCCTGGACCTTACGCGCGATCTCATCAGCAATCGGCCCGTGATACAGCGCGTCCGGTCCTTCCTTGGCGATGCGCTTGAACACAGCGGCCAGCGCCGGGTTTTTCAACAGGGTGCCGGTGGCTTTAGGCGTGCCATCGGCATTCAGAAAATAGGCCGCCATTTCGGGTGATTGCGCGATGTAGCGGTCGGCTGTGATCAGCGCGTGCAGGCGCGGGGAAATCGCGAATCCTTGCTCTGAGAGACGAATCGCCGGTTCAAACAGCTTGGCCCATTGCAGGTGCCCGGTCTTCTTGTGAGCCATTTCCAGTGCACGCAACACTCCCGGCGTGCCCACTGAGCGCCCGCCAATCTGCGCCTCGGGAAACGCCATCGGCGTGCCGTCCGCTTTTAGGAACAGGCGCTCAGTCGCACCGGCCGGCGCGGTTTCGCGGCCGTCATACGCGTGCACGTTTTTGCCGTCCCACAACATGATGAACGCGCCGCCGCCGATGCCGGAAGACTGCGGTTCCACCAGGGTCAGCACCGCCTGCATAGCGATTGCCGCATCAATTGCCGAACCGCCCTGGCGCAACATCTCGCGCCCAGCTTCGGCGGCTAGTGGGTTGGCGGCGGCGGCCATATGGCGCTCGGCGTGGCGGGGGGTGAGGTCGGTGCGATAACCTGAACCCAACTCCGGCGCTGGCGGTTGTTCATTGATGGGGGCTTGACAGCCGGCCAGAGCGAGGGCTGTGGCAATCACTGACAGTTGACGGCGGGTAATCGAAAACACGCGCTGAACTCCGTTCATTTTGAGAATGATCTGTTGTCCTTGGGTACTCTGTTTTTTACAGGTAAATCACGCCCTGCAGGTAGAGCACCGCATGGCCCGAGATGATCACTCGGTCGCCCTTTAGTTCACAATGCAGTTGCCCACGGCGCTTGCCGCCTTGTTCGGCGGTCAATTGCGATCGACCCAAACGATCGGCCCAGAAAGGTGCCAGCGAGGTGTGCGCAGAGCCTGTGACCGGGTCTTCATTGACGCCCACGTTCGGGCCGAACCAGCGCGAAACAAAATCAAACCGGGTACTTTTGGCTGTCACCGCGATCCCGCGTTTGGGCAGGCCTTTGAGGCGCGCGAAGTCGGGTGTCAGGGCGGCGATTTGAGCTTCGTCGTCGACCAACACGATGTAGTCATCGGTGGCAAATACCTCGGCGTGCTCAATCCCCAATGCGCTCAGCATCCCGCTGGGCGGCTCGCAGCGCTGGGGTTGTTTAGCCGGGAAATCCATCGCCAGTTCGTCGCCATTACGCGTCACGCGAAGCTCGCCGCTGCGGGTGGCAAAGCGCAACACTTCAGGTGCATCCGCCAGTTGATGAATCAGCACCCAGGCCGCTGCGAGCGTGGCATGGCCGCACAGGTCCACTTCGACTTCCGGCGTGAACCAGCGCAATTCATAAAAATCGCCACGGGGGACGAAGTAGACGGTTTCGGAGAGGTTGTTTTCAGCGGCAATATTTTGCAGTTGTTCGTCGGGCAGCCACTCGGTCAGCGGGCAGACGGCTGCCGGGTTGCCACCGAAAGGATGTTGGCTGAAAGCGTCGACTTGGTAGATGTCCAATTTCATCGGGGGCACTCCGTCTTGTGGAGGCTGGACACTAACAGTGGGTCAGGAGGGCGTCAAAATACAGATACGCAGTTTTTTTGAGCGCACGCACCCTGGCCTGCTCAGCCCAGGCGCAACAGCATCGCCCCGGCGGCAATGACACATGCGGCAACAATGCGAGCGCGGCTCAGATGCTCTTTCAGCACCCATGCCGAAATCCCCACGCCGAACAGGATAGACGTTTCCCGCAGCGCTGAAACGGTGGCGATGGGGGCAGCAGTCATGGCCCAAAGCGCCAGACCATAAGACGCTATCGTGCCCACACCGCCGATGATGCCCAGGCGCCAGTTACGGCTTACGTAGTCACTGAACACGCTGCGCCGGGCCGCTAAAGCCCATGCGGCAAGCGGAATGCCGGTCAGCAGGAAGATCCACAGTGTATAGGCCACCGGCGTGCCGGACTTGCGCACGCCCAAGCCGTCGATAAGGGTGTAGCTGGCGATTACACCCGCGTTGATCAGCGCCAGAATCAAGCCTTTTCGCTGTCCTGATAACGGCGTTACAGCCATGCTCAAGATGCCCAGAGCGATCACCGCAATGCCGAGCCAGGCAAATGCCGACAAGGGCTCCGCCAACACAAACACACTCACCGTCGCCACCACCAACGGCGCGGTGCCGCGCATGATCGGGTAGGTCTGGCTCATGTCGGCAATGCGGTAAGTCAAGGCAACCAGCACGAAATACAGCACTTGGAGAATCACCGACGCGCCGATGAACGGCCAGCTTTCTGGCGCCGGCAGCGCCAGAAACGGAATGGCCGCCAACGCGATCAACGAGGCGACGGACGCAATCAGGCAGGTGGTCAACAGCTTGTCGACGCCACCTTTGACCACGGCATTCCAGGTGGCGTGGAGCGCGGCGCCCAGCAGGATGATGGCGAATACGCTGAGGCTCATGGGGCGTGGCCTGCACTGTTGATCAGCGACGTCAGCACATGGTCCGCCCACACGCCATTAATCTTCAGATAGGCCCGCGCTTCACCCTCGCGCTCAAACCCCAGCCGTTTCAGCAAGCGTGCGCTGCGTTGGTTTTCAGGGCGGTAATTGGCCATGATTCGATGCAGTTTCATGGCATCGAACACATACGCAATCGCGGCTTTCAACGCTTCGTGCATCAGCCCGTGACCCTGCGCCGATTCGTCGAGCGCGTAGCCCAGGTGACACGCTTCAAATGCACCGCGCACGACGTTGGTGAAGTTACAGGCGCCGATGATATGGCCGTCGCGCAGTATCAACAGGTGCAACGCTTCGCCGCTGGCAGTTTTCTTGGCCAGGGTTTCTAGGCGCCAGGTGATGGCCTCGAGTGCAAAAAACTCATCGCCGCGCGTGGGTTCCCAGGGTTGAAGGTAAGCGCGGTTTCGCAGCAGATACGTTTGCAGGGCGCCAGCGTGAGATGGGCAAGCGACTTGCAGCGACAGCCGTTCGGTGGTGATGCCGTGGGTGAGGAAGTGGGGGTTCACGTATCGCCTCCTTGTGGTTGGGGGCGAGTATGCCTCAGGGCTTTTCTTCAGGCATAAAAAAACGGCCTACCTTTCGGTAAGCCGTTTTTAGTACTTGGTGGCTACACAGGGACTTGAACCCCGGACCCCAGCATTATGAATGCTATGCTCTAACCAACTGAGCTATGTAGCCAAGTGGCGCGCATTATTCGCGTAGAACGGAAATGCGTCAAGCGTTTATTTTGAATTTTTATCTACGCTTTCAACTGTTTAACCGAAAATGCCGAGTCTGGCGACGAGTGGCTCTGGGATTTCCACGTCTGTGGGCTACACAAAAAACGCCTTCGGGGGCAGGCTTGACTGCGATTGCGGTAGGTCAGCCGATGACGAGGCTGAATCTGCCGCCGTGATCGCAGGCAAGCCAGCTCTTATATTTGACCGGTGTTAAGCGTTATTGCGCGCATGGTTGCGGGTGATTGCAGCAGCCGAGGTGTTGGCTGAGGTGCTGCGGATCAGGGGGAGATGTAGAGCGGGTTATCCTCAGCGCTGAGGTTTTCGTTGACGACGAGCCAATCAGGCAGCTGGCGATCTAGTTGCCGCGCATGTAGAGGTGTAATTCGGTTGGGCAGATATCCCTGCCGCCCAACGATTACCCTTTAGAGGGCCTTACGGTTGCGACGGGTTATGCGTGACGCGCTTGAGGTGCTCACGTGCCCGTGACAGGCGTGAGCGAACAGTGCCGATGGGGATGTCCAATACGTCGGCGGTGTCCTGGTAGCTGCCGTCGGTCTCCAGTGAGGCGTACAGCGTTTTGCGCATTTCTGTCGGCAGATGGTCGATGGCCGTTAGGGTTTTCTCCAGTCGGCGGTTGATCTCGAATTCCCAATCCAGGTTGTTGTTTTCCTCTTGGCCATGCCAAAGCGACTCATCGAATTCGCAATGCACCGGTTTGGCATACAGGCGTCGGAAATGGTTGCGCACCAGGTTTTGCGCAATGCCGCACATCCAGGTGCTGAGGGTTGCCTGACCACTGAAGCGCTCCCGGTTGCGCCAGGCCTCCAGGTACGTCAGTTGCAGGATGTCGTCCGCATCTTCTGGGTTGAGTACGCGCTTGTGGATGAAGCGTCGAAGTTTTTTTTGTTGGTCGTCCGTCAGGTGATGCATGAATTGAGGCGAGCTGCCAACAAGGTGCGCTAAAGCTTCAATTGAGAGAGTCATGATTTTTCCTCAGGGTAGGCATTATCGAAATGGCTTCGATACGAATCCCTTTTGCACTGGCTGTGCCAAAGAAAAAAATCTCTCAACATTTTGATTTATATAGATAAATATATTGAGGTTAGGTTTTTTTGCGCAGTAATTTGCAAAATGCGCCGATGATTTGTGCCGGTCTTTTCAAAAGTGCCGAACGTCGAGTTTTGATGGAACCGTATCGGCAGGCCTCGCCACATAGGGACACACTCCTTCCCTTCTTGGCATGCTTATGAAAGTCGAATCCCCTAAAGATGCGCCCTCTACCCTGCGCCTGGATCAATCCGCCGCTGCGCCTGTTTCTACGCCCGCGCCCGAGAAGGTCAATGAGCTTGCTCGGCTCTTTGACCAAGAAGTGGTTGTTGATAACCGAGCCCAGTGGGCGAAGTCGATACACGTCCCTCCACCCGAGCGGCTTGCACAACTTTATGAACAGTTGGGTCATCCGGCTCAGGAATCCTTGGCCGCTATTTCCCGGCGGTTCAGACAGCAGTTGCCGTACCATCCCAGTGTCGACAAGTTGCTGGAGCTTGCCGAGGGCGACCCTGCGCGTGCATTTGTGGTGCTCAAGCATCTGGAGGCTCACGCCAACAGTGAAGGGCGTCTATCCGAAGCAACCATGGCGCGGGAGGCTGTTGCTCTACTGACGGTCGGTTTCAAAGGGGAAATCCAGGCAGGTCTTACATTCGCCATGGCGTTGCTGGAGGCGGGTGGCGATCCGCAAGAGCGCCAAGCCCTGCGTGCTCTTTACTACTCCAGTGTGGCCACGCGCCAATCCTTGGTGACGATGATGCAGGCCCTGCTGGGTGTATACGGTGTCGATACGTTTTCGGACCGGCTCAGCAGCATGCGTAAAGCGTTGGCTGACGATATCGCGGTACTGGTTTCGTCAATGACCACGCCCCGATTGCGCACCTTGTTGCTGGCCCTGCAAAGCTGTGGGCAGTTGAGTACCGTGTTGGCCGGTTGCCAGGCGTTGAACGAGCGCCTGGGCATAGACTACGACGCCGTAAGCCTGCTGCAGCGCTTGCTGGGGTACGCTGGCAGCGGTATCGACGCCAGCGAAATCCTGCGGTTTGGGCATGATCTGGGCAGTGGTCTGAACACGCGGCAAGTGGTGCTCCTCAACGCGCTATACCCCCTGATTCGGGAGTTGCCGTTGGCCCTGTGGCCCGACAGTCGAGTACGTCAAGGGGCCCTGGACAGCTTTCTGTCGGTGATGGGCGAGCTGGACCGGATTGAGCGCGGCCCCCAACAGTTCGCCGGTGGCCTGGGGACGTTGGCGTGACTGCACTGTCGGCCATCAACAACGTCTTGCTCAAGGTGGCACAACGTGCCGAAGTGCTGGGCGCGGTGGTGGTGCTGGGCATTGTGTTTATCTTTATCGTGCCGTTGCCCACCTGGCTGGTGGATATTCTGATTGCGGTCAACATCTGCATATCCTGTCTGTTGATCGTGTTGGCGCTGTACTTGCCAGGCCCCCTGGCGTTTTCGTCGTTTCCGTCGATTTTGCTGCTGACCACCATGTTTCGCCTGGCGCTGTCGATTGCCACTACGCGTCTGATCCTGCTGGAGCAAGACGCTGGCGACATCGTCGAAGCCTTCGGCAATTTTGTGGTGGGCGGCAACCTGGCGGTAGGGATGGTGATCTTCCTGATCCTGACCCTGGTCAACTTCCTAGTCATCACCAAGGGCTCGGAACGGGTTGCCGAAGTCGCAGCGCGGTTCAGCCTGGACGCGATGCCGGGTAAACAGATGTCCATCGACAGTGACCTGCGTGCGGGCCTGATTGACGGCATGCAAGCGCGCGAAAAACGCGAGCAGTTATCCCGCGAGAGCCAATTGTTCGGCGCCATGGACGGGGCCATGAAGTTCGTCAAGGGCGACGCTGTCGCCGGTTTGATTATCGTCGTGGTCAACCTGTTGGGTGGTTTCACCACCGGCATGTTTCAACACGACTTGAGCGCTGCCGAGTCGATACGACTGTATTCGGTACTGACCATTGGCGATGGCTTGATTGCGCAGATTCCTGCGCTGCTGATCTCCCTGACTGCCGGCATGATCATCACCCGTGTGGCGCCGGATGGGCGCAGGGGTATCACTAACATGGGCGCGGAAATCGCCCGGCAAATGACCAGTGAGCCCAAGAGCTGGATGATTGCATCGGTAGGGATGCTCGCGTTTGCAATAGTGCCCGGCATGCCCACGTTGGTTTTTATTCTGCTCTCGGCGGTCACCGGTTCCCTGGGTTATTACTTGATGCGTCAGCGACAGCGAGCGGAAACGCCTACTGACGAGGCAGCCGAAGCCGTCCGGCCTGAAGAGAACGGGGAAGAGGACTTGCGCGGGTTCGATCCATCGAGGCCTTACCTGTTGCAATTTCATCCCGCCTTGCGCGGGACACCTGAGGTTACGGATCTTATTCACGGAATCCGTCAGGCACGAAATGCGCTCGTCGCCAATATCGGTCTCACATTGCCGCCGTTTGAAGTCGAACTCGATGAATCGCTGGCCACCGATGAAATGCGTTTTTGCGTGCATGAAGTACCGATGATCAAGGCTTCGGTTGTCACCCACCTGGCCGTTGAGCGTAAGTCGCTGGCGGTTGAACCTGAGCACGCTGTGCCGGGGCTTGCCGAACGTGATGAACAGGACTGGCTCTGGCTGGCACCTGATGATCCTCTGCTGGATGACCCGCAACTGGAGCGCTTTACGGCCACGAGCCTGATCATCGAACGTATGAGGCAGGCGATGATGCTCAGCGGTCCGCAGTTCTTGGGCATTCAGGAAAGCAAGGCGATCCTCGGTTGGCTTGAGCACAACCAGTCAGAACTGGTGCAGGAGCTGCAGCGCATCATGCCGCTCTCGCGGTTTTCAGCGGTGTTGCAACGCTTGGCCAGTGAGGGTGTACCGCTGCGTGCCGTGCGGCTGATTGTGGAGTCGCTGATCGAGTACGGCCAGCATGAGCGTGAACCCGACGCCCTCGCCGACTATGCACGCATTGCCCTCAAGGCGCAGATCTTCCACCAGTACAGTGAGAGCGATGGTCTGCATGCCTGGTTGCTGTCGCCGCATACCGAGAACACCTTGCGCGAAGCGTTGCGCCAGACCCAGACCGGTGTGTTCTTTGCGCTGGATAACGAAAGCAGTGCCGCATTGATCAACCTCCTCAACCAGGCCTTTACCATACGCGCCAAGAGCAAGAGCGTGATGTTGGTGGCGCAGGACCTGCGTAGCCCCTTGCGTACCTTGCTGCTGGAAGAGTTCAACCATGTGCCGGTGCTGTCCTTCGCGGAGTTGGGAAGCACGTCCAAGGTGAAAGTATTGGGGCGCTTCGATCTTGGTCAAGATGAGCTGATGCGTGGTGCCGCGGCATGAGTCCCAAGCCAGGTTCAACGCACGGGAGGGCCCGATAATGTTTGAGTTACGGGTGCTCAATGGTCGGAACCAGGGGGCTGCATTGCCGCTGTTTGGTGAGCAGTGGAGCATCGGTGCTCACCCTGACGCTGACCTGATGCTGAATGATCCGGGCATCGCCGAGCATCACGCGCGCTTACGACTGATCGACTCAAACTGGTCAGTGCAGGCCGAGGCCGGGCTGCTGCACGGCGATGAGGGGCAAGTGCTGGCGCAGATCGCTAGCCTGGCACTGAACACACCGTTTTCAGTTGGGGCTATCCGACTGTGTGTCACCTTGGCGGATCAACCATGGCCTGAAATACCCGCGCCAACGCCATCGCCGCGCACTCCCGACGCGCCGCGGACGCTGCCGTTATCGTCGATCTCGCACGCGCAGCAAAAACGACTGATCAGTGTAGTGCTGGTGGTTGCAATCATCGTCGTAGTGGTGGGCATAGCTTCCACGGTGGAGCGTGGCGCCCAGGCTTCGTTGATGCCTCCCGTGGTCGCCAAACACGAGCTGGCCACGCCGTTTGAAGTGCGCCAGCAGTTGGTGAAGATGCTCAATGAGCGTGAGTTGAGCCAACGGGTCAGCTTGCAGGTGATCAATGGGCAAGTCGCGCTCAACGGCGACGTTTCCCAGGACGATGTGGAACTGGTGTCGCGCATGCTCAGTCGTTTTGGTGAGCTGTTTGACAGTGCAGTGCCGGTGATTAGTCGCGTGCGTGTACGCGACGGGGCGCTGCCGTTCAAGATTGTTCAGATCGTCGGCGGGCCTAATGGCCATGTCGTGCTGGAAGAGGGCAGCCGGCTGTTCGTCGGTGATGAAGTGGACGGTTTGCGCCTGGTGCTGATCGACAATAGCAAGGTGGTTTTCGATGGCGCGCAGCGTTACGAGGTACGTTGGTGAGCACGCAAATTCAGGCGCGTCTTGAGGCCTGGCAGGAGCGCCAGACGCAGTCGCTGACCAACTTGATGCCGGTGACCATGCGCGGGCGCGTGCAACGCGTCAACGGCATGCTGTTGCAGTGCCGATTGCCCAGCGCGCGTATCGGTGACTTGTGCCAGGTTGAAAAGTCTGCCGACGAATACATGCTGGCTGAGATCATCGGTTTCGATCAGCAGGATGCCGTACTCAGTGCCTTGGGTAACCTGGAAGGAATACGTGTGGGCGCCAGCGTGCAGCGTCTGGGGGTGTCGCATCGGGTACGGGTCAGTGATGAGTTGTTGGGCCAGGTGCTGGATGGTTTCGGGCGGCCGATAACCGGCGTTGGCCCCAGTGCTTTTGTCGACACCGACGGCCCGGATGCGAGCATGGTGTTGTGTGAAGCCCCGTTGCCGACCGAGCGGCCGAGGATCAATCGGGCCTTGGCGACGGGCGTGCGCTCGATCGATGGCTTGCTGACGCTTGGCGAGGGCCAGCGTGTGGGCCTGTTCGCCGGTGCCGGGTGTGGCAAGACCACTTTGCTGGCGGAGATTGCCCGTAACGTCGAGTGCGATGTGATTGTGTTTGGCCTGATCGGCGAGCGTGGTCGAGAGCTGCGGGAATTTCTCGACCATGAGTTGGACGATCAGTTGCGGGCCAAGGCCGTGCTGGTGTGCGCGACGTCCGACCGTTCGAGTATGGAGCGCGCCCGCGCAGCGTTTACCGCCACGGCGCTGGCTGAGGGCTATCGACGCAAGGGCAAACGGGTGTTGCTGCTGATCGACTCCTTGACGCGTTTTGCCCGTGCTCAGCGAGAGATCGGCCTGGCCGCCGGTGAACCCCTGGGCCGCGGCGGCCTACCGCCTTCGGTGTACAGCTTGTTGCCGCGCTTGGTGGAGCGCGCCGGGCTGACCCGCGACGGCGTTATCACCGCGATCTATACGGTACTGATCGAACAGGACTCAATGAGTGACCCCGTGGCTGACGAGGTTCGCTCGCTGCTCGACGGCCATATTGTTTTGTCCCGCAAGCTGGCAGAGCGCGGTCACTACCCGGCGGTTGATGTACTGGCCAGCCTTTCGCGGATTTTGAGCAACGTCGCCGCGCCTGAGCATATCCAGGCGGGTACAGGGCTGCGCCGCCTGTTGTCGGCGTACCAGCAGATCGAGCTGATGCTGAAGCTGGGCGAGTACCAGGCCGGCAGTGATGCGCTGACTGACTTGGCGGTGGACAGCCGTTCAGCGGTGGATGGCTTTTTGCGCCAGGACTTGCGTGAGCCTTCACCGATGGAAACGACGTTGGATCAACTGACGGAGCTGACCGCCTATGTTCCTTTCTGAGTTGGAAACCCTACGGCGTCTGCGCAAACACCGGGCGGACCGGGCCGAGCGCGAATTGGGCGAGGCTAAAAGGCATCAACGAGCGCTGCAATTGCAAGTTGAGCAGGCACAGCAAGTCCTTGAGCAAACGCGTCTGCAGGAGGCCGAGGAAGGCGCGCAGCTGTTGAGCAAGCATCAAGGCCAAGTGATCTCGTTTCAGGCACTCAAGTCATGGAATACCCAAGAGCGCTCGTTGTCCGCCAGTACGCTGCGCGAAGAGGCGCAATTACATGAGTTGCACGGGCAGCAGGAGCAGCAAGTGATTCACATCGAAGGCATGCAAAAGCAGGTCAGTCGATGTTTGCGCGAGGTCGAAAAACTTTGGGAATTATCCCAGTTACTGCTGCAGGAGAGTCATGAAACGATTACCTCTGAGCAGGTTTAACCGGCCCCGCATGCGTGAGCAGAGGGAAGATCGTGAGAGAGGGATTGAGGCCGTGGTGCCCTGGGTTCATGTGCACTTATTCACCCAGTTTTTCGCCAAGGATGATGGCCCAGCTGGCTATGCTTCGCGCTTGCCTGCACGGAGTGCGGGGGCAGATAAAGTAATGATCGAGGCATTGACGGAGCAGTTGGCGCTTCGCGTTCAGGGCGTCACGCAGTGGCCGTTGCTGGCGGTGCTTTACCTGCCACGGCTGGGGCGAATCAACGCCAGTGTCCAACGACAGCCGGGTGCTTGGAACATCGAGCTGGAAGCCGAAGAACCGCGCACGGCGGATTGGCTCGGCACTGTGAAAAAACGCTATCAGGACAGGCTGGCCGAGGCGTTGGGGCAGCCTGTTGATATCCACATCAAAAGCGCGAGCGCCAAATGATCATGTCCGCTTTGACACCGCCATTGGTTGAGGGCGGAAGGGTTGCTGCGTTGCATCGGCTGGGGCGCGGGTTACGCATGCCGTTTCAGGTTGGGGAACAGCAGGGGGCGTTTGTGCTTGAGCCCGGCCGCGCTCCCGAAGGGGTAAGCCCTTTGTGGTTCGAGAGTGCCCTCGGTGTACTGGCCTTCTCGGACCCCGAGGCGATGTTCAGCCTGATGGGGGAATGCCCGATCACCCTGGCAGAGACCGGCAACGACCCGAAGTCCTGGTTTTGGGAGTTATTCCAGCATCACCTAAGCCCGCAGGTGCTGGCGCTATTCGGTTATCTGCGCTTGCTGCCTGCGCCTGAGAAGTTGGGCTTTGGTTGCCGTTTTACCGTGATGTTGGGGCCGTCCAAGGTGGCAGGTTACCTGTGGCTGGCCCCGCAAAGTTTGCTGGCGATGTGTGCGACTGGCGCTTGTCTGTCGACGGCCAGCCCATTACCGGCATCGTTTCCGTTGGCAATAGCCGTGACTGTGGGCCGCTTGAGTTTGCCCATTGCGCAATTGCGTGGCCTACGTGCGGGTGACGTGCTGATGCTTGAACACGCCTTTTTTAATGTACAGGGCCGTGGTCATTTGAATATTGGTAGTCAACGCCTGCAAGGGCGCATTGACGATGAGTCTGGCCCGTTATGCCTGAACCTTATTGCGATAGAGGAAGCGTCCATGGACGATGGATTTGTAATAGAGGAAGTCCCGGGGCCTGAATTTGATCAACCGGTGGAGGATGTCTTCGGCCGGGAACTCTTTGATGACTTGAGTATGGCGCTGACCGTGCGTTGTGGTGTCCTGAACCTGACCTTGGGCGAACTGCGCAACCTTGCTCCCGGTGCGGTGTTGGGCATCAGCGGGTATGCCCCGGGCATGGCCGGTCTGTATTACGGCGAACGGCCTATTGGTCAGGGGCAGTTGGTGGAAGTCGATGGCCGTCTTGGCTTGCAATTGTCCCGCGTGGTGTTCTCCCGATGATATTCCAGGGCGTTGACCCGGTTGTGATTGCGCTGTTTTTCGCGGCGCTGTCGTTGCTGCCGATGCTGTTGATCATTTGTACGGCGTTCTTGAAGATCGTCATTGTGCTGATGATCACCCGCAACGCTATCGGCGTTCAGCAGGTGCCTCCGAGCATGGCGATCAATGGCGTAGCGCTGGCTGCTACGCTGTTTATCATGGCCCCTGTGGGTTACCAGATCGCCGAGAACCTCAAGGGCGCGCCCCTGGACATGAGCAGTATTCAGACGGTTCAAGCGACTGGCCTTGTGGCCATAGAACCGCTGCGCGCGTTTATGAAACGCAACATTGATCCGGATGTGTTGACCCACATGCACGAAAACAGCGTGCGCTTGTGGCCACCGGAAATGTCGCAAAGCACCCAGCGCGACGACCTGATTCTATTAATCCCCTCCTTTGTGCTGTCGCAGTTGCAGGCGGGGTTCGAGATCGGCTTCCTGATCTACATTCCGTTCATCGTCATCGATTTGATTGTGTCCAACCTGCTCTTGGCGCTGGGTATGCAAATGGTCTCGCCCATGACGATTTCCCTGCCGCTCAAACTGCTGTTGTTCGTCATGGTATCCGGATGGTCACGGTTGCTCGACAGCCTTTTCCTTTCTTACCTGTGAGTGCCCTATGGAACCGATCGTGCTGTTCAAGCAGGGCATGCTGCTGGTGGTGGTGTTGTCGGCCCCACCGCTGATTGTGGCGGTGGTCGTCGGCGTGCTGACATCACTGGTTCAAGCCCTGATGCAAATACAGGATCAGACCTTGCCCTTCGGCATCAAGCTGGTCGCGGTGGGTATCACACTGATATTGACGGGGCGCTGGATTGGCGTGGAGCTGGTTCAACTGATCAACCTGATGTTCGACATGATCGCTCGCTCGGCACTGAACTGAGGGCATGCATGTGCTGCACTATCTTGAATACCTGCCAAGCGTGCTGGTTGCCATGGCGCGGATTTATCCTTGTGCCATTCTCGTGCCCGCATTCTGTTTCCAACATATCCGCGGCATGCCCCGGCACGTCATCGTGATGGTCGTGGCATTCATTCCGGCGCCAGGTATCCATGCTGTACTGGTGGGCCAAGATTACTCCGCGCTGATGATCATCGGCCTGATATTCAAGGAGGCCGCCTTGGGCATTTTGCTGGGTGTCCTGTTGGCCATGCCTTTCTGGATGTTCGAGTCAGTCGGTGCGCTCTTGGATAACCAGCGTGGCGCCCTGGCTGGCGGCCAGCTTAACCCTTCACTGGGGCCGGACGCGACGCCCGTCGGGCACCTGTTCAAACAGCTGGTGATTTACTTGCTGATCGCTGTCCTGGGCCTGAGTGTCCTGACCCAAGTGATCTGGGACAGTTATCTGATCTGGCCGGCCACGGCCTGGGTGCCGCTGCCGGCAATCAATGGTTTCAGTACTTTCCTTGGCATACTCGGCGACACCTTTACCCACATGATGCTCTACGTTGCGCCCTTTATTGCCGTGTTGTTATTTCTGGAGTTCGGCATCGCGCTATTGGGGGTCTACAGTCAGCAGTTACAGGTGAGTACGCTGGCACCACCGCTCAAGTGCCTGGCGGGCATTGGTATTTTGTTGCTGTACTTTGCCTTGCTGCAGGACCTGATCGTCGGGCGCTTGAATCTGCTGGGCGATCTTAAGCACTCACTCGGACTGATGTTCCAGGTTTTGACGCCATGAGTGACTCAGGTGAAAAGAAGCACCCAGCCTCCGCCAAAAAACTGCGCGATCAACGTAAGAAAGGCCAGGTGTCCCAAAGCCAGGATATCAGCAAGCTATTGGCGCTGACGGCCATCAGCGAGGTTGCTTTGTTCAGCGCCGAAACGAGTTTGCAGCGCTTCCAGCAGATGATGGTGTTGCCCATGTCGAGCATGGCTCAGCCCTTTGTGCGAGCGCTGGAAACCGTGCTGTTTGAAGCGCTGTTGATGTTCTTCTCATTCGCCCTGTTGATGGCTGGGATGGCAATTGCCGCGAAGCTGATCAGCAGTTGGATGCAGTTCGGGTTCCTGTTTGCGCCGGAGACCTTGAAGCTGGATTTCAATCGTCTCAACCCCCTCAAGCAGCTCAAGCAGATGTTCTCCGCTCAATCGGTCATGAATCTGTTGATGAGTATTACCAAGGCGGTGCTTCTGGGGGTGGTTATATACGTGGTGATCAGGCCTTCATTGGGCGCACTGATTAACTTGGCCAACAGTGACCTGCAAACGTACATCGTTGCGCTGATCATCCTGTTCCGTCACTTGCTGCATGCCTGCCTGGGGCTATTGCTGGTGTTGGCGCTGATTGACCTGGCGTTGCAAAAGCACTTTTTCGCCAAGCGCATGCGCATGACGCAGGTCGAGGTGGTTAAAGAGTACAAGGACATGGAGGGCGACCCCCATGTGAAGGGGCAGCGCCGTGCGTTGGCACAGCAGTTGGCCCAGGAGGAGCCGAAGGTCAAACTGCCCAAGCTGGAAGAAGCCGACATGCTGGTGGTCAACCCGACGCACTTCGCTGTCGCGCTTTATTACCGTCCCGGTAAGACGCCGCTGCCCCTGTTGGTGAACAAAGGCACCGACGATGAGGCCCGAGAGTTAATTCGGCAGGCGAAGGCCGCCGAGGTCCCGGTGATTCAGTGCGTATGGCTGGCCCGCACGCTCTACACGAACAAACTGGGAACAAGCATCCCTCGCGAAACCTTGCAGGCGGTGGCGCTGATCTATCGCACATTGCGTGAGCTGGATGATGACGCTAAGCGCGAAACCCTTGAGTTGCCGGAGCTTGACCTGCGCTGATCAACACCAGGTACACCTGGTGTTGATCGTTGAGAAGTAACCGAAGACTCAACGTTCCAGCGAGATCGTTTGGTAGTCCGACCGTTCACCGGACGGCCCTGGCTCGACGCGCATCTGCGCAGGCCACCAGATCACCATTGTATCCTTGGTCGCTTGCGGGCGGGAGCAGGAGTCGCCTTTGCAGGTGGGGCTGCAGCCGGCGATGAGCAGCACTGTGCTGATCAGGGCGATGCACAACAAGCGGTGTTTCATGGGGTGGCCTTCTTCTGAGCGGGAGTGATCAAGGAGGGACGGGGCACGCCGATGTGTTCATCCTTCACCACCGGACGCATGGCGATAAATACCTCGGCTTCTTCACCCGGTTTGAGCCAGGCACGCGGCCACACGGTGACAGCCAAGGTTTGCGAATTGCTGCACTCCTTTTCGTCGATGCGCACAGTGCGCTTGAACTGATTACGCAGCACTATCACCGCCACATTGAACTGCGGGCCGGCATACCACTGGCTGCGTTCGGTGTTCATTGCCAGTAGATCGCGGGTGCTGCACAAAGTGTCCGGGCCCAGTGGCATAGCGGCTGCCTTGAATGCCAGCGGAACCTCCCCGCTGACGAGACGCGCCAGGGTGCTGGTGATGTCACTGCGTTTGATGACAGGCTCATGTGCGGCATAACGCCTGGCCAGCGGCTTGAGTGCGGCTTGCAGCTCTACCTGGTCGTCCTGCGGCAAATAACGCGAAGGGTCAGCCTGGTCACCGATGACGCGTGGGGTCAGGATAAACAGGCGTTCGCGGCGATTGTTCTTACGCTCGCTGGAGGAGAACAACGCCTTGCCCAACAGCGGTATATCCCCCAGCAGAGGAATCTTGTTGCGCTTGTCAGTGCTTTCGGTGACATGGAAACCACCGACCACCATTGAGCGTTTTTCCGCCATGACCGCCTGGGTGCTGACATTGCCCCGGCGTACATCGGGACCGATGCGATTGGCGTTGGATTCGTCGAAGTTTCCGTCTTCGATATCCACCATAAGGTGCACCTGATGGGTGCCGCGGGTAGTAATCACCCTGGGTACCACCTGCAGGCTGGTACCGACAGTGATGGGCAGGATGGTCGCGACCTCTGTGCCTGCGGTCAGATACTGGGTGCGGTTGAAATCAATCACTGACGGCTGGTTTTCCAGCGTGAGGACTGACGGGTTGGACACCATGGTTGCCAGGCCGCGTTGCTCCAGTGCACGTATCTTGGCAAAGAAAAGATCACGGTTTTCGATCGACAGTTGCGATGAACTCCCCGGCGCCATTCGTGTGTCGCTACTGAAGCGACTGTTGCCCCAGTTGACGCCGAATTCGCGCAGTTGAGTGCGTTCTATATCAAGAATTATTGCATCGATTTCCACCATTTTACGCGCCACGTCGAGCTGAGTAATCAGCTCGCGGTACATCGCCTGCCGCTCCGGAAGGTCATAGATCAATACGGCGTTGTTGCGCACATCGGCTTCGACGCGGATTCTGCCAGCAGACACCGGCGCTCGCGGGGTGAGTGTCGCGCCGGTTTCCAACTGCCCCTGGTTCGCTGTCTGTCCAAGCATTTGCCCCAATAGTGGGTTGTTCAACCGGGGAAAGTTGGGTGTGATGGGAGAGGGCTGTGAGCGGCTTGGAGGCGTCGTCGAAAGGGAGGAGGCTGATCGAGGCTCCAATAACCCACGCAGCATGCTGGTAACGCCTGGGATGGTTATTTTTTCGCCGCGATAATCTATCTGGCGATCCCCTGCGTTGGCGAATTTCAGCGGGTAGCTGAGCACGCTCTGCTTTTCGTCCGGTGTTTTACGCTGGCTGCTGAATTGCTTGATCTGTTCGATGTAGCGCCTGGGGCCAGAGACCAGCACAACCCCATCATCAGGCAGTTCTCCCCAGCCGAAACGGCTATCGAGCAAGCCGATATCGGTCAGGGCCCGCTTGAGGTCAGCGACCGTCTCGGAAGAGACCTCCAGGCGTGCGGACTCTTGCAGATCGAGGGTGCTGATATAAAGGGTGTTGTTGTACAGGTACCACTGGAAACGGTGTTCTACCGCCAACCTGTCGAGCATTGACTGGGGGGTATTGGCGCGTATCTTGCCATTGACCGTCCCGTCTAGGAGGCCGTCTACTTGCAGTTGGGTGCCAAACGTCTGAGCGAAGTCCTCCAGCACATCGCGCAGGGGCTTATGCTCGGCTTCATAGGCATAGGCCGTATTTTTCCATTCGGAGGGGATGGCGGCGAGGGAGCTGTGCAGCGGCGCCAACAACAAGGGCAGCGCGAGCAAACAGGGCCAGTGAGCGCGTTTTACCAGGGCGGCAGGCGAGTTTAAGCGCAAGCCTTGGTGCTTGTTGATCTTGCTATACATGACAAGTTCTCTGTTTCAGTGCGGTAGCTTACGTAGGGGAGCGGGCTGCAAATCGCACCCTGCTTTAGTCAGGCGCGGAGTTACGCCACGCCAGGTTTTGCGTTGGTTGAAAGGGCTCCCAAGAGATTCAACAGGTACTCCTGCCTGGAGTTTCTTGGCGGGCATTACACGAGCCAGAGGTGACCAGCACCTGGCGCTAAGACACGTGCGCCTTGGACATGCGCCAGGATGGACTGACCTAGATGACACCAAAACGGCAACGGAGTTTTTTGGTTTGGGCGGGGCAGTTGGCTGCGTAGCAACGTACGTTGACCTTGTCATCCTGTTCGAACATCTGAAAGCGCGGTCTGCGACCACTCAAACAGTCAGCCAGATAGTGCTGTGAGTCACTAAACGACATTTATGGCGCTTTTAAATGTTTCGTGCTGGTAGCTGACGTAGGCCCCGGCCACCGTATAGTTGACACTGTCGTTCATCTTCGCTTGCACAAGTTTGTCGAAGACCCTTGAGAGCTCTTCTTCTCCCCCCCCGTTTGAAATGTCCTCATCGATCTCCTTGGAAACTCTATCGGAGCGGGCTTGCAGCCTGTAGATACTATTAAGAAAGCGGACGTCACTATTCATCGCATTAACTCCAGTGGGGGTCTACTCCTATGTGGCACCTGATGGATGACCAGTTCCCTCCACGGATTAATTTGTTAAAAAAAAATAAAAGCGTTGTTACTTGTACCGACCTTCGGGGGGGATGATCACCAGGTGGTCGACGGCATCAGTCCAGTTGATGTGAAACCCGCCATCTTCTGTTTCAAGAATCAGCGACTTCGCGGCGAGCCCGTCCTCGACGCGCAGTGCCCATGGCACATTGCAGTGTCCGCTCAACCATTGCTCGACATGTTCGCGGTCCAACGGGTTACACAGTAAGTTCGCCTCAACAGCCGGGAATTGGGCAGCTAACAGCTTATTGAGCAGCACAGTAAGGCGTTGAGCGGGTACGGTCTCTTCCAGCAAGCTTCGGATAGCCGTGTTGATGACTGAGCTGGCGGCAGTTTCCAATTGATCGAGCATCGCTTGTCGCTCTGACTCCCAGCGATGAAGTTGGGCATTGGCGCGCTGCCAGAACTCATTACTTGCACTTTCCAGTATTTTCTCGCACTGGCTTTCGGCTTGACGTATGAGCGCCTCTGCTTGGGTTTCGGCGTGTTCAAGGATGTGACGAGCCTGGGTATATTCGGCAAGCATCTCCCGAGGAATCAGGGCTGTCGACAGGTCGTGAGAGCGGGCGTGCAGCTCAATTTTATGGGTGCAAAACATGGTTGGATTTCTCGCGGGAGGCGCGCAGCGCATCATCTAGGGAGGTAGAGGTTGCACGCCAAATAGCGGCTTGCCACAGAATATCCAGGCGGCCTTGAGCGTCCTCCATCTTTGGGTACTGCTCCAACCCAAGTACCCTCTGGTGGGCAAAGCTCAAGCGCAGCCGCTGCCATATAGCAGGTGTGACCCACGCGCGCAGATAGTGCAGGGGGTCGTCGATGCTCAACGGGGTGGGGCCGGGTGGCAGAGCTTTGGCCAAGCGCTGGCACCAAAGAAGCTGTTCTTGACTCAATCGACTGTCGTGCGGCGCGTTGTATACCTCATTGACGAGCGCGAGTATGAGGTCCCGTTGTTGCGAGCTTGTCAGCACCAGTTGCAGCAAGGCCGCAGACATGGGCGGGGGAAGTTCAGGGTTGATGCCGAACAGGTTGCTCGCCCGGACATGATGGCAGCGTGAAAGCGCCGCTGTATCTACAAACCCCGTTAGCGTAAGCCAGTCGATGTGGGCGCTCTCCCATGGGCAAGCCCACCATTTCACCCAGCTCAGATCGTCACTCATGAACGTGTGCTATCTCAGGCTTTGGTGCCGAAGCGAGCCTTATCCTGCGTCGCCAGACCAGCCATGCACCGGCACCCAGCAAGAGAGCGAGCAGAGGCGCGAAAATGCTCATAAGCCAGATACTGAGGTCTTTTTCCGGCACCAGGAAAGGGCCGAAATAGGCAAGCTGTTGCTTTTCTATATAGGCCGTGGCGGGTACGAAAACGACGGTCAGCTTTGTTGTGTTGTCTATCGCTGAGGCCATGCCGGGGATACTGCTGGCCACCAACCTGCGCACGCGCGCATTGATATTGTCAGGGTCAAGTCGCGGGTCGTGCTTGATGAATATAGAGGCGGATGCCGGCTGTACTGGCTCTCCGGGTGCTATCCGCTCAGGCAACACCACGTGCACCCGTGCGACGAGTACACCGTCTATATTAGATAAGGTCGCCTCCAACTCTTGTGACAGTGCATAGATATAGCGCGCGCGCTCTTCAAGTGGGGTAGAGATGACCCCCTCCTTGCGAAAGATCTCCCCTAAGGTCGAGCGTGCAACCTTGGGTAGCCCAGCAGCGTCCAGGGTACGAACGGCTCGATTGATGTCACTTGCTTTAACGCGCACAGCGACGCCGTCTTTTCCCGGAATCTTTTGGGCACGGATCTGTTTGTCTGCCAGTTCCGCGATGACTTCATTGGCTTCCTGTTCGGAAATATTGCGATGCAGTTCTACACTTTCACCGCAGCCGGTGAGCAACAGCGTCAATGACAAAAATAACAGGGTGCTTAGGCAGCGGTACATGCATCTACCCCATGCTTGAAATTTTGTCGCAGGCTTTTGCGATTGCGCCAACTACTTTGACCTGTGAGATCACATTGACATGCGATTCGGCAAGCAATTGGGGGAGCTCGTTCATACGCTTGTTCTTGCTAGCGTCCCGAAACCCTTTGGAAAGACGCGTCGATATTGCCGACGACTCACTGGTGCCCCAGGCTGAGTCGGTAGCGGCTACGGCGCGTGGGCTTCTTTTATCGGGCTGATCGGTCTTGCTCATTTCGGCCTGGAAAAAATTGAGGTCAGAAGATCGATGATTCTCAGCAGACGTATCCGACCCGGTGTTGATCTTTGCGTTCGTTGTGAGGTCTGCGTGGCTGATGAGCATATGTCCCTCTATCGACAGTATCGAGTGTGGTGACCCACGTTAAGTAAAAGCCTCCTCAACGGGCGAGTTGAGAAGGCTTGGTTTGCCTAGTAACGTATAGCCTTGGAGTTGTTAACTTCTGCGTTCTGTTCAGCGATTTTCCTATCTTTTTCGGTTGCTTTTACGCTATCCCAGCTCTTTTGGTCTAAGATCGCACTGATAGCGTTAGTTTGCGGGCTGCTTGCGCCAGTTAGCATAATTCACCTCTTGAACTTTCGATAAATTCGATAACGGCTTATCGCTATCGGTCGTTATGAGCGCTATTGAAATCGCTCGTTGAGTATGTGGTCTACAGGCGATGAAGCGTTCCAATTCTGCGGGAGAAGAGTTGTGAAGAATTATTTCGTCATATTTTTTCTATCTGCGTGATGTAACAGGAAGAGCAAGCAGGCAATTGTCGGTGATACGTCCAAGCGCTTTATGCCAGCTGTACATCGAGCTGTTTCATTCGGTAATAGAGCGTACGCTTGGCGACCTTCAGCTCAACTGCCACGCTATCTACACAGTGTTCGTTACGTCGCAACGACTCTTCAATCAGTGCTTTTTCAATCTGTTGCAAGCGTGCTTTCAGGCTCATTTCGCTGTGTTGCTGGTTGCTCAGAGGCAGTGAAAGCGGTGGTAGGCCCAGTACGAAACGCTTGGCTGTTGAACGCAGCTCTCGCACGTTGCCCAACCAAGCGTGGCACAACAGCTGTTGCAACAACTCGCCAGGCGGGGTCGGGGCAGGGCATTTGAAATGGCTCGCTTCTTGTTGGACCATCGCCAGGAACAAGGGAATAATCCGCTCTCTTTGGTCCCGCAGGGCGGGGAGTTGGAGGCTGACGACGTTCAGGCGAAAGTACAAGTCGCGCCGGAAGGTGCCCTGCTCGACCATTTGGTGCAGTGACTGCTGCGCCGACGCGATGACGCGCATATCGACCGGGATAAAACGGGTTGAGCCCAGGCGCTCGACGCCACGCGACTCCAGCACCCGCAACAGTTTGGCTTGCAGGTTCAAGGGCATGCTGTCGATCTCATCGAGGTACAGGGTGCCCAGATGAGCGGCTTCGACAAATCCGGCGCGCGACTGCATGGCCCCGGTAAAGGCGCCGCTGTTTACGCCGAACAATTGGCTTTCCGCGAGGCTTTCCGGGATGGCCGCACAGTTCACGGCAACGAAGTTACCTTTTCGCCCCGATAGACGATGAACCCGTTGGGCCAAAGTATCTTTGCCTGTACCGGTCTCGCCGAGCAGCAGGATGTCAATATTGAGTGATGCGGTGCTGTTAAGCGTGCTTTCAATATCTGACCCTTCAATGATTGAAAGGTCCGTTTCAATTTCCCTGGGGTAGGAGTCCGACATCAAGTAGGTGCTCCATTATCACTGTGTATTATTCAGGCAGCGGTCAGCAGTACGAGATTATAGATTCTATAGGCTTATCTTAAAGTAGGAGCTTGCGCGGATGGTGTAGGAGAAGTTAGATATGTTTGGGGGGTATCTGTTTCAAGTGTTTATACGTTAAAGGTTGAAGGGCTAATAAGGAAAGTCTTAAAAGATGAGGCGATTGGATCTAAGTGGTACTGTTTTGGCTGAAACAGTCGCCCACAAAAAAGCCGATGCAATGCATCGGCTGTTTGTTTGCGGCGAGGACCGCAGATGATACTTACACGTTGAAGCGGAAGTGCATTACGTCGCCATCCTTGACGATGTATTCCTTGCCTTCCAGGCGCCACTTACCGGCTTCCTTGGTACCGGCTTCACCCTTGTACTGGATGAAGTCGTTGTAGGCGATGACTTCGGCACGGATGAAGCCTTTCTCGAAGTCGGTGTGGATCACGCCGGCAGCCTGTGGCGCAGTGGCGCCGACTTTTACGGTCCAGGCGCGGACTTCTTCCACTCCGGCGGTGAAGTAGGTCTGCAGGTGCAGCATTTCGTAGCCGGCACGGATCACGCGGTTCAAGCCAGGCTCTTCCAGGCCCAGGGCCTCGAGGAACATGTCTTTCTCTTCGCCGTCATCCAGCTCGGCAATTTCTGCTTCGATCTTGTTGCACACCGGCACCACGATCGCGCCTTCTTCCTCGGCGATGGCCTTGACCACGTCGAGCAATGGGTTGTTCTCGAAACCGTCTTCAGCGACGTTGGCGATGTACATCACTGGCTTGGTGGTCAGCAGGTGGAAGCCCTTGATCACCGCTTTTTCGTCGGTGTTCATGCTCTTCATCAGGCTGCGTGCGGGCTTGCCTAAGGTGAAGTGAGCGATCAACTGCTCCAGCAGGCCTTTCTGGACCACGGCATCCTTGTCACCGCCTTTGGCGTTACGCGCGACTTTCTGCAATTGCTTTTCGCAGCTGTCGAGGTCGGCGAAGATCAGTTCCAGGTCGATGATCTCGATGTCGCGTTTCGGGTCGACGCTGTTGGAGACGTGAATCACGTTCTCGTCTTCAAAGCAGCGGACCACGTGGGCGATGGCATCGGTTTCGCGGATGTTGGCCAGGAACTTGTTGCCCAGGCCTTCACCTTTCGACGCGCCGGCCACCAGGCCTGCGATGTCGACGAATTCCATGGTGGTCGGCAGGATGCGCTTGGGATTGACGATGGCCGCCAGTTCCTGCAGGCGCGGGTCCGGCATGGCCACGATACCGCTGTTGGGTTCGATGGTGCAGAAGGGGAAGTTCTCCGCCGCAATACCGGACTTGGTCAAGGCGTTGAACAGTGTGGATTTGCCGACGTTGGGCAGGCCGACGATGCCGCAATTGAATCCCATGGTGTTTCCCCTCGGTAAGAGTCAGGCCTTCTGGCTGTGCAGGTTTTTCATCGCACGGTTCCATTCACCGGCGAAGATATCCGGCAGCACGCCGAGGGCAAAGTCGATGCTGGCATCGAGTTTTTCCTGTTCGGCGCGTGGCGCACGACCCAGGACGAAATTTGAAACCATACTGGCAACGCCTGGGTGGCCAATGCCGAGCCGCAGGCGGTAAAAATTATTCTGATTACCCAACTGCGCGATGATGTCGCGCAGGCCATTGTGCCCGCCATGCCCGCCGCCGAGCTTGAGCTTGGCAACGCCGGGTGGCAGGTCCAGTTCGTCATGGGCCACCAGAATTTCTTCGGGTTTGATCCGGAAGAAGCCCGCAAGCGCCGCGACAGCCTGGCCGCTGCGGTTCATGTAGGTAGTGGGAATCAGCAGACGAACATCCTGACCCTGATGCGAAAAGCGTCCGGTCAGGCCAAAATACTTGCGATCGGCCACCAGGTTTACACCTTGGGCGTGGGCGATACGCTCAACAAAAAGGGCCCCCGCGTTATGCCGGGTCTGTTCGTATTCGGCGCCTGGATTTCCCAGGCCAACGATCAGTTTAATGGCAGTCACGACAGGGGCCCTTCCTTTGGAGTTGTGGATAACATCGCCGCAACCAGCGTGCGGCGAAAGTGGACAACAAAAGATCATTTACTCAAGAGTAAACGCCGCGTTATCGCCCGCTTTCTCGCTACGTTTCGGTCCGCGATGTTTCCTCAAGCTCCGGCAATACAGAGTGAATTACTCTGCAGCGCCTTCTTCAGCTTCTGGTGCAACGCGTGGAGCGTGAACGTTTGCAACAGCTTTGTCATCACCGTGAGCCAGTGCGACAAACTCAACGCCTTTAGGGGCTTTGAGGTCGGACAGGTGGATGATGTCGCCGATTTCAGCAGCCGACAGGTCGACTTCGATGAACTCAGGCAGGTCTTTCGGCAGGCAGGTCACTTCGATCTCGGCAACAACGTGCGAAATTTCGCCGCCTTTCTTGACCGGAGCAGCTTCGCCAACGAAGTGCACAGGCACGATAGCGGTCAGTTTCTGACCGGCGACTACGCGAACGAAGTCAGCGTGCAGCACGTGGCCTTTAGCTGGGTGACGTTGCAGGGCCTTGATGATGACGTTCTGCTTGGAACCACCAACGTTCAGCTCGATGATGTGGCTGTAAGCCGCGTCGTTTTCGAGCAGTTTGGCGATTTCTTTAGCCAGCATGCTGATGGATTCAGGGGCTTTTTCGCCACCGTAAACTACAGCTGGAACCAGGCTTGCGAGACGACGCAGGCGGCGGCTCGCACCTTTCCCCAGGTCGGAACGCAGTTCAGCATTCAAAGTAAATTCGTTCATGTTGTATCTCCAAAATAACCACATTCGCCCCAGCGTTTGCGACCAGCGCTAAAGGCGATATGGGCAAAAAAGCCCCGCCCCAACAGTAGGTTGGGGCGGGGCGCTTTTCGTCAGTGAGATGTTTCGTAAGGTTTGACCCTTAACGGAACATCGCGCTGATCGATTCTTCGTTGCTGATGCGGCGAACCGCCTCGGCAACTACCGGTGCGATATCCAGTTGACGGATACGCGAACAGGCTTGAGCTGCTGCGGACAATGGGATGGTGTTAGTCACCACCAGTTCGTCCAGCATGGAGTTCTCGATGTTCTCGATCGCTCGGCCCGACAGCACAGGGTGTGTGCAGTAGGCGAAGACTTTTGCAGCGCCGTGCTCTTTCAAGGCTTTCGCCGCGTGGCACAGGGTGCCGGCGGTGTCGACCATGTCATCAACCAGAATACAGGTACGCCCTTCGACATCACCGATGATATGCATCACTTCAGAGTGATTAGCTTTTTCACGGCGTTTGTCGATGATCCCGAGATCAACGCCCAGGGATTTGGCAACAGCCCGTGCACGCACGACGCCACCAATGTCCGGGGACACGATCATCAGGTTTTCAAAGCGCTGGTCTTCAATGTCATCCACCAATACTGGGGAGCCGTAGATGTTATCTACCGGAATATCGAAGAACCCCTGGATCTGGTCAGCGTGCAGGTCAACCGTGAGAACACGGTCAATGCCTACCACGGTGAGCATATCAGCCACGACTTTCGCGCTGATAGCCACACGTGCGGAACGCGGACGGCGATCCTGACGGGCATAACCAAAGTAGGGGATTACAGCTGTGATTCGAGTCGCTGAGGAGCGGCGGAAGGCATCAGCCATCACGACGAGTTCCATCAGGTTATCGTTGGTCGGAGCGCAAGTCGGCTGAATAATGAATACGTCTTTACCGCGGACGTTTTCATTGATCTCGGCTGTAATTTCGCCGTCGGAGAATTTACCGACAGAGATGTCACCGAGAGGGATATGCAGCTGACGTACGACACGTCGAGCCAGATCGGGGTTGGCGTTCCCCGTAAAGACCATCATCTTGGACACGCGCAGTACCTAGAGGCTGAGGGTAACCTGGATGAGTATTAGAAAATGGCAGGGGCGGCTGGATTCGAACCAACGCATGGCAGGATCAAAACCTGCTGCCTTACCGCTTGGCGACGCCCCTGTATCTGTTGCAACGAGTACCCAGTACTCGGTTCCTTTAGAGCAGACTTTGCAGCTTGCGATGCAACATCGAAACGTTGCTTCCCTTTGCTACAAACCCTGTAAGGGTCTCTGTAAGAAGGGCCGAGACTTTATCAGCTTCAGCTTTGTTTGGGAAGCCCCCAAACACACAACTTCCAGTTCCGGTTAATTTTGCTTCGGTAAATTTACCTAACAAATTCAAAGCATTACGTACCTCTGGATAACGCCTTGCTACAACCGGTAAGCAGTCATTTCGACTGTTTCCCTTGGGAACGGGGCGCACTTTAATGGGAGGAGAGTTACGTGTCAACAGTGGATCTGAAAAAATTTCTGCTGTACTTACAGATACTTGCGGAACAAGCACGACATACCACGGCTCTTCGGGGTATTGCGGGGTGAGTTTCTCGCCCACGCCCTCGGCAAAAGCGGCGTGCCCGCGTACGAAAACCGGGACGTCGGCGCCGAGTGTCAGGCCCAGCGTGGCCAGGCGATCGTGGTCCCAACCCAGTTGCCATAAATGATTCAGGCCCAGCAGTGTGGTCGCAGCATTTGAACTGCCGCCGCCGATCCCACCGCCCATAGGCAAAATTTTGTCGATCCAGATGTCGATGCCGAGTGGGCAGCCGGATTGTTCTTGAATTTTTTTCGCGGCCCTGACAATCAGGTTGCTGTCGTGGGGCACGCCTTCGAATTCGGTATGCAGCCGGATCACGCCGTCGTCACGTACGGCGAAGGTCAGTTCATCGCCGTAGTCGAGAAATTGAAACAGTGTCTGCAGTTCGTGGTAGCCGTCTTCACGGCGACCGAGAATGTGCAGCATCAAATTGAGTTTGGCCGGGGAGGGCAGGACTAATCCGCGCTTTTCTAAAACCGACACGTTATTGCCCCAGCTTGCGCGGTTGCCAGTCCTTGATCACCAGCGTGACGTCAAGGTCGGTGCCGTGCAGTTTGATGCGCTCGGGCAACCAATAACCGCTTTGTTGCACGTAGCTGAGGTATTCGACTTGCCAGCCATCCTGCTCCAGGGTGGCCAGGCGGCTGTCGCCATTGAGGCTCAGACGGCTTTTGCTGTCCGGCGCGGGCAAACCGCGAACCCACCAGACCAGGTGCGAAACCGGCAGCTTCCAGCCCATTTGCTGTGCCAGCAACTCTTCCGGCGACGCCGCTTCATAGCGTCCCTGGTTGGCCACTTCCAGGCTGACTTGCCCCGGACGCCCCGTCAGACGCGCCGCGCCTCGGCCCAGTGGGCCGGACAGGCGAATGTCGTAATAGTCCTGGCGTTGCAGCCAGAACAAGGTGCCGCTGCCGGAATCTTTCGGCGCGCGAACCCCGACCTTACCTTCGATCTGCCAGCCGTCGATGCTGCTGAGCTGGTCCTTGTGTTGTTTCCATTGCGCCGGGTTGCCCTGGCCTTCAACGGATTCGCGGTTGCCGATTCCCGCGCAGCCGGCGAGCAAGGCGATGAAGCTGAAAATAATAACGTGGCGCAAGAACATAAGCTTAAAGGGTCTCGGATCCGGTCAGGCGCTTGATGGTGCCGCGCAGGATGGGGCTTTCGGGTTGTTCCTTGAGGAACTTTTTCCAGATTTGTCGTGCTTCGCGTTGTTTGCCGTTGGCCCAGAGCACTTCGCCCAAATGGGCGGCCACTTCCTGGTCAGGGAAGCGTTCCAGCGCCTGGCGCAGTAAGCGTTCGGCTTCGTCGAGGTTGCCCAGGCGATAATTTACCCAGCCCAGGCTGTCGAGCACGGCCGGGTCTTCCGGGTTGAGTTTGTGGGCTTGCTCGATCAGCGCCTTGGCCTCGGCGTAGCGCGTCGTACGGTCAGACAGGGTATAACCCAAGGCGTTCAGCGCCATGGCGTTGTCCGGGTCGCGCTTGATGATCAGGCGCAGGTCTTTTTCCATCTGCGCCAGGTCATTGCGTTTTTCCGCCTGCATGGCGCGGGTGTACAGCAGGTTCAAATCATCGGGGTATTGCAGCAAGGCTTGTTGCAGCAGCTTCCAGGCGCGCTCGCCCTGCTTATTGGCCGACAAGGTTTCGGCCTGGATCAGGTACAGCTGGATTGCATAGTCTGGTTCGGCAGTGCGCGCAGTCGCCAGGCGTTTTTCCGCCTCGTCGGTGCGGCCATTACTCATCAGGATATCGGCTTGGCGTAATTGGGCTGGCAGGTAGTCATTGCCGGGGCCGACCTGGGCGTATTCCAGCAGCGCAGCCTGCGGGTCGTTACGCTCTTCAGCAATACGGCCAAGGTTCAGGTGCGCCGAATCGACATGGCTATCGCGTTGGATCAGCTCTTCCAGATAACCCTTGGCCTCGTCCCAGGCCTTGGCTTCCAGGCACACCAGTGCCAGGGAATAGCGCAATTCATCGTCGTCCGGGTATTGCTGAACCAGGTTGGCGAACTGCACTTTGGCGTCCTCCATGCGGTCCTGCTCAACCAGCATGCGCGCATACGTCAGGCGCAGACGCTTGTCGTCCGGGTATTTCTTGATGCTTTTTTCCAGCAGCGGAATCGCTTCTTTGCTGCGATTGAGGTTCTGCAGCAAGCGTGCGCGTAGCAAAATCGGGGCAATCTCACCGTCTTCCGGCGGGTTCTGCTCCAGCAGCTTCAGCGCGGCATCGGTTTCGTCATCCTGTTGCAGCAACAGCGCCTTACCGAAAATCAGTTGGCTGTTCTTGGGGTGTTTTTGCAGCAGGCGGTCGAAACTCTTCATCAGGCCATTGCGCGTGTCCTGGTCGGTGTCGGCAGCCGACAGCGCGAGAAAGTCGAAATGCGTGTCGCCCTTGCCCTGCAGGACTTTTTCCATATAAACCATGGAGTCGTCATAGCGCCCCGCGCGCGCCAGTTGAATGGCGGCTGCCCGCTGCGCTTCGAGGTCATTCGGCGCGTTTTTCGCCCAGATCAGCGAGGTGTCCAGCGCGGCCTGGTCAGCGCCCAGGTATTCGGCGATGCGAAACGCGCGCTCAGAAATGCCCGCGTCTTGGGTATTGATGGCCTGGGTCACGTAGTTGTCCAGGGCAATATCGAAACGGTTGCGCTGGCCGGCGAGTTCCGCGGTCAGCAGGCTGTAGATCGTTTCTTCACTGAACGAGGAGTAAACCTTGGGCTTTTCAGGGGCAGGGGTGCTGTCTTCGACCGGCGGCGTACCGTCCGGCGACACGGGTGCCAAGGCCTGGCAGCCGCTGAGGAAGACAAAAGCAAGGAGCAACGCGGAAGATCTATTCATATAGGAGAAGGACGACTAACCTGCGGTCGGATCATCATGACACAAGCCTTCGGCCAAACATAACCGAGTCTCAGTTGGCGCCTTTATAGGCATAAGCTACTAGGACAATAGACGACGGTGGTTGTTCTGGGTCTTTCGAAGTAGGACAATTGTCGGCTTCCCGACATCATCAGCGATCTTGAATGGCCTTCCTCGCACTCGGTATTAACCACAAGACTGCATCTGTAGACGTGCGCGAGCGCGTGGCGTTTACGCCAGAGCAGTTGGTTGAGGCCTTGCAGCAGCTCTGCCGGCTCACCGACAGCCGCGAAGCTGCGATCCTTTCGACCTGCAATCGCAGTGAGCTTTATATAGAGCAGGAACATCTTTGCGCGGATGTGGTGCTGCGCTGGCTGGCCGATTACCACCATTTGGACCTTGATGACCTGCGCGCCAGTGCGTATGTGCACGAAGAGGATGCGGCAGTTCGTCACATGATGCGCGTCGCCTCAGGGCTCGACTCGCTGGTGTTGGGCGAGCCGCAGATCCTCGGCCAAATGAAATCCGCCTACGCCGTGGCGCGTGAGGCCGGCACCGTCGGGCCGCTGCTGGGCCGACTGTTTCAAGCCACCTTCAATTCGGCCAAGCAGGTGCGTACCGACACGGCCATCGGTGAAAACCCGGTATCCGTGGCGTTCGCCGCCGTCAGCCTGGCCAAACAGATTTTTAGCGACTTGCAGCGCAGCCAGGCCCTGCTGATCGGTGCTGGTGAAACCATCACCTTGGTCGCCCGTCATCTGCATGAGTTAGGCGTGAAACGTATTGTAGTCGCCAACCGTACGCTGGAGCGCGCTAGCATCCTGGCGGAGCAGTTCGGTGCTCACGCGGTGTTGCTGTCAGACATTCCGGCCGAACTGGTGCGCAGTGATATCGTGATCAGCTCTACCGCCAGCCAGTTGCCGATCCTCGGCAAGGGCGCGGTCGAGAGCGCGCTGAAGCTGCGTAAGCACAAACCGATTTTCATGGTGGATATCGCCGTTCCCCGTGACATCGAACCGGAAGTCGGCGAGTTGGACGACGTTTACCTGTATAGCGTCGACGATTTGCACGAAGTGGTCGCCGAAAACCTCAAGAGTCGTCAGGGCGCGGCTCAGGCGGCCGAGGAAATGGTCAGCGTCGGCGCCGAAGACTTTATGGTGCGCTTGCGTGAACTGGCGGCAGTCGACGTGCTCAAGGCATATCGTCAGCAGGGTGAACGCTTGCGCGATGAAGAGTTGATCAAAGCCCAGCGTTTGCTGGCCAACGGCAGCAGCGCCGAAGAAGTGCTGATGCAACTGGCGCGTGGCTTGACCAACAAGTTGCTCCACGCCCCCAGCGTGCAGTTGAAAAAGCTTACCGCCGAAGGCCGCCTTGATGCGCTGGCCATGGCCCAAGAACTCTTTGCCCTCGGTGAGGGCGCGTCAGATAGCTCTTCGGATAAAAAATCGCAATGAAAGCGTCACTGCTCAATAAACTGGACGTGCTCCAGGACCGTTTCGAAGAACTGACCGCCTTGCTCGGCGATGGCGAAGTCATCTCCGATCAGACCAAGTTCCGTGCCTACTCCAAGGAATACGCCGAAGTTGAGCCGATTGTGGCCACTTACAAGCACCTGACTAAGGTGCAGGCTGACCTCGAAGGCGCCCAGGCGCTGCTCAAGGACAGCGACCCGGACATGCGCGAAATGGCCGTGGAAGAAGTCCGCGAAGCCAAGGAAAAACTGGCTGAGCTGGAAGGCGACCTGCAACGCATGTTGCTGCCCAAAGACCCTAACGATGGGCGCAACGTGTTCCTCGAAATCCGCGCTGGCACCGGTGGCGATGAGGCAGCGATCTTCTCCGGCGACCTGTTCCGCATGTATTCGCGTTTTGCCGAGCGTCGCGGCTGGCGTGTCGAGATTTTGTCCGAGAACATCGGTGAACACGGCGGCTATAAAGAAGTCATCGCCCGGGTTGAAGGCGACAACGTCTACGGCAAGCTCAAGTTTGAATCCGGCGTGCATCGCGTGCAGCGGGTTCCGGCGACTGAATCCCAGGGCCGTATCCACACCTCGGCGTGCACCGTGGCCGTATTGCCTGAGCCGGACGAGCAGGAAGCCATCGAGATAAACCCGGCGGACTTGCGCGTCGACACCTACCGCTCATCGGGCGCCGGTGGGCAGCACGTCAACAAGACCGACTCGGCGATCCGTATTACGCACTTGCCGTCGGGCATCGTGGTGGAGTGCCAGGAAGAACGTTCCCAGCATAAGAACCGTGCACGGGCCATGTCCTGGCTGTCGGCCAAGCTCAACGACCAGCAGACCAGCGCCGCCGCCAACGCGATTGCCAGCGAGCGCAAGTTGCTGGTCGGGTCCGGCGACCGTTCCGAGCGTATCCGTACCTACAATTTTGCCCAGGGTCGGGTCACCGACCACCGCGTTAACCTCACGCTTTATTCTCTCGACGAGATTCTCGCCGGTGGCGTTGACGCGGTCATCGAGCCGCTGCTCGCCGAGTACCAGGCCGATCAATTGGCGGCGATAGGTGAATAAATGACCATTATTGCCAGCCTGCTGCGTGCCGCCGACCTGCCCGACTCGCCCACCGCGCGCCTGGATGTGGAACTGTTGCTGGCCGCAGCCTTGGGCAAATCGCGCAGCTATTTGCACACCTGGCCGGAAAAAATCGTCAGCAGCGAAGCTGCGCTGACCTTTGCCGACTATCTGCAACGCCGCCGTGGCGGTGAACCCGTGGCGTATATCCTCGGGCAGCAGGGTTTCTGGAAGCTGGACCTGGAGGTCGCGCCCCACACGCTGATTCCACGTCCGGAAACCGAGCTGCTGGTGGAGGCCGCGTTGGAGCTGCTAGCGGGCACGCCGGCCAAGGTCCTTGACCTGGGCACCGGCAGCGGCGCCATCGCGCTGGCCTTGGCCAGCGAGCGCCCGGCTTGGCAGGTCACCGCGGTCGATCGCGTGTTGGAAGCGGTGGCCCTGGCCGAGCGCAATCGCCAGCGCCTGCAGCTTAAAAACGCCACGGTCCTGAACAGTCATTGGTTCAGCGCGCTTCAAGGTCACACCTTCGACCTGATCATCAGCAATCCCCCGTACATTGCCGACGATGACCCGCACCTGGTGGCAGGCGATGTGCGTTTTGAACCGGCCAGCGCGCTGGTGGCGGGCCGTGATGGCCTGGACGATCTGCGCCTGATCATCGCCCAATCCCCGGCCCACTTGAATGCCAGCGGTTGGCTGTTGCTCGAGCATGGCTACGATCAGGCTGGCGCTGTGCGTGATCTGTTGTTGGGCGAAGGCTTTGAAGCGGTGCACAGCCGCATCGACCTCGGTGGCCACGAACGCATTACCCTCGGACGCCGCCCATGCTGACCGACCAGGAACTGTTGCGCTATAGCCGACAGATTCTGTTGCAGCATGTCGACATCGACGGCCAGTTGCGCCTGAAAAACGCCCGCGCACTGATCGTCGGCCTGGGGGGGCTCGGCGCACCCGTCGCGCTGTACCTGGCCGCCGCCGGCGTGGGTGAGTTGCATCTGGCGGACTTCGACACCGTTGACCTGACCAACCTGCAACGTCAGATCATCCATGACACCGACAGCATTGGGCGGACCAAGGTCGAATCGGCTTTACGTCGTCTCACCGCGATTAATCCTGAAGTCAAACTGCTCGCCCATCGCACTGCGCTGGATGCCGACTCACTGGCGGCCGCGGTAGCTGCGGTGGACGTGGTCCTTGATTGCAGCGACAACTTTTCTACTCGCGAAGCCGTCAACGTCGCCTGCTTTGCTGGCGGTAAACCATTGATCAGTGGCGCTGCGATTCGCCTTGAGGGCCAGTTGTCGGTGTTCGACCCGCGTCGCGCCGACAGCCCGTGCTACCACTGTTTATACGGGCACGGCAGCGAGACCGAACTGACCTGCAGCGAAGCGGGCGTTGTGGGGCCGTTGGTGGGCGTGGTCGGCAGCCTGCAGGCGCTGGAAGCCTTGAAGTTGCTGGTGGGCTTCGGTGAGCCATTGGTCGGCCGGTTGTTGTTGATCGATGCGTTGACCACGCGCTTTCGCGAATTACGCGTCAAGCGCGACCCTGGCTGCAGTGTCTGCGGGACGCAGCATGGTTAGGAACGCGCCCATCGGTGTGTTCGATTCCGGTATCGGCGGCTTGACCGTGCTGGACGAAATTCAGCAGTTATTGCCCCATGAATCGCTGCTGTACGTGGCCGATTGCGGGCATATCCCTTACGGCGAGAAAACCCCTGCATTCATTCTTGAACGCTCCCGGCGCGTCGCCGAGTTTTTTCGCGAGCAAGGCGCCAAGGCCTTTGTGATTGCCTGCAACACGGCGACTGTGGCAGCCGTAGCCGATTTGCGCCAGGACTATCCCGACTGGCCATTGGTGGGCATGGAGCCGGCAGTCAAACCGGCCGCCGCTGCCACCCGCAGCGGCGTGGTCGGAGTGCTCGCCACCACCGGCACTCTGCAAAGCGCCAAGTTCGCCGCTTTGCTCGACCGTTTTGCCACCGACGTACGCGTGATTACTCAGCCCTGCCCGGGCCTGGTGGAGCTGATTGAAAGTGGCGACCTCAATAGCCCTGAACTGCGCCAGATGTTGCACTGCTATGTTGAACCGCTGCTCAGCGCCGGCTGCGACACGATTATTCTCGGCTGCACCCACTATCCCTTCCTCAAGCCGCTCCTGGCGCAAATGCTCCCCCCGAGCATCATCCTGATCGACACCGGCGCCGCCGTGGCGCGTCAGCTCAAACGTCTATTGGGCGAGCGCGACCTGTTGGCCACCGGCAATTCTGAGCCTGCCCAGTTCTGGACCAGCGGTCACGTCGGTCACCTGAGAAATATCCTACCTGCACTATGGAAACATCCTGGAGTTGTGCGAAGCTTCGACGCGTGAAAATTTTGTGAAATAACGCGATAAAACGCTGAACTTCTGGCTCTGCGTCGGCTTCTATAGCGAGTTAGTCTGTACAAAAACACACAATTTCGTTTTCAAAGGACTGTTTCTTATGAAGCGCTTGTTCTGTTTGGCTGCGTTTGCGGCCGTGGTGGTAGGACACTCTGTTTCGGCCCAGGCCGCTGGCCTGGAGTTGGGTGTGGGGGGCACCAGCGATTCGACCATGACCTATCGGTTGGGGCTAACGTCGGATTGGGACAAAAGCTGGTGGCAGAGCGACACAGGCCGACTGACCGGTTATTGGAGCGGTGCCTACACCTACTGGGATGGCGACAAGCGCGCCAGTGTCAGCAGCGTGTCATTCTCGCCGGTATTTGTGTATGAATTTGCTGGCGAGTCGGTAAAGCCTTACATCGAGGCCGGGATCGGCGTGGCGGTGTTCTCACGCACGCGGGTTGAAGACAACAATATCGGCCAGGCCTTTCAGTTCGAAGACCGCCTGGGTTTTGGTCTGCGCTTTACCGGTGGGCATGAAGTGGGCATTCGTGCCACGCACTACTCCAACGCGGGTATCAGCAGCAACAACGACGGAGTAGAGAGCTACTCGCTGCACTACACCTACCCGTTGTAAGCCATCAGGCACCTGCTGATTAGTGTGGGCTGGCTTGCCTGCGTTAGCATCACTCCGGTGTAACCGATACCGAGGTGACTGCATCGCAGGCAAGCCAGCTCCCGCAGTTGAGTTGATTAGCGCCACATTCAGGTTCAGCGATACGCCGTCGCAATCCCTTCACGCTCGGTCAAGCACTCCGGCGCGCCCATCTCGAATTCCCGGCAGATGAGCGGTCGTCGCTCGTAAATCGTGCACATCATCGTGTCCCGATCCAGCGCCGCACACCAGCCGTCATCCAAGCGCAGCATGACTTCGCCGCCCCAATCGTCGGTATCGATATAGCGTTCCGGCACGCCGGTGTCGGTGATCAGCATGACTTCCAACTGGCAGCAGCAGGCCGCGCACGTCGAGCAGGTGACGACGGGGTCGGTGATTTGAGTGTGAGGGATGTTGGTCATAGGCGCGCAGTGTAAGGCAAGTGCGTGAGGTCCGTGTGAAAGCTCTGACGGATGTCAGTGCCCCAATTGCCGGGCGATCCAATGCAGCACCGGGAACAGCAGCGCCCACAGCAGCGCCAGGCCAATCAAGGTGGGCGCTGTAGCGTAACCGAAACTCACGCCGGCCAATTGGCTACCGGCGTAATAAGACAGTGGCCCGCCGACTGCGCCTAATATACTGGCGCGCCACCATGGCTGCGCGCTCCAGGCCAGGCAATGGCGCAACGTGGTGGCGAGCAACGCCCACAGCAGCACCAGCCAGAATGGAATCAGCGGCCCCGGTAAGCTGAAATGAAACACGCCGACGGTGCGCAGTAAAGTATCGATTACCGTGCCGAGCAGGGTCACGGCGAGGACCGCCTGCCCCTCCGCAGACCATGAACTTATCCACAGCAGGTGGGTGGCCAGCACTGCGCCCGCGACCAGTAACCAAAGGCTGTCACCGCCCAGCACGCAGGCAAACCAGCCGCACTGGAACAGCACGGCATTCGTCAGCCGTTTAAGCATTGAAACGCCCGAGCAAAGGCGGGTTGATCGCCGCCGGCTTGGCCAGCAGCAACTGCGCGGTACCGATTGTTCGCTCCATGAATCCACCTTCGCAGTAGCACAAATAGAACTCCCACAAGCGCAGGAAGTACTCATCGTAGCCCAACTCTGTGAGGCGGCCATGGGCGCGACGAAAGTTCTCATGCCACAGGCGCAAGGTTTTCGCATAGTGCAGGCCGAAGTCCTCCATGTGCAGCAGGTTCATGTCGGTGTCGCGGCTGACGATGTGCAACATGTTCTGTACACAGGGCAGGGCGCCACCGGGGAAAATATAGCGCTGGATAAAGTCGACACTGTTCTTGGCCTGCTCGAAGCGCTGTTCACGAATAGTGATGGCTTGCAGCAGCATCAATCCGTCGCGCTTGAGCAAGTGCGCACACTGTTTGAAGTAGGTCGGCAGGAAGCGATGGCCCACCGCTTCGATCATCTCGATGGACACCAGCTTGTCGTATTGCCCGGTCAGATCGCGATAGTCCTGCAGCAACAGGGTGACTTGGTCCTTCAGTCCCAACGTCTCGATACGTTTTTCGGTGTAAGCGAACTGCTCTTTGGACAAGGTCGTGGTGGTGACTTTGCAACCGTAGTGCTGCGCTGCATACAGCGCCATGCTGCCCCAGCCGGTGCCGATTTCCAGCAGGTGGTCGGTAGGTTTGAGTGCGAGTTTTTGGCAGATGCGTTCCAGCTTGTTCAACTGTGCCTGTTCCAAGGTGTCATCGGGCGACAGGAATTGCGCCGCCGAGTACATCATGGTCGGGTCGAGGAACTCTTCGAACAGGTCATTGCCCAGGTCGTAGTGCGCGGCGATGTTTTTCTGTGAGCCCTTACGCGTATTGCGGTTGAGCCAGTGCAGGCCTTGGGTGAGTGGCCGTGCCAGGCGCGCCAGGCCACCTTCCATTGCGTCGAGCACGTCCAGGTTGCTCACCATCACGCGCACCACCGAGGTCAGGTCCGGCGTGCTCCAGTAACCGTGGATGAACGCCTCGCCTGCGCCAATCGAACCATTGGCCGCTACCAGGCCCCACACCGCCGAATCGAGGATCTGAATTTCCCCCAGCAGGTGCGCTTCACGGGCGCCGAACACCTGGCGTTCACCGTCTTCGATCACCACTAGCTGGCCGTGACGCAGTTGGCTCAGTTGGCGCAGCACGGTCTTGCGCAGCAGTGCGCTGGTCAAGCCGTTGACGTTCAGGCGGTTGGTTTTGACCGATAAGCTAGGGGATTTCATGGCGGCGATCCTTGGTATACCCGACTGCGGTGCGAGAGGCGCCATCGGCGGCCTGATGGGAAAAAATCGGTGTGCGTTTGAGCAATAGGCGCATGGCCTGCCAGTAAATCGCCAGGCAGGTCTTGGCGGTCATCCACGGAAAACGCCACAGGTAGCGGTGCAGGCTGGCGCGGTTCAGCGTTTCTTTATGCAGGCTCAACGTGGCGTCGAAGACTTTCAACTCGCCCTGCCAATCGGCCATGTGCACGCCTAGCTTGGCGGCGGGCGGGCTGAAGCTCATGCGGTATTCCAGGTCGCGTGGCAAGAACGGCGACACATGGAAGGCCTTCGCCACGGCGAAGTGCTGGTGCTCATCCGCGCTGAGGGCTTGGGCCGGTAGCACGTAGTGATAACGCTCGCGCCACGGGGTGTTAGTCACTTCACACAGGATCGCGGCCAGTTGCCCATCGGCCTCGAAGCAGTAGAAGAAACTCACTGGATTAAAAGCCAGGCCCCAACTGCGGGCCTGGGTCAGTAGGCAGATAACGCCCTGAGGCTCACGCCCCAGCGCCTTGCCGACTTCCTGGCGCACGGCATCGCTCAACGTCATGCCGTGGCGCGTAAACTCGCGCAGGTAATCCTGCTGACGAAAACCGAAGGGGGCCAGGCGACTCGCGCCGGCCAGGGGCGACAGCCCGAGCACTTCGTCTTGTTCGCTCAAGTCCAGGTACAGCAAGCCGATGCGGTAGCGAAAGGCGTGAGCCTTGGGCGCAAACCGGCGGTGGGCAATCCAGCCGCTGTACAGGGCGCTGTTCACAGGGTTTCTCCAAAGGCTTGGGCCACGCGCAAGGCGCTGACCACGCCGTCTTCATGGAAACCGTTGGCCCAGTAGGCGCCGCAATAAAAGGTGTTGCGCGCACCGGCCAACTCTTCCCAGCGCCCTTGGGCGGCGACCGCCGCGAGGCTGTATTGCGGGTGTGCGTAGGTGTAGCGCGCGAGGATCTTCAGCGGGTTGATCATCGGCGTCTGGTTCAGGCTCACGCAAAAGGTGGTGGCGCTGTCGATGCCTTGCAGAATGTTCATGTCGTAAGTGACGGCAGCCTGGGTCTGCACGGTGCCGGTCAGTCGGTAGTTCCAGCTGGCCCAGGCGAGCTTGCGGTCGGGTAGCAAGCGCGTGTCGGTGTGCAGCACCACATCGTTGTCGGCGTAGGGCAATGCGCCGAGAATTTCCTGTTCCGCCTGGCTCGGGTCGGCCAGGAGCGCCAGTGCTTGGTCGCTGTGGCACGCGAACACCACGCGATCAAATGCCTCGCTGCCGGCGGCGCTGTGGATAACTACGCCGTCGGCTGTGCGCTCAACGTTATGCACAGGGCAGTTGAGACGCACCTGCTCGCGAAAGCTGCGCGTCAGCGGTTCGATGTAGCGGCTCGACCCACCTTCGATCACGCACCATTGCGGCCGGTTATTGACCGAGAGCAAACCGTGGTTTTTGAAGAAGCGTACAAAGAACTGCAACGGAAAACCGAGCATGTCGGCCAGGGACATCGACCAGATCGCCGCGCCCATCGGCACGATGTAATGCCGGATAAACCGTGGGCCGTAGCCGCCCGCTTCGAGGTAATCACCGAGGGTCATCTCGGCGCTGATGCGCTGCTCTTGCAGGTCCAGAGGCGCCTGGCGGTTGAAGCGCAAAATGTCGCGCAACATGCCCCAGAACCCCGGCGAGAGAATATTGCGGCGCTGGGCAAACAGGCTGTTGAGGTTGTTGCCGTTGTACTCGAAGCCTGCGTCTTGATCGCACACCGAAAAGCTCATCTCGGTGGGTTTGAAGGTGACGCCAATCTGCCCCAGCAGCTTAATGAAGTTCGGGTAGGTCCAGTCGTTGAACACGATAAAGCCGGTGTCCACCGCATAGCTTTTACCCTCGACCGTCACGTTGACCGTGTGGGTATGGCCGCCGATACGCTCGCCCGCTTCGAACACGGTGATGTCATGGCGGCGGCTGAGCAGGTAGGCGCTGGTCAGCCCGGCGATACCGCTGCCGATAATGGCGATCTTCACAGGTCGTCCTTCTGCGGCGGCGGGCTGCGCAGCATGCGCTTGCCGATGATCAACTGCGCGCGGTTGGGCAGCTTCGACAGCGGCCACAGGGTGGCGATAAACATAGCGGGGAAGGCAATTTCCAGCGGACGCTTGTCCAGCTTGGCGAAGATATGTCGCGCGGCCTTGTTGGCGGACCAGCTTAAGGGCATGGGGAAGTCATTGCGTTCGGTCAACGGCGTGTCGACAAAGCCCGGGCTGATCACCGTGACGTCGATGTTCTCGGGCGACAGGCTGATGCGCAGGGATTCGAACAGGTAACGCAGCCCGGCTTTGGATGCGCCATAGGCTTCGGCGCGCGGCATCGGCAGGTAGGTTACCGCACTGGCCACGCCGACCAGGTGCGGCGTGTGACCTTTGCGCAGCAGCGGTAACGCGGCTTCGATGCAATAGCTGCTCGCCAGTAAGTTGGTGCGTACTACGTGCTCGACAATCGAGGCGTCAAACTGCCGCGCGTCCACGTATTCACAGGTGCCGGCGTTGAGGATCACCGTGTCGAGTGAGCCCCAGACCTCAGCGATATGTTCGCCGATCTTGCGCACGGTCTGGCTGTTGGTCAGGTCACCGGGCACCACCAGCACTTGCCCTGGATAACGATGAGCGAGAGCCTCAAGCGGCCCCTTGGTGCGCGAGCTGAGCGCAACGTGAGCGGCGCTGTTGAGTAATTCAACGGCTAGCGCGGCGCCGATACCACTGCTGGCGCCGGTCAACCAATAACGGCGGGGAGGTGTAAGGCTCATCCCATTCTCCTTTTCAGCCAACGGACAACGCGCCCGAGTACTGGCAGGTGTTCATAGAGCAGGGCACCGGCATCGAAATAATCGCGATGGCGGTACACCTTGTCGCGCCACAGCAGGTGCGAGCAGCCTTCCACGCGGATCACTTTGCCGCTGTTGAGCCGTGGGTGGCAGAAGCTCATTTTCCAGCGCAGGTAGCCTTCACCTTCGGCCACTTGGTCGAAACTGTAGAACTCGAAGCGCAACTGGCTGACATTGCCGTACAGCTCGGTGAAGTAGCGGTGCAACGCGGGCAGCCCGTGCACTTCATGCAGTGGGTCGGCGAAGGTGACGTCTTTGCTGTACAGGCTCTCGAGCAGGTGCAGGTTGTGCTTGTCCAGCGAGGCAAAGGCCTGGGCGAATCGTTGCAGGAAGTCACTCATGCTCGGCAACCTCCTGACGTGAAGGCAGGCTGCGGAACGCGGCCAGGGCGCGCTCGCGGGATTTTTTCAGGTCGACAATCGCGCGGGGGTAGTCAGCCACACCAAACAGGCCGCCGGCTGCCTCGGGGTTGTGCACGTCCTTTTTATTCAGAGCGGCCAGTTCTGGCAGCCAGTGCTTGATGAACACGCCCTCGCTGTCGAATTTCTCCGACTGGCTCAACGGGCTGAAAATCCGAAAGTACGGCGCCGAGTCGGTGCCCGTGGATGAACTCCACTGCCAGCCGCCGTTGTTGGCCGCCAGGTCGCCGTCGATCAAGTGGCGCATAAAGAAACGCTCGCCTTCGCGCCAGTCGATCAGCAGGTTCTTGGTCAGGAACATCGCCACCACCATGCGCAGGCGGTTGTGCATCCAGCCGGTTTCGAGCAACTGGCGCATGGCCGCGTCGATGATCGGCAGGCCTGTGCGTGCTTCTTGCCACGCAGCGAGGTCTTTCGGCGCGTCGCGCCAGGCCACTGCTTCGGTCTCGGGGCGAAAGGCCCGGTGGCGGGAAACCCGTGGGTAGCCCACCAGAATGTGTTTGTAGAACTCTCGCCACAGCAGCTCATTGATCCAGGTGATGGTGCCGATGTCGCCGCTTTCGAACTCGCCCTGGTTGGTTTGCAAGGCGGCATGCAGGCATTGGCGCGGCGAAACCACACCGGCGGCGAGGTAGGCCGAAAGCTGGCTGGTGCCAGGTTTGGCCGGAAAGTCGCGCTCATCCTTGTAGTAGCTGATTTGTTGATCAGCAAAGGCTTCGAGGCGGCGGTGGGCCTCGTCTTCACCGGCGGGCCAGAGCGCGCGCAAGGTCTCGCTGGGGGGGGCGAAGCCTTCGACGTGGGCCGGGATGGGGTCGCTTTGCAAGTCCAGTTTTGCTTGAGCTTCTGGTGTGGCTACCAATCGCGGCAAGGCACTGTGCAGGCGTGTGTAGCAGACCTTGCGGAACTGGCTGAAGACCTGGAAGTAGGTGCCGGTCTTGGTCAGCACGCTGCCGGGTTGGAAAAACAGTTGGTCCAAGTAACTGTGGAATGTCACTCCGTCGGCTTGCAGGGCCTGGGCCACGGCGGCATCGCGGCGGCGCTCGTGGATGCCGTATTCCTCGTTGACGTGCACCGACTCAACCGAGAGTTCCCGGCACAGCGTGCTCAGCACGCCAGGCGCCTGGTCCCAGGTCGCTGCGGTGCGGATCAACAGGGGAATGTTCAGTTGGCCCAGCGCCTGGCTCAGGTGCTGCAGGTTGCGCATCCAGAAATCGACTTTGCACGGCGCGTCATCGTGGGCTAGCCACTGTTCAGGACTGATCAGGTACACGGCCGCAACCGGGCCCCGCTGGCACGCGGCGGCCAGGGCGGTGTTGTCGTGTAGGCGCAGGTCGGTGCGCAGCCAGATCAAATGCATTTAAACAATTCCACGCTGGATCAGTAACTGGTGAGCCGACAATAGGTCTTCGGCCACGAACAATTCAGGGGTGTCACGGGTTAATACGGCCAGCTCGGCCTGGTGGATGCATACCGTTGGTCCGGCAATCAAGGTTGGGCAGCGGACGCCGCCTAAAAGTTTGACGAGTGCAGACAAATGCAGGGCTTTACTCGAGTACAGCAACACGGCGCGCGGTTGTAGGTGTTCCACCGCCAAGGCCAGTTCACCGGCCGGCAATGGCCAGTCGAAGACTTCCACTGGGCAGTCGGCGCTGCTGACGAGCCAGGCGCTGAGCCACAAATGCGGTTCCAGAGGCAGGTCGGAATGGTTGACCAACAGCAGCGGGGCGCCTTGCAGTTGGCGATTGTTGTGGTAGATGCGCGCGCCGAATTTGCTGCGCAGCCAGGACAGGAAAAACACGCGCTCCATCTGCGCGCCGAACTGGCCCTGCCAGCGCTGCTCAAGCTCCTTGAGCAGTGGCAGCATCAGTTGTTCGCACAGGGTGCGTGGCGGGTACAGCGCCATGGCCTGATTGAACGCGTCGTCGACCCGGCGTTCGGCCAACTCGCTGATCGCACTCACCAAGGTCTGGCGCAAGGTGTGCCATTCGTTTTCGACGGTGTCGGGGATGGCTTGGGCGGAATCGATCAGGCTTTTCACTTGGCTGACCGGTACGCCACGGTTCAGCCAAGTGAGGATGGCGTGGATACGTTGCACATGCTCGGCGCTGAACAGCCGATGGCCCTTGGGCGTGCGCTGGGGCACGATCAGGCCGTAACGGCGTTCCCAGGCGCGCAAGGTCACCGCGTTGACGCCGGTCTGACGCGCCACTTCACGAATGGGCAGCCAACCGTCTTGGAGGGCTTGGGCGATGTCTTCGCCAGGTTCGTCTTGCAAGGCAGCTCTCATGGTCTAGATCGCATTACGCAGGCTGAGGTTTTCCGGGTGCGGCTGCAGGTAGGCCTGCTGCGCGATGTAGCGGTCCGGGTGTTGGCGAAAGTGATGTTTGAGCAGGGTCAGTGGCACCACCAACGGCACGATGCCGGTGCGGTATTGGCCGATGACGGTTTGCATTTCCTGCTTGTCGTCGGCGCTGATTACCTGCTTGAGGTAGCCGCTGATGTGTTGCAGCACATTGGAGTGAGTGCCGCGCGTGGCGCACTTTTTCAGGCCGCTCATCAGTTGGCTGAAATAGTCGGCGGCCAACGTGTCGATATCAGTGCCCTTGCCCATGTTGCCCAGTAGGTGGCCGAGCCTCTTGTAGTGCAGCGGGCTGTGGGCCATCAGCAAGTATTTGTAGCGTGAGTGAAAGGCCAGCAGGTGGTGGCGGGTGAGGCCTTCGGCAAGCAATTGTTGCCAGCTGGCGTAGACGAACACTCGGGTCAGGAAATTTTCCCGCAACACCGGGTCATTCAGGCGGCCGTCTTCTTCCACCGGCAGGTTGGGGTGACGTGCGCAAAACGCCTGGGCGTAGACGCCGCGCCCGCCGCCGTCAACGGGCGTGCCGTTGTCGCGATAGACCTTGACCCGTTCGAGACCGCAGGACGGCGATTTCTGCATGAAGATATAGCCGCACAAATCCGTGTGTTTCCGGGCCATCTGTTGGCCGTAGTTATCCAGCGGCTGGGTGACGTTCAGCTCACGGTGCACGGTGCCGACGGCTTGCGGCTGGGCAGGGTCGCCCACCAGGCGGATCGGCTCGCGGGGAATGCCCAGGCCGATTGCGACTTCAGGGCACAGCGGCACGAAGTCGAAGTAGTCGGCTAGGGTTTGGCTGCATAGCAGGGATTGTTTGTGTCCGCCGTTAAAGCGCACGTTCTCGCCAAGCAGGCAGGCGCTGATGGCGATCTTTGGTTTGACGGTGCTGGACATAGCCGAACCTCTGCAAGATTCCTATACAAGCTAGAAAGCTTGTACAACTAAATCTCATCATAGGTTTGATCCTGTACAAGTCAATTATTTTGTACAGGTATGTGCGTCAAGGCTATTTCCAGCCGATTCGCCAAGCTTCAGCATTTTGCAGGGCTTGCCAGGCGAGGCGCTCCGCACGGCGGGTCATCACGGCTTGCAGCTCGATTTCCAGTACGGTGCCTTCCTCGTCACGAAACAGCTCCGTGACCAAGAAGTGCTTCTCCTTGTTACGAGGGTGGGCTGCTGTCCACTTCGACAGCAGCAGTTTGGCGGGATTAATGCGGTTCATTGCAGATGCTCGATCAGGCGGCGCGCGGCTTCCTGACCGCTGAGCCAGGCTCCTTCGACCCGGCCGGACAAGCACCAGTCGCCGCACACGTACAGGCCCAGGTCGGCGTCGGCCAGTACGCCGAATTCATGCGCGCTGGACGGTCGCGCATAGAGCCAACGATGCGCCAGGCTGAAGGACGGTGCGGGCATTGCGCTGTGCAACAATTCAGCAAACGCACCGTGCAGGTGTTCGATCACAGCTTCCTTGGGCAGGTCCAAGTGCGCTTTGCTCCACGCGCTGGTGGCGTGCAGCACCCACGTGTCGAGGGTGGTGTCGCGCCCGGGTTTGCTGCGGTTGCGCGCCAGCCAGTCGAGCGGGCTGTCTTGCACGAAGCAGCCCTCCATTGGTGTATCCAAGGGTTGGTCGAAAGCCAGGGCGATGGCCCAGGTCGGGTCCATCTTCACGCCGGCGGCAGCACTCGCCAGTTTGGGCGCGGCGGCCAGCAGGGCAGTGGCCTGGGCCGCCGGCGTGGCGATGACCACGTGGCTGAATGGGCCGTGATTGCCGCCGTCGGCATCGAGCAAATTCCAGTGCTGTTTGCCTTGGAACACTTCGGTGATGCGGCAACCGAATTCCACCGGCAAATCGTCCAGCAAGGCACGGGTGATGGCGCTCATGCGCGGCGTGCCGACCCAGCGGATCTGCTCATCGGGAGAGGGCGTGAGTTGACCGGACTTGAAGTTGTACAGCTGCGGCTTCCACTGCTCGGCCCAGCCGTTGCTTTGCCAGCGCTGTACTTCGTTGACGAAGCGTCGGTCGCGGGCGGTGAAGTATTGCGCGCCCATGTCCAGCGCGCCGGCGTCGCTGCGCTTGCTGGACATGCGACCACCACTGCCGCGGCTTTTATCGAAGAGTTTTACAGCGTGCCCCGCGTCTTGTAACGCTCGGGCGGCGCAGAGACCGGCGATGCCGGTGCCAATGATCGCGATGGGAACAGTCATGGGAGGCCTCGTTTTACCGTTGGGTACAGACTACGCCGACACCAATAGCTGTACAATATTGTTTTTTGGTATAAGTTTTGGCGTGCCTGTTCTTACGACGTGGCCTATGGTTAAAGCTTGGGCTTAAACGAAAAGCCGCGCCGGGTTACAAATGATCCCTGCTTATAAAATAGACCAGTGATCGGCGGCGAACGTTACATAAGGAGTGTCCCATGCACATTTTGCTGACCGGCGGTACAGGTCTGATCGGTCGTCAGCTCTGCCAACGGTGGCTTGCCCAAGGGCATCGCCTCACCGTTTGGAGCCGCGAACCGGACACCGTCGCCAAGTGGTGCGGCCCAGAGGTGTTAGGTGTCGGCCGCTTGCAGGACGTGATCGGCAACGTGGATGCGGTGGTCAATCTGGCCGGTGCACCCATCGCTGATCGCCCGTGGACCAAAAAGCGCAAGGCGTTACTGTGGAGCAGCCGCATCACCCTCACCGAAACGCTGCTGGCGTGGATGGACGGGCTGACGCAAAAACCGGCGGTACTGATTTCAGGTTCGGCGGTGGGCTGGTACGGCGACGGCGGCGAGCGCGAATTGACCGAGGCCAGCGGCCCGGTGCAGGACGACTTTCCCAGCCAGCTGTGTATCGCCTGGGAAGAAACCGCCCTGCGCGCAGAAGCCATGGGCATCCGCGTGGTGCTGGTGCGCACCGGACTGGTGTTGGCGGCCAAGGGCGGCTTTTTGTCGCGGCTGCTGCTGCCGTTCAAACTGGCGCTGGGCGGGCCTATCGGTAATGGTCGGCAGTGGATGCCATGGGTACATATCAAGGATCAAATCGCCCTGATTGATTTTCTTCTGCACAAGGACGACGCCAGCGGTCCTTATAATGCCTGCGCGCCACACCCGGTGCGTAACCGCGAGTTCGCCAAGACGCTGGGCCAGGTGCTGCACCGTCCGGCGTTTATGCCGATGCCGGCGTTCGCATTAAAGGTCGGGCTGGGCGAATTGTCCGGGTTGTTGCTAGGTGGTCAGAAGGCCCTTCCCGAACGGCTACTGGATGCCGGTTTCACATTTCAGTTCACTGAGTTGCACGCGGCCCTGGAAGATTTGTCCAGCCGCCTCTAGCCATAGGATGTTGCATGACGGATCACGCGTTGTTACTGGTCAACCTGGGTTCACCGGCGTCTACTTCGGTGGCCGATGTGCGCAGCTACCTCAATCAGTTCCTGATGGACCCTTATGTGATCGACCTGCCGTGGCCGGTGCGGCGTTTGCTGGTGTCGCTGATTCTGATCAAGCGCCCTGAGCAGTCGGCGCATGCCTACGCCTCGATCTGGTGGGATGAGGGCTCACCGCTGGTGGTGCTGAGCCGTCGCTTACAACAGCAAATGACTGCGCAGTGGACGCAAGGCCCGGTGGAACTGGCGATGCGTTATGGCGAGCCGTCTCTTGAAACGACGTTGACGCGCCTGGCTGCCCAAGGTATCGAGAAAGTCACGTTGGCGCCGCTGTACCCGCAGTTTGCCGACAGCACCGTAACCACAGTGATCGAAGAAGCCAAACGTGTGGTGCGCGACAAAAAGCTCAAGCTGCAGTTCTCCATCTTGCAACCGTTCTACGACCAGCCGGAGTACCTTGATGCGCTGGTTGCGAGCGCCCGGCCTTATGTGGAACAGGATTACGATCACTTACTGCTGAGTTTTCACGGGCTGCCCGAGCGCCATTTGAAAAAACTCGACCCCACCGGCGGGCATTGCTTCAAGGATGCCGACTGCTGCCAGAACGCCTCGCCTGAGGTACTTGCCACCTGTTACCGCGCACAATGCTTCAGCGTCGCACGGGATTTTGCCGCACGCATGGGGCTGCCGGACGGCAAGTGGTCGGTAGCCTTCCAGTCGCGCCTGGGGCGAGCGAAGTGGATCGAACCCTACACCGAAGCTCGCCTTGAGGCGTTGGCCCAGCAGGGCGTGAAAAAGCTGTTGGTGATGTGCCCGGCGTTTGTGGCGGACTGCATTGAGACGCTGGAAGAGATTGGTGATCGCGGCCTTGAGCAGTTCCGCGAAGCGGGAGGCGAGGAGTTGGTGTTGGTGCCATGCCTCAACGATGACCTGCAGTGGGCAGCGGCGCTCAATACACTGTGTGAAAGAGCGCCGTTGGCACTGTAGTCAGATTGTCGAAACGATAGAAATCAAATGTGGGAGTCGGGCTTGCCCGGCTCCCACATTGTTTTGTAGTGTTTACTCGTGGTGGGGTTCGCCGAGGAAGGTCAGCGAGGTGAACAACCCGCGTGTCGCCACATCCGCATTGTCTTTGAGCGGCAGTTCCACCTGCGCGGCAATCACATTCAAACCTTCATTACGCACCAGCACTTGAGCCCGACCGTCTTTGTCGGTCTCGGTGCTCAAGGTGTTCGGTGCATTGCGATAATCGCCCACCAACTTGATCCCCGCCGCAGGCTTGCCATCCAGCAGCACCCGCACCGGCAGTGACCTGCCTGGTCCTACGGTCAGCGGATCAACTTCCGGCAGAATCAGCAGCTTGACCTGATCCAGCTTCGGCAACTTTGCCCCCGGTTGGTAAATCGCCAGGCTGTATTTGAACGTCTGGGTCGACTCAATCGCGCCTGGCACTTGGCTACGGCCTTGGTTGATCCATTTCTTGTCCGGCGTCTGCGACCACATCCCGTTATCCAACGCCACGGCTAAAACGGCAGGTGATTTGAGCGGCTTGAGGCGTGCGTGGTCGGCCAGGCGCTCCACGGTGACCGGGATCATTTTGCCGCCGGCGTCGTACGCCCAGGCACCGCTGATTTTCTGGGCCTTGAAGGCATTGTCTTCGGCGCCGTGGCCGTAGATCACTTCGATGTTACCGCGCCGCTGTTCGGTCCACAGGCCGTGCGCCGAGACGTGGCTGGCAAACAGCAGGCCGATCACGGCCAAGGATTTGAAGGCTTGCATGGGGGCGTCCTTTTACAGGTTGAGGGTCAGGCTGACGGTGAAGTTGCGCGGCTCGCCGGGGGTGACCCAGTAATTGCTGTAGGAGCGCTCGTAGTACTTTTCGTCGAATAGGTTGTTGAGGTTCAGGCCCACGGTGACGTTGTCGCTGGCCTTGTAATGCGCCAGCAGGTCAACGGTGTGGTAGGCGGGCAGTTCGAACTGGCTACCGGCTTCGCCGGAGCGATCACCGACGTAAGTAAACGCCGCGCCCAGGTCCGAGCCGCGCAGCGCGCCATCCTGGAATTCATACACGCCCAGCAGGCTGCCGCTGCGCTTGGCCACGCCCAGAATCCGGCTGCCGGTGGGGATGGATTTGTCGCCCTTGGTCACTTCGGCGTCGATATAGGCAAAGGCGCCGATCACGCGTACCGCGTCCGTCACTTGCCCGCTCAGTTGCAGGTCAAAGCCCTGGCTGCGCGCCTTGCCTATGGCGCGGCTGTTGTTGAGGGTGGCCGGGTCCTGGGTCAGAACATTTTCTTTTTCGATATGGAAGGCGGCGAGCGTGGTGTTCAAACGGTCGTCGAACAGCTCGCTCTTGATCCCCACTTCATAGCCCACGCCTTCTTCGGGCTTGAAGGATTTGCCGCCGGCATCCACACCGTTGTTGGGTTTGAACGAGGTTGACGCGTTGGCGAACACCCCGACTTGCGGTGTTAGCTGATAGAGCAGACCGGCGCGTTGAGTCAGGGCATCGTGGGTTTGCCGGCCCTTGGCGTGGTTGCGGGTGAAGTCGTCGGTGCGTTGTTCGACGTGCTCTAAGCGCGCACCGAGCATGCCGCGCAGGCGGTCGGTGAAGACGATCTGGTCTTGCAGGTTCAGCGCCTGGCTTTTCGTCTGTTCGAAGACGTCGGTGCCGGTGCGTGCGCCGTTGGGTTTGGTCTGGCCGTAGATCGGTTTATAGATGTCGATGGGGTAGAGGCTGCCGGCAATCGACGATACGCGCTCTTTCTTGCGGTAGTCCTCGTATTCGCTGCCGATCAACAGTTCGTGCTGCCAACTGCCGATGTCGAACAGGCCGCGCAGTTCCAGCTGGGTGATGCTGTCGTGCCAACCGGTGGAGCGTTCGCGGAGGCGGCGGTTGACGGTGTGCCCGTCGGCATTCAGCGCACGACTCTCCGAGGCGTCGCCCCACAGGCTGCCCTGTTTGTAGTGGCTGGCCAGGCGCAGTTTCCAGGCGTCATTGAGGTGATGTTCCAAGGCGGCCTGGATGCGGTTGTTGTGGTTGCGAATATTGCCGTCGTTGGGCTCGCCAAGGAAGGTGGAGCGGGACATGCCATGGTTGGCGACGATGCCTCGGTCGAAGGTGGAGCTGTGGCGCACGAACTCGCCTTCTACGAGAAGGCTGGTGTCCGGGTCCAACTGCCAACTGAACGACGGTGCGACGAATACGCGCTTGGCGTCGACGTGATCGCGGAAGCTGTGGTTGTCTTCCACCGCCAAGTTCACGCGCGACAGCACGCGGCCTTCGCTGTCGAGCGGGGTGTTTACGTCCAGCGCGGTGCGATAGCGGTCCCAGCTGCCAGCGCTGGTTTGCACGGTGGTGAAGGCTTGCGGTTGGGGTTTCTTGGTGACGATATTGACTGTGCCGCCCGGATCGCCGCGCCCGTACAGGCTGGCAGCGGGGCCTTTGAGCACTTCAATGCGCTCGATGTTGGCCGCATCCGGCGTGCTCGGGTAGCCACGGTTGGCGCTGAAACCGTCCTGGTAGAACTCCGATGTGCTGAAGCCGCGCACGCTGTACTCGTAAAGCGTCAGGCCGCCGAAGTTGTTTTGCTTGGACACGCCGCCGGCAAACTCCAGGGCGCGTTCCACGCTGGTGCTGCCGAGGTCTTTGAGCACCGTGGCAGGAATCACGCTGATCGATTGTGGGATGTCACGTAGATCGGTGTCAGTTTTGGTCGCGCTGGCGGAACGTGTGGCGCGGTAGCCTTTGACGGGGCCGGTGGCGGATTCATAGGCGTCGGAGGTGACACTGATGGTATCCAGTTCGACAGTGTTGTCGTCGGCGTAGGCAGGGTCCAGCAGCAAACCCAAGGCCAGGCCTGCCACGGGGGCGAATATTCGAGACGGCATGATAGAGCGTTCCAATAGCGATATTGAAACAATATAACATGACTGATGAGAATCGATTTCCTTTGAAATATTAAGTAACAGGAGCCCGTGAACGGGCTCTCGCAGCCTTTATCCCTCTTCTTTCACCGGGGCGGGTGGTGGGCGCAAGCCGATCTCTGCCGACAGCTTGATCTCTTTGCCGTTGCGCATTACCAGGATCGCCACCTTGTCGGTCGGCTTGATCCGCGCCACCTGGTTCATCGACTTGCGGCCATCACCGGCTGGTTCGCCGTCGATGCTCAGGATCACATCGCCCAATTGCAGGCCGGCTTTCTGCGCCGGGCCGTCGCGGAAGATCCCGGCGACCACGATGCCCGGGCGCCCGGTCAAGCCAAACGACTCGGCCAACTCCTTGGTCAGCGGCTGTACTTCAATGCCCAGCCAGCCGCGAATCACCTGGCCGTGCTCGATGATCGACTTCATCACTTCCATCGCCAGCTTCACCGGGATCGCAAAACCGATGCCTTGAGAGCCACCGGACTTGGAGAAAATCGCCGTGTTGATGCCGGTCAGGTTGCCATTTGCGTCCACCAGTGCGCCGCCGGAGTTGCCCGGGTTGATCGCCGCATCGGTCTGGATAAAGTCTTCGTAACTGTTGAGCCCCAACTGGTTGCGGCCGGTGGCGCTGATGATGCCCATGGTCACTGTCTGGCCGACGCCGAACGGGTTGCCGATGGCCAGCGCAACGTCACCGACGCGCAGCCCCTCGGAGCGGCCAATGGTGATCGAGGGCAGGTTCTTGAGGTCGATCTTCAGTACCGCTAGGTCGGTTTCCGGGTCGCTGCCGACCACGCGGGCCAGGGTTTCGCGGCCGTCACGCAGGGCCACCACAATCTGGTCGGCGCCGGTGGTCACGTGGTTGTTGGTAAGGATGTAGCCTTCCGGGCTCATGATCACCCCGGAACCGAGGCTCGACTCCATGCGGCGCTGCTTGGGCCCGTTGTCGCCGAAATAGCGGCGAAATTGCGGGTCTTCAAATAACGGATGCGCTGGCTTGTTGATGACCTTGGTGGTGTACAGGTTGACCACCGCGGGCGCGGCGATGACCACGGCGTCGGCATAGGTCACCGGGCCTTGCACCACCGAGTTGGTTTGCGGGGCCTGTTGCAGGTTCACATCAAGGCTGGGTAAGCCCACCCATTGGGGATAACGCTGAATAATCAGCATCGCGATCAGCACGCCAGCCAACAATGGCCATCCAAAAAAACGCAGTGCCTTGAGCATCAAGTAAGTCCTGACAGGTTGCAGGGGGCGCGAGAGCGCCCATAATGTCGCGCATTATACGAGGCTGTGAGCGCCTCGGAACGGGATATTTAGGAGTCTTTTATGGCCGTCCCCCTTACCACCCTCGTCGAGGAAGCGGACCGCTACCTCGGCAGTGCAAAAATTGCCGATTATTGCCCCAATGGCCTGCAGGTCGAGGGCCGCCCGCAAGTGATGCGCATCGTCAGCGGCGTGACCGCCAGCCAGGCACTGCTGGACGCCGCCGTCGAAGCCCAAGCTGATTTAGTGCTGGTGCACCACGGCTATTTCTGGAAGGGCGAAAACCCGTGCATTACGGGCATGAAGCAGCGGCGCCTGAAAACCCTGCTCAAGCATGACATCAGTTTATTGGCCTACCACCTGCCGCTGGACCTGCACCCGGACGTGGGCAATAACGTGCAACTCGCCCGCCAGTTGGGCATCACCGTCGAAGGCCCGCTGGACCCGAGCAACCCGAAAATCGTCGGCCTGGTCGGTTCCCTCGCCGAGCCGTTGTCGCCCCGTGACTTCGCCCGTCGTGTGCAGGAGGCGATGGGCCGTGAGCCGCTGTTGATCGAGGGCAGCGAGATGATCCGCCGCGTCGGCTGGTGCACCGGTGGCGGCCAAGGCTACATCGACCAAGCGATTGCAGCCGGTGTCGACCTGTATTTGAGCGGCGAGGCCTCCGAGCAAACCTTTCACAGCGCGCGCGAAAATGACGTCAGCTTTATGGCTGCCGGGCACCACGCCACTGAGCGTTATGGCGTGCGGGCGTTGGGTGATTACCTGGCGCGGCGTTTTGCGCTGGAGCATCAGTTTATCGATTGCCCGAACCCGATCTAACTACCTCCCACATACGACCGAGTTGGGCCAAACCTCGCGGCATATTCATATGCCGTTTCGATCTAGATAGCTCCCTGAATAGAAGCAGGTGCTGTGCTAGCATGCCCCGCTCGAACACGGCCCGCTGGCCGTCCATAAGATCGTTTTTCCGTGAGTAGCCATGGTCGACAAACTGACGCATCTGAAACAGCTGGAGGCGGAAAGCATCCACATCATCCGCGAGGTCGCCGCCGAGTTCGACAACCCGGTGATGCTTTACTCGATCGGTAAAGACTCCGCCGTGATGCTGCACCTGGCACGCAAGGCTTTCTTCCCGGGCAAGCTGCCGTTCCCGGTGATGCACGTCGACACCCGCTGGAAATTCCAGGAGATGTACAGGTTCCGCGACAAGATGGTCGAAGAGCTGGGCCTGGACTTGATCACCCACGTGAACCCGGACGGCGTGGCGCAGGGCATCAACCCCTTCACCCACGGCAGCGCCAAGCACACCGACATCATGAAGACCGAAGGCCTCAAACAGGCCCTGGACAAGCATGGTTTCGACGCAGCCTTCGGCGGTGCCCGTCGCGATGAAGAGAAATCCCGCGCGAAAGAGCGTGTGTACTCGTTCCGCGACAGCAAACACCGCTGGGACCCGAAGAACCAGCGCCCGGAGCTTTGGAACGTCTACAACGGCAACGTCAACAAGGGTGAGTCGATCCGCGTGTTCCCGCTGTCCAACTGGACCGAGCTGGACATCTGGCAGTACATCTACCTGGAAGGCATCCCGATTGTGCCGCTGTACTTCGCCGCCGAGCGCGACGTGATCGAGAAGAACGGCACGTTGATCATGATCGACGACGACCGCATCCTTGAGCACTTGTCCGACGAAGACAAAGCCCGAATCGTCAAAAAGAAAGTACGTTTCCGTACCCTTGGCTGCTACCCGTTGACGGGCGCGGTGGAGTCCGAAGCCGAAACGCTGACGGACATCATTCAGGAAATGCTCCTGACGCGAACTTCCGAGCGCCAGGGCCGTGTCATCGACCATGATGGCGCAGGCTCGATGGAAGATAAAAAACGTCAAGGCTATTTCTAAGGGGCTGTCATGTCGCACGTATCTGATTTGATCAGCGAGGACATCCTCGCCTACCTGGGCCAGCACGAGCGCAAGGAAATGTTGCGCTTCCTGACCTGCGGCAACGTCGACGACGGCAAGAGCACCCTGATCGGGCGCCTGCTGCACGACTCCAAGATGATCTACGAAGATCACTTGGAAGCCATCACCCGCGATTCGAAGAAGTCCGGCACCACCGGTGACGACATCGACCTGGCCTTGCTGGTCGACGGCCTGCAGGCTGAGCGCGAGCAGGGCATCACCATTGATGTTGCCTACCGCTACTTCTCCACCGCCAAGCGCAAATTTATCATCGCCGACACCCCCGGCCATGAGCAGTACACCCGCAATATGGCCACCGGTGCTTCCACCTGTGACTTGGCGATCATCCTGATCGATGCCCGCTACGGCGTGCAGACCCAGACCCGTCGCCACAGCTTTATCGCCTCGTTGCTGGGTATCAAGCACATCGTGGTGGCCGTCAACAAGATGGACATCAATGGCTTTGACCAAAGCATCTTCGAGCAGATCAAGGCCGATTACCTGAAGTTCGCCGAAGGCATCGCCTTCAAGCCGAGCACCATGGCGTTCGTACCGATGTCGGCGCTCAAGGGCGACAACGTGGTGAACAAGAGCGAGCGCTCGCCCTGGTACACCGGCCAGTCGCTGATGGAGATTCTCGAAACCGTCGAGATCGCCAACGACCGCAACTACACCGACCTGCGTTTCCCGGTGCAGTACGTTAACCGTCCGAACCTGAACTTCCGTGGTTTCGCCGGCACCTTGGCCAGCGGCATCGTGCACAAGGGCGATGAAGTTGTAGTGCTGCCGTCGGGCAAGAGCAGCCGCGTCAAATCCATCGTCACCTTCGAAGGTGAGCTGGAGCATGCGGGGCCAGGCCAGGCCGTGACCTTGACCATGGAAGACGAGATCGACATCTCCCGTGGCGACCTGTTGGTGCATGCCGACAACGTACCGCAAGTGACTGACGCCTTCGACGCCATGCTGGTGTGGATGGCCGAAGAGCCGATGCTGCCGGGCAAGAAATACGACATCAAGCGCGCCACCAGCTATGTGCCGGGTTCCATCACCAGCATCGTGCATCGTGTGGACGTGAACACCTTGGCTGAAGGCCCGGCGAGTTCGCTGCAATTGAACGAGATTGGTCGGGTCAAGGTCAGCCTCGACGCAGCCATCGCGTTGGACGGTTACGACAGCAACCGCACCACCGGTGCGTTTATCGTCATCGACCGGTTGACCAACGGCACCGTGGCTGCGGGCATGATCATTGCGCCGCCGGTTAACCATGGCTCCGCAACGCAGCACGGCAAATTGGCCCATGTGGCCACCGAAGAGCGCGCACAGCGCTTCGGCCAGCAGCCGGCCACCGTGCTGTTCAGCGGCCTGTCGGGCGCAGGCAAAAGCACCTTGGCCTACGCGGTTGAGCGCAAGCTGTTCGACATGGGGCGTGCGGTGTACGTACTGGACGGCCAGAACCTGCGCCACGACCTGAACAAAGGGTTGCCGCAGGACCGTGTCGGGCGGACCGAGAACTGGCGTCGAGCCGCTCACGTGGCGCGCCAGTTCAACGAAGCCGGCTTGCTGACCCTTGCTGCATTTGTTGCTCCGGATGCCGAAGGCCGCGAACAGGCCAAGGTGCTGATCGGTGCCGACCGCTTGCTCACGGTCTATGTGCAAGCGTCGCCGTTGGTGTGCGCCGAGCGTGATCCGCAAGGCCTGTACGCTGCCGGTGGGGATAATATCCCTGGCGAGTCCTTCCCGTACGACGTGCCATTGAATGCCGATCTGGTGATCGACACCCAGGCCTTGTCGCTGGAAGACAGCGTCAAGCAAGTGCTGGAACTGTTGCGTCAGCGCGGCGTGATCTAAACCTCGCCGCCACAGAAAAGCAACTCGGTCAAATGTGGGAGGGGGCAAGTCCCCTCCCACATTTCTGATCAGCGACTGCCTGGATAATCCTTATGCAGCTTATCTAGAAACGCATCCTTGTCTTCCCAAAGCTGGTTGATCCAGCCCTGAAACGCCAGCCGATACTCCCCATCCTGCTCATAATTCTTGCCGATAAACCCGGCGGGAATCCGCACCTCTTCAAAGTGCACCACCACATCCTTCACATTCCCACACAGCAGGTCCCAGTACCCAGGGCGCCCGCCAGGGTAGTGAATGGTCACGTTGACCAATGACTTTAACTGCTCGCCCATGGCATCCAGCACAAACGCAATCCCGCCTGCCTTAGGCTTGAGCAAATAGCGGAACGGCGACTTCTGCTGTGCGTGCTTGCCTGGTGTAAACCGCGTGCCTTCGGCAAAGTTGAAAATGCCCACCGGGTTGTCACGAAACTTCGCACAGGTCTTGCGGGTGGTTTCGAGGTCTTTGCCTTTCTTCTCCGGATGCTTCTCCAAATAGGCCTTGGTGTAGCGCTTCATGAACGGAAAGCCCAGCGCCCACCATGCCAGGCCAATCACCGGCACCCAGATCAGTTCCTGCTTGAGGAAGAACTTCAGCGGGCGGATCCGTCGATTGAGCACGTATTGCAACACCATGATGTCCACCCAGCTCTGGTGGTTACTGGTCACCAGATACGAGTGCTGGTAATCCAGGCCCTCAAGCCCGCTCAGGTGCCAGCGCGTGCGCCGTACCAGGTTCATCCAGCCCTTGTTATTGGTGACCCAGGCTTCGTGGGTATGGTTCATCAGCCACTCGCTAAAGCGCTTGGCAAACGGCAACGCCTTGAACAGCGCGAAGATAAACAGAAATGAGCACAGCAGGATCGTGTTCAACGCCAACAACAAGGACGCGATCACCCCGCGCGCGGCAGCAGGTAGAAAATCCAGCATTTAGATATCCATAGGTCGGTTGGCGGCTTGAATCGCAGTGAGTGCGATGGTGTACACGATGTCATCCACTTGGGCGCCACGCGGCAGGTCGTTCACCGGTTTGCGCAGGCCTTGCAGCATTGGCCCCAGGCTCACGCAGTCGGCGCTGCGTTGCACCGCCTTGTGCGTGGTGTTGCCGGTGTTCAGGTCGGGGAACACAAACACCGTGGCTTTGCCGGCGACCAGGCTGTTGGGGGCCAACTGCCGGGCCACGGTTTCGTTGGCGGCGGCGTCGTACTGCAAGGGCCCGTCGATCAGCAGCGAGCTTTGCTGTTCGTGGGCGAGCAGGGTGGCTTCGCGGACTTTTTCCACTTCTTCGCCGCTGGCCGAATCGCCACTTGAGTAGCTGATCATCGCCACGCGCGGCGTAATACCGAACGCTGCGGCCGAGTCGGCGCTTTGCAAGGCGATTTCCGCCAATTCCACAGCGCTGGGGTGCGGGTTCATCACGCAATCGCCGTACACCAGCACCTGCTCCGGGAACAGCATGAAGAATACCGACGACACCAAGGTGCAGCCGGGCGCGGTTTTAATCAGCTGCAGGGCAGGGCGGATGGTGTTGGCGGTGGAATGGATGACCCCGGAAACCAAGCCGTCCACTTCATCCAGTGCGAGCATCATGGTGGCGATCACCACGGTGTCTTCCAGTTGCTGTTCGGCCATCGGCGCGTTGAGGCTTTTGCTCTTGCGCAGCGCGACCATCGGTTCGACATAACGCTGGCGAATCAGGTCCGGGTCAAGAATCTCCAGGCCTTCGGGCAGCTCGATGCCGTGGGCGCGGGCGACCGCTTCCACATCTGCGGGTTTGGCCAGCAACACACAACGGGCAATGCCACGAGCCTGGCAGATGGCGGCAGCTTGCACGGTCAGCGGCTCGCTGCCTTCGGGCAGCACGATGCGCTTGTTAGCCGCCTGGGCGCGTTGGATTAATTGGTAGCGGAACACCGCCGGCGACAGGCGCATCTCCCGCGGCGTGCCGCAGCGTTGGTGCAGCCAGCGTGCATCGAGGTGGCTGGCGACGAAATCGGTGATGATTTCTGCGCGCTCGCGGTCATCAATCGGGATTTCCTTGTTCAGGCTGTTGAGCTGGTTGGCGGTATCGTAGGAGCCGGTGCTCACCGACAACACCGGCAGCCCGGCCTGAAAGGCGCCACGGCACAAATCCATGATGCGCGGGTCGGGCAGCGTGTCGCTGGTCAGCAGCAGTCCGGCCAGCGGCACGCCGTTAATTGCGGCCAGGCTCACGGCGAGGATGATGTCATCGCGGTCGCCGGGGGTTACCACCAGCACGCCGGGCTTGAGCAGTTCCACGGTGTTACGCATGGTGCGCGCGCAGATGATGATCTTGGTCATGCGCCGGCTTTCATAGTCGCCGGCGTTGAGGATCTGCGCGCCCATCAGGTCGGCCACGTCGCGGGTGCGCGGCGCGTTCAGTTCAGGCTGGTAGGGGATGCAGCCGAGCAGGCGGAAATCGCCGCTGCGCAACAGTGGCGAATGTTCTTTGAGGCGCGTCGAGAACGCTTCCATGCTTTCGTCGGTGCGCACTTTATTGAGGATCACACCCAGCACTTTCGGATCTTTCGGGCCACCGAACAATTGGGCCTGCAATTCCACGCGGCCGGAGAGTTCGGTGAGCACTTCGTTTTCCGGCGCCGACACCAGGATCACTTCCGCGTCGAGGCTTTTGGCCAAATGCAGGTTGACCCGCGCCGCATAGCTGGCGCTTCGGGTCGGCACCATGCCTTCGACAATAAGCACGTCCTTACCCACGGCGGCCTGCTGATACAGGGTGATGATTTCTTCGAGCAATTCGTCGAGCTGACCGTCGCCGAGCATCCGCTCCACATGGGCCAGGCCCAGCGGTTGTGGTGGTTTCAGGCCGTGGGTGCGGGCTACCAACTCGGTGGACCGTTCGGGGCCAGTATCGCCAGGGTGTGGCTGGGCAATCGGTTTGAAAAAGCCGACTTTCAGCCCGGCTCGCTCAAGGGTTCGCACCAGCCCAAGGCTGATGGAGGTCAGACCCACACCAAAATCGGTGGGCGCGATAAAAAAAGTCTGCATGCGAATTCTCTGGAGGTGCATGGCTTCGGTGGCGCTCTATGGCTGAGCGCCTGCCGGGAATCAGGCACCAAGGTTATCGTTATTCGTGCTCTTGCGCACACCAGCCGCACGCAAAGGGTTGGCCTATTTTTTCAAGGCGTTGCGCGGGGTCGAGTACCCAGGCGCGGGACTGCCAGGGCGGCTGATGGCGCAGGTGTTGGGTGTGGCCGCAGGACAGCTCGATGACCCAGTGCTGGTCTTCGTCCTGGTGGAACCCAATGATGAAGGATGCCGTTGATCGACCCCGTCTGTCAGGGTTGTGTTCGCTTTCGGGCAAATCCTTGTTTAGACTTGTCCGTTCTTCATTCTTATGCAAAAGGTCTCGCCCCATGACGATCGCCGCTAACAAGGCTGTCTCCATCGACTATACCCTGACCAACGACGCTGGTGAGGTCATCGACAGCTCCGCCGGCGGCGCGCCGCTGGTCTACCTGCAAGGTGCAGGTAACATCATTCCTGGCCTGGAAAAGGCTCTGGAAGGCAAGAACGTCGGTGACGAACTGACCGTCGCCGTAGAACCTGAAGATGCCTACGGCGAATACTCCGCCGAACTGGTCAGCACTTTGAGCCGCAGCATGTTCGAAGGCGTTGACGAGCTGGAAGTGGGCATGCAGTTCCACGCTTCCGCACCGGACGGGCAAATGCAGATCGTCACCATCCGTGATCTGGATGGCGACGACGTGACTGTCGACGGTAACCACCCACTGGCTGGCCAGCGCCTGAACTTTCAAGTGAAGATCGTTGCCATCCGTGACGCTTCCCAAGAAGAAGTGGCCCACGGCCACGTTCACGGTGAAGGCGGTCACCAGCACTGATTGACGGTTTAATCAGCTGCTAGCAAAAACGCCCCGACTGGTTCGGGGCGTTTTTTTTGTGCCTTGAAAATGCACCGCGCTCCCACAAGGAAAACTGTGGTGATTATTTGGGCATACAAAAATGCCCCGGACCTTTCGGTACGGGGCATTTCTTAACTGTTACGCAACCTGGGTCACGTGGCAGTTGTTACCGCTTAGGCTGCTGCAGCGACGTTCAGAGCCTTGATGTGGCCATTCAGGCGGCTCTTATGACGAGCGGCCTTGTTCTTGTGGATGATGCCTTTATCGGCCATACGGTCGATAACTGGCACGGCCAGAACGTAAGCAGCTTGGGCTTTTTCAGCGTCTTTGGTGTCGATGGCTTTAACTACATTCTTGATGTAGGTACGAACCATGGAACGCAGGCTGGCGTTGTGGCTGCGACGCTTCTCAGCCTGTTTTGCACGTTTTTTGGCGGAAGGTGTGTTGGCCACCGTCGAGCTCCTCGAAAGACTTTTTAGGAAATAGCAAACAAAATAGGCCGCGAATCATGCCGATGACTTGATGGGTTGTCAAGGGCGGCTGATGCGAACTGCTGAGTGGTCGATCTGAAGAGGCGGGTGATTTATTTCCGGCGCTTGACCTGTAAACTCGCGAGCTTTGGCTCTGTGCTGTTGCAGGCGCGCAGTATCGCATAAGTGGGCGCTTTGTTCGCCTGCTCTTTATCTATAGGCGCAAACTCTTTCAATGAATCTGCTCAAATCGTTGGCTGCCGTCAGCTCTATCACGATGATCTCCCGGGTTTTGGGGTTCGTACGTGACACCCTGCTGGCGCGCATTTTTGGCGCCAGCATGGCCACAGATGCGTTCTTTATTGCCTTTAAACTGCCCAACCTGCTGCGGCGGATCTTCGCCGAGGGGGCGTTTTCCCAAGCGTTCGTCCCCATCCTGGCCGAATACAAAACTCAGCAGGGCGAGGAAGCGACCCGCACATTTATTGCCTATGTCTCAGGCCTATTGACCTTGGTGCTGATGCTGGTGACCATCGCCGGCATGCTTGCTGCGCCCTGGGTGATATGGGCCACGGCGCCTGGTTTTGCCAACACGCCGGAAAAATTCGCGCTGACCACTGATCTGCTGCGGGTGACCTTTCCTTATATATTGCTGATTTCCCTGTCATCCCTGGCCGGGGCGATCCTCAATACTTGGAATCGTTTCTCGGTGCCAGCCTTCGTGCCGACGCTGCTAAACGTCAGCATGATTATTTTCGCGTTGTTCCTCACGCCGTACTTCGACCCGCCGGTAATGGCGCTGGGTTGGGCTGTACTGGCTGGTGGCCTGGCGCAATTGCTCTACCAACTGCCGCACCTGAAAAAGATCGGCATGCTCGTATTGCCGCGCCTCAACCTCAAGGACACCGGCGTATGGCGCGTGATGCGCAATATGCTGCCGGCGATCCTGGGCGTTTCGGTCAGCCAGATTTCCCTGATCATCAACACCGCATTCGCCTCGTTGCTGGTCTCGGGCTCGGTTTCGTGGATGTATTACGCCGATCGTTTGATGGAGCTGCCGTCCGGCGTGCTTGGCGTAGCCTTGGGCACGATTTTGCTGCCGACCCTGGCGCGTACCTATGCCAGCAAGGACCGCCAGGCGTACTCGCGCATCCTTGATTGGGGCTTGCGCCTGTGCTTTATGCTGGTACTGCCGTGCTCGCTGGCGCTGGGGATTCTGGCCGAGCCGCTGACGGTCGCGTTGTTCCAATACGGCCAATTCAACGCACATGACGCATTGATGACCCAGCACGCGCTGGTGGCTTATTCCGTTGGCCTGCTCGGCATTATCGTGATCAAGGTGCTGGCCCCAGGCTTCTATGCCCAGCAAAACATTCGCACGCCGGTCAAAATCGCGATTTTCACCCTGATCGTCACGCAACTGCTCAACCTTGTGTTTATTGGCCCGCTGGCCCATGCCGGCTTGGCCCTGGCCATCAGTGCCGGTGCCTGCATCAATGCCGGCCTGCTGTTTTATCAACTGCGTAAGCAGCAGATGTTCCAACCGCAGCCAGGCTGGGGCATGTTTGCGCTCAAGCTGGTGGTGGCGGTGGCTGCCATGTCGGCAGTATTGCTTGGCCTGATGCACTTTATGCCGGCCTGGGACCAAGGCCATATGCTGGAGCGCTTCCTGCGCTTGGGCGTATTGGTGGTTGCCGGTGTGGTGGTGTACTTCGGGATGTTGCTGCTGCAGGGCTTCCGCCTGCGGGATTTCAATCGCAAGTCGCTAAGCTAGAACTTTGCCGCGATAAAACGGTTGTTTTATCGATTCGATCCATTTGGCCTGCGCTGTTGCCTGTCGTCCGGGGCCGGGTGTGGTTATAATCGACCACTTTATGAGCAAGAAGCGCGTTATGCAGCTGGTTCGAGGTCTCCACAACCTGCGCCCCGAGCATCGGGGCTGCGTCGCCACTATTGGCAACTTTGACGGTGTTCACCGTGGCCACCAGGCTATCCTGGGCCGGCTGCGTGAACGTGCGGTCGAGTTGGGGGTGCCCAGCTGCGTGGTGATTTTTGAGCCACAGCCGCGAGAGTTTTTTACCCCGCAAACGGCGCCGGCACGTCTGGCCCGCTTGCGCGACAAGCTGCAGTTGCTGGCCGAAGAGGGTGTGGACCGTGTGCTTTGCCTGGCTTTCAACCAGCGTTTGCAAAGCCTCAGCGCCGCCGAGTTTGTCGACCGTATCCTGGTGGATGGCCTGGGCGTGCAGCACCTGGAGGTCGGCGACGACTTCCGTTTCGGTTGCGACCGCGTCGGCGATTTCGATTTCTTGCAGCACGCCGGTGTGAATCAAGGTTTCACCGTCGAAGCCGCGCAAACCGTCGAACTGGATGGTCTGCGCGTGAGCAGTACCCAGGTGCGTAACGCCCTGGCCGCTGCCGACTTCGCCTTGGCCGAGCGTTTGCTCGGTCGCCCGTTCTGCATTGCCGGGCGGGTACTGCACGGCCAGAAGCTGGCGCGCCAACTGGGCACGCCAACCGCTAACGTGCAACTCAAGCGCCGTCGTGTGCCGCTTACCGGGGTTTATCTGGTGAGTGTCGACATCGACGGCCAATCGTGGTCAGGAGTCGCCAACATAGGCGTCAGGCCTACGGTTGCAGGTGATGGCAAGGCCCACCTGGAAGTTCACCTTTTGGATTTTGCCGGTGATTTGTATGACCGGCGTTTGACGCTGGTTTTCCACCAGAAGCTGCGTGAAGAGCAGCGTTTCGCCTCGCTTGAGGCGTTGAAAACGGCGATCAATGCGGATGTCGCCGCCGCCCGTGCACTAGCCGCACCTAGCGCCCATCGCTAACCGAAGAGCCTTAAATGACCGACTATAAAGCCACGTTAAACCTTCCGGACACCGCCTTCCCAATGAAGGCCGGCCTGCCACAGCGCGAACCGCAGATCCTGCAGCGCTGGGACAGTATTGGCCTGTACGGAAAGTTGCGCGAAATTGGCAAGGATCGTCCGAAATTCGTCCTGCACGACGGCCCTCCTTATGCCAACGGCACGATTCACATCGGTCATGCGCTGAACAAAATTCTCAAGGACATGATCCTGCGCTCGAAAACCCTTTCGGGTTTCGACGCACCTTATGTCCCGGGCTGGGACTGCCACGGCTTGCCGATCGAACACAAAGTCGAAGTGACTTACGGCAAGAACCTGGGCGCGGATAAAACCCGTGAACTGTGCCGTGCCTACGCCACCGAGCAAATCGAAGGGCAGAAGTCCGAATTCATCCGCCTGGGCGTATTGGGCGAGTGGGACAACCCGTACAAGACCATGAACTTCAAGAACGAGGCCGGGGAAATCCGCGCCTTGGCTGAAATCGTCAAGGGCGGTTTCGTGTTCAAGGGCCTCAAGCCCGTGAACTGGTGCTTCGATTGCGGTTCGGCCCTGGCTGAAGCGGAAGTCGAGTACGAAGAGAAGAGGTCCTCGACCATCGACGTGGCCTTCCCGATCGCCGACGACGCCAAGCTGGCCGAGGCCTTTGGCCTGGCATCGCTGGCTAAGCCAGCTGCCATCGTGATCTGGACCACCACCCCGTGGACCATCCCGGCCAACCAAGCGCTGAACGTACACCCGGAATTCACCTACGCCCTGGTGGACGTCGGTGATCGCCTGCTGGTGCTGGCCGAGGAAATGGTTGAAGCCTGTCTGGCGCGTTACGAACTGCAAGGTTCGGTGATCGCCACCACCACCGGTACATCGCTGGAACTGATCAACTTCCGTCACCCGTTCTACGATCGCCTGTCGCCGGTGTACCTGGCTGACTACGTTGAACTGGGTTCGGGTACTGGTGTGGTTCACTGCTCGCCCGCCTATGGCGTGGACGACTTTGTGATCTGCAAGAAGTACGGCATGGTCAACGATGACATCATCAACCCGGTGCAAAGCAACGGCGTTTATGCGCCTTCGCTGGAGTTCTTCGGCGGCCAGTTCATCTTCAAGGCCGACCAGCCGATCATCGACAAGCTGGGTGAAGTCGGTGCGCTGATGCAAACCGAAACCATCAAGCACAGCTACATGCATTGCTGGCGTCACAAGAGCCCGCTGATCTACCGCGCCACCGCGCAGTGGTTCATCGGCATGGACAAAGAGCCAGTCAGCGGCGACACCCTGCGTGTGCGCTCGCTTAAAGCCATCGAAGACACTCAATTCGTACCGGCCTGGGGCCAGGCGCGTCTGCACTCGATGATCGCCAACCGTCCGGACTGGTGCATCTCTCGACAGCGTAACTGGGGTGTGCCAATCCCGTTTTTCCTGAACAAGGAAAGCGGCGAACTGCACCCTCGCACCGTCGAACTGATGGAAGCCGTGGCCCTGCGCGTTGAGCAGGAAGGCATCGAAGCCTGGTTCAAACTGGACGCCGCCGAACTGCTGGGCGACGAAGCGCCGCTGTATGACAAGATCAGCGACACCCTCGACGTGTGGTTCGACTCCGGCACCACCCACTGGCACGTGCTGCGCGGTTCGCACCCGATGGGCCACGAGACCGGCCCGCGTGCCGACCTGTACCTGGAAGGCTCTGACCAACACCGTGGCTGGTTCCACTCGTCGTTGCTGACCGGTTGCGCCATCGACAACCACGCGCCGTACCGCGAACTGCTGACCCACGGCTTCACCGTCGACGAGACGGGCCGCAAGATGTCCAAGTCGCTGAAAAACGTGATCGAGCCGAAAAAGATCAACGACACCTTGGGCGCCGACATCATGCGTCTGTGGGTGGCCTCGACCGATTATTCGGGCGAAATCGCTGTGTCGGATCAGATTCTGGCCCGTAGCGCCGATGCCTACCGCCGTATCCGCAATACCGCACGCTTCCTGCTGTCGAACTTGACCGGTTTCAACCCGGCCACCGACATCCTTCCGGCCGAGGACATGCTCGCCCTGGACCGTTGGGCCGTGGACCGTACCCTGTTGCTGCAGCGCGAGTTGCAGGAGCACTACGGCGAATACCGCTTCTGGAACGTGTATTCCAAGATCCACAACTTCTGCGTGCAGGAGCTGGGTGGTTTCTACCTCGATATCATCAAGGACCGCCAGTACACCACCGGCGCCAACAGCAAGGCGCGCCGCTCGGCGCAGACCGCGCTGTACCACATCAGCGAGGCGCTGGTGCGCTGGATTGCGCCGATATTGGCCTTTACCGCCGATGAACTGTGGGAATACCTGCCGGGCGAGCGTAACGAATCGGTGATGCTCAACACCTGGTACGAAGGCCTGACCGAATTGCCGGCCAACTTCGAACTGGGCCGCGAGTACTGGGAAGGCGTGATGGCCGTCAAGGTTGCGGTGAACAAGGAGCTGGAAGTTCAGCGCGCGGCCAAGGCCGTCGGTGGCAACCTGCAAGCCGAAGTCACCCTGTTTGCCGAGGAAGGCCTGACTGCCGACCTGGCCAAGCTGAGCAACGAACTGCGCTTCGTACTGATCACCTCGACCGCAAGCCTGGCACCTTTTGCCCAGGCACCCGCGGACGCAGTGGCCACCGAAGTGCCGGGCCTCAAGCTCAAAGTGGTCAAGTCGGCCTTTCCTAAGTGCGCCCGTTGCTGGCACTGCCGCGAAGACGTCGGCGTGAACCCGGAGCATCCGGAAATTTGCGGTCGTTGTGTCGACAACATCAGCGGTGCTGGCGAGGTTCGCCACTATGCCTAATGCAGCCGGTCGTTTCGGACGTCTGGGCTGGCTCGTACTGAGCGTGCTGGTGCTGGTCATTGACCAGCTCAGCAAGGCTCACTTCGAAGGCGCCTTGCAGATGTACCAGCAGATCGTCGTCATTCCTGACTACTTCAGCTGGACCCTGGCCTACAACACCGGCGCCGCCTTCAGCTTCCTCGCTGATGGCGGCGGCTGGCAGCGCTGGCTGTTCGCCCTGATCGCCGTGGTGGTCAGCGCAGTGCTGGTGGTCTGGCTCAAACGCCTGGGCCGCGATGACACCTGGTTGGCCATCGCCCTGGCCTTGGTGCTGGGCGGCGCGTTGGGCAACCTGTACGACCGCATCGCCCTGGGCCATGTGATCGACTTTATCCTGGTGCATTGGCAGAACCGCTGGTATTTCCCGGCGTTCAACTTTGCCGACAGCGCCATCACCGTCGGTGCAATCATGCTGGCGTTGGACATGTTTAAAAGTAAGAAAACCGGAGAGACCGTCAATGACTGATCAGGTATTGGCTGAGCAACGCATCGGCCAGAACACGGAAGTCACTTTGCATTTTGCACTGCGCCTGGAGAACGGCCACACGGTCGACAGTACGTTCGACAAAGCCCCGGCGACCTTCAAGGTCGGCGATGGCAACCTGCTGCCGGGTTTCGAAGCGGCCCTGTTCGGTTTCAAGGCTGGCGACAAGCGCACCCTGCAGATCCTGCCGGAAAACGCCTTTGGCCAGCCCAACCCGCAAAACGTGCAGATCATCCCGCGTTCGCAGTTCCAGGACATGGACCTGTCGGAAGGCTTGCTGGTGATCTTCAACGACGCGGCGAATACCGAGCTGCCCGGCGTGGTGAAAACCTTCGATGACGCGCAAGTGACCATCGACTTCAACCACCCGTTGGCCGGTAAAACCTTGACGTTTGACGTCGAAATCATCGACGTTAAAGCGCTCTGATTGACTAAACCGGTTCCTTTGGGAGCTGGCTTGCCTGCGATAGCATCATCTCGGAGTACCTGATACACCGAGTCGTCTGTATCGCGGGCTAGCCCGGCTTCCGCAGAGGCTTACTCTTACAGAGTTGAGTTGATCCAATTTCTTGCCCTGCAAGACACGAGGCACAGCATGCAAATCAAACTCGCCAATCCCCGTGGCTTCTGCGCGGGTGTGGACCGGGCGATCGAAATCGTTAATCGCGCCCTTGAAGTCTTCGGGCCGCCGATTTACGTGCGCCATGAAGTCGTCCACAACAAATTCGTGGTCGAAGACCTGCGCGCACGCGGCGCTATCTTTGTCGAAGAGCTCGACCAGGTGCCAGACGACGTTATCGTCATCTTCAGCGCTCATGGTGTTTCCCAGGCGGTACGTACCGAGGCGGCCGGCCGTGGCCTGAAAGTATTCGACGCTACCTGCCCGCTGGTGACCAAGGTGCATATCGAAGTTGCGCGTTACAGCCGTGACGGTCGTGAATGCATCCTGATTGGCCACGCTGGTCACCCCGAAGTCGAAGGCACCATGGGCCAGTACGACTCCCGCACGGGCGGCGCCATCTACCTCGTGGAAGATGAAAAGGACGTCGCCAACTTGCAGGTGCAAAACCCCGAGCGGCTGGCCTTTGTGACGCAAACCACCTTGTCGATGGACGACACCAGCCGAGTGATCGATGCCCTGCGCGCGCGATTCCCGGCCATCGGCGGCCCGCGCAAAGACGACATCTGCTATGCCACGCAAAACCGTCAAGACGCGGTCAAGCAACTGGCTGATGAATGCGATGTCGTGCTGGTGGTTGGTAGCCCTAACAGCTCCAACTCCAATCGTTTGCGCGAATTGGCCGAGCGCATGGCCACACCGGCGTACCTGATCGACGGCGCCGAAGATATGCAGCGCAGCTGGTTCGACGGTGTTGAGCGTATCGGCATTACCGCAGGCGCTTCAGCCCCGGAAGTCCTGGTACGCGGCGTGATCCAACAGCTGCAGGCCTGGGGGGCAACCGGTGCCGATGAGTTGGCTGGCCGTGAAGAGAACATCACGTTCTCGATGCCGAAGGAGCTGCGGGTTCGCTCGTTGCTGTAAGCCTCAAGGTGCCGGAGGCGCTCCGGCACAAAGCCTGCTCGGTGGTGTCACTGCGTAGGCTGATGCGCCCGCTGGGGGCAAGTACTACCTGAAACAGGCTTTGCGCCTGGCCCTTGTCGCACACATGCACAGTGCCTGCACGGAAACCTCCCGCTGAAAATATCGGTTCGCCCAACCCATTGAAGCGTACCTGGCTCTTGACCGGGCCGTTCCCTACTATCGGTATTTGCCCGTTGTCCTGTCGTTCCAGCAGCACGGGGTTTTTGTCGTCCAGGTGTCCGCGCCCGCTTTCGTCCACGATCACTCTCCATCCCAGGCTCCAGTCCTCTTCCCGGGCATGAATGACCACCGCGCGATTGCGTGCGATGGCCTCGGTACGTGCGTAGCGCAGCCCGCCAGCCAGCGACTGCGCAGCTGTTTGTCGTTGCTGCGATTCAAGTAAACCTCTGAAACCCGGTACCGCCAGATTTGCCAGGAGGCCGCTCAGCGTCAGGCTGAGCAGCAGTTCGATCAGGGTGAAGCCGCGCTGTTTCATAGGTCGTCCCTCCGTGGACGTGTTCAATATTTCAGGTGACAGGCATAGGTATAGCGCGCTGCTTCGGGTGCTGAATGATGGCCTTTATGTCCAAAGTATTTCCCTTTGTTCCGGGAGCAGCACCCGTCAAAAACTGGCGCTAGTCTTGGGTTGCACAGTGGGTTTCCCCTGCTTTTTTCCGGCCTTCGACACGGATGACGACGGTAATGCTTGCTCGCCCGAATACACACCCTGTCTGCGCTTTGCCCCGGCACCAAGACGGCATGACCCTGATCGAGGTGCTGGTGGCGGTGCTTATTCTCACGGTTGGCCTGCTGGGCGCTGCGGTAATCCAGCTCAATGCACTCAAGTACACCGACAGCGCAAGGATGATCAGCCAGGCCAGTTTCATTGCCTACGACATGCTGGATCGAGTTCGCGCCAACGCTGGCGCGGACTACTCATGGGGTCGAACCGAAGGTCCGCCGCTCAATACGGGCAGCGCCAGTGTGCGTGACCTGGACCTGCATGATTTCGAAGCCAATATCGTCGGTTTTGCCGGTGCGAGCGGCAAAGGCTCCGTGGTGGTCAGTGGCAGTGTGGTGACCGTGAGTATCAGTTGGGATGACGCCAGGGGAGCGAACGCCCACGGTGCCCGTGAAACCTTCACCCTCACCAGTCGCATTGCCGGTGATTGGGAGATGGTGCAATGAATCGCTACATGCAGGGTTTCAGCTTGGTGGAGCTGTTGCTGGCGCTGGCGGTCGGGCTGGTGTTGGTCCTTGGCGTCAGCCAGGTCGTCATCAGCGCTCGAGCCACTCACGCCAGCCAGCAGGCCGCTATGTTGCTGCAGGATGATGCGCGGTTTGTGCTGGGCAAGATGATTCAGGATGTTCGCCAGGCGGGTATGTTCGGTTGCCTGGCGACGGCCTATATCGAAAATGCACCGCCAGCCTTTGAGCGACCGATTGGCTGGAGTGCCACGGGCAGTTCCAAGTCACTCACGCTGGTCACGGCCGATTCGGGAGGCGAGGGTGGCAAACCTGACTGGACGGTGCTCTCTGATTGCATTGGCACAGCCCAAGCCTATTCGGGGAGCTCGCCGTCACCGGCGCCTGGCCAGATTCGGTTCGCGATACGCCAGCTCACCTACACCTTTGAAACCGGTCAGTTGAAGGTCAGTACACCCGCGGCGCCGGCCAAGACGGTGCTGGTGGACAACGTACAGGTGTTCGAGATCAGTTTCGGCGTGGCGGCCAACACCGGTTCGGCTCGCGTGGTGCGCTATGACGTCAGCCCGGTGGACGAGTCGCTGATCCGCAGTGTGCGTATCCAGATGACACTGCGAGACCCGAGCGGGCGCGTCAAGGATCAGGCCTACAGTGTCGTGGCCGCGCTGCGTAATCGGCTGGGGTAGGGTAATTATGCTGAGTTTTCATGGGGTTTACCTGCGGCAGAAGGGCATGGTCCTGCTGATCAGCTTGGTGTTTTTGCTGGTGTTATCACTGATCGGCATGGCCTCGATGCAAGGTGCGGTGTCCCAGCAAAAGATTGCCGGCGGCGTATGGCATCGCAATCAATCATTTCAAAGTGCCGAAAGCGGCTTGACGCTGGGGGTGTCGACAGCCCTGCACGCCGGGGCCGGGCTGCCGTTGTGCCGATCGATCAGCACCTGCGCACCGCCACAGGAGTCGTTTTCGGTGGTGGGCGCCGGGGCGAACCCTGCTTCAGCAGTCAACTGGATTGCCTTGAAGGGTGGCCTGTATGCGGTCCAATCGCTGGGGCAGGGAGCGGGGCTGGCGGGTTTGCCGCCAGCAACACCGGCCGCGTTGTACCGCGTGACGGCGGTGGGGCTTAGTGGCCAATCGCGCACGGTTCTGGAGGCGGTTTATGCACAGTTGAGCGAAGAGGGAGGCTTGGGACTTCGTCGGGTTTTATGGCGGCAACTTCAATAGGGAGCGTAACAATGGGCAAGGATTGCCAAGGGTTTACCCTGGTCGAGTTACTGATCGCTGTAGCGATCATCACGTTTCTGGCCGGGATTGCTTACCCCGCGTATACCGGTTATGTAAAAAAAGTCTATCGCGCAGAAATCGCTGCATTGTTGGCTGAGCAGGTCCACTACTTGGAGCGCTTTTACACGCGCAACGGTACTTTTATTGATGCGAACGGCGTCAGTGAGGGCAATGATCGCTATAGAATCAGCGCTGCATTGAACCCTCAGGAATTCAGCCTGCTGGCCACGCCTGTCGTCGGGTCAGTCATGGCGGGTGACCCTTGCGCTGCATTCAGCCTGACCAGCTCCGGCGTGCGCAGCAATCCCGGCGCATCACCTGACATGTCGCGCAAGGCGTGCTGGGGGCAATGATGAGGGTGCTGGGTCAGTGGGCACCGGATGCACTTTTCCCTTTTTATCGGCTGGATCAAATGATGGCTAAGCAACAGCAAGTGGTGATTGTCGGTGGCGGAGTAATCGGGTTGTTGACGGCCTACAACCTGGCCACCCAGGGGCAGGCAGTCATTCTGCTGGAACGCTCGGGGCTTGGGCAGGAGTCGTCCTGGGCGGGCGGCGGCATTGTGTCGCCGCTGTATCCGTGGCGCTACAGCCCAGCGGTCACTGCACTGGCGCATTGGTCCCAGGATTTTTATCCGCAACTGGCGCAGCGGTTGTTTGCCGCCACGGGTGTTGACCCGGAGGTCCATACCACGGGCTTGTACTGGCTGGACCTGGAGGATGAGGCCGAGGCACTCGCCTGGGCTGCTCGTGAACGCCGGCCTTTGAGCAAAGTGGACGTGTCGGCTGCCCACGATGCGGTGCCGGCGCTGGGAGCCGGGTATTCCCAAGCGATCTACATGGCGGACGTGGCCAATGTGCGCAACCCGCGCCTGGTTAAATCCCTTAAGGCGGCGCTGTTGGCGTTATCTGGTGTGACTATTCATGAGCAGTGTGAAGTGCACGGTTTTGTTATCGAGGGCGCAGATGTCGTGGGCGTGAATACGGCTGCGGGCGCGATCCTCGCGGATCAGGTCGTGTTGGCCGCTGGCGCCTGGAGCGGGGAACTGCTGGGCACGTTGGGCTTGTCGCTCCCCGTGGCGCCGGTCAAAGGCCAAATGATTTTGTACAAATGTGCGTCTGATTTCTTGTCGAGTATGGTGCTGGCCAAAGGTCGCTACGCGATCCCTCGGCGTGATGGGCACATTCTGATTGGCAGTACGCTGGAGCATGAAGGGTTCGACAAAACCCCGACCGAGTCGGCGTTGGAAAGCCTCAAAGCGTCAGCTGTGGAGTTGATTCCCGCGTTGGCGGACGCCGAGGTTGTGGGACACTGGGCTGGTTTGCGGCCCGGCTCGCCGGAAGGGATCCCGTACATCGGCGAGGTCCCAGGCGTAAAAGGGTTGTGGCTCAATTGCGGGCATTACCGCAATGGCTTGGTACTCGCACCGGCATCCTGCCAGTTGTTTGTCGATTTGTTGCTGGGGCGTACTCCGATCATCGACCCGGCGGCCTATGCGCCCGCCGGTCGGATCACTGCTGAATAGACTTCGGCCCTTGCTCCAGGTGCGCCTGGGTGCAATACCACTCTTGGCGTGAGCTCAGTGCGCGATCCTGCGGCAGGTGTACGCCGCAGTGGGCGCAGCGCACCATCAAAGCGGCGTCGGGCTCGCTGGCGCGTTGCTGTTTGGCGGCTGGGCTTTTGAATTTGCGCCAGAACCATACCGCGGCAGCAATGACGGCAATCCAGAACAGTAGACGAAGCATGATGGGCAGTTTCTCGAAAATGAATGCGCCAGTTTAGCCAAGGTGGCAGCAGGCGCACAGCGCAATAATACTCCGCAATAAAAAAGGAGCCTCGAAAGGCTCCTTCTTGATGACGCCGGATGCAATCAGTCAAACACGCCGAACGTCATGTAGCTGAACCACGAGCGGTCCTGGTTGTCACCCAGGGCCTGTGGCTCCTGCTCTTCGATCACGTCGCCGTTTTCGTCATGTGGCTTGAGTTCCGAAGGAATAGCTTCCTTGGCGTCCTGGTACTGCTTCATCACGTCCTGGTTGGCGCGGGTTTCACCTGGCGGCAGCGGTGGACGCGATTCAATCAGGCCCAGGGTGTACTTGCTCAGCCACGAACGGTTGTCCGCTTCAGCAACCTGAGGCACGAATTGGCCATCCTTCAGGCTTGGGTGATCTGGGTAGTTGAGTTTCAGGGTTTCCAGGCTGGTGGTCGCCAGGGCGTCCAGGTGCAGGCGCTGATAAGCCTCGGTCATCACTGCCAGGCCGTCACCCACGGACGGGGTTTCCTGGAAGTTTTCCACTACATACCGACCACGGTTAGCGGCAGCGACGTACGCCTGACGAGTCAAGTAGTAGTGGGCTACGTGAATCTCGTAGGAAGCCAGCAGGTTGCGCAGGTAGATCATGCGCTGCTTGGCGTCCGGCGCGTAGCGGCTGTTTGGGTAGCGGCTGGTGAGCTGGGCGAACTCGTTGTAGGAGTCGCGGGCGGCACCCGGGTCACGCTTGGTCATGTCCAGCGGCAGGAAGCGCGCCAGCAGGCCAACGTCCTGGTCGAACGAAGTCAGGCCCTTCATGTAGTAGGCGTAGTCCACGTTCGGGTGCTGCGGGTGCAGCCGGATAAAACGCTCGGCGGCAGACTTGGCAGCCTCAGGCTCGGCGTTTTTGTAGTTGGCGTAGATCAGCTCGAGCTGTGCCTGGTCGGCGTAGCGCCCGAACGGATAGCGCGACTCCAGGGCCTTCAGCTTGGCTGTGGCACTGGTGTAGCTATTATTGTCCAAGTCTTTTTGAGCTTGTTGGTACAGCTCGACTTCGCTCAGGTTTTCGTCGACGACTTCCTTTGTTGACGAGCAAGCAGCAGTCATGGCGAGGATGGCGATCAGCAGCAGGTGTTTCACTTGCATGGCGGCTTGCGTCCCTATGACGGCCGCTGTCTTGGGCGGGGCCGTCCTGTTATGATGAGCGCCCCGTTGAAAGCCTCGGGGCAAAAGACGCCGTATTTAACCACAAGCGCGCAGCCGAAACCAAAGGCTGTGCCACGCCTAGTCTGAGCATGTCCGATAAAATTGAACTTCGCGCAGAGGTGCCGTCCGAATTGGGCGGCCAACGCCTCGATCAAGTCGCCGCACAATTATTCGCTGAGCACTCGCGCTCGCGCCTTTCCGCCTGGATCAAAGACGGCCGCCTGACTGTGGATGGAGCGGTTATCCGCCCGCGAGACATAGTTCATGGTGGTGCGATTCTTGAGCTGACTGCCGAGCAGGAAGCCCAGGGAGAATGGGTCGCACAGGACATCGAGCTGGATATCGTCTATGAAGACGACGACATCCTGGTCATCAATAAACCCGCAGGCCTGGTGGTTCACCCGGCGGCCGGGCACGCTGATGGCACCTTGCTCAATGCCCTGTTGCACCACGTGCCGGACATCATCAATGTCCCGCGCTGCGGCATCGTGCACCGCCTGGACAAGGACACCACCGGTTTGATGGTGGTGGCCAAGACTATCCAGGCCCAGACGCAGTTGGTCACACAATTGCAGAGCCGTAGCGTCAGCCGCATCTACGAATGCATCGTGATCGGCGTGGTGGTGGCAGGTGGCAAGATCAACGCCCCTATCGGCCGCCACGGCCAGCAGCGCCAGCGTATGGCGGTAATGGAGGGCGGTAAGCAGGCCGTCAGCCACTACCGTGTACTTGAGCGTTTCCGCTCCCATACTCATGTGCGGGTCAAGCTGGAAACCGGTCGTACGCACCAGATTCGCGTGCACATGGCGCACATTAATTTCCCGTTGGTCGGAGATCCGGCCTACGGCGGTCGCTTCCGTATTCCGCCAGCGGCGAGCCAGACCATGGTTGAATCGCTCAAATCCTTCCCGCGCCAGGCACTGCATGCCCGTTTCCTGGAACTGGATCATCCGACGAGCGGTAAGCGGATGAGCTGGGAATCGCCTCTTCCAGACGATCTGGTCTGGTTGTTGTCGCTGCTCAAGCAGGATCGCGAGGCGTTTATCGGATGAGTGACTGGCTGATTCCTGACTGGCCCGCGCCGGCCGGGGTGAAAGCCTGCGTTACCACCCGTGCGGGCGGCGTCAGTCTGGCGCCGTTCGACAGCCTCAACCTGGGTGATCATGTCGAGGACAGCCTTGAGGCCGTCCTTGAGAATCGCCGTCGTCTGACCGATGCCCTTGATATTCAACCTGCCTGGCTGCGCCAAGTCCACGGGACCACCGTGGTCGAGGCTGACCCGTCGTGCATCGCCGAAGCCGATGGCAGCTGGACCAGCACTGCAGGTATCGCCTGCACATCAATGACCGCCGATTGTCTGCCCGCATTGTTCTGCAACCGCGCCGGTACTCGTGTGGCGGCTGCCCATGCCGGTTGGCGCGGGCTGGCAGCAGGCGTATTGGAAGCAGCCTTTGAAAGCTTGAACACCGAGCCCGGGGAAGTGTTGGTGTGGCTGGGCCCGGCAATCGGCCCGCAAGCCTTTGAGGTCGGCCCGGAAGTGCGTGAAGCCTTTATGCAGCAACTGCCGATTACTGCTGAAGCCTTTGTTCCAAGCCAAAACCCCGGCAAGTACATGGCCGACATCTACCAACTGGCACGCCTGCGCCTGGCCGTGCGCGGTGTCACCGCTGTTTATGGCGGTGGTCTCTGCACTGTGACCGACCCTCGCTTCTTTTCCTACCGGCGCAGCCCTCGCACCGGTCGGTTTGCCTCCCTAATCTGGCTTGACCGCTAGACTCTCTTGATCTGGGTCAATCCTGGTCCATATCGCCCATTGCTCGCTTGAATCTTGCAGAATCCACCCCATCTATAGGGGTATCTGGCAGGTTTCTTCATTCAGGATGTGTGTTTATAGCTCCGGCCTGCTCAAAAGGAAGGTGACTAATGCGTATTGATCGTTTAACCAGCAAATTGCAGTTGGCCTTATCTGACTCTCAATCCCTGGCGGTGGGCCTTGACCACCCGGCCATCGAGCCTGCGCACTTGATGCAGGCCCTTCTGGAGCAGCAAGGTGGTTCTATCAAGCCCTTGCTGATGCAGGTGGGCTTTGACGTCAACAGCCTGCGTAAGGAGTTGAGCAAAGAGCTCGACCAGCTGCCGAAAATTCAAAATCCTACCGGCGACGTGAACATGTCGCAGGACTTGGCGCGCCTGCTTAACCAGGCGGATCGTCTGGCCCAGCAGAAAGGTGACCAGTTCATCTCCAGCGAACTGGTCCTGCTCGCCGCGATGGATGACAACAGCAAGCTTGGCAAATTGTTGCTGGGCCAGGGCGTGAGCAAGAAAGCCCTGGAAAACGCCATCAACAACCTGCGTGGCGGCGAAGCGGTGAATGACCCTAACCATGAGGAGTCGCGCCAGGCCCTGGATAAATACACCGTCGACCTGACCAAGCGCGCTGAAGAAGGCAAGCTTGACCCAGTGATCGGCCGTGACGACGAAATTCGTCGCACCATCCAAGTGTTGCAACGCCGCACCAAAAACAACCCGGTACTGATCGGTGAACCTGGCGTGGGTAAAACCGCGATTGCCGAAGGCCTGGCCCAGCGCATTATCAATGGTGAAGTGCCGGACGGCCTTAAAGGCAAGCGCCTGCTGTCTTTGGACATGGGCTCGCTGATCGCCGGTGCCAAGTTCCGTGGTGAGTTCGAGGAACGCCTGAAATCCCTGCTCAATGAGCTGTCGAAGCAGGACGGGCAGATCATTCTGTTTATCGACGAACTGCACACCATGGTCGGCGCCGGTAAAGGCGAAGGCTCGATGGACGCAGGCAACATGCTCAAGCCAGCCCTGGCTCGGGGTGAGTTGCATTGTGTTGGTGCGACCACGCTCAACGAATACCGCCAGTACATTGAAAAGGACGCGGCCCTTGAGCGTCGTTTCCAGAAAGTACTGGTGGAAGAACCGAGCGAAGAAGACACCATCGCGATCCTGCGTGGCCTGAAAGAACGCTATGAGGTCCACCATAAGGTGGCGATCACTGACGGCGCGATCATTGCGGCGGCCAAATTGAGCCATCGCTATATCACTGACCGTCAGTTGCCGGACAAAGCCATCGACCTGATCGACGAAGCGGCAAGCCGCATTCGCATGGAGATCGACTCCAAGCCGGAAGTGCTTGACCGCCTGGATCGGCGCCTGATTCAACTGAAAGTCGAATCTCAGGCGCTGAAGAAGGAAGAGGACGAGGCGGCGAAGAAACGCTTGGAAAAGCTCCAGGAAGAAATCGTGCGCCTGGAGCGTGAATACTCGGACCTCGAGGAAATCTGGACTTCGGAGAAAGCCGAGGTGCAGGGTTCTGCGCAGATCCAGCAAAAGATCGAGCAGTCCCGTCAGGAACTGGAAGCCGCGCGCCGTAAAGGCGACCTGAACCGCATGGCCGAGTTGCAGTACGGGGTGATCCCGGACCTGGAGCGCAGCCTGCAAATGGTCGATCAGCATGGTAAAAGCGAGAACCAGTTGCTGCGCAGCAAGGTGACCGAGGAAGAGATTGCCGAAGTAGTGTCCAAGTGGACCGGTATCCCGGTGTCGAAAATGCTCGAAGGCGAGCGCGATAAGCTGCTGAAGATGGAGAGCCTGTTGCATCAGCGCGTTATTGGCCAGGAAGAGGCGGTGGTGGCGGTGTCCAATGCGGTACGGCGTTCGCGGGCCGGCTTGTCGGACCCGAACCGTCCGAGCGGCTCGTTCATGTTCCTCGGCCCGACCGGCGTGGGTAAGACGGAGCTGTGCAAGGCGTTGGCCGAGTTCCTCTTTGATACTGAAGAGGCCATGGTGCGGATTGATATGTCCGAGTTCATGGAGAAACACTCGGTGGCGCGCTTGATTGGTGCTCCACCAGGCTACGTGGGCTACGAGGAGGGCGGCTACCTGACCGAAGCTGTGCGGCGTAAGCCTTACTCGGTGATCCTGCTGGACGAGGTCGAGAAGGCCCACCCAGACGTGTTCAACATCTTGCTGCAGGTGCTGGAAGATGGACGCCTGACGGACAGCCACGGGCGTACGGTGGATTTTCGCAACACGGTGATCGTGATGACCTCCAACCTGGGCTCTTCGCAGATCCAGGAACTGGTAGGCGATCGTGAGGCGCAGCGTGCTGCGGTCATGGATGCGCTGACCTCGCACTTCCGCCCGGAGTTTATCAACCGGGTCGATGAAGTGGTGATCTTCGAGCCTTTGGCGCGGGATCAGATCGCGGGCATCACCGAGATCCAGTTGGGCCGCCTGCGCAGCCGCCTGGCCGAACGCGAGCTGGACTTGGAACTGAGCAGTGAGGCGTTGGACAAGCTGATCGCGGTGGGTTACGACCCGGTGTATGGCGCACGGCCTCTCAAACGCGCGATCCAACGCTGGATCGAGAACCCGTTGGCGCAGTTGATCCTGTCGGGCAGCTTCATGCCGGGGACCAGCGTTGCGGCCACGGTGGAAAACGACGAAATCGTCTTCCACTAAGCCCAGCCAGTATGGCTATACGAGCAGGCTCCGCATTGCGGGGCCTTTTTTTTCGATAGGGCGTTGAACTGTAAGGCAAAGGCTTGTAAAGTGCGCCCCGCAGCAACGTCAGCCCACGGGTTTCTTCTCCCCAAGAAGAAATCAGAAAGAAGCGCAAATCATTGTCTTAAAAGCAATTTAAAGGGTTGACAGGGGTTTTTAAGATTGTAGAATAGCGCGCCTCAGAGGCATGAACGTAGCGATACGGACGGGTCGAAGAGAAGGTTGTAAAGCGGTAAAAGTTGTACATTTGAAATATGCAGTTCCGTGATAGCTCAGTCGGTAGAGCAAATGACTGTTAATCATTGGGTCCCAGGTTCGAGTCCTGGTCACGGAGCCAATTTCAAAACCGGGGTATAGCGCAGTCCGGTAGCGCGCCTGCTTTGGGAGCAGGATGTCAGGAGTTCGAATCCCCTTACCCCGACCATTTTTGGGTCGTTAGCTCAGTTGGTAGAGCAGTTGGCTTTTAACCAATTGGTCGTAGGTTCGAATCCCACACGACCCACCATTTTTGAGACCAGTTAATGCTGGAATCGAATCTTAAGATCAGAGGCCAAAAGCACTGATCGAAGAAGGCGACTGAAAGGTCGCCTTTTTTTTACCGGGGTATAGCGCAGTCCGGTAGCGCGCCTGCTTTGGGAGCAGGATGTCAGGAGTTCGAATCCCCTTACCCCGACCATATTAAAAATCCTCGTATCGAAAGATACGGGGATTTTTTTTGCCGTTCGCCCAGCATGGGCGCAATCTTGCGGGTGTAAGTCCGCCGCGAGCAGACCACAGCGAACGAAGTGAAGCGCAACTGCATGAGGGCGACCGAGTGTGGGGAGCAAGCGTGAATCGAAACCGTGAGCCGATGAACAAGAACCGGCTATAAGGCGATGCCGACTAGGGCGAGCGGGCGGTAAACCGCGAAGCTCTTGTGGCCAAAGGGCGGCAGCGTAAATTCGGCGGCTGTGCGGGGAAGGATCGGGTTCTTACCTGGGGAGATCTCGCCTTGTGCCTGAAAGGCCGCCTTCTACGCCGATTGTTGATTCGTTTGCTTGTGCGAATTCCAAACAAATATTGTGCTGATTAGTGCGTTGCTGCGTTGGTGGCGGGTTCCTAGACTGGGCCTCGTCAATTTAATCGCCTCAGGAGCTCGCACCATGACCCTTACTATTGCCACTCATCCCGTCCGCTCATTACCTGCCATGCTCAAGTCCACACTGGTGGGCCTCGGCATGATGATGGGGTTCGGCCACTACGCGGTCGCCGCCGACACGGCCGCGAATCAGCAGCCAACCATTCGCGCCATGTTGGGTGCCAAACCCACAGAACGCCTGGACCCGAAAACCACCGCCCTGCTGGTAATCGACTTCCAGAATGAATACTTCACCGGCCGCATGCCGATACCGGACGGCATGAAGGCTCTGGAAAACACCCAGCGCCTGATCAAATTCGCTGACAAAGAAAAAATCCAGGTCATCCACGTGCAGCACATCGCCCCGGAGGACGCGGCGGTATTCGCCAAGAACGGCAAGACCGTCGATTTTCACCCGCTGATGAAGCCGCGCCCGCAAGACACGCTCGTACAGAAGACCACTGTCAGTGTATTCGCCAGCACCGACCTGGATGCGCAATTGAAGAAGGCAGGCGTCAAGACCCTGATCATCAGTGGCCTGATGACCCACGCCTGTGTTGCCGCAGCTGCCCGGGACGCCGCGCCGTTAGGTTATGACGTTGTGGTAGCATCCGATGCCAGCGCCACCCGGGCGATTACTCGCGCCAATGGCCATTCGGTAACCAAGGATGAGTTGCACAACTCGGCGCTGGCGGAAATTGAAGATACTTTCGGCTCGGTGCTGACCACCTCGCAAATTATCGCGTTGCCGGTTAACTGATTCCCCAAAACCCGCAGGGATCGCTTGTTGCATGAACCAGTTATCCGCCATGCGCGCCTTTCGGTGCATCGTTGACGCCAAAGGCTTTTCTGCCGCCGCAGAGCGCCTGGACACCACGCACTCGACGATTTCCCGGCAGTTGCAGCAGTTAGAGATTGAGCTGGGCGCCCAGTTGATCAACCGCAACACGCGGCGCTTCAGTCTTACGGCGGCCGGGGAGCAGTACTACGCGGCGTGCGTGGATATCCTCGACCGTCTCGACGCTGCATCCCTGGCCATCGCCCACGGGCACCAACGCCCTGAAGGCGTGCTGAGAGTCAGTGTGCCGTTGGTGGTGGGGACCTTGGACCTGCCACACTGGCTGCCGGGTTTTCAGCGCCGCTATCCCGATATTGAGCTGCAACTGTGTTGCGATGATCAATTCGTCGATTTGGTTGCCGATGGGTTTGATATCGCGATACGCATCGCCAGCGCGCTGGCGGATACCTCGCTGATTGCACGCACGTTGACGGTTTCCAGTCAGGTGCTGGTGGCTTCGCCGGGCTACATCGGCCGCCATGGCTTACCGCGTTCAGCCCAGGAGCTCGACAAGCATCACTTGCTGAGCTTCGTGGGGGCATCGTCGGATTGGCAACTGAGCGCGACACGTGGCGGTTTAGTCAGCGTCACGCCGTCGGGGCGGTTCAGCACCAACACTATCAGCGCGCTGCACGCGGCCACGTTGGCCGGGGCGGGCATTGCGTGCTTCACCGAGGCCACCGTGCACAATGATTTGGCGCAGGGCCAACTGGTGCGCATTCTGCCCAATTACTCATTGGGCGAGCGGCACTACTACGCTCTTTATCCACAGTCCCGGCACCTGGCGCCAAAGGTGCGGGCATTTGTCGACTATATGGCCGAGTTCTACCAGCAGAGTTAGCCCAATAAAAAATCCCCCTATCGCGCGATAGGGGGATTTTTTGTGGCCGTTCAGTCGATCAGTGCAGCTTGAGCCGAGGCTCAGTTCCGCGCCCAATCTTGCTGCCCAGCATCAGCATCGCCGTGCGGAAAAAACCGTACAGCGCCATCTGGTGCATGCGATACAGCGATACATAGAACATTCGCGCCAGCCAGCCTTCAAGCATCACGCTGCCAGTCAGGTTGCCCATCAAGTTACCCACCGCGGAGAACCGCGACAGCGAGATCAGCGAACCGTAGTCGGTGTACTTGTAGGGCGGCAGGTCCTTGCCTTCAATGCGTAGCTTCAGCGATTTGGCCAACAACGAAGCCTGCTGGTGAGCGGCCTGGGCACGTGGTGGCACATTGCGGTCCGTGCCCGGTTGCGGGCAGGCGGCGCAGTCGCCAAAGGCGAAGATGTTTTCGTCGCGAGTGGTCTGCAGCGTTGGGAGCACTTGAAGCTGGTTGATGCGGTTGGTTTCCAGGCCATCGATGTCCTTGAGGAAGCCTGGCGCGCGAATCCCGGCGGCCCACACCTTCAGGCTGGCTGGGATGACCTGGCCGCTGCTGGTGATCAGCGCCTCGGCGGTCACTTCGCTGACCGCTGAGTTGGTCAGCACGGTGACACCGAGTTTCTCCAGTGTTTTATGCACAGGCCCACCAATCCGCTCCGGCAGTGCAGGCAATACCCGTGGGCCGGCTTCGATCAGGGTGATGTGCATGTTTTCCGGCTTGATCCGGTCCAGGCCATACGCTGCCAGCTCATGGGCGGCGTTATGCAGTTCGGCGGCGAGTTCAACACCGGTGGCACCGGCACCGACGATGGCGACGCTGATTTGCTCAATGGTATCGGTCTGCCCGGCATGGGCGCGCAGGTAGTGGTTGAGCAACTGCTGGTGAAAGCGCTCGGCTTGTTTGCGCGTGTCGAGGAACAGGCAGTGTTGCGCCGCGCCTTCAGTACCGAAGTCATTGGTGGTGCTACCGACCGCGATCACCAGGCTGTCGTAGCCCAGCACGCGTGCAGGCACCAGTTCGCGGCCTTCTTCATCAAGGGTGGCGGCTAGCTGAATCTTTTTCTGTTCACGGTCGAGCCCACTCATACGCCCCAGTTGGAACTCGAAGTGGTTCCATTTGGCCTGGGCGACATAGTTGAGTTCGTCCTCCGAAGAGTTCAGCGAACCGGCTGCCACTTCATGCAGCAGCGGTTTCCAGATATGGGTCAGGTTGGTGTCCACCAGCGTGATGCTGGCGGTGCCGCGCTTGCCCAGAGTCTTACCCAGGCGGGTAGCCAGCTCCAAGCCGCCGGCGCCGCCGCCGACGATAATAATACGATGGGTCATGGGGATATCTCGCAAGGCTAAAAGAAATCGGAGCAGTTACCCTCGCGAGCGCCAGGCAGCTCATAGCGTCAGATAACTCAAAAGGCGGCTCAGCAGACCAAGCCCGATCACCGCCACCAGCACCACACCAAGGAGCAGCCACGGCCGGAAGGGCTTGCGCTCGACTTGGTTCTGGGAGAGTTGCAGATACTCTTCGACATGCTGTTGGTCATCGGGGTTCAGGCGGCTGGTCATAAAGGCCTCGTCAGGTAGACGTTGCAAAAGGGCGCCACGTTACAGTCAGTGGGGTGGCGGTATTGCCACAAGCGTAGTCTGTGCCCGCGTCACAGGCTGATGCCCACGTCGAATACTATGCTGCGCCCCAGGTTGTTGCGCAAGAAGTCCGGTGCGTCGGGGTGGGCGAACAGCACTCGGGCAAAGGTCGGCCCTACCAGGGACAGCGAGCGCCAGCCCTGGCGCAGGTATTCAGTGGGGGGCGGGAAATGGCTGTTGAGGTCCAGCACCTCGCGCTTGAGGCTGGTGAACGCGATGAGGTCCAGTTCGCCCAGGTCCATACCGCGCTCTTTATAGTTATGCGCTTTTTTGCGCAGCGTCGGTGCCAGGCGCAGCAGGAATTCATGGGCCGGAATGCGCCGCGGCTTGGCCTCGCGCCGCACCAACTGGCTCAGAGAAAATGCACTGCGCCGGCGCAGCAACTCATCACGCCATTCGTCATTCAGACGTCGGCCTTCATCCAGTACGAAAAATACCTCGAAGCTCGCATCGCGAAACAGTACATCCGGCGGCTCTTGACCGGCGGCATGAAACTCTTCGGCCCGGTATGGCACATTCAAGCCTTGCAGCAGGCGCTGGCAGACCCAACGCTCACGCTCCCACTTGCGGGCATTGGACAGGAACGCGTTGGCTTGTTCGGCTGCTACCGTGAGCAGGCGCAAGTAATCTGAGTCATCCATAGGGGTAGCTTAGCGTTCAAATGATGACCGCAGGAAGTCTTGCTTTAAAACGCCGGTGTAGACTGGCCACTCGACCACCATCCGAACCAAGGAGTATGCGGTGAAGTTTTTCGTGGTGCTGTTTTTGAGCCTTTTACCCTTTTTGGCCCAAGCCATCGAAGTGGGGGAGCGTGTCGCGCCGTGGACCTTACTTGATCAGTTTGATCAGGCCTACACCCTGAATGATCAAGCGCAGATTCTGTTGGTGGCTCGCAGTATGAACGCTGCCAAGTTGGTCGATGCGGCGTTGCAAGGTCAACCCAAGGGCTACCTCGAAGCGCGGCATGCAGTGTTTGTTGCGGATATCCAGCGTATGCCCCGGCTTATCGCCAAGCTGTTCGCCGTGCCCGCCATGCAAGCCTACAACTACCGGGTCATGCTCGACCGCGACGCGCGTATCGCCCCGCGTTATCTGGGGGCTGTGGATAAAGTGCTGTGGCTGCAACTCGATAGCGGCAAGCTGGTCGCGCAATCCGAATACAGCTCAGCTGCCGAACTGCGCCAAGCCTTGGAGCAAGTGAAGCCGTGATCAGCGCTGCGGTGCTGGCCCCGGAAACCCTCAGCATCGGCTGGTTGTTGTATGTGCCAGTGGTAATGTGGGCAATCTTGCGCTCGCCGTGGGTTGAGCTGTTCGCCGACCGACGGCGTCAGCATTTGTTGTTCGGTACGGTGTTCGCGCTGTTCATGCTGTGGCTGGTACGGCGAGATTTCGATACGGGGGTTTCCTACCACTTTATCGGCATGACTGCCGTCACCCTGCTGCTCGATTGGCCGTTGGCAGTCGTCGGCGGGTTGGCTGCGCAGTTCGGGCTGGTGCTGCTGGGGCGCCAGGACTTGGCCGCCGTCGGCGTCAACGGCCTGCTGCTGATCGTGTTGCCAGTGCTGATCACTGAGGCCTGCGCGGTGCGGGTCGAGCGGGCGCAACCACGCAATCCCTTTGTGTATATCTTCTGCTCGGGCTTTTTTGCCGCCGCGCTGTCGGCGCTGCTCTGCCTGTTGGCCGCGTTGGGGCTGCTCTGGTTCGACGGCCGTTTTGCAATGCCGCAATGGCTGGAGGATTTTGTCGGTTACCTATGGCTGATCATTTTCCCCGAGGCGTTCATCAACGGCATGGTTGTCAGCGCCCTGGTAGTGTTCTGCCCTGAATGGCTTGAAACCTTCAACCGCACGCGTTATCTATCCGCCCCCTGGAAGGATGACGATTCTCAGCGTTGATCCATATCAAATCTCAGGTAGCCGTACAGGCCCATGCTCTGCGAAATTCTTCCAGGAGCTTGGATTATGAGTGTGTACGAATGGGCAAGGCAGGAGTTGCGCAGGAGCCAGGAAGCCGCACAGGAAATCGGTTTTGACCCTGGCTTGACCCTGCGCGCCATGCTCAGCGCGGTAGTGCAGCAGAGCAAAGGCGTACGCAGTTTCGAAGACTTGGCCGACGAGCTGCAATACCTTGCAGAAAACCTCGACGACCAGCAGGAATACGCCTTTATGCGGCCTTAGTGGCGCGGTGGCAGGTCTTCGGAGAACAGGTCGTCCTCCGCATCCGGGCTGACCGGGATTTTATGTTCTTCCGACGCCCAGGCGCCCAGGTCGATAAGTTTGCAACGGTCCGAGCAGAACGGCCGGTTTGGGTTGGTCGCTTTCCATTCCACGGGCGCACCGCAGGTTGGGCAGTCGACAGTCATAGGTTGGCTCATGATCGGCCTCCACGCAAAGTAAGGTAAAAATGGTGCAGTCGCTCGACCTCGCTGTGTAGCCAGGCGAGGCCTTGGTCATTGACCAGCACGTCATCGGCATGGTTCAGGCGCTCTTCGCGGCTGGACTGAGCCTTCAGAATCGCCTGCACCTGCTGTTCGCTGATGCCGTCGCGCTGCAGGGTACGCTGAATCTGCAGTGATTGCGGCACGTCGATCACCAGGATGCGCTGGGTCATGCTGTACTGGCCGGACTCAATCAGTAGCGGCGACACCAGAATCGCGTATGGCGACCGCGCGCGCGCCAGGTGGCTGCGAATTTCCTCACCAATCAGCGGGTGCAGCAAGGTCTCCAGCCAGCGGCGCTCTTCGGGTACTTCAAAGATCAGCTTGCGCAACGCGGCGCGGTCCAACTGGCCATCGGGCTGCAATACGCCAGTACCGAAATGCTCGGCGATCTGCGCCAGGGCCGGCCGGCCGGGCTCGACTACCCAGCGGGCAGCATGGTCAGCGTCTACCAGGTCGATGCCCAGGTCGATAAAGTGCAGGGCAGCCGCGCTTTTACCGCTGCCGATACCGCCGGTGAGGCCAAGAATCCAAGGTGTTACAACAGAATTGGTCATCTGAAACCGACAGACTGCAAATAGAAGTCGGTTATTTGACCACCCCAGAGCAATGCAATCCAGCCGGCAATCGCCAGGCATGGACCAAACGGCATGGGTATCGAGGCCTGGGGCTTACGCAAGCGCATCACGATCAGCCCGGCGAGCACCCCGAGCAGCGATGACATCAGCAACGTCATCGGCAGAATCTGCCAGCCGCCCCATGCGCCGAGCAGGGCCAATAACTTGAAATCGCCATAGCCCATGCCATCCTTGCCGGTGACCATCTTGAATAGCCAGAACACCGTCCACAGGCTCATATAACCGATCACCGCGCCCCATAGCGCATCGGGCAGTGTCGCTAGCACGTCGGCACTGTTGAGGATCAACCCCAGCCATAACAGCGGCAGCACCAGAATGTCGGGCAGCAGTTGATGATCCACATCGATCAGGCTCATCGCCAGCAACCCCCAGCTCAGCACCATCACTGCGCCGGCTTGCCAGCCGAAGCCGAATTGCCAGGCAACGGTCGCCGAGATCAGCGCGCAGGCAAGCTCCGTGAAGGGGTAGCGCGCGCTGATCGGCTCATGACATCGGGCGCAGCGCCCTCTGAGCAGCAGGTAGCTGAGCAGCGGGATATTTTCCCACGGGCGAATGGGCTGGTTGCACCTCGGACAGCACGAATTGGGCTGCATCAAGTTGTAGGTGGGGCCTGCTGGGTCTGCAGGTAAACCGAGCACCTCTTGGGCCTGGGCGCGCCACTCGCGCTGCAGCATCGTCGGCAGGCGCCACGCCAGCACGTTGATGAAACTGCCGATGATCAGGCCGAGCGCCAGCGCGATCCCGACAAACACCCACGGTTCTTCTTGAAGCAGCAGGCTCAAAATGCGGACCCCAACTGGAACACCGGCAGGTACATGGCGATGACCAAGGCGCCGACGATGCCGCCTAATACCACCATAATCAGTGGCTCCATAAGGCTGGTGAGGTTCTCGATCAGGGTGTCCACGTCGGCCTCATAGTGGTTGGCGACTTTTTCCAGCATGGTATCCAGGGTGCCCGATTCTTCACCGATCGCCGTCATCTGGATCGCCATGCCGGGAAACAGCCCCTTACTGGCCATGGATTGATGCAACTGCATGCCTGTGGATACATCGTGACGCATATGCTCGATCGCCTTTTTGAACAACCCATTACCTACCGCGCCCGCCACGGAATCGAGAGCCTGCACTAAGGGCACACCTGCAGCAAAAGTCGTCGAGAGTGTGCGTGCATAGCGGGCGACGGCGGATTTTTTCAGCAGTGTGCCTGCCAGAGGCGCGTTCAACAAACCGGCGTCCAGCCAGTGGCGAAAACCAGGCAATGTCCGGTAGGCCTGGCGCATCCCGACAATTGTGGCGCCTGCGCCAAGTGCGACCATCCACCAGGCCTGCTGCAGGAATTCGGACAAGGCAATCACCTTCAAGGTAAAGCCGGGCAGTTTGCCGTCGACGCCGGCAAAGAGGCTCTGAAACTGCGGCACCACATGGATCAGCAGGACGCTGCTGACCAGGCATGCGATCACGATCACGGCGAGAGGGTAGGTCATGGCCTTCTTGATTCGCGCCTTGAGTTGCTGGCTTTTTTCCAGGTGCACTGCCACCCGCTCCAGCAGGGTTTCCAGGGCACCGGCCTGTTCGCCAGCAGCGACCAGATTGCAATACAGGTCATCGAAGTAGCGTGGATGTTTGCGCAGTGCTGCGGCCAGGTTATTGCCGGCGGCGATTTCCTGCTTCAAACCTTTTACCAACTCGCGCATCAGTCGGCTGTCGAAGCCTTCGCGGATAATGTCGAAGGCTTGCAACAAGGGGATGCCGGCCTTCAGCAATGTCGCCAACTGGCGGGTGAACAAGGCAATATCGGCGGGTTTTATCGGCGTGGCGAAGCTTGGCAGGTGAGTGGTCTTCTTGCGCACGCGGCTGGGGCAGATCCCTTGCTGGCGCAACTGCGCCTTGATCAGCGCCAGATCATGGCCGACGCTTTGCCCGGACACCTTGCGCCCTTTACGGTTGATGCCTTCCCAGGCGTAGATCGTTGCAGCGTCATTCATTTCACGTTTCCGCACACAGGTCGTTGAAGATTTATAGCTTAGTCTGGTGCCGGATTCGGGCAGGTCGGTGGCGAACGATAAAATGTCAGATTGTGCGTCTTGCACGCGATTGGCCGCTCGCGGATGAGTACACTGGCGCCGCTGCATAATGCGGGGCGTAGGACGCGCCTTGTTACGGGTTCTATCTCTGGAGAGTGAATGTGATGCGTCAGAAAGGTTTTACCTTGATCGAGTTGTTGATCGTCGTGGCAATCATCGGCATTTTGGCCACCGTGTGTTTGCCGCTGTACACCAAGCAACAGGCCAAGGCCAAGTTCACCGCGGGGTTGGCAGAAATCGCTGCGTTGAAGGCCGGTTTCGAAGATACCCTCAACCAAGGCACCGTGCCGACCCTGGCCTTGATCGGTGGCACCAGCCCCACCGCCAATTGCACGATCAGCGTGGCTGGCGATGTGGCTACCGGCACCGGCTCCATAAGTTGTGAAATTCTGGATGCGCCTGCGCCCGTATTGGGCAAAACCATCACGTTGACGCGCAGCGCCACCACGGGCTGGAAGTGCGCAACCAACGTCGACGCGCAGTACGTGGCCAAGGGCTGCGGCGCCGACGGGGCATAACGGCCGCTGGGCGTTAGGCGAGTTAGTTGCCGCATGCCCAATGCGGTGCTAGCTTTAGCCCATCGCCCGTGTAGCTCAGCTGGTAGAGCAGCGCACTCGTAACGCGAAGGTCGCAGGTTCGATTCCTGTCTCGGGCACAAAGGCAACACTGTTTCAAAGGCAACGTTTTCAGATGATCCCAGAATGGTTCTGAAGGCCAGATGAGCCGGTATTCACGCCTGCTCTTTGTATCTGCGCAACCTTGATGACCCAGATGCATCCCCATTCCTCGATCTAAGAGAACAACATGACCACGACTGAAATGACCCAGGAAGTTCGGCACCAAGCAGCGCTCGAAAAATACCTCGAAGAGTCGCCGCAGCTTAAAGACGAGATCAAGGACCTGAGTGATGATGATCAGCGCGATCAGATCCAGTGGGCATTTGAGGATGAGGCCGAAAGCCAGGGCTATCAGCCTTGGGAACTGACCCTCAAGTACACCTCGACACCCGAAGCGTTCGAAGCCGCACGGCTGGCCTTGCACAAAGAGGCCGCCGAGGTGCTGGGTGTCGAATGGGAAGAGTATTGCGAGATGAATGACCTGGTGGTCTAGGCGCTAAGCCTGCAGCGAGCTTGTTGTGGCCAGCCCGCTCGCCACAACAAGCACTTCACCAAGGCTTTTGGTTATGTGCCTCAGATACTCAGGCGCATCGACAAATCCACTGCCTTCACATCCTTGGTCATCGCGCCAATGGAGATGTAGTTCACTCCGGTTTCTGCGATGGGCAGTAGGGTGGTTTCATTGATCCCGCCGCTGGCTTCCAGCTTGGCCTTGCCGGCGTTCAGGCGCACTGCCTCACGCATGTCCTCCAGGCTCAACTCGTCGAGCATGATGATGTCGGCACCCGCCGCCAGTGCTTCGCGCAGTTCATCCAGGCTTTCCACTTCGATTTCTACCGGCTTGCCCGGGGCTATCTGGTGGGCGGCTTTAATCGCCTGGGCAATGCCGCCGCACGCGGCGATATGGTTTTCCTTGATCAGGAATGCGTCATACAAACCGATGCGATGGTTGTGGCAACCGCCGCAGGTTACTGCGTATTTCTGCGCCAGGCGTAAGCCCGGCAGGGTTTTACGGGTGTCCAGCAGCTTGACCTGGGTCGTGGCGACAAAATCTGCCAGCGACTGAGCGCGCGTGGCGACGCCTGACAGCATTTGCAGAAAATTCAGCGCGCAGCGTTCGCCGCTCAGCAGCGAACGGGCTGGGCCTTCGAGGTGGAACAGCACCTGGTCAGGGCTGACGCGCTCACCGTCGGCTACCTGCCAATGCACCGCAACTCTGGGGTCGAGCTGGCGGAATACCGCGTCCACCCAGGCGGTTCCGGCGATAACCGCCGCCTCGCGAGTAATGATCGTGGCTTTGGCCAGCCGTTCGGCCGGGATCAATTGCGCGGTGATGTCGCCGCTGCCGATGTCTTCCAGCAGCGCGCGGCGCACGTTGGCTTCGATTTCGGCGGTGAGGTCGGCAAGACGGAGATTCGGCATAACAGGCTCCACAAACAAAGTGCCTCGATTATAGGGGTTGTGCGCCTTTGAACCCAGGCTCCCATTCATTTACAGCGCAACGGCAGAGTTTGCTGGCGCAACTCCCCTCATTTGCAAGATAATCTCGCGCCTTGCAATTGGCGTCATAGCTTTGACGTCCTGGTGATAATTGGTTTTGCAGCCACCCTTTTGGCCTGTAGTCGTTATTACCCACTTCAACACCGCCGTTTCAGGAGGCCAGGATGCACATTGACGAAAAGGTGGTGCCAATCAGTAAGGCACAGACCACGCCATCGCCGCTCGCGCGCCTGCCGGTGGTGGTGTTGCAGGTTCGCGACAAGGCTGCCCAACAACTGCAGCAAGGCTTGCAGGAGCTGTTCGATAATGCCGACGACACCCTGTTCGAAATGGCCGACAAAGCCCGCAGCAACGCTGACCATCACATTTTCTTTGAAGCCATGCGTGATCTGCGCCTCAAGCGCAAGAATTTCGAGCGCGTGTTCATGGAGCAACTGTTCGCAGCGTTCGCTAACCTGGGCCACACCGGGCACGGTGATCCGCACTGGGTACCCGTGGTGTCTTACGACGCGACGCCTGGCACGTCCAAAGACGATCTCGAAAAAGCCGTTGCGCTGGAGGCCATGCTCGTCCGGGTGCAGCATCGCGATGGCCTGGCGCTGGGGCAACTGACCGCGCGATTGAGCACATTGCTGGAAAAGCCCCTGGATGAACGCGAAAACCCGGTGGGTCCGGCACTGCTGTGTGAGTTCTTTTTGCGCGCAGGGCGCAGCTTAGGGGTAGAGATCCGCGTCAAGCTGATCATGCTCAAGCTCTTTGAAAAGTATGTGCTAAGTGACGCTGATCAACTGTTCGGCGAGGCCAACCAGTTACTGGTTGCCACCGGCGTATTGCCTGAACTCAAGGCCATACCGTCACGTCGCCCTGGCGAGCGAGCGGCGCACGAGCAACGGCACGAAGGCCGCCAGGCCAGCGTCGACCAGCCGTTGGATGAAAACGGCCAGGAAGCCTTCGCCGCGTTGCAAAAGTTGCTCGCGGGCGAGCGTGGCAGCGTAGCGCCCACCCTGGAGGCCAGCGCCGACCCGCAACCCATCGCCCCCCGTGACCTGTTGCGTTTGCTCTCCCACCTGCAGCAATACGTGCCGGAGCCTGAGGTCGAAGACGATTTCGACCTGCGCAACCAGCTTGGGCAGCTGTTGACCCGAGTCAGCGTCAAGAGCGGAAAATCCCGCGTGGTGGAAGACGCTGATGAGGATGCGATCAACCTGATTGCCCTGCTGTTCGAGTTCATCCTCGACGACTGCACCGTGCCGGACGCCTTTAAGGGGTTGATCGCCCGCTTGCAGATCCCGCTGTTGAAAGTCGCGGTGCTGGACAAGAGTTTCTTCAGCCGTACCCACCATCCGGCGCGGCGACTGCTCAATGAAATGGCCGCTGCCGCCATGGGCTGGAGCCCACACGCTGACTACCAGCGTGACAGCCTGTACCTGCAGATTGAGCAGGTGGTGCAATGTTTACTGAATGACTTCGTCGAAGACCCGACGATTTTTTCTCAATTGCTGGCGCAGTTCACCGCGTTTACCGGCGATGAGCGTCGCCGTAGCGAGCTGCTTGAACAGCACACCCGTGAGGCCGAAGAAGGGCGGGTGCGTACGCAAGCCGCTCGTGAGCGTGTAGCCGACCTGCTCAATCGACGGTTAATGGGCAAGGTATTACCGCAATCGGTGGTGCAGTTCCTACAGCAGGCCTGGAGCCAGGTGCTGTTGTTGGCCAGCCTCAAGCACGGCGAACAGTCGGTGCAGTCGCAGGCGGCGGTGCGCACCATGGACGAGTTGATCTGGAGCGTGGGCCTGCAGAAAGACACAGAAGCTGGCCGACACTTGCTGGAGCAACTGCCTGGGCTGCTCACTGCATTGCGCAACGGCTTGACCAGTGCGGCGTTCGATTCCTTCAGCACGCGTGAGTTTTTTGTACGCTTGCAGGCCATGCATCTTCAGACTGCCGAAGGCGAGAGCACCGACACGCCGATCACAGTGCGCGAACCCTTTTCATTCAGTGCCGGGTTACCTGATGCTATGGAAAGCCTGCCGCACGATGACCCGGACCTGCTCAAGGCTCACCAACTGCGTATCGGCGGCTGGTTTGAATTCCAGCAAGACGAAGGCACCTGCCTGCGGTGCAAACTGACAGCGATCATGGCGCCAGCCAATAGCTATATTTTTGTCAGCCGCACAGGGCTCAAAGTCCTGGAGAAAACGGCTGACCAATTAGCGATGGCGTTCAAGCACGGCGCGCTGCGCACCTTGGACGATAGGCTGTTGTTCGACCGTGCGCTGGCGTGTGTGGTTGGCAACCTGCGTCAACTCAATCGCGGCAAGTGATCGCAACCGCAGGGCTGAACGCGGCATACTGGTAATACCTCGTCTCACTCAAGGAACCTGTATGCAGTTGGACCCCACCAGCGGTTGGTGCCAGGGCATTCGTCATTGCCCTTCGCCCAACCATAACGAGCGCCCCGCAGGCGAAATCTCACTGTTGGTGGTGCATAACATCAGTTTGCCGCCGGCGCAGTTTGCCACTGGCAAGGTGCATGAGTTCTTTCAGAATCGTCTGGATGTCACGGAACATCCCTACTATGAAGGCATTGCCGATCTACGCGTGTCTGCGCATTTTCTGATTGAGCGTGACGGCACCGTGACGCAATTTGTATCGTGCCTGGACCGCGCCTGGCATGCCGGGATATCCAGTTTTGAGGGGCGCGAGGTCTGCAACGATTTTTCCCTTGGCATCGAGCTGGAAGGGACGGACGAGCTACCGTTTACCGAAGCCCAATATGCATCGCTGATCGACCTGACGCGCCAGCTGCTGACGGCTTACTCGGACATTACCCTGCAGCGAATTTGTGGCCATAGTGATATCGCCCCGGGACGCAAGACTGACCCGGGCCCGGCTTTTGATTGGACGCGCTTTCGCAGCGCCCTGCAGGATGGAGGACACGCACGATGAGTTTTCTGGTGTTAGTACTGGCGGTCTGGATCGAGAAGTTTTCGGCCCTGCGTCGGCGGTTGCAGCGTGACGGTGGATGGCTGCGTGAGCTGGCCAAGCTGGAATCGAGCCCGCGCATGGGCAAGCAGCCTTGGTTGATTCTCGTGCTGCTGGTGTTGTTGCCGGTGGCCCTGCTCGCGCTGTTGCTGTTGGTACTGGAGCCGGTGGCTTATGGTTTGCTGGCGCTCCCGGTGCACTTGCTGGTGGTGATTTATAGCCTGGGGCGAGGCGACTTGTTGGCTGGGCTCGGGCCGTTTCGCGATGCGTGGCGACGCGGCGACCTGCAAGCGGCGAAACACGTGGCCGAGCGTGATCTGAAGATTGCGGCCGACAGTGGCGAGCAGTTGCTGGAGCGCGTGCAAGGCCATCTGCTCTGGCAGGCTTATCAAAGCTTTTTCGCGGTGATTTTCTGGTACTTCCTGCTGGGCCCGGTCGCTGCACTGGCTTATCGCCTGTTGGCGTTGGCCAGCGAGCATAGCCAGAACCCGTTGGTTGCCGAGCGTGCCGGGCAGATGCGCCATGCGTTTGACTGGCTACCGGTACGCCTGCTGGCGGCGAGTTTTGCTTTGGTGGGTAACTTTGTCGCGGTCAGCCGAGTGATGCTGCATGAGCTGTTGAGCTGGGACATCAGCGCTGCACAGTTGATGGAAAAAGTAGGTCTGGTGGCGGCTGAAATACCACCGCCGTTGGTGGGGGCGGACGGCATCAACAGCCTTGATCGCCTGTGGGAACTGCTGCTGCGTGCGGCGGTGCTGTGGTACGCCGGGTTTGCGATCTGGACGGTGTTGCCGTAGCCAGCAAGAAGTTCGGGTTTGTGTGACGAGGGCGCTTGCTCCTTCGCCACAACAAGCCTGCTCATCACCGGCCATTAACCTTATGTTACAAAACTCCCTTTCGAATTGAGCTATACAGGCAGAGCGCCAAATAGTGGCTTTCTGCCGCGCCCCTTGCGCCTCAATAAAAATAATAGAAAGGGAGTTCACCTGTGAAGAGCTTGCTCTATCCCGCCGTCGCGCTGATGAACCGCCTGAGTTTCGGTATGAAATTCAGCCTGATCAGCGTGCTGTTCCTGCTGCCGATGCTGGTGACCAACTATTTCCTGGTGCGTGATTCCTGGTCTGAATTCCAGGGCACTCGGGTCGAACTGCAAAGCCTTGATCTGCTCGGCAGCAGCCTGGTGCTGCGCCGTGACCTGGAAACCCTCAACAATCAGGTACAGATCAACGCGGTACTTGGCCAGTCCGGTAAGGCCGGTGACCTGGAGAGCAAGATCAGCGCCTTGGAGCAGAGTGTGCTAAGCCGCCTGCAAGCGCTCAACGCGTTGGCCCTCGACCCTGAGCAGGTCAACGCGTTCGACGGCAAGCGCGACGAAATGATCGCTGCGTTCAAGGCCCAGCAACAGGAAACCTCGCTGCTAAGCAAAAGCGCGCTGATCGGCAAGTTGCTCAATCAAGCCCAGATGCTTAGCCTGATCATCGCCAGCCAGTCCGGTTTGAGCCGCGAAGCCCAGAGTGATTTGCGCCAACTCAGTGAGCTGGTCACCCGCGTAACCCCTCACGTCACTCAAACCATGGGCGAAGGGCGCGCTATGGGGGCGTATTCCCTGGGCCAAGGCTTTCTCAATTCATCCTCCAGCACACGCTTTGATGAACTGCTGCAGCAGTTGGAAAAACTCCAGGCTGAGTACGCGTTGAAATTGCAGGATGCACTGGGCGCCAGCAACGCTGCGCATACGGCGCTCGATAACCTGGCCAAGGCCAGCAGTGCGAGCCTCAAGCAAGCCAGTGATGTGTTTGAAGAGCAGGTCGTCATGGCGCAAACCCTCGATGCTCCCTGGCAGGCTTTCTACGAAGACGTCAGCACGCTGATGGCCCAGACCTACCAGCTCGATGAAGCCACCTTGACCTTCCTCAAGCAGCAACTTGAGCAGCGCCTGAGCCAAAACCGTACGCACATAGTGGCGCTGGTCTCAGCCTTGGCGGCGGTCTTTTTACTGATCTTCTACTTGTACGCGGGTTTCTATGCTTCGACCCGCACAACCTTGCGCCGCCTGGGTGCGATGATGGGCAAAGTCGCGGCCGGTGATATGACCGTCACCTTCGTTGCGCACAGCCGCGATGAGCTGGGGGATTTGGGGCAAGTGTTCAACGGCACCGTAGCCAAAATTCACGACCTGATCGAACGCGTCGGCCACACCGTCAGTCAGGTCGAGTTGCAAGCCGGCCAGGTGCAGGCGGTGTCGGTCCAGAGCAATCAGGCGGTTTGTGGGCAGCGCAGTCAGATCGAGCAGGTGGCCACGGCGATGAACCAGATGTCTTCCACGGCTCAGGAAGTGGCGCGCAGCGCGGCGGCAGCGGTCAGCAGTGCCCATAGCGTCAATGATGAAACCGTCAGCGGCCGTGGCTTGGTGCAATCCCAGCAAGGCAGCATTGCGCGCTTGGCCTCGGAAATCGATGAGTCGGTGCGGGTCATTAACCAGTTGGCCACTGACAGCCAGTCGATCAGTAGCGTGCTGGAAGTGATCAAGAGCATCGCCGAACAAACCAACCTGCTCGCGCTGAATGCAGCGATTGAGGCGGCACGTGCCGGTGAGCAGGGCCGTGGTTTTGCGGTGGTCGCTGATGAGGTGCGCACCCTGGCCCGGCGTACCCAGCATTCCACTGAAGAAATCGAACAGATGATCAGCCGATTGCACAGTGGTGTCGATGCCGCGGTAAAGGCCATGGGCACCAGTCATGCCATGGCGAATGGCACCGTGGGGCAGTCGGAAAAGGTCCAACAGGCGCTGGAAAATATCCTCGGTGCGGTCGGCATGATCGTCGATCAGAACCAGCAGATCGCCGCTGCCGTGGAGCAGCAAACTGCCGTCGCCCACGATATCGACCAGAATATCGTCGCCATTAACCGTGCCGGTGAACATGCAGCCCAGGGCGCGTATCAGACCGAAACGGCCAGCCGGCTGCTGTCGGCGCAGGTCATCGAGTTGAAGCAATTGATCGGGGCGTTTCGTGTGTAGGGTCGGCGCGTAGGATTTAGTCTTCGCTGGGCGTGGTGCCTGTCTTGATTTCCGTGTGTGTCTTTTTTCAGTGCCGGAATGGGTGAGAATTTGTTTCAACTCGTCCCGGTCCAAGGAGGCACAACGATGAGCGTTTTTATCGGCATCAAAGGGCATTGCGCCCATTGCGACATCACGTTTGAACTCAAGCCTTGGCAGTTGAACGCCATTGCTATTGATGAGCCGTTTGGTTGCCCGTACTGCCGGAAAACCCTGCAGTTGAGCTGTCCCAGGCAGCTGCGCCAATTTAAGTCGCTGGATCACTGGGGCATGGTGCACCCGAGCATGATGGTCATGACGTGTGCGGTGCTGATCGTGGCGATGGTGGCCGAGTGGCTAGGGTTGCTCAGCGTGATCGGGCAACTCAATGTTTCACTGGTGGTGGTGCTGGTGCACTTCCTGGTGTTGCGTTATGCCCGTTACCGGCGGCGGCTGACGTTAAACTTGCAAGCAGTCAACCCGCTACCAATTGAACACCTCGCACGCATTGCGTGTGCTCGCCTCGGCCAATAATAAGGCGCTTATGCCCATGCGTTCGGCCAAGGCGCTGCAGATGTCCGGCAAGTGTTGCGGGCTGTTGCGCTGGCCTGGGTACATGACGGGCGCCATATCCGGCGAGTCGGTTTCCAGCACTACCGCCTCAAGGGGCAATTGGGCGAGCACCTTGTGCATGCGCAATGCCTGAGGCCAGGTAGCCGCACCGCCCAGGCCCAGTTTGAACCCGAGCTTGATGTACTCGCGAGCCTCTTCAACGCTGCCGGCGAACGCATGGATGATTCCGCCGCGCGGCAGTCGAATGCGCTTGAGCATCGCGATCACCGCCGCGTGACTGCGGCGCACGTGCAGCAGTGCCGGGAGCTGGAAGTCCACCGCCAGTCTCAACTGGGCCTCAAACAGACGTTGCTGGCGCTCACGGTCCAGTTGTTCGAGAAAGTAGTCCAGGCCGATTTCGCCGACGGCGCACAGTTGGCGGTGACCGTGCAGGCGCGAAAGCCAATCGCCCAACTCGCTCAGGTCGGTGGGGCGATGCTCATCGAGGTACACCGGATGCAGGCCGAAGGCGGCGAACAAGTCTTCATCTGCCTGCACCAGATCCCACAACCGTTGCCAATTTTGCTGATACACCCCCAACACCACCATGCGTTGCACGCCGAGTTGACGGCTGTGCGCCAGCACTTCTCGGCGATCAATGTTGAAGTCCGGGAAGTCCAGGTGGGTGTGGGTGTCGATCAGTTCCACGCTCAAGCCTCGTGAATACGCTGCTTGAAGGTCCGGCCGATGGCATGCACGCCCGGTTGGTACTGTTCTTCTTCGATGGCGGCCAGCGCCAGGCGCAGCGCGGTGTCGGCAATCAGCTGATGTTGCTGGGCCATGGCGTTGACTGGCAACGGCAGGAAATCCAGCAATTGGGTGTCACCAAAGGTGCCCAGGCGCAGCGGTCGGGATTTGAGCGGGAAGTCGTGCAGCGCGTCAAACACGCCTTGCAGCAGCACGTAGGAGGTGGTCACCAGTGCGTCAGGCAAATGCCCCAGTTGCTGGAGAAGTTGCTCCATCAGCTGTCGGCCGCAGTCACGGCTGAAGGCTTCACCCTCTTCGATGATGACGTCACCGGTGAACCCTTGCAGGGCTTCGCGGAAACCGGCAGCACGCTCCTGGCTGATGCTCAGCTCGGGCCGTGCACCTATCAGTGCGATCTGCTTGGGCACCGGTTGCAGCAGGCTGCTGGTCAGTTGTTGGCAGGCCTGGCGGTCGTCGCTGACCACTGAGCAGAACTGCTCAGACTCCATCACCCGGTCAATGGCAATCACCGGCAGGCCCTTGGCTTGCAGCTCGCGGTAGCTGTCATCGCTGGCCGGCAGGCAACTGGCAACAAACAGTGCATCGCAGCGCCGTGCGCGGAACAGTTGCAACAACTGGCGCTCGCTCTGCGCCTCATCGTCAGAACTGGCGATCAGTAGCTGATAGCCGCGTGCTCGTGCACCTTGTTCCAACAGCTTGGCGATTCGTGCGTAACTGGGGTTTTCCAGGTCTGGCAGGATGAAACCCAAGGTGCGCGTATGCCGACTGCGCAGCCCGGCCGCCTGGGGGTTTGGGGTAAAACCATGGGCTTGGACCACGCCACGCACGCGCTCGACGGTTGCCTGGCTGATGCGTTGCTGTGCGGCCTTGCCATTGATGACGTAGCTTGCGGTGGTCACGGACACACCGGCCAGACGTGCGATATCACTGAGTTTCAAACCGGGATTTCCTTGTTTTTTCGAGCTTGCCCCGACATTTTGTCCAATCGTAACCGATTCCTGCACACGACTATTGTCTGAGCTCAAGCGCCGAGTGGCCCTTCAAGCTTGCATAATTAGCGCGTAATCTGCCATAAAATCTAGATTAAACGTTTCAGCAGGCGTATTTTTGCGATGTTCGGCGCTGAGTGACTACTGCCAATTGACCGCTCAGTCAGTATTTTTGAACATCCTGCGCTGATTTATTTAAAACAATACCTAGTGCGCACACCGCACTAACTAGGAGAACGGCATGCTTGAGCTCACTGTAGAGCAGATATCCATGGGCCAGATGGCTGTGGATAAATCTGCTGCCTTGCACCTGCTCGCTGACAAACTGGCGGCCGACGGCCTGGTTGCCGAGGGCTACCTCAGTGGTTTGCAAGCCCGTGAAGCCCAAGGCTCGACCTTTCTCGGCCAAGGTATTGCTATCCCTCATGGCACCCCAGAAACCCGTGACCAGGTCTTTTCCACCGGAGTGCGCCTGCTGCAGTTCCCCGAAGGGGTGGACTGGGGGGACGGCCAGATCGTCTACCTGGCTATCGGCATTGCGGCCAAATCCGATGAACACCTGCGCCTGTTGCAACTGCTCACCCGTGCCCTCGGTGAGACGGACCTGGGCCAGGCCCTGCGCCGTGCCAGCTCCGCTGAAGCGTTGCTGAAACTGTTGCAAGGTGCGCCGCAGGAACTGGCGCTGGATGCGCAGATGATCAGCCTGGGCGTGTCCGCCGATGATTTTGAAGAGCTGGTATGGCGCGGTGCGCGTCTGCTGCGCCAGGCCGACTGTGTGAGCAACGGCTTTGCCGCTGTATTGCAGCAAGTTGACGCGCTGCCCCTGGGCGACGGCCTTTGGTGGCTGCACAGCGAGCAGACGGTAAAGCGCCCGGGTCTTGCGTTTGTGACGCCGGACAAACCGATGCGCTACCTCGGCCAGCCCCTCAACGGTTTGTTTTGTTTGGCCAGCCTCGGCGAAGCGCACCAGATCTTGCTCGAACGCCTATGCGCTTTGTTGATTGAAGGTCGCGGCCAGGAATTGGGTCGCGCCACCAGCAGTCGCGCGGTGCTTGAAGTACTCGGCGGCGAACTGCCGCCCGACTGGCCGAGCGCGTGCATCACTCTGGCCAATGCCCATGGCCTGCATGCACGCCCGGCGAAAATCCTCGCGCAATTGGCGAAAAGTTTTGACGGCGATATCCGCGTACGCATCGTCGATGGCCCGGTGGGCGCCGTGTCGGTGAAAAGCCTGAGCAAGTTACTCAGCCTTGGCGCCCGTCGCGGCCAGGTGCTGGAGTTTGTCGCTGAGCCGACGATTGCGGGTGATGCGCTGCCCGCTCTGTTGGCTGCGGTAGAGGCTGGCCTCGGCGAAGAGGTCAAGCCGCTGCCCGCCGTGAGTGCCCAGCCCGCCAGCGTCGACATCGAACCGGTGATCAGCGCGCCCGCAGCAGGCAGCCAGGTCCAGGCCATCGCTGCCGCACCGGGCATTGCCGTCGGGCCTGCGCATATCCAGATTCAGCACGTGTTCGATTACCCCCTTCGCGGTGAGTCCTCAGCCATTGAGCGCCAGCGCCTGCAGAGCGCCCTGGCCGATGTGCGCCTCGATATCCAAGGCCTGATTGAACGCAGCCAGGCCAAAGCCATCCGCGAGATTTTCATCACCCACCAAGAAATGCTCGACGACCCGGAGCTGACCGACGAAGTCGACACGCGCCTCAAACAAGGCGAGAGCGCCCAAGCGGCATGGATGAGTGTGATCGAAGCCGCCGCCAAGCAGCAGGAGTCACTGCAGGATGCCTTGCTCGCCGAGCGCGCCGCGGACCTGCGCGACATTGGCCGCCGTGTGCTGGCCCAACTGTGCGGCATCGACACCGCCGAGGAGCCGAGCGAGCCTTACATCCTGGTGATGGACGAGGTCGGCCCCTCTGACGTTGCACGCCTGGACCCGGCCCGTGTCGCCGGCATCCTCACCGCGCGTGGTGGCGCCACGGCGCACAGCGCCATTGTCGCGCGAGCCTTGGGTATTCCCGCGTTGGTAGGCGCAGGTGCGGCGGTGTTGCTGCTAGCGTCTGGCACGCCGTTGCTGCTCGACGGCCAGCGTGGTCGCTTGCATGTCGACCCCGACGCCGCCGTCCTGCAACGCGCCACCGTCGAGCGTGACACCCGCGAGCAACGCCTGCAAGCCGCCTCGGCCCAGCGCCACGAACCGGCGCTGACCCGCGATGGCCATGCGGTAGAAGTGTTCGCCAACATCGGCGAAAGCGCCGGTGTGGCCAGCGCGGTGGAGCAGGGCGCTGAAGGTATCGGCCTGCTGCGTACCGAACTGATTTTCATGGCTCACCCGCAAGCGCCGGATGAGGCCACCCAAGAAGCCGAATACCGCCGCGTGCTTGATGGCCTCGACGGTCGCCCGCTGGTGGTGCGCACCCTCGACGTGGGTGGCGACAAACCTCTGCCGTATTGGCCGATCGCCGAGGAAGAAAATCCCTTCCTTGGCGTGCGCGGTATTCGCCTGACGTTGCAACGCCCGCAGATCATGGAAGCCCAACTGCGCGCGCTGCTGCGATCGGCGGATAACCGGCCGCTGCGCATCATGTTTCCCATGGTCGGCAGCGTCGATGAATGGCGCGCGGCCCGTGACATGACCGAGCGCCTGCGCCTGGAAATCCCGGTGGCCGACTTGCAACTTGGGATCATGATCGAGGTGCCTTCCGCCGCCTTGCTCGCGCCGGTATTGGCCAAGGAAGTCGACTTTTTCAGCGTCGGCACTAACGACCTGACCCAGTACACCCTGGCCATCGACCGTGGCCACCCGACGCTGTCGGCCCAGGCCGACGGCCTGCACCCGGCGGTGCTGCAACTGATCGATATCACCGTGCGCGCGGCCCACGCCCATGGCAAATGGGTTGGGGTGTGCGGCGAGTTGGCGGCGGACCCGCTGGCGGTGCCGGTGTTGATCGGCCTGGGCGTGGATGAGTTGAGCGTGTCAGCCCGCAGCATTCCTGAAGTGAAGGCGCGGGTGCGCGAATTCAGTCTGAGCGAGGCCCAGGGCTTGGCGCAAAAAGCCCTTGCGGTGGGTTCGCCCGCCGAAGTGCGAGCTTTAGTGGAGGCCGTGTAAATGGCGAAGATTCTGACCCTGACGCTGAATCCGGCGTTGGACCTCACGGTACGCCTGGCACACCTGGAGCCGGGTGAAGTCAACCGCAGCGAAACCCTGTTGACCCATGCGGCCGGCAAGGGTGTGAATGTGGCGCAGGTGCTGGCCGATCTCGGCCATCACGTGAGCGTGGGCGGTTTTCTCGGCGCCGCAAACCCCGAGGCTTTCGATGCCCTGATCGCCAGCCGTGGGTTTGGCGACGCGTTCATTCGCGTGCCGGGCGAAACCCGTAGCAATATCAAGATTGCCGAACAGGACGGCCGGGTCACCGACATCAATGCGCCGGGGCCGTTGGTGAGTGAGCAAGCGCAAAAAGAATTGCTGAGGCTACTGGCGGTAATCGGTCCTGAATTCGATGTGGTGGTGGTCGCCGGCAGCTTGCCGCGTGGCGTCAGCGCGCAGTGGTTTCAGGCATTGCTGGTGGAGCTTAAATCCCTCGGTTTGAAAGTCGTCCTCGACACCAGTGGCGAAGCCTTGCGCGCCGGTTTGCAGGCAGGGCCGTGGTTGATAAAACCCAACACTGAAGAGCTGGCTGAGGCCTTGGATTGCCCCACTGACTCCATCGCGCAACAGGCCCTGGCCGCCGAGCGTTTGCACGCCCAGGGCGTGGAGCACGTGGTGATCTCCCACGGCGCCGACGGTGTGAACTGGTTCAGTCCGGGCACCGCGCTGCACGCCACGCCGCCCAAGGTCAGCGTCGCCAGCACGGTGGGCGCGGGCGACTCGTTGCTGGCCGGGATGCTCCACGGTTTGCTCAGTGCTGATCTGCCGGAAACCACCTTGCGCCGCGCTACCGCGATCGCCGCGATGGCCGTCACGCAGATCGGTTTTGGTATCAGCGATGACGCGCAGTTGGCGCGTCTCGAAAGCGGCGTCCATGTGCGCGCGCTGACAGAACAATAAGAGGGTTTGTGATGAAGTTAGCCATTGTTACTGCCTGCCCGAACGGCATGGTCACCAGTGTGCTGTGCGCCCGCTTGTTGGACGCAGCTGCACAACGCCAAGGCTTGCGCACCAGCGTGGAAGTGGTGGACGTGCAGCGCCCGGAGCGCCAGTTGTCCCAGGCCACGCTTGATGAAGCCGAATGGGTGTTGCTGGTCAGCAGCACGCCGGTGGACATGCAGCGCTTTGTCGGCAAACGTGTGTTCCAGAGCACGCCGGCGCAGGCGCTGGCGGATGTCGAGGCGGTATTGCGCCGTGGCGCCGAAGAGGCTGCCGTCTATGTGGCGACTGCGCAACCGGTTAAAAACGCGCCGCGTATCGTGGCGATCACCGCCTGCCCGACGGGTGTTGCTCACACCTTCATGGCTGCCGAAGCCTTGCAGCAAACCGCCAAGCGTCTGGGCTATGACTTACAGGTTGAGACGCAAGGCTCGGTCGGCGCGCGCACGCCACTAAGCCCGGAGGCCATCGCCAATGCCGACGTGGTGTTGCTGGCGGCTGACATTGAAGTTGCCACCGAGCGCTTCGCCGGTAAGAAGATTTACCGTTGCGGCACCGGTATTGCCCTCAAGCAAGCCGAAGCGACCCTCAACTCGGCCTTGGCCGAGGGCGCGGTGGAAAGTACCGCGAGTGGCGCGGTCGCAAAGAAACCGGAAAAAACCGGCGTGTACAAACACCTGCTCACCGGCGTGTCGTTCATGTTGCCGATGGTGGTGGCGGGCGGTTTGTTGATCGCGTTGTCGTTTGTGTTCGGTATTCATGCGTTTGAAGAAAAAGGCACCTTGGCCGCTGCGCTCAGAGCCGTTGGCGACCAGGCCTTTATGTTGATGGTGCCGCTGCTGGCGGGCTACATCGCTTACTCGATTGCCGACCGGCCCGCCTTGGCACCTGGAATGATCGGAGGCCTGCTGGCGACAACGTTGGGCGCCGGGTTTATCGGTGGGATCTTCGCCGGGTTCCTGGCCGGCTACTGCGTGAAGCTGATTTCGCGCGCGGTGAAATTGCCGCAAAGCCTGGATGCTCTCAAGCCGATTTTGATCATTCCTTTGCTGGCTAGCCTGTTTACCGGGTTGGCGATGATTTACCTGATCGGGCCGCCCGTTGCACGGATGCTCGTGGGCCTGACCAATTTCCTCAGCACGATGGGATCTACCAATGCAGTTCTGCTGGGTATCCTCTTGGGCGGCATGATGTGTGTCGATCTCGGTGGCCCGGTCAACAAGGCGGCCTATGCGTTTTCTGTCGGGATGCTGGCGGCGCATAGTGGTGCGCCGATTGCCGCGACGATGGCGGCCGGTATGGTGCCGCCGATCGGTATGGGCATCGCCACCTTGCTGGCGCGACACAAGTTCGCCCAGACCGAGCGGGAGGCGGGCAAGGCTGCCATGATTCTTGGGATGGTCTTTATCTCCGAAGGCGCTATCCCCTTTGCCGCCAAGGACCCGCTGCGGGTGATTCCGGCGAGTATCGCCGGTGGCGCCTTGACCGGCGCATTGTCGATGTACTTTGGTTGCAAACTTGCCGCCCCCCATGGCGGCCTGTTTGTCCTGGTCATCCCGAACACGATGAACCATGCGCTGCTGTATTTGCTGGCGATTGTCGCCGGCAGCCTGTTGACCGGTTTGGTCTATGCGCTGATCAAGCGCCCGGAAGCGGTGGAGCTGGCGGTTACCTCAGCCAAGGCCTGACGCGATTCAAAATGTGGAAGGGGGGCTCTGGATAGCGCAGTGTCAGCCAGCACATCTATTGGCTGACCCACTGCCATCGGGAGCAAGCCCCCTCCCACATTTGGATCTCCATGGTTGCTGAGTTGGCGTGTCATCTATGCTTCATCCTCGCGTGGTTAAGTGTCCCTTTTGATATTTCAGAGGGCACCTGCATGAGCCACTTCGATCTCGGCCGTCGCCGTGTGATGCAAGCCGTTGGCGCCGGTCTGTTGCTGCCGGGGCTCGCGCCTGCGGTCATTGCGTCGGTCAAAGACCGCCCGCAACTCACCGACGGCGTGCAGTCCGGTGACGTGCTCGGCGACCGTGCGATGATCTGGAGCCGCAGTGACCGCCCGGCGAAGATGGTGGTGGAGTGGGACACTCGCAGTGTGTTCAGCAACCCGCGCAAGTTCATCTCGCCGCTGGCAGACAGCCGTACCGATTTTACCGCCCGCGTCGAACTCACCGGGCTGCCGGTTGATCAGGCGATTTTCTATCGTGTGCACTTTGAAGACGCCCAGACCGGCGTTGCCAGCGAGCCGTGGTTCGGTCACTTGCGCAGTGTGCCGCAACAGCGCCGCGATATCCGTTTTGTATGGAGTGGCGACACCGTCGGCCAGGGCTTCGGCATCAATCCGGACATCGGTGGCATGCGCATCTACGAAGCCATGCGCCTGCGCCTGCCGGACTTCTTTATTCACAGTGGCGACACCATCTACGCCGACGGCCCGGTGCCGGCGCAGCTGACCGTTGAAGACGGTCGCATCTGGCGCAATATCACCACCGAAGCCAAGAGTAAAGTCGCTGAAACCCTGGATGAATATCGCGGCAATTACCGCTACAACCTGCTCGACGAAAATGTGCGCCGCTTCAACGCCGAGGTGCCGCAGATCTGGCAGTGGGATGATCACGAGGTGGTGAATAACTGGTCGCCGAGCAAGCCATTGGATGAGCGTTATCAGACCAAGGACATCAACACCTTGGTCGGACGCGCACGTCAAGCCTGGCTTGAGTATTCACCGATGCGTCGGCAAAGCGCCGATGGCGGCGGGCGTATTTACCGCAAGCTCAGCTATGGCCCGTTGCTGGATGTGTTCGTGCTCGATATGCGCAGCTACCGTGGCCCCAACGACGATAACCTGGGCGGCGAAAAGCCTTTCATGGGCCGTGAGCAACTGGACTGGCTCAAGCGCGAACTCAAGGCCTCTCAGGCACAGTGGAAAGTCATCGCCGCCGACATGCCTATCGGCCTTGGCGTGCCCGACGGCGAGGTCAGCCCCGGCGTGCCGCGCTGGGAAGCTATTGCTAACGGCGACCCTGGCCCCGCGCAAGGCCGCGAGCTGGAAATTGCCGAGCTGTTAGGGTTTTTGCGCGCGCAGCAGGTGCGCAACCATGTATGGCTGACGGCGGATGTGCATTACTGCGCGGCGCATCACTACCACCCGGACCGTGCGGCGTTTCAGGATTTTGAGCCGTTCTGGGAGTTTGTTGCCGGGCCTTTGAATGCGGGAAGTTTTGGGCCGAACCCACTGGACAAGACGTTTGGGCCAGAGGTGGTTTTCGAGAAGGCGCCGCCTGCGCAAAACACCTCGCCGTTTGCCGGGTTTCAGTTTTTTGGCGAGGTGCAGATTGATGGGCAGACGGCGGAGCTGACCGTCATCCTGCGGGATCTGGATGGGGTCTCAGTGTTCGAGCAGAAGCTGCAACCGGTCTGATTTGAAATGCAATCAAATGTGGGAGGAGGCTTGCTCCCACATGTTGATCTATGTTCCTTCAGCGGCTCAATACACATCCCGACGATAGCGCCCTTGCTCAATCAAGCGCTCCACCGTCGCGCTGCCGAGCACCTCGTGCAGCACCTGATCCACGCCAGTCGCCATGCCCTGCAAACTGCCGCAGACATAAATTGCGGCGCCGTCTGCCAGCCATCGGCGCAACACGTCCGCCGATTCGCGTAGACGGTCCTGCACGTAGATCTTCTCTTCCTGATCACGGGAAAACGCCAGATCCAGCAAGGCCAGATCACCGCTGGCCAACCAGCCTTGCAGCTCCTCCTGGCATAAGTAGTCATGGGCGATATTGCGTTCGCCGAACAGCAGCCAGTTGCGCTGCTGGCCATCGGCAATGCGAGCCTTGAGCAAGCTGCGCAGACCGGCAAGGCCAGTGCCGTTGCCCAGCAGAATCAGCGGCACTGGCGCCTCTGGCAAGTGAAAACCACTGTTGCAACGCAGGCGCAGGCTAATGCTTGAACCTATGGCGGCGTACTCCGTCAGCCAGCCGGAACCCAGGCCCAGGCTACCGTCGGGGTGCTGTTCCTGGCGCACGATCAGTTCCAATACGCCGTCGCTGGTAATCGAGGCGATGGAGTATTCGCGCAGGCTTAAAGGCACCAGTGCGTTCACCAGCGCCTGAGCGTGCAGGCCGACCAGGTGCGCACGGTTGTCCGGCAGTTGGCGTGTAGCCAGGGCTTGGTTGAGGGGCTGCGCCAGGCCGTCGATCAATACGCCGTCGCTGCCGGCCAGGCCCAGGCCTTCGAGGAAGTGTTCGACGGCGCGAGGGTCATTGCGCGGCAGTACTTCCACCAAGTCACCTGCCAGCCAGCTTTTTGGTGACGGCGGTGTGAGGCCCAGCAGGTAAATGTTCGCGCCGACGCTGTCACGATTGAGCAAGGTACGTTGGGTGAGTGTCCAGTTTTCGTACTGGGCGGTCTGCCATACCGCTGCAGGCGCGTGACCGGTGAGTTGGCCCAGTTGCTGTTGCCAGGTGAGCAAGGCGCCGGTGTCACCACTGTCGACTTCCACCGGCGCGAACAGCGGGTTGCCGCCCTGATGGGTGAGCCAGAAATGCAGGCGCCGGGCAAAACCACAAAAGTGTTCGTACCGACGATCACCCAAGGCCAGCACCGAGTAGTTAAGGCCTTTAAGCGCCAGGTCCTGGCCGAGCACGCTGCGCTCAAAACCACGGGCGCTGTCGGGAGCTTCGCCGTCGCCGAAGGTGCTGACTACAAACAACGCATTGTCTGACTGGCGCAGATCGTCCTGGCTGACACTGCCCAAGGGCTGTACCTTCACCGGCAGGCCGGCGGCCTGCAATTGCCCAGCCGTCTGCCAGGCAAGCTGCTCGGCGAAGCCACTCTGGCTGGCAAAGCCGACTAACCAGGCCGGGGCATCGCCAGGGGCGGCGCCGAGGCCTTTGCGTGCGTCGCGCACGTGGCGTTTCTTGCGGCGACGGTCGAGGTACAGCAGCCAGCCGGTGATAAAGAACAGCGGCATGCACAACGCGCTGAGGGTGAGAATGATGCGGCCCACCAGTCCGAAATAACTGCCAGTGTGCAGTGCGTAAATACTGGTCAGCAATTGCGCCTTGAGGGTCTTGCTGGCGTACCTGTTATGGACGTTGACCTCGCCGGTGGCTGGGTCGAGGTTAATCTGGTTCAGCGCGCGGTCGTGAGGTGATGATTTGAGCCGGTAATAAATAATGGCCGGTTGCCCGGCGATGGCCGGCATGCGGATGTTGTAAGCGCTTAAGCCGGGGCCAGCACTGGCGTAGATACTGCTCCAGATGGCGTCGTAATTGGCGACCGGCGCGGGGCCTTCAGGCGCCGGCCCGCGCTTGCGTATGCGTTCATTTTGCGGGTCGTCGGAAAGCAGTTTGGTCAGGCCCTGGTTGTACCAATCGTAGGACCAATACAGGCCGGTCAGCGCGGCCAACAGATAAAACAGCAGGCACCAGGTGCCGAACACCGAGTGCAAATCCCAGTTGAAGCTGCGACCCTTTTTGCGCCAGTCCAGTGTCAGCCAGGCGCGCCAGCTCGCCACCTGGCGCGGCCAGCGCAGGTACAGGCCGGAAAGGCAGAAAAATACCAGGATCAGCGTACAGGCGCCGGTGATTTGCTGGCCGGTGTCGCCCATGGCTAGGAAGCGGTGCAGTTGCAGCACAAAACCGAAGAAGTCCTGGCCGACAGCGTCGCCCATGTAGTCGCCGGTGTACGGGTCGAAGTAGCGCATTTGGCCACGACGCGCGTCGGGCGGTGCGCTGAAGATCACCCGCGCGGCGTTGGCGCTTTCGCTTTCCACCCACAGCATCGACACGGTCTTGCCTTCGATGGCCTCAAGCTTGCGCACCAGCTCGGCAGGCGGCAGCACGCCGGCTTCGCGCTTTTCGACGTGCAGCACCGTCGGGTTGAGCGCCCGCAGAATTTCATCCTGGAACGAGACCGTCGCCCCGGTGATCCCCATCAACGCCAGCACCAGCCCGGCGCTAATGCCGAAGAACCAGTGCAACTGGAACAGGGTTTTCTTCAACACGTCTGACGGCCTCGCTGAGCAGGATAGATAGGTCACGGCGCGCATTATGCCGTGGCTTAACGAGAAATATTCTGTTTTACGCGTAAAAGCGCTGCGCATCCGATGCGTGGGGCTTTGGGCTAAAAGTTTGCCGCGTTCAGAAGTGGAAACTGGTGGTCAACAGTGCCGTACGACCGGCGACCTGGTTGGCGAAGTGTGTCGAGAAGGTCTTGTCGTCGTCTGGAGCATGGCTGGGATACCCTCGATTTCTCTGAATTCACGCAAGATCAGACGATAAACCTCAACGCGGGCTCGTTTTCTTCAGTTGGCGGCTTGGAGGGTAATGTCGGCATTGCCCATGGTGTGACGATCGAAGAGGCCAGGGGCGGTAAAGGCAAGAATACGTTAATTGGCAATGCGGCCTTCAATGTCCTGCGGGGCGGTCGTGATAGGGACATTCTGTATGGCGGCAGTGGCGGCGCACAGATGTGGGGCGGGGAAGGGGCGAACACCTTTGCCTTTGATGCCACGTCCAGTGGTAAGCCGAACCTGGTCATGGATTTTGTCAGCGGCAAGGACAAACTCGATTTTTCCGCAATACGCGAGCAATCAGGCCCGCTGAACTTTGTTTCCCGGTTGCCTCTTGATCACAGAACACCTCAGGACCCGAACAACCCAACGTTTATTGCTGGGCGTGGTGACGTGCTTGTCAATTACGACCGCAACGCTCAGCGGATGCTTTTCAGGATGGATACCACGGGCGATGGCAGGATGGATATGCAGATTTTTGTCATCGGGAAGGTCGCTCGCGAGGATATCGTCGTATAAAAAAGCCCATGACATGTCATGGGCTTTTTATTAACCGTGCTGCTTACACGTAGTAAGACTTCAACGGCGGAAAGCCATTGAACTCAATCGCGCTGTAGCTGGTGGTGTACGCGCCCGTCGACAACCAGTACATCCGGTCACCAATCGCCAGGTTCAGCGGCAGGCCGTACTTGTAGTTTTCGTACATGATGTCGGCGCTGTCGCAGGTCGGGCCAGCGATGACCACTTCTTCCATTTCGCCTTTCTTCTCGGTCCAGATCGGGAACTTGATGGCTTCGTCCATGGTTTCGATCAGGCCGGAGAACTTGCCCACATCCGTGTACACCCAACGCTCGACTGCGGTGCGCGATTTACGTGCAACCAATACTACTTCGCTGACCAGAATGCCGGCGTTGGCGATTAACGAACGGCCCGGCTCCAGGATGATTTCCGGCAGGTCGTCGCCGAAATCTTCCTTGAGGAAACGGATGATTTCTTCGGCGTAGGTTTCCAGGCTGTTGGTGCGGGTGATGTAGTTGGCCGGGAAGCCACCGCCCATGTTGATCAGCTTCAGATGAATACCATCTTCTTCTTTCAGGCGCTCGAAGATCACTTTGACCTTGGCGATGGCCGCGTCCCATACGCTGATGTCGCGCTGTTGCGAGCCGACGTGGAACGAGATGCCGTAAGGCACCAGGCCCAGGTCGCGGGCGAGGATCAGCAGGTCCATCGCCATGTCGGTCTGGCAGCCGAATTTACGCGACAGAGGCCAGTCAGCCGTGGTCGAGCCTTCGGTGAGGATACGCACATAGACTTTCGAGCCCGGCGCGGCCTTGGCGATGTTGCGCAGGTCGGCTTCGGAGTCGGTGGAGAACAGGCGCACGCCTTTATCAAAAAAGTAGCGGATGTCCTTGGATTTCTTGATGGTGTTGCCGTAGCTGATACGGTCGGCGCTGACGCCACGGTTCATGACCTTGTCCAGCTCGTAGATCGAGGCGATGTCGAAGCTCGAACCTTTGTCTTTCAACAGGTCGATGATCTCGACAGCCGGGTTGGCCTTGACCGCGTAATAGACTTTGGCGAATTCGAAACCGGCGCGCAGGTCATCGTAGGCCTGGCTGATCATCGCGGTGTCGATCACCACGAACGGGGTTTCTTGCTTGTCGGCGAACGCCTTCATTTTGTCAAAAGTGGCGCGCGCGAAATAATCTTCGACGTTGATCGACATGCTGGAACTCCTAAGGGCAAACTTTAATAAACAATGGGTGCAAATGAACGTCCTCCGTATCCCCACTTTGGTTCGCCTACTTCCCAAGGCATGTCGCCGAAAGCAAAAAGGCCATGGGAATAACCGCTGCCCTTGGCCTTGCTGTCTCGTCGTCAGTACTTGAGCCGGATGGATCGTTTCCAGCATGGACGTTCGGCGCGAACTTTAGGACGTGAGGGGCCATAGATCAACTAAAAATGTCGCGTTTTTGCACGCGTTCGTCGCAGGACCTCGTGCAGCTACTTATGTAACCGACAGGTGTGACGGATTGATGTTCCCCGTCGAGTGGTAATCGAGGCGATTTCCCTGACTCACCGAAGGGGAAATATGGGAGGGGGCTTGCTCCCGATAGCGGTGGATCAGTGACAGATGAAGTAACTGACACACCGCCATCGGGAGCAAGCCCCCTCTCACATTTTTTACCACGTTGTGTCAGGCCAGGGCGGTCTCGGCAGGCGACACAATACTGGTCTTACCGCCACGCGACTTACCGGAACTGAGGTACTCGGCAATCGACTCCTGAGTCACCTCACCCAGGAACACTCGCTCCGCGTCCATCACCGGCAACCACGAGCGGTTGAACTCGTACATGCGCGAGAGCAGGATGCGCAAATGCTCGTCATACGCCGCCGTGGCGTTGAACTCGCGCAAGTACTGGCCGCAGGTGCCGGTCTGACGGTGCAGGTCGCGACGTCGTACATAACCCAGCGCCTTGTTCTCGGCGCAGGTGACCACCACATAGCGACGGTCAGTTTCATCCATCAGTTCCAGCGCATCCGCCACTGGCGTTTCTGGGCTAACCGACGGGGCGTTGTCGGCTGCATCTTCGGCTTTAACCAGCAGCAGGCGCTTGAGGGTGCTGTCCTGGCCGACGAAGTTGCTGACGAACTCGTCAGCCGGATGCGCCAGCAAGGTGTCTGGATGGTCGATCTGCAGCAGCTTGCCGGCGCGGAAGATCGCAATCTTGTCGCCCAGTTTGATGGCTTCGTCGATGTCGTGGCTGACCATGATTACGGTCTTGTTCAGCGCGCGTTGCATCTCGAAGAACTCGTTCTGGATCATCTCGCGGTTGATCGGGTCGACCGCACCGAACGGTTCGTCCATCAGCAGCAACGGTGCATCGGCCGCCAACGCGCGGATCACACCGATCCGCTGTTGCTGGCCACCCGACAGTTCACGCGGGTAACGGTGCAGGTACTGCTTGGGTTCCAGCTTGATCATGCTCATCAATTCGCGGGCGCGGTCGTGGCATTTCTGCTTGTCCCAACCGAGCAGCTTGGGCACCACCACGATGTTTTCCTCGATGGTCATGTTCGGGAACAGGCCGATCTGCTGGATCACATAACCGATGTTGCGACGTAGGGTCACCTCATCCAGGTCGGTGGTGTCTTCGCCATTGATCAGGATCTTGCCCGAGGTGGGCTTTATCAGGCGGTTGATCATTTTCAGCGTGGTGCTCTTGCCGCAGCCCGACGGGCCGAGGAATACGCAAATCTCGCCTTCGTTGACGGTCAGGCTTACGTCGTTCACGGCGGACACAGTTTTGCCGTTGCTTTGAAAAGTCTTGGTCAGGTTTTGAAGTTCGATCATTTGAGCAGTCCTTTTGGAGTCAGCGAGCGTTGCAGCCATTGCAGAAGCAGGTCGGCGAAGATGGCCAGGAGACTGACCAGCACGGCGCCAACGATCAGCATCGACATGTCGCTGCGGCTGATGGAAGCCAGAATAAGTACACCCAGGCCACCGGCGCCGATGGTGGCGGCAATGGTCATGACGCCGATGTTCATCACCACGGCGGTGCGCACGCCGGCGAGGATCACCGGTACAGCGATGGGCAACTCGACCATGCGCAGGCGCTGGCCGAAGGTCATGCCGATGCCTTTGGCGGCTTCGCGAATGCCAGGCTCCACGCCCGTGAGGGCGAGGTAGGTGTTACGCATGATCGGCAGCAGGGAGTAGAGGAACACGGCGGTAATCGCCGGCATCGGCCCCAGGCCCTGGCCGAACCTGGAGTAGAACGGCAGCAGCAGGCCGAACAGGGCGATGGATGGCACGGTCAGCAATACCGTGGCGCTGGCTTGCAGCGGACCGGCCAGGGTTGGGAAGCGGGTCATCAACACGCCCAGGGGCACGCCGACGATAATCGCCAAGATCACGGCAATACCGACCAAGGTGATGTGCTGCCAGGTCAGGTGCAGTACGAGTGCCCAATCAAGATGGGAAAAGGCGTTCAGGAATTCCATGTCTTCTCCTCTTATCAGTTGAGCGGATGTTGGCGCAGGAAGTCTGCGGCGACAGCGGACGGGCTTTCATGGTCGACGTCGACTCGCGCATTCAATTGACGCATGGTTTCATCGTCGAACAGCGCGGCCAACGGCTTGAGGTCAGCCGCCAGTTGCGGGTGAGCATCGAGGTAAGCCTGGCGCACCACGGGGGCGGCGGTGTAGTCCGGGAAGTAATGTTTGTCGTCTTCCAGCAGCTTCAATTTGAAGGCACTTAGGCGACCGTCGGTGGTGTAGACCAAACCGGCAAACACCTGGCCATTACGTAGCGCGGTATAGACCAGGCCGGCGTCCATCTGGCGTGTGTTTTCGCGGGTCAGGTTCATGTCGTACAGCTTGACCATGCCGTCCATACCATCGGAACGGTTGGCGAATTCGGTGTCCAGGGCCACCAGGCGCGTGCCTTTGTTTGTTTGCTCCAAGGCTTGGGTCAGGTCGCTGATGCTGTTGATCTGAGGGAATTCCTTGGACACGTTTTCTGGCAGCGCCAACGCGTAGGTGTTGCTGAATTTCGACGGCGACAGCCAGGCAAGGCCTCGTTTTGCATCGAGTTCTTTCACCCGTGCGTAGGACTCTTCGCTGCTGAGTTTCTCGTCCACATGGTTGTAATTCACCAGCGACACCCCGGTGTATTCCCAGAGCATATCCAGCTGCCCGCTTTCCTGGGCACTGCGCGCCAGGTTACTACCCAGACCGCCGGTCACGCGGGTGTCATAGCCTTTGGTGCGCAGGTACTGGGCCGTGATTTCGGCGAGCAACGTCTGTTCGGTAAACACCCGGGCACCGATGCGGATCACCGGTTTTTCAGCGGCTTGCGCAATACCTGCCAGCAGCAGGACGCAGCTCAATATCAACGTCAGTTTTTTCATGTTGGTTCCTCTTTCAGGCCTAAGACGGGGCCAAGCCTTAAGACGCACGCAGCCCGCGTTCCAGCCAGAGGCGGCTGGCCATGGTTACCAGGCCGTCGAGCAGCAATGCCAGCAACGCGGTACATGCCGCACCGAGCAGCAGCTGCGGATGATTGTTCAGGGCGATGCCGGGGAAGATCAGGCTGCCCAGGCTGTTGGCACCAATCAGGAAGGCCAGCGGTGCGGTGCCGACGTTGATCGCCAGGGCCACGCGCACACCGCCGATAATGATCGGCACGGCGTTCGGCAGTTCCACGCGAAACAGCACCTGGCGCGGCGTCATGCCGATGCCGGTGGCGGCTTCTTTGAGGGAGCCTTGCACGTTTTTCAGACCTTCATAGGTGTTGCGCACGATGGGCAGCAAGGAGGCGAGGAACAGCGCGAAGATCGCCGGGCCGCTGCCGATGCCGAGGACGCCGAGGGCGATGGCCAGTACGGCCAGGGGAGGGACGGTGTTGCCGATGTTGAAGATCTGCATGAAGCGTTCTGCGCGCCCGACCATGTTCGGTCGGCTGAGCAGGATACCGGCAGGGATCCCTACAACGAGGGCAGCCAGCATGGAGACTAGAACGAGGAACAGATGTGCTTGCAGGTAAAACAACAAATCGTCGCGGTACAGTTCGATCGTGTTAATGCCGATCCAGTGGATCAGCAGGGCCAGGAGAGCGACCACGATCACGCCTCCTATCAGCCCTTTGCCATAGCGAATAGCCACAGGCGGACTCCTTTTTTTCTTCTGTCGGCGAACACAATTCTCTGCGGCATGCCATTTCTGGCTGCCTCTGAATGGGGTCGCGAAAAGCAGCTCGCCTATACCGGCAAGGCGGTATGAGTTCGAACCATGAGCGCAGCCTCGTCAGGCTAACTTGCTGATTTTTCAGCCCCTGTTCCGAGTGCGATAGCAGGGGAGTGGACGTCTCTACCTTTTAAAAGGTTCCACACTTGGCAGCATTTAGCCACCCCCAATCGGGTGAACGGTGGTCTGGCTCCCTGGGTTTGCGCTATACTCGCCGCCCTTTTTTGACTCACCTGCTAGGCGATTTCCCATGACCCACCAGGCCGCCGAAGTCGCGAAACGCCGCACTTTCGCCATTATTTCCCACCCCGATGCCGGTAAAACCACCATCACCGAGAAGCTGTTGCTGATGGGCAAGGCAATCGCGGTGGCCGGCACGGTGAAATCCCGAAAATCCGACCGCCATGCCACCTCCGACTGGATGGAAATGGAAAAACAACGGGGTATTTCCATTACCACGTCGGTCATGCAGTTCCCGTATCGCGACCACATGGTCAACCTGCTCGACACGCCGGGCCACGAAGACTTCTCCGAAGACACCTATCGCACATTGACGGCAGTGGACTCGGCCTTGATGGTCCTCGACGGCGGTAAAGGCGTTGAGCCACGTACCATCGCGCTGATGGACGTGTGCCGCCTGCGCGACACGCCGATCGTCAGCTTCATCAACAAACTCGACCGCGACATCCGCGACCCGATCGAGCTGCTGGATGAAATTGAAGCGGTCCTGAAGATCAAGGCTGCGCCGATCACTTGGCCAATCGGTTGCTACCGCGACTTCAAGGGCGTGTACCACCTGGCCGACGACTACATCATTGTCTACACCGCCGGTCACGGCCACGAGCGTACCGACGTCAAGATCATCGAGAAGCTCGATTCCGACGAAGCCCGCGCCCACCTGGGTGACGAGTACGACCGCTTCGTTGATCAGCTGGAACTGGTGCAGGGCGCTTGCCACGAGTTCAACCAGCAGGAATTCCTCGACGGCCAACTGACGCCGGTGTTCTTCGGCACTGCGCTGGGCAACTTCGGTGTCGACCACGTACTCGATGCCGTCGTGAACTGGGCGCCGAAGCCGCTGGCCCGCGTCGCCAACGAGCGTACGGTGGAACCGGTCGAAGAGAAATTCACCGGTTTCGTGTTCAAGATCCAGGCAAACATGGACCCTAAACACCGCGACCGTATCGCCTTCATGCGTATCTGCTCCGGTAAATACGAAAAAGGCATGAAGATGCGCCACGTGCGCACCGGCAAGGACGTGCGCATCGGCGACGCCCTGACGTTCTTCTCCTCCGAGCGCGAACAGCTCGAAGAAGCCTACGCCGGCGACATCATCGGCCTGCACAACCACGGCACTATCCAGATCGGTGACACCTTCACCGAAGGCGAAGTGCTGGGCTTTACCGGTATCCCGCACTTCGCCCCGGAACTGTTCCGCCGCGTGCGCTTGCGTGACCCGCTCAAGTCCAAGCAACTGCGCCAAGGCCTGCAGCAATTGGCGGAAGAGGGCGCCACCCAGGTGTTCTTCCCCGAGCGCAGCAACGACATCATCCTCGGCGCCGTCGGTGTGCTGCAGTTCGACGTGGTCGCCAGCCGCTTGAAAGAGGAATACAAGGTCGAGTGCTCCTACGAGCCGATCACCGTGTACTCCGCGCGCTGGATCGATTGCAGCGATAAGAAGAAGTTGGAAGAGTTCTCCAACAAGGCTGTGGAAAACCTTGCGGTGGACGGCGGTGGTCACCTGACCTACCTGGCGCCGACGCGGGTCAACTTGGCGCTGATGGAAGAGCGCTGGCCGGATGTGAAATTCCGCGCGACCCGCGAGCATCACTAAAAAACGATAGGGGCCATACGATTCGTATGGCCCCTCTTGGTGAGTTTCGTATCAGCGACTAATGCTGGAACGACTCAGGCGAGCATTCAACTGACTACCTTTTAATTGGGAAGTAACTGTTGGTCGTTGCCTCATTGACAAAGCGGTCATATTCGGGGCGTGAGATAAAACCGTTGGTATCTTTGTCTGCAGTCTTGAAGGCGGCGTCATCAAACTCTGATTTATTGGTGTAACCCCGTTCTGTGGCTGTTTTAACGTAGCGGTCATCCATATATATACTCCATTCCTGTCTTGACAGTTGCCCATCCTTATTTCGCTCGGAATAGTCCCAGTTGTCATTGTAGGTGGTGTTGTACAAACCTGCGCAGGCGGTGATGTTTAATAAGACGATGAAGGCTGAAAGTAGGGTAAGAATTCGCTTCATTTTGGTAAGCTCGGCAATGGATGGATGCCGGGACTTTAGTGCGTGGTATTCGATAGATGCAATAAATTCTGTTGAACTTTTACAAATTTCAGAACTGTCTTACTGTGTCATGGCTTAAAGTTTTTTTACGTAAGATTTTTTACCGGGTCGGGGTTTAGGTAAGAGCATGGCACATGCCCCGGGGGCATGAGCATCATTAAGGTCCAAACGGCACAAAAAAGGGCGAAGTCCTTATGGCTTAGCCCTTTTTAACAGGTTGCCAATGAACGTTAAGTTTGTAAGCCGTTCGGCCCGGCGGGAAGTTGTTTCAGCGCCAGTTCAGCGCCCGCGCGAGCCGTTTCAATTTGCGCAATCACAGCATCCTTTACCATCGCTTCGTTAAAGTCACTGAGCTCTAGATTTTTAATATGATCTACGCTGAGGTACAGTAAATGTAGGGTAACGTCCATGGCGCTTTGAAAGGCGACAAGTGTGCTGTCATTACCAAATCTTTCAATCACGCCCTCCCAGCGCCGGTCCGACTCTGCTTGGAGTTTCTTGAACTCAATCAGAGAAACATCGCTATCCTCATAGATATCCTTTAATAACCTTTCAAGTGAGCGAGATATAGGGCGATACTTCATATTGGGTTTTCCGACTCCAGTGAAGAAGTCAAAACTCTATTCGTCTGCTTTGAATTGAGCAATATACAGTGCGATGATGTTGCAAATTTCAGACGTGTCGAACGAGGTCTGTAAGTTATTTCAAGGGGCAGTATTCCTTCTCGACATCAGCATAGGATTGTCCTCGATGTCGTTGGAACAAGGCCGTGCTTAGCCCGTTTTCAAGGCCCCCTATTCTGATCGCCGTGTGGCGAGAAGTTGGCGAGAACCGTGTATCCGGTCTAGCGTTTCGAATACGTCACCCACTTGTCGATGGAATAGGAGACCTGTGTGCGTATAACTCAACGCGCTATCCGCGTGATGCTATTGGCGGCCCTAGGGCTGGCACACATACCGGTGCTGGCCGATGCAGGCACGCCACAGTGGAAAGACACCGGCCCGGTGACCAAGAAAAAGCAGAACGAGGTCAACTCCGGCAGTTGGCAACCCCAAGCCCAGCCCGCGCCCAAGGAGGATGCGGAAAACCCCTATAACGAAGGTGAGGACAGCGAAACCTATGACGACGGCGACACCTGAGGCCTGGCGCAACCCCCCGCATTGGGACTCGCTTCTCGCCAGGCGACGGTAAACCGGCGCCGTGCGGATTCATCTACTGACTGGACGGAAATCGACCATGAGTATTTTTCAACGAGTAGTGCTGTTGATAAAAATGTTGGTGCTGATGTCTCTGGGAATGTCGGCGGCGTGGGCGCATAACCCGGTGCAGAGCAGCCAGGCAGGGTTTGTGGCTGCGAAGACGGTGCAGACCGGTGGTTTGCAACTGGCTAAGAGCGAGGCAGAGCCCGGTGATGAAGATCAGGGCGGCTCCAAGGATTATGATGACCAGCAAGCTCCGCCAGGCGACGATGACACCGAAGGCGACAGCGATACCTGAGTGATAAAAAAGCCCCTTCCACCCTACGTGTGTACCGTCCGGAGGGAGGGGCTGTAGAACACTCACTATGGCGATTAGCCTATATCTTTAAAGTAGTCGCTGCTCAGGATATGTTCGATTGAAAGCCCCGCCTCCGGGCTATAGTCGGCACGGGTAGCCGCGGTAAATTTAATATCCTTGCTGCCCTGGTTAATACTGCGCTCACCTGCAGTTTGCGTACTGGTGGTGTACACCGTGCTGCGCATTTTTACATACCCGCCCATGTCATCTTTTATCTTGGCGAGCTGTTCATTAATTTGTGCTGACGAGAGATTAAGTTTCTTTTCCAGGCGCACACCCCAACGCGTCAGGCACACCTCTGCAAAGTGGCGGACAAGTTGGCCTGGTTCTGCATAGAGCTTTGCACCTTGATTGCCATTGGCGGCAGCATTGCCGACTAAGGTCGCATGGCGGCCGGGCATGGGGTAGATATGAACTTTGGTGGTTTTATCACATTCAGGCACCACACACGCGAAGCCCAGTGAGCGCTCATCTCTAGCATAAAAAGCCACGTACTCTTTAACGTTGCTACCCAGCTTTACCCGGCTATCCTGGAAGTTCAGGAGCCCAGGAACAGGGTCGACGGCGAAGATGTTGACGGGTACTGTCTTTAAGGCGCTGTCATTCAACATGGCATTGGCGAGCATATGGCAGCTGATGCCGCCACGGCTCCAACCGACCAGATTTACTTGGGTCGGAATGATGCCGTCTTTACGAAAGGTCTTGATGATCTGCTCTTGCAGCGCTTGTTGCGTGACTTTGCGCGTACCGTAATCGTAGGTGCGCCAGTACCAACTGCCGGTGATCTTGACCTCTTCAATGGGCACGCCGGCCTTCTGCAGTTGGTTGTAGTTTTCCTCGGTCAGTTTCTCTCGTTGCCAGGTAAACGTGCCCTTCATGATGTTGGCGGCGTGAATAACGTTTTCTTCCCAGCCCGACCCCAAGGCTGTCCCCTTGAGTTGATGGTAATTGCCTGACTCTGTAAACATCTCATCGGCTTGCAAGTTACCGCTGCCGGGGCCGTCGATAACGATCCACTCGGCAAACTCTTTACTCAAGCTTTGGGTGTTTTGCGCCAGTGTGGAGATGAGTTCGCCGTTCCAATAATTGGCGTTGCTATCATCGAATTTAGTTGAGCCGGTGCCGCAGAAAAAAACAGTGAACGTTGTCATGAGCGATTACCCGTCCGTTGGATAAAGTTTGAGAGCCCATGAAAATGCATACAGGTGTGGCTGACTACTGTGAGAACTGACAGGTTGTTAGATTGCTTTCGAATACCTAGCGGGTATTAGTAATAGAAAACTGTTGATGAGCGCGCAAAAAAGAAAGCCCCTCCCGCCAGGCTGATGCGCAACCTGATGGGAAGGGCTGTAGAACTCAAGCAATGCCCCGGATTGAACTGCCGGGGCATTTTTATTTCGGCGTCAAGCCACAAACTGCTCCGCGTAGTGACAAGCCACCTGACGGTTATCCAACGCTCGCAACTGCGGCTCCTCACTGCTGCACCGCGCCGTGGCATACGGGCAACGCTTGTGGAAAGCGCAGCCAGGCGGTGGGTTCAGCGGGTTGGGCAGTTCGCCGACAATCTTGATCTTTGGCTTGTTCGGGTCCGGGTGGATGGTCGGGGTGGCCGACAGCAGCGCCTGGGTGTACGGGTGCAGCGGGCGCGCGTAGATGTCTTCCTTGGGGCCGACTTCTACTGGGCGGCCGAGGTACATCACCATCACATCATCGGCGACGTGTTGCACCACCGCCAGGTTGTGGGAGATGAACACATAGGCGGTGTTGAATTCCTGCTGCAGGTCCATGAACAGGTTCAGCACCTGGGCCTGGATCGACACGTCGAGTGCGGATGTTGGCTCATCCGCCACCAGCACTTTAGGTTGCAGCATCATCGCGCGAGCCAGGGCGATGCGCTGGCGCTGGCCGCCGGAGAACATGTGCGGGTAGCGCTGATAATGCTCAGGGCGCAGGCCCACTTGCTTCATCATCGCCTGGACTTTTTCGCGGCGTTCGGCGGCGGACAGGTTGGTGTTGATCAACAGCGGCTCGCCGAGCTGGTCACCGACCTTCTGGCGCGGGTTCAACGAGGCGTAGGGGCTTTGGAACACCATCTGCACGTCTTTGCGCAATTGCTTGCGCTGGGCCTTGTCGGCGCCGGCAACTTCCTGGCCGGCGATTTTCAAGGAGCCAGACGACGGTTCTTCGATCAGCGTCAGCGCACGAGCCAAGGTGGACTTGCCGCAACCTGATTCGCCTACCACGGCGAGGGTCTTGCCGGCTTCCAGCTCGAACGACACACCATTAAGCGCGCGTACCAGTGCGTGGCCCTTGAACAGGCCACGGGACACTTCGTAGTGACGGGTGAGGTCGCGGGCGGTAAGAACGACGGCCATTACGCCACCTCCTGGTTCAAGGGGTAGAAGCAGCGCGCGAGGCTGTTGCTTTTCGGGTCAAGGCCGGGGCGCTGGGCACGGCAGGATTCCTGCACATACGGGCAGCGCGGCGACAGCAGGCAACCCTGTGGGCGGTCATAGCGCCCAGGTACGATACCCGGCAACGTAGCCAGGCGCGCGGCGCCAAGGCTGTGCTCGGGGATTGCCTTGAGCAGCGCTTCGCTGTATGGGTGCGCCGGAATGTCGAACAACTGCGGCACCTGACCGACTTCAACGGCTTGGCCAGCGTACATCACGCACACGCGCTGGGCGGTTTCGGCCACGACTGCCAAGTCGTGAGTGATCAGCACCAAGCCCATGTTCTGCTCTTTCTGCAGGGCCAGCAGCAGTTCCATGATCTGCGCCTGGATGGTCACGTCCAAGGCCGTGGTCGGTTCATCGGCGATCAGCAGTTTTGGCTCGCCGGCAATTGCCATGGCGATGGCCACACGCTGGCTCATACCACCGGAGAGTTGGTGCGGATAGGCGTCCATACGGCTGGCGGCGCCCGGGATTTCAACTTTTTCGAGCAGTTCGATGGCGCGTTTGCGTGCTTGCTTGCCGGACATTTTCAGGTGCAGGCGCAGCACTTCTTCAATCTGGAAACCCACGGTGTAGCTGGGGTTCAGCGCGGTCATCGGGTCTTGGAACACCATCGCCAAGTCCTTGCCGACGATCTGACGGCGTTGGCGGTTGCTCAGCTTGAGCATGTCCTTGCCGTCAAAGTTCAGCGCGTCGGCGGTGACGATGCCGGGGTGCTCGATCAGGCCCATCAGCGCCATCATGGTCACGGATTTACCCGAGCCCGACTCGCCAACGATCGCCAGGACTTCGCCTTTGTCGACGGAAATGTCGAGGCCATCGACCACCGGCACGGCGGTCTTGTCGCCGAAGCGGACGTTGAGATTCTTGATTTCTAACAGTGACATGGGAATCTCCTCAGGCGGCGTTCTTGAGTTTCGGGTCCAGCGCATCGCGCAGGCCGTCACCCATCAAGTTGATTGCCAGCACGCTGAGCAAAATGGTCAAACCAGGCAAGCTCACCACCCACCAGGCGCGTTCGATGTAGTCACGGGCCGAAGCCAGCATGGTGCCCCATTCAGGGGTTGGTGGCTGTACGCCAAGGCCGAGGAAGCCCAGGGCCGCGGCATCGAGAATCGCTGACGAGAAGCTCAAGGTGGCCTGCACGATCAGCGGCGCCATACAGTTAGGCAGCACGGTGATGAACATCAGGCGTGGCAGGCCGGCGCCGGCGAGGCGGGCGGCTGTCACGTAGTCGCGGTTGAGTTCGCCCATCACTGCAGCACGGGTCAGACGCACATAAGATGGCAACGACACGATGGCGATGGCGATCACGGTGTTGATCAGGCCAGGGCCGAGGATCGCGACAATGGCCACAGCCAGCAGCAGCGACGGCAGGGCCAGCATGATGTCCATCAAGCGCATGATGGTTGGGCCAAGCAGGCGCGGGAAGAACCCGGCGAACAGACCCAGCAGGATGCCCGGAATCAACGACATCACCACCGACGACAAACCGATCAGCAGTGACAGGCGCGAGCCTTGGATCAGGCGCGAGAGCAGGTCACGGCCCAGTTCATCGGTGCCGAGCAGGAACTGCATCTGCCCGCCTTCCAGCCAGACCGGTGGGGTGAGCAGGAAGTCGCGGTATTGCTCACTCGGGTTATGCGGCGCAACCCACGGGGCGAAGATCGCGCAGAACACGATCAGCAACATGAACAGCAGGCCAGCAACTGCGCCTTTGTTCTTGGAAAAAGCTTGCCAGAATTCTTTGTACGGGGACGGATACAGCAGGCTTTGATCGACTGCTGACACTTGAGTAGGTGTGGTCATGGTCATGATCTCAGCGCTGGTGACGGATGCGTGGGTTGGCGAAGCCGTAGAGGATATCCACCACGAAGTTCACCAGGATCACCAGGCAGGCGATCAGCAAGATGCCGTTTTGCACCACCGGGTAGTCCCGCGCGCCAATGGCTTCAATCAGCCATTTGCCGATGCCAGGCCACGAGAAGATGGTTTCGGTCAGTACCGCACCGGCCAGCAGGGTGCCGACTTGCAGGCCGACCACGGTCAGTACCGGGATCAGCGCGTTACGCAGGCCGTGCACGAACACCACGCGCGCTGGCGACAGGCCTTTGGCCTTGGCGGTGCGAATGTAGTCTTCACGCAGTACTTCGAGCATCGACGAACGGGTCATCCGCGCGATAACGGCCAGCGGGATGGTGCCGAGCACGATGGCCGGCAGGATCAGGTGGTGCAGGGCGTCGAAGAACGCGTCTGGCTCGTCAGCCAGCAGCGTGTCGATTAGCATGAAACCGGTACGCGGCGCGATGTCGTAGAGCAGGTCGATACGCCCGGAAACCGGGGTCCAGCCCAGGCTTACCGAGAAGAACATGATCAGGATCAGGCCCCACCAGAAGATCGGCATCGAATATCCCGCAAGGGAGATGCCCATCACCCCATGGTCGAACAGGGATCCTCGTTTAAGGGCCGCGATCACCCCGGCCAACAGGCCCAGGATACCGGCGAACAACAGGGCGGCCATGGACAGTTCCAGGGTCGCAGGGAAGAGGGCGGTGAATTCGGTCCACACGCTGGTGCGCGTGCGCAGGGATTCGCCGAGGTCGCCGTGGGCGAGCTTGCCTACATAGTCAAAGTATTGCGCATAGAGTGGCTTGTTCAGGCCAAGGCGTTCCATTGCCTGTGCGTGCATCTCGGGGTCGACACGGCGTTCGCCCATCATGACTTCTACGGGGTCGCCGGGAATCATGCGAATCAACGCAAACGTCAGCAACGTGATGCCGAAAAACGTGGGGATCAATAACCCCAATCGGCGGGCAATAAAACTAAACATCTTGTTGTGTACCTCAATCAGCCGGTTAGGCAGGTCCGGCACCGTCAATGTCGACGGTGCCGAGCGTCTTCTCTTATTACTTCACCTGGGTGGTGGCGAAGTTATTGGTAGTCAGAGGGCTTTGGGTAAAGCCTTCGACGTTCTTGCGCATGGCGGTGAACATTTTCGGGTAAGCCATGGGAATCCATGGTTGGTCCTTCTCGAAAACCTCCAGAGCTTGTTCATAGAGTGCAGCGCGCTGGGCGGGTTCAGCGATAGCGCGTGCCTTGTCGATCAAGTCTTGAAACTCTTTGTTACACCAGCGGGCGTAGTTTTCGCCGTTTTTCGCTGCGTCGCAACTCAAGTTCGGCGTGAGGAAGTTATCCGGGTCGCCGTTATCGCCTGCCCAGCCAGCGGAAACCATGTCGTGCTCGCCGTTTTTAGCGCGCTTGAGCATTTCGCCCCATTCCATGACTTTGATATTGACCTTCAGGCCAATCTGCGCCAAATCCGCCTGCATGCGCTGGGCGCCGAGCATTGGGTTGGGGTTAGTCGGGCCGCCGCCGTTACGGGTGAACAGGGTGAACTCGGTGCCTTCCGGTACGCCGGCTTCCTTGAGCAGGGCGCGAGCCTTGTCCAGGTCACGCGGCGGGTTTTTCAGCTTGTCGCTGAAGCCCAGCAGGGTTGGCGGGTATGGGCCCGTGGCATCGATGGAGTTGCCTTTGCCGTACAGGGATTCGTTGTAGCCTTTCTTGTCGAACGCGATGTTGATCGCGTGACGCACCCGGGCGTCGCTCATGTACTTGTGGGTGGTGTTCATGGCGGTGTAGCTGGTGGTCATGGCCGCCAGTTCCGCGACTTTCAGGTTTGGATCAGCCTTGGCGCTCGGCACGTCATCGGGCTTGGGATACAGCGCGATCTGGCATTCGTTGGCCTTGAGCTTTTGCAGGCGCACGTTGCTGTCTGTAGTGATGGCCAGGATCAACGGGTCAGCCGGTGGCTTGCCACGGAAGTAATCCGGGTTGGCCTTGAAGCGCACTTGGGCGTCCTTGGCGTAGCGGGTGAAGATGAACGGGCCGGTGCCGATCGGCTTGGCGTTCAGGTCATCGGTCTTGCCGGACTTGAGCAACTGGTCGGCGTATTCGGCGGAATGGATCGAGGAAAACGCCATGGCCAGGTCGGCCAGGAACGGTGCTTCAGGACGGGTCAGGGTGAAGACAACGGTATGGTCGTCGGTCTTCGTTACGCTCTTGAGCAGTTCCTTGAAGCCCATGCTTTCAAAGTACGGGTAGCCCACAGCGGACTTGTTATGCCAAGGGTGGTTCGGGTCCAGCTGGCGCTGGAAACTCCAAAGCACGTCGTCGGCATTCATGTTGCGCGTGGGTTTGAAGTAGTCGGTGGTGTGGAACTTTACGTCGTCACGCAGGTGGAAGGTGTAGGTCAGGCCATCAGCGCTGATCTCGGGCAGGGCCTTGGCCAGTGCCGGTACAACTTCGGTGGTGCCGGGCTTGAAGTCCACCAGGCGGTTGAACATGGTTTCAGCGGCGGCGTCGGCGGTTACTGCGGTGGTGTACAGAACCGGGTCAAAACCTTCCGGGCTGGCTTCGGTGCAGACCACCAGCGGTTTGGCTGAAACGCCGATCGCAACGCTCAACAGCGCAGCGGCAATGGCAGCTTGTAGCGGGAGCATTTTCATTCAGAGCCCTCTGCAATCGATTGAACCAGACAAGCGTAGACGGCGGGTTCGTCATGAACCCGCCGTCTACCTGGCGCTAATTAAAGGATGTTGAACGGGATGGTAGTGACCAGGCGGAACTCACGGATGTTGCCGTCAGCCTGTTGGGCGCTGGCGCGGTGAGTCACGTAGGTACCACGAATGGTGCTGGCTTTAAGCGGACCGCTTTGCAGGGCGTATGTCGCACCAACACCGTATTCCTGGTGGGTCTCACCGTTCATCAGGCGCAGGTCGCTTCGGGCTACACCCGATTCGCCGTAGGCGGTGCCAGTGTAGTGAGTACCGTCAATGCCCCAGCCGCGAGCCGAGTAAACGTTGAATTTCAAGCCTGGCACACCGTATTCAGCCATATTCAGGCCATAGGCAACCTGGAAGGATTTCTCGTTCGGGCTGTTAAAGTCGGACGTCAGGGAGTTGGCCAGATAGATGCCGTTGGTTTCGTGCAGGTAGTCGAAGTATTCGTCACCGTTAACGGCCTGGTAGGCGAAGGTCAGGCTATGGGCCTGGTGAGTCAGGCCCAGAGACAACGAGTAGGTGTCGTTGTCGATCTTGCCCATCTTCTTGCTACCGGTATCGGTCGTTTTGTAGTAGTTCAGGCCGGTCGTCAGGGCCAGCGTCTGAGCATCACCCAGTTCGTGGGTAGCGCCGAAGTAGTACTGATTCCAGAAGTCTTCGACGTTAGCGGCAAAAACGCTGGTTTTCAGGCTCTTGAACGGCTGGTAGTTGAAGCCCAGGGTTTTGACCTTGTCGGTTTCCTGGCCGTTGCCGTACTCGGAGCGGAATTTCGACAGGCTCTGCTCGGTACGTGGCGACACGCGATCAAAGATACCGCCCTGGAACGACAGGTTGCTGAATTCCTGGCTGTCGAACGACACACCTTCAAAGCTCGAAGGCAGCGCACGGTTGCCGATGGTGTCGACAATGCCGCTGCTGAAGTTCTGGCGACCGGCGGTCAAGGTGGTGTTCGAGACACGGAACTTGACGTTGGCCAGGCCCAGTTTGCTCCACTGGCCTACGGCATCGCCGTCGGAGTCAGCCAGCGTACGGTTGGAACCGCCCTTGATGTCACGCTTGCTGCGGTCCAGGGCCACAACGTTGTAAGCCGCCACTTCGGTCGCCACGCCCACGGTGCCTTGGGTGAAGCCTGAGGAGTAGTTAAGGATGGTGCCTTGCAGCCAGTTCGTCCGGTTGGCGTCGGTTTCTTTCACGCCGTGCTTCTTATAAGAGAAGCGCTGGCCACGGAATTTACGCTCGCTGGAGAACCAGTTACGGGTAGTACCACCCAGGCTTTGACCGTCGATAAAGCCTTTGGCCTCGCTTTGGGCGCTGGTGCCGGCCAGTGTGGTAGGAACGAATTCCTGGCTGGTGGGTTCAGCGAAGGCGGTTGCCGTGATGCTGCTGATGGCCAGGGCCAGAAGCGCTTTGCTGCTCAGTTTCATGGGTGAAGCTCCTTTGGTTCTCTTTTTAATGCCGGTCTTTTTAGGTGAACCGGCTATTGGGTGTGTAACTCGTTCAAGCCTTGCAAACGTTTGCCGTAGGAAGTTTCCCAACAAAAGGCTGCACGTTTACCTGGGAGCCAACGTCGCTCCCTGCAATCCGGTTATTTTCTTATGGGGTGATACTGACGCCCGAGAACACGTTGCGGCCGAAGGGGCTGACTTTGAACCCTTCGACTTTGGCGCTTAACGGCTGGTTGACCGTCGAGTGGGCGACTGGCGTGATCGGCACCTGCTGCTTGAGCAGTTGCTGCGCCTGTTTGTACAGAACAGTCCTTTGTTCGCGGTCGGTGACGACCTTGGCTTGCTTGACCAGCTTGTCGTACGCCGGGTCACACCACATGGAGTAGTTGTTCCCGCCGATGGCGTCGCAGCTGTAAAGCGTGCCCAGCCAGTTGTCCGGGTCACCGTTGTCGCCGGTCCAACCGATCAGGCTGACATCGTGCTCACCGTTTTTGGTGCGCTTGATGTATTCGCCCCACTCATAGCTGACGATCTTGACCTTGAGGCCGATCTTGGCCCAGTCGCTTTGCAGCATCTCGGCCATCAACTTGGCGTTGGGGTTGTACGGCCGTTGCACCGGCATCGCCCACAGGGTGATCTCGGTGCCTTCCTTCACGCCGGCAGCCTTGAGCAATTCCTTGGCTTTTTCCGGGTTGTAGGCGGCGTCTTTGATGGTGTCGTCGTAGGACCACTGGGTCGGCGGCATGGCGTTAACCGCCAGTTGGCCAGCGCCCTGGTACACGGCATTCAGGATGCTTTGTTTGTTCACTGCCATGTCCAACGCCTGGCGCACTTCGAGCTGGTCGAAAGGTTTATGGCGCACGTTGTAGGCGATGTAGCCGAGGTTGAAGCCTGGCTTCGTCAGCAGTTGCAGGTTCGGGTCGGCCTTGAGGGCGTCGACGTCGGCCGGGCGTGGGTGCAGGGTGATCTGGCATTCACCGGCCTTGAGCTTCTGCACCCGCACCGATGCGTCGGTGTTGATGGCGAAGATCAGTTGATCGAGCTTGACCCGACTCGGGTCCCAGTACTGTTTGTTGCCCAAATATCGAATCTGCGAGTCTTTCTGGTAGCGCTGGAAGACAAACGGGCCAGTGCCGATCGGCTTCTGGTTGATGTCGCTGGGTTTGCCTTCTTTAAGCAACTGCTCGGCGTATTCGGCCGACAGAATCGAGGCAAAGCTCATGGCGATGTTTTGTACGAACGCAGCGTCGACCGAATTTAAGGTCATCACCACGGTGTGCGGGTCGGTTTTCTCGACCTTGGCAATGTTCTTGTTCAGGCTCATCCCGTTGAAGTACGGGAACTCGGTGGGGTAGGCCTTGCGAAACGGGTGCTCGGGGTCAAGCATCCGGTTGAAGGTGAACAGCACGTCGTCGGCGTTGAAGTCGCGCGTCGGCTTGAACTCCTTGTTGCTGTGGAACTTCACTCCCTCCCTCAGGTGGAAGGTGTAAGTCAGGCCGTCTTCGGAAATATCCCACTTGGTTGCCAGCCCAGGCACCACGTTGGTCGCGCCCTTTTCGAACTCGACCAAGCGGTTATACAGCGGCTCGGCCGCATCGTTATCGGTGGCGGTGGTGTATTGCGCGGTGTCAAACCCGGCCGGGCTGCCTTCAGAGCAGAACACCAGGCTCTTCTTGTCGGCGGCTTGGCCCATCGTGGCCACAGCCAGCAAGCTGGTGCCAAAAATTGCGGATAGAACGGTGGTATGGCGCATGACGATCCCGATCCTTGTTTGTTGTTGTTATCAGCGAGCAATCACCCAGGCTTCTGCCTGGGAGACATCACTGATCCCACACACAGCAAGTGCCTTTCCGTGATTGGTGCTTCTGCTGTCCTACGACGTTATGGGTCGCGGACTTCGCAGTAAATGCGCCAATACGGATTGACCTTGTAGGTAACGGAGCTATACGTCGCGGCTCATTGCTGTAAGACGCAATGACGGCGGTCGTGGCCTGTTTCCTACGGTCTAGGCGGATGCAATAACGGCGACGTTGTGAAACGTCGCCGTTATTAATCCTTACTTGCCGCTTACGCTCACGCCATAGAAGGAGTTCAAGCCGAATGGGCTGATTTTGAAGTCCTGCACGGTGTTGCGCATGGGTTGATACACCGTCGAGTGCGCGATAGGTGTCATCGGGACTGCATCTTTGAGGATATGTTGCGCCTGCTTATACAGCTCGGTGCGTTTGGCGACATCCGACGTAGCCTTGGCTTCTTTCACGATACCGTCGAATTTCTTGTCACACCATTTGGAGAAGTTGTTACCGGCCAGCGAGTCGCAGCCGAACAGCACGTTCAGCCAGTTGTCCGGGTCACCATTGTCGCCGCTCCAGCCAATGATCATGGCCTGGTTCTCGCCGCCTTTGGAACGCTTGATGTACTCGCCCCACTCGTAGCTGACGATGTTGACCTTCAGGCCGATCTGTTTCCAGTCGTTCTGCAGCATCTCAGCCATCAGCTTGGCGTTCGGGTTGTACGGACGCTGAACCGGCATCGCCCACAGGGTGATTTCGGTGCCTTCCTTGACGCCCGCTTCCTTGAGCAAAGCCTTGGCTTTGCTCACATCATGCGGGGCATCCTTGATGGTGGTGTCGTAGGACCATTGGGTCGGCGGCATGGCGTTGACGGCCAGTTGGCCGGCACCCTGGTACACGGAGTCGATGATCTGCTGCTTGTTCACCGACATGTCCAGGGCTTCACGCACGCGGATGTCCGACAGTGGGTTAGGCGCGGTTTGGCCTTTGAGCACCGGCATCACGTTGTAGGCGATGTAGCCCAGGTTGAAACCGGCTTGGTGCGGCAGTTTCAAGTCCTTGTCTTCACCCAGCGCCTTGAGGTCGGCTGGACGTGGGAACAGGGTCACCTGGCATTCGTTTTTCTTCAGCTTCTGGATACGCACCGACGGGTCGGTGGTGATGGCGAAGATCAGGTTGTCGATCTTCACATCTTCAGGCTTCCAGTAATCCTTGTTGCCGGTGTAACGGATGTTGGAATCTTTCTGGTAGCTCTTGAACACGAACGGGCCAGTGCCGATTGGCTTCTGGTTGATGTCTTGTGCCTTGCCTTCTTTCAACAGTTGGGCGGCGTATTCAGCCGACTGGATCGAAGCGAAGCTCATCGCCAGGTTCTGGATGAAAGCAGCGTCCACGGTGCCAAGGGTGAACTTGACGGTGTGGTCATCGACTTTCTCGATGTTCTTGATGTTGGTGTCCATCCCCATGTCCGTGAAGTACGGGAACTCGGTGGGGTAGGCTTTGCGGAACGGATCGTCCTTGTTGATCATGCGGTTGAACGTGAACAGCACGTCATCGGCATTGAAGGTACGGGTCGGCTTGAAGTACGAGGTGGTGTGGAATTTGACACCGTCACGCAAGTGGAAGGTGTACGTCAGGCCATCCGGGGACACGTCCCAACGGGTGGCTAGCCCAGGAATCACAGCGGTGCCGCCGCGTTCGAACTGGGTCAGACGGTTGAACATGGTTTCGGCTGAAGCATCGAAGTCTGTTCCGGTGGTGTACTGGCCTGGGTCAAAACCGGCCGGGCTCCCTTCGGAGCAGAACACCAGGTTAGTCGCCGCTTGGGCGAAAGGGGCTGCGGCCATAAGGCCGGCGCTCACTAAAAGCGGAATGACTGCGTGTTTAAGCATGTTGGCCTCATGATTTGTTGTCATTTTTGGTGGTGAGGGCGACCTCGTGAGTCGGCCTGCGGATACTTATGCAGGGGCCATACCCATTGCAAGATGCTGAGCCGCCACGAGCGTCAAACTGTGGTACGAACGTACAGGAATGTCGCATTTATGAAAGTTTGTACATAAATGCATATATATAGAGGGTTTTTTCGGTGCATCTAGCGCACCAAAAAAGTCCAACCGAGCCGTCTGGCGCACTCGGTTGGGGCGTAGCTGTTACTTATCTAGACTCACACCATAAAACGGCGTGAGGCCAAACGGACTGATCTTGAAGTCCTTAACTTCTTTTCGAATAGGCTGAAAAACCGTCGAGTTTGCGATAGGCGTTATAGGTACTTGTTCCTTAAGGATTTTCTGCGCCTGTTGATACCACTTGATGCGCTGTTCGCGGTCGCTGCTGACCTTGGCTTGCTGCACGAGCGTGTCGTAAGCCGGGTTACACCATTTGGCGTAGTTGCTGCCTTTGACCGCGGCACAACTGTAGAGCACGCCAAGCCAGTTATCCGGGTCGCCGTTGTCGCCGGTCCAGCCGTAAATCATCGCATCGTGCTCGCCATTCTTGGCGCGCTTAATGTACTCGCCCCACTCATAGCTGACGATATTGGCTTTGATACCAACGTTCTCCCAATCCTGCTGGATCATCTGCGCCGACATTCGCGCATTGGGGTTGGAGGCGCGTTGTACGGTCATCGCCCACAGATTGATGGTGGTACCTGGTGCAACCCCTGCTTCTTTTAGTAGCGCCCTCGCCTTGGTCGGGTCGTATGGTGCGTCCTTGATAGTGGGGTCATAAGACCACTGCGCCGGTGGCAGCGCGTTCTGTGCCAATTGCCCGGCGCTTTGATACACGGCCTTGATAATCGCCGGCTTGTCGATGGCCATGTCCAAGGCTTGGCGCACCTTGAGTTGATCCAGTGGCGGGTGGGTCACGTTATAGGCCAGAAAGCCCAGGTTGAAGCCGGCTTGTTGCAGTACCCGAAGGTTCGGGTCCTGTTTCATCACATCGATGTCGGCGGGGCGCGGGTAACCGCTGACCTGGCATTCGCCGGCTTTGAGCTTCTGCAAACGCGAGGCGGCGTCAGGGGTGATGGCGAACACCAGGTTGTCGAGTTTCACATCCTCGGGCTTCCAATACTGTTTGTTGGCGACGTAACGGATCTGTGAGTCTTTCTGGTAGCGCTTGAACACAAACGGCCCGGTGCCCACGGGCTTCTGGTTGATGCTTTCAGCCTTGCCCTCTTTCAACAGCTGGGCTGCGTATTCGGCCGATTGCACCGAAGCAAAACTCATGGCCAGGTTCTGCACGAACGAGGCATCGACGTTATTCAGGTTGAACCGCACGGTGTGGTGGTCAATTTTTTCCACGGTTTTGATCGTGGTGTTCAACCCCATGTCGGTGAAGTAAGGCGACTCGGACGGGTAGGCTTTGCGGAACGGGCTGTCGGCATCCAGCAGGCGGTTGAAGGTGAACAGCACGTCATCCGCGTTGAAATCGCGGGTTGGCGTGAAGTAGTCAGTGGTGTGGAACTTGACGCCATCGCGCAGATGGAAGGTGTAGGTCAGGCCATCTTTGGAGACATCCCAGCGGGTTGCCAGGCCAGGTTCGACTTCGGTGCCGCCACGCTTGAATTGGGTCAAGCGGTTGAACACGGTTTCGGCTGACGCATCGAAATCGGTGCCGCTGGTGTACTGGCTGGGGTCGAAACCGGCGGGGCTGGCTTCGGAGCAGTAAACCAAGGTGCTGGCAGCGTGGGCCATTGGCATAAAGGCCAGAAGGCCTGCGGCAAGGAGCAACGGTTTTAAGGTGATTCTTTCCATGGAGTCCCCTGAAATGGCGGCCCTATATAAAAGCGGCCCAAAAGAAAGCGGCGGTCACCGAGGTTACCGGCGTTCTGAGTGTTCAGGTAGAGACAAGCGTTTGGATTTATTGGCCAGAGGGTTCTGGCACCGAGGCAGTCAACAGTGTGGGTGTCACCTCTTCGATGATGTAAGGGTTATCCGACACTTCGTTACCCAAGCTGATGTTGAAATGGCGGGTGCTGGTCATTTCCATATCCGGAATAAGCTTCATCTCGTCACCCCTTAAGTCATTCAAGTGCCACTTGGCGACGACGTTGACTTGGGCTTCGTTTTTGACAGGGTCATAGTTAATAAAATAGGAGGCGTTACTGACTTTCGGGCTGTAGCCTTCTTTCAAGGCGTTCAGCAACTCAGAATTGGCGGGCCCCGACGATCCTTGATGGGCGATCTCGGAAATACGCGCGCGCAGGCTTGCATCGGGAATCGCGTTCTCGAACTGTTTCAGCCTGTTCTGTTGGATACTTTCGGTTGAGTCCCCGCCGGCGTTGAGCTTGAAATGAAGCTCTCCGTTTTCCGTATAGCGAGTCACCATATAGTTGGCGCGATTGATATCAAGAGTGAAATTATGCGAATAGAGACTGGTGCTGTCGGGTATTGGCCTCGCCCTTTCTGATTCCAGCAGTTCAAACTGCTCTTTTGCGGCCGACCAGGAAATATTTAACTTTCTTCTCAAGACGCCATTTTCTTCATAGCCACTTGTGGACACCGTGTAGGGTTTTGCCTCATCAACGTTCAACAGTTCGTCGAATACCTTAGCCTGCTTGACCGCTCGCCCATCCACCTCGGCGAACAGGTCTGAGAACTCCGGTCTAAGGCGTTCACTGGGCGTTAACGATGCTGAGCGCTGCCATGGCCAAAGTCGAACGCCGCCATCTCCCGGCGCTCGCGCCCATTCGCCACCACGACCGGGTGTGACTACCACCAGTCCCGCACCCTCGTGGTTAATGATTTTGGCAAAGGTATCGCCTGATCGGTAGCGACCGGATATCTCAAATACCCCGCTGGTCCCGGTTTCATCGGTAAGGCGCACGAATTGGCGGAATGCCCCAGTGGCGTCGGTCATTCGATACACCCCCAGTGCGTCACGCGTGGCATTTTTTATCAATTCCTCACCGTTGGGTATGGCATGTTGCGCCAAGTGGATGAGTGACTGGGATTTCGGTAGGGGCACAGGTTTGTTGACTACGAGACGGTTACCGGAGGACGGCCCAGGTTGGGGGGCCTCTATTTCAGAAGGTTCGGGCGGCGCAGTCAGCTTCCCGGATGGTAATTCTGTTTCGGGAGGGCGTGCAAAAGGGTCTTCCGGGGCTGTACTTGCCCCGACCGAGAACAGCGTATTCAGCAAACCGTCGAATGCCTTGGAAGCTCCGTCGTTGCGTTCCGCTTCAGTGTCGCCGGACGAGGTTTTTTCTGCGCCTAAGGTCAGCTCGGTCAACCCGGTGAGTATTGCAGCGCCGGCGACCGGCGCGGCGATGGGCGCAAGCTTGGCTAGCAAACCGGCCGCCGCGGTGATGTCGTTCAGCCAGGTATCGCGAATCACCTCGCTGTTGGACTTGATAACAACGTCGGCATCACTGTGCATCCGCGCTTGACTGGCCGATGTCATTTCCTGAAAAACATCCCCTTTAATGCTTGAGTGTTTGTCATTGATCACGGGGTCTTTCAATTTACCGGCGGCCATTTTGTCGAAGAGGGTGTTCAGGCCGTCCTTCTTTTCCCCAACGTGTGTGAACCACAGCACAGGGACAATTACTTTTTCCAGGCGCGAAAGAAAATTGGCGGTTTGGTCCTGGTGATACATCAACGGAAAATGCCCCATCAATGCGGCGCGTTTTTTTGCATCTTTGGTTTGGTTGACAACCCATTGATCAAGTTTCTCAAGAGAGTCAAACCTGAGAAAAACGGGCACGGCTCCAGGGTAGCAAATCACTTGCCGGCCATTGTCGCCGACACTGAATCGCATGATGTCGTTGGAGGGATAGCCGTGGATGTTAAGGGCGTTCACTTGAACCTTGCTTTTCACCTGCGCCCTGGTCTTGAGTTGTTCGACGGTCAGCGGCGCATTTTCGTCGAGCGGGAGGTTGGACGCTGCGCCCATCACCAGTTCGTAGTCTTCGCGGGTGAAGCGCTGCTCGGGTGGCTGCAGCGCGCGTTCAGCCGGTGATCGGGCTTCAGCCGTTTTTAATTGCTTGCGGGCCTGGTAGACGAACTCGCCTTTGATTGCGGTCTCGTAGTTACCCGCATGAGCATTCCAGAAAGTGTCGATCTTTTGAGTCATCTGGGCTTGAAAGTCAGTCTTCCAGCTTGCGTGCATGAGCTTGGACGGCTCGAGAGGGAATTCGTTATGGGCGCCGTACCCACCCTTTGTGCTTCCACCTGCGCCGACGGTATACAAACCGGCTTGTGCATCCAGGGTGCCCGGGATGCCGTCGTGTTCGGAGAAATTTTTCAGCAGGGCATCCGGCAGGCGTAACGAGGAATACGGCTCTTCGCCGGGGTGTTCCCAGCCAGTAATGGGTATCGGGTCACCGGTTGGCGGGGTGTTGTAGCTATGGAAACGGTTTAAATAAATCGTGTCAGCGTCGACGACTTTGCCGGTCAATTTGAAAATCAGCGCTTCGGCCCACTTCTTGGCTTCTGCCCGCGTGTTTGGCAGGTTATTGGCAACCTCAACGGCCAGGCGTTTGTAAGCCAGTGTCTGGGGGGCGGTACTGTAATACGTGGCAGCATTCTGTTTATGCACTTGCAGAGCATCGGCCGAACGGCTGCTGGCAGGCCGTAAGCGGTCATTGGGGGGGACGGGGTCGAAGGCAACTTTATGTTCCATCTGCCTGATTTGCGCTCGACCCTCAGCGAGGGTGGCGGGGAGTGGCACACCTGCAAAGTGTGCCACTACCTTTGCGGTGACTTGCACGTAGCCATCACGCAATCCCACTCGCAACACGCCACTGTTTCCAGGTGCGATGACTTTGGCGGCCGCCAACAGTGGCCCTGAAATCTGTCCCCATCCGGTGGTGTCCGTGAGACTGAAAGTTTTCTCTTCGCCTCTGACCATGGCGGTCAAAGTCCCCTTAGAGGGGGTGATTGAGACCAGGTTGTCGGGGGTGATTTTCTGTTCACGCATCCAGGCTTGAACAACAGGGTGTTCCAGTTGGTCTCGATACAGTGCAAGCCACTGGCCTAATGTGCTCTCAGGAGGCACTCGTACCAGCTTGGGTGTCAGGCCCAGTACGATGCTTTGTACCGCTTCCAGGTAAGACTTAAGCAACTGCGTTTCTTGAGGCCGGGCCATGTCGCCGGCTGGTAGTTGAGGCGCTTGTGCCTTTGATATTTTGGGGGGTGAGACAGAATCAGCAGGTATGTGGATCTCTTGTGGCAGTTGCACAGAGGGTCTCGGTTTGAGCGCTAAAGTCATAGTTTCGGTTCTCAAGAAATGATTGACGCCTGCGTGTCCCTCCTTGGTGTCGGTGGCAACATTGAGTTGTGAGAACCGAGTATTTGATTCCGTCGTGATATGTCACCGAGTAATACGTGCGTATGCACAGGAGTCCTCAAAAAAAACGGCGCAAACCTACAGGCTGCGCCGTTTTGTCATTCCATACGGGGTTATTGCAGTACTTCAATGACGCCATCAGCGCTCATATTTACCTGGCTGGTGCCGGCTTCTACCTCAGGTGTCGGTGCTGAATCCATCATGGCTGCTTTCATCATCATCCCGCCGTTGCGGGCATACGGCTGTGGGTAACCGTTGGTGTTGAAGTTCAGGTTGACGATCTTGTAGCCCTTGCCGCCCAGTGCATCGGTGGCCAGTTGTGCACGGGCTTTGAAGGCGGCAACCGCGTCTTTGAGCAGCGCATCTTCGCTGGCCTTGCGCGTGGTGTCGGCGATGGCGAAGTCCATGTTTTCCATTTTCAGGGTGTTGAGCAGGTCGCCGGTAAGCTTGGACAGGGCAGGGAAGTCGGCACTTTCGAGGCGCAATTCGGCGCGCTCACGCCAGCCGGTGATCTTTTGGTTCTTGTTGTCGTAGATCGGGTAGCTGTTACGGCTACCCTGGCGTAGGGTCACGCCTTTGACTGCGCGAGCCTCGCCTAGAGCCTTGTTCAGGGTGGTGGTGATTTCGGCGGCGAGCTTGGCCGGGTCGGTATTTTGCGACTCGGTATAAAGGGTAACGATCATCTTGTCGCGGGCCACTTCCTGGCTGACTTCGGCACGCAGGGAAATTTGGTTGTAGTGCAGCTCATCGGCGGCCATGGCCGGAAGGCTGGCCAGGGCGCTGGTGCTGAGGGTGAGAATGGTTGCACTGCGAGTGAAACGAGACATGGAAGCTCCTTGGAATAGTCGTGTTCGGTATGACTGTAGACGCTGGCATCGGGTTCTTCGGGTTTACACATTCGCTACACGTTGCCGTGGCGCCGACGAACGGTCATTTCCCCGGCCTGCGGCAAAGAGCCACACGCGCCGTGCCAGTGCGTCCGCTTCGTTTATACTGCTGCCGATCCGCCTGCAGCGCTCACCGGGAGAGCTCATGCTCGCCGCCGTAAAACTAACTTCCGCCACACGCCAGAATCTCTGGCGCCTGACGTTCATCCGCACCTTGGTATTGGCCGCACAGGCCGGTTCCGTCGGGCTCGCGTATTGGTTCGACCTGCTGCCATTGCCCTGGCTGCAGCTGGCCGTGACCCTCTGCTTCTCCATCGTACTGTGTGTATTCACGGCTATTCGGCTGCGCACCACATGGCCGGTGACCGAATTGGAATACGCTCTGCAGCTGGCCTGCGACCTGTTTATCCACAGTGTGTTGCTGTATTTCTCCGGTGGTTCCACCAACCCATTCGTTTCGTATTACCTGGTGCCACTGACCATCGCGGCCGTCACGTTGCCATGGCGCTACTCCGTGGTGCTGTCGGGTATCGCGCTGACGCTGTACACCTTGTTGCTGGCCCAGTTTTACCCGTTGCAGACGTTCCCCATCGCTCGGGAAAATCTGCAGATCTACGGGATGTGGCTGAGTTTCGCCCTGTCTGCCGCAGTGATTACCTTCTTTGCTGCGCGCATGGCCGAAGAGCTGCGTCGCCAGGAAGAATTGCGCGCTATTCGCCGCGAAGAAGGCCTGCGTGACCAGCAATTGCTGGCCGTCGCCACCCAGGCTGCCGGCGCCGCCCATGAGTTGGGTACGCCGCTGGCAACCATGAGTGTATTGCTCAATGAAATGGTCCAGGACCATCACGACCCGGCCCTGCAAGATGACTTGAGTGTGTTGCAGGAACAGGTCAAGCAATGCAAGCAGACCTTGCAGCAACTGGTGCGCGCCGCCGAAGCCAATCGCCGCCTGGCCGTGGAGATGCAGGACGTGACCCAGTGGCTCGACGAAGCACTGAACCGCTGGCACTTGATGCGCCCCGAAGCCAGTTACCGCTTCAACCTGCTGGGCCAGGGCAGCGTGCCGCGCATGGCGCCGCCGCCGGACCTGACCCAAGCCTTGCTTAACTTGTTGAACAACGCCGCTGACGCTTGCCCCGAAGGCCTGGGTGTGCAGTTGGACTGGGACGCGGAAGACGTGACCATCAGCATTCGTGACCACGGTGCGGGTGTGCCACTGGCCATTGCCGAGCAAATCGGCAAACCCTTCTTTACCACCAAGGGCAAAGGTTTCGGCCTCGGCCTGTTTTTGAGCAAGGCCAGCGTGACCCGCGCGGGCGGCTCAGTGAAGCTCTATAGTCATGAGGAAGGTGGCACGCTCACCGAGCTGCGCCTGCCCCGTGTCGCACGAGGAGATATCGATGAGTGACGAGATCCAAGTCGAAGGCGAAGAACTGCCGCACCTGTTGCTGGTAGATGACGATGCCACCTTTACCCGCGTGATGGCGCGCGCCATGAGCCGTCGTGGCTTTCGCGTGAGCACCGCAGGTTCGGCCGAAGAAGGCCTGACCATCGCCCAGGCCGACTTGCCGGACTATGCCGCGCTCGACCTGAAAATGGACGGCGACTCCGGCTTGGTGCTGCTGCCAAAGTTGCTGGAACTTGACCCGGAAATGCGCGTGGTGATCCTCACCGGTTACTCCAGCATCGCCACCGCCGTCGAGGCGATCAAGCGTGGCGCCTGCAACTACCTGTGCAAGCCGGCGGACGCCGACGATGTGCTGGCTGCCTTGCTCTCCGAGCATGCCGACCTCGACACCCTGGTACCGGAAAACCCGATGTCGGTGGACCGCCTGCAGTGGGAGCACATCCAGCGTGTGCTGACCGAGCACGAAGGCAACATCTCCGCCACCGCCCGCGCCTTGGGCATGCACCGGCGTACTTTGCAGCGCAAGCTGCAGAAGCGTCCGGTACGGCGCTGAACAAAGTCTGAACAATCTGCTTCAGGCCGCACGGAGCCCTGAACCGATCGACTATGATCGGTTCAAACGCCTGTCACCTCTCCTACCGAGCCTGAACGATGAATCAGAACGCTGAGTATTCCGCGGTCAACGACGCAGTGCGTGGGCAATTTTTCCGCCGAATCTGGGCGATGATCACGCCGTATTGGCGCAGTGAAGAGAAGGGCAAGGCTTGGTTGTTGCTGATCACGGTGATCGGCCTGTCACTGTTCAGCGTGGCCATCTCCGTGTGGCTCAACCATTGGTACAAAGACTTCTACAACGCCCTGGAGAAAAAGGACACCGTCGCCTTCTGGCAACTGATCGGCTATTTCTGCGGCATCGCAACCGTGGCTATTCTCGGCGCGGTGTACCGTCTGTACCTGACCCAAATGCTGACCATCCGCTGGCGTGCGTGGCTTACCGAAAAGCATTTCGCGCGTTGGCTCAGTCACAAAAACTACTACCAGTTGGAGCAGGGCGGCTACACCGATAACCCGGACCAGCGGATTTCCGAAGACCTCAATAACTTTACTTCGAATACCTTGAGCCTCGGCCTGGGGCTGCTGCGCAATGTCGTCAGCTTGGTGTCGTTTTCAATCATTTTATGGGGCGTTTCCGGAAGTATCGAAGTATTTGGTATCACCATCCCGGGCTATATGTTCTGGTGTGCGCTGGTCTATGCTGGCGTCGGCAGCTGGTTGACCCACCTGATCGGTCGTCGCTTGATCGGCCTGAGCAACCAGCAGCAACGGTTTGAGGCGGACCTGCGTTTCTCCATGGTCCGGGTGCGGGAGAATGCCGAAAGCATTGCCTTGTACAACGGCGAATCCAACGAAAACCAACGCTTGAGCGTGCGCTTCGGTAGGGTCTGGCATAACTTCTGGGACATCATGAAGGTGTCCAAACGCCTCACGTTCTTCACCGCCGGCTACGAACAGATCGCGACTGTGTTTGCGTTCATTGTGGCGGCACCACGCTACTTCTCCGGCAAGATCGAGCTGGGCGAGCTGATGCAAATCAACTCGGCGTTCGGCAACGTGCAGGGCAACTTCAGTTGGTTCATCAGCGCCTACGCCGACCTGGCCAGTTGGCGTGCTACCAGTGATCGTCTGCTGAGTTTTCATCAGGCGATGCGCGACAACGAGCAGCGCGCGGTAGCCATCGATGTGCGCCCCGAGGGTGAGCACTTGGTGGTGAGTGGCTTGAGCATGGACTTGGCCGACGGCCGTCACTTGCTCGCCGACGCCGACATGACAGTTGCACCAGGCCAGCGTGTGATGCTCAGCGGGCGCTCCGGCAGCGGTAAGAGTACGCTGCTGCGCGCCATGGGCCAGCTGTGGCCAGCGGGACACGGCAGCATTCGCCTGCCGGCTGCGCGTTACTTGTTCCTGCCGCAAAAGCCCTATTTGCCGATTGGCACCTTAAAAGCGGTATTGAGTTATCCACAAGACGACAGCGTTTACACCGCAGAACGTTATGCACAGGTCCTGCAAACCTGCCGCTTGCCGCATCTGGTCAGTCGCCTGGATGAGGCCAACCATTGGCAGCGCATGCTCTCGCCGGGCGAGCAGCAGCGCCTGGCCTTTGCGCGCGCATTGTTGTTCGCACCGCAGTGGCTGTACATGGACGAAGCGACGTCGGCCATGGATGAAGAGGATGAGGCGAGCTTGTATCAAGCGTTGATCGATGAGTTGCCGGGGCTGAGCATCGTCAGCGTCGGTCATCGCAGCAGTCTTAAGCGCTTCCACGGGCGGCATGTGCGGATCGAAGGTGGGTTGTTGCAGGAACAAGCGGTGTCCTGAGGCGTTACTCGGTCAATGTGGGAGCCGGGCTTGCCCGCGATGGCGAAATGTCAGCAGCAGGTGTATTAGCTGGCACACTGCAATCGCAGGCAAGCCACAGTGGAACTCCCTTGTTCTGGCGAGTGAAGCCCAAAAAAGCCCGGATGATCATCGATCAGCCGGGCTTTTTGGGGCTTGAAAATGAGTTACTTCTTCAAGCCGTAATGCTCGTCCAGCATGCCTGGGGCGTTCGGCGTTTTTGGCGCGTAGTCCCTTGGTGGCTCCTGGTTTTCCCGCGGCGGAGTCAGGCGTTCCCGCGGAGTTTGCGGCGCATCGGAATGCAGCGCAGCCAGCAGACGCTGACGGGTTATGTCGTCGAGGGCCAGGCGGTTGGCGCCCTCGGCAAGGTGATCCTGTACTTCCTGGTAGCTCTGAGTGAGCTTCTTGACCAGGGTCGCGGTGCTGTTGAAGTGGGTAACAACCTCGTTCTGATAACTGTCAAAACGTTCCTGAATGTCATCCAACTGACGCTGCGTGCGGTTAGGCGCGGCATTCGGCAGCAGGCGGGCAACCAGGAATCCAATCGCGACACCGGCAACCAAGGCGAGAGTCGGCAACAACCAAACTAAGAGCGAGTGTTCCACGAGTCCTTCCTCTATAAACGGCTTTGCTTTACGTTAACGGCTCGGACCTGCGCTGTATACCGCGATTAAGCTCGCAATGATGCCATGCACAGACTTTTAGCTAGACGAGTCGACCCTTTGAGAGGTCACGGAGTTCATTCCTTGCTCATGCGTGAAACCCCCGTTTTGATCGATGGCCCGGTTGGCCAATTGGAAGCCTTGTATCTTGATCACCCCGAGCCACGTGGCCTGGCGCTGATCTGCCACCCTAACCCGGTGCAGGGCGGGACCATGCTCAATAAAGTTGTCTCGACCCTGCAGCGCACCGCGCGCGATGCCGGTTTGATTACTTTACGTTTCAATTACCGTGGCGTCGGTGCCAGCGCCGGTACACACGATATGGCTACCGGTGAAGTCGACGATGCCGAAGCGGCTGCTACCTGGTTGCGGCAAAAACATCCCGACCTGCCGATCACCTTGCTCGGTTTCTCGTTTGGCGGTTATGTGGCCGCCAGTCTCGGCGGGCGCCTGGAAGCCAAGGGTGAAAAGCTTGCGCACCTGTTCATGGTCGCTGCTGCCGTGATGCGCCTGCGCGATACCGACCTGTTGCCCCAAGACTGCCCATTGACCCTGATCCAGCCGGAAACCGACGAAGTGGTCGACCCGCAGCTGGTTTACGACTGGTCCGCGGCCTTGAAACGCCCCCATACGCTTCTGAAAGTGGCAGAATGCGGACACTTTTTTCATGGCAAGCTGACCGATCTCAAGGATCTGGTACTGCCGCGCCTCTCGAATTGATAGCAGTCTGATAAGCGATTACCCATGACGACTCGTACCCGTATTCTCACCGGCATCACCACCACCGGCACGCCGCACCTGGGCAACTACGCCGGTGCGATCCGCCCGGCGATCCTCGCCAGCCAGGACGCGAATGCCGATTCCTTCTATTTCCTGGCCGACTACCACGCCCTGATCAAATGCGATGACCCGCAGCGCATCCAGCGCTCGCGTATGGAAATCGCCGCGACCTGGCTGGCCGGTGGCCTGGATGTGAACCGGGTGACTTTCTACCGCCAGTCCGACATCCCTGAAATCCCCGAGTTGACCTGGCTGCTGACCTGCGTTGCCGCCAAGGGCCTGCTCAACCGCGCCCACGCCTATAAGGCCTCGGTGGACAAAAACGTGGAGGCCGGCGAAGACCCGGACGCGGGCATCACCATGGGCTTGTACAGCTACCCGGTGCTGATGGCGGCGGACATCCTGATGTTCAACGCGCACAAAGTGCCAGTCGGCCGCGACCAGATCCAGCACGTGGAAATGGCCCGCGACATCGGCCAGCGCTTCAACCACCTGTTCGGCAACGGTAAAGAATTCTTCACCATGCCCGAGGCGTTGATCGAAGAAAGCGTCGCCACCTTGCCGGGCCTCGATGGCCGCAAGATGTCCAAGAGCTACGACAACACTATCCCGTTGTTCACCAGCGCCAAGGACATGAAAGACGCGATCTCGCGGATCGTCACCGATTCGCGCGCGCCCGGCGAAGCCAAAGACCCCGACAACGCGCACCTGTTCACCTTGTTCCAGGCGTTTGCCACCAAGGCCCAGGAAGAACAGTTCCGCGGCGAATTGCTGCAAGGTTTGGGCTGGGGCGAGGCGAAAAACCGCCTGTTCCAACTGCTCGATGGCCAGCTGGGAGAAGCGCGTGAGCGTTACCACCAACTGATGTCGCGCCCTTCGGATATGGAAGACCTGCTGCTGATTGGCGCCAAGAAAGCCCGTGCTGTGGCGGCGCCGTTCCTGGCCGAGCTGCGTGAAGCGGTGGGCCTGCGTTCGTTCGTCAATCAGGCCACCGCGCCGGTTGCGGCTAAAAAGAAAGCCGCCAAAGCCGCACGCTTTGTGAGCTTCCGCGAAGACGACGGCAGTTTCCGCTTCCGCCTGCTGGCGGCCGATGGCGAGCAACTGCTGCTGTCGCGTAACTTTGCCGACGGTAAAGCGGCTGGCGCGGTGACTAAGCAATTGCAAAGTGGCGACGCGCTGGATGTGCGCACTGAGGCTCAGCGTTTTAGTGTGTGGCTGGACGGCGATGCGGTGGCCGACAGCGCTGCGTTCGCCGACGAAGCGTCGCGCGACGCTGCCATCGAAGCCCTGCGCGTCGCGTTGACTCCAATCGAGGATTAACCCGACCAAGGGTTGATTGCCATTCTCCAGGGCCGTCGTTACAGTGACGGCCCGTTTTTGTTGCCTTGCTAACGAAATTATGACGCCCCTAGAACGATATCAAGCTGATCTGAAACGCCCTGAATTCTTCCATGACGCTGCCCAGGAAACCGCGGTGCGTCATTTGCAGCGCCTGTACGACGACTTGGTCGCGGCCTCGCAAAGCAAGCCAGGGATGCTCAGCAAGCTGTTTGGCAAGAAAGACCATACGCCGGTCAAAGGCTTGTACTTCTGGGGTGGCGTGGGCCGGGGCAAGACTTACCTGGTCGACACGTTCTTTGAAGCGCTGCCGTTCAAGGAAAAGGTCCGTACGCACTTCCACCGCTTCATGAAGCGCGTGCATGAAGAAATGAAGACCCTGCCGGGCGAGAAAAACCCGCTGACCATCATCGCCAAGCGCTTCTCCGACGAAGCGAGGGTGATCTGCTTCGATGAGTTCTTCGTCTCCGACATCACCGACGCCATGATCCTCGGCACCCTGATGGAAGAGTTGTTCAAGAATGGCGTGACCTTGGTTGCCACCTCGAACATCGTGCCCGACGGCCTGTACAAGGACGGCCTGCAACGTGCGCGCTTCCTGCCAGCCATCGCGCTGATCAAGCAGAACACCGAGATCGTCAACGTCGACAGCGGCGTCGACTACCGCCTGCGTCACCTGGAGCAAGCCGAGCTGTTTCACTTTCCGCTGAACGAAGCTGCGCACGAAAGCCTGAAAAAAAGCTTCCGCGCGCTCACGCCGGAATGCACCCAGGCGGTGGAAAACGACAAGTTAATGATCGAAAACCGCGAAATCATCGCGCTGCGCACCTGTGATGACGTGGCCTGGTTCGAATTCCGCCAACTGTGCGACGGCCCGCGCAGCCAGAACGACTACATCGAATTGGGCAAGATCTTCCACGCGGTGATCTTGAGCGGTGTGGAGCAGATGAGCGTCACCACCGACGACATCGCGCGCCGGTTTATCAACATGGTCGACGAATTCTACGACCGCAACGTCAAGCTGATCATCTCGGCGGAAGTCGAACTCAAGGACCTCTACACCGGCGGTCGCTTGAACTTTGAATTCCAGCGCACGCTGAGCCGCTTGCTGGAAATGCAGTCCCACGAGTTCCTGTCGCGCGGGCACAAGCCCTAAGCACAGCGCAGGTTCAACGTGGGAGGGGGCTTGCTCCCGATAACGGCGTGTCAGTCACTGTAGATGGTGATTGACCCACCGCAATCGCGAACAAGCCCCCTCCCGCATTGGGTCTACGCGGCCTGCTGGAACTGTTGGCGGTACTGGTTGGGCGACAATTCAGTGTGCTGCCTGAACAGCCGCGCAAAAAAACTTGCATCGTCATAACCCACCTCATAGCTGATGGTCTTGATGCTTTTGCGGCTGCCGGAAAGCAGGCCCTTGGCGGTCTCGATGCGCAGGCGTTGCAGGTAATGCAGCGGCTTGTCGCCGGTTGCAGTCTGGAAGCGGCGCATGAAGTTGCGGATGCTCATGCCGTGTTCCCGGGCGACGTCTTCGAAGCGGAACTTGTCGGCAAAATGCTCTTCGAGCCAGTGCTGGATCTGCAGAATGATCACGTCCTGGTGCAGCTTCTGCCCACCAAAACCAATGCGCCCCGGCGCGTAGCTGCGTTGCACTTCGTAGAGAATATCGCGGGCCACCGCCTGGGCGATATTGGCGCCGCAGAAACGTTCGATCAAATAGATGTAGAGGTCGCACGCCGAGGTAGTGCCGCCGGCGCAGTAAAGGTTGTCGGCGTCGGTGAGGTGCTTGTCCTGATTGAGTTGCACCGTGGGGAAGCGTTCGCTGAAGGCGTTGAAGAACCGCCAGTAAGTAGTCGCCTCTTTGCCATCCAGCAGCCCGGCTTCCGCGAGCCAGAACACTCCGGTGGCTTCGCCGCAGAGCACGGCACCACGCGCATGTTGTTGGCGCAGCCAGGGCAGCACTTGCGGGTAGCGCGTGCACAGGGCGTCGAAGTCATCCCAGAAGGCTGGCAACACGATGATGTCGGCGTCTTCCAGGCCGCCGTCCACCGGCATGATCACATCACTGAAGCTGCGCACCGATTGCCCGTCGGGGCTGACCAGGCGCGTTTCAAACGCTGGGGTCAGGCCCAGGCCTTGTTGTTTGCCATAACGCAGGCTGGCGAGATGGAAGAAATCCTTGGCTTGCATGAGGGTTGAAGCGAATACCCGATCAATGGCCAAAATGCTGACGCGCCGCAGGGGCGTGGAGATTTGGTTAGACATAATTTCATTTATTCTTATAGGGGAAAGTGGTCACCAGACGGCTGGATCGTCTTATTTTTTGTCGCATGTGTCCAGTGTCCCGTGACGCCTTCGCGGCATAGTCTTTGTGGTCCGGTCTTTGTCCGACAATCCACGCAGGTGACCCATGATCCCCAGAACCTTGTTCAGCTCGGAGCACGAACTCTTCCGCGAGAGTGTGCGCACCTTCCTTGAAAAGCACGCCGCGCCGTTCCATGCGCAGTGGGAGAAACAGGGCTATATCGACCGCAGCCTATGGAGCAGGGCAGGCGAGGCGGGGATGCTGTGTTCACATCTGCCGGAGGAATATGGCGGTCTGGGCGCAGACTTTTTGTACAGCGCAGTGGTGATCGAAGAGATCAGCCGCCTGGGGCTGACCGGCATCGGTTTCTCGCTGCATTCGGACATCGTCGCGCCGTACATCCTGCATTACGGCAGTGAAGCGTTGAAACACAAATACCTGCCCAAATTGATCTCTGGCGAGATGGTCACGGCCATCGCCATGACCGAGCCGGGGGCCGGTTCCGACTTGCAGGGCGTCAAGACCACCGCGGTGCTGGACGGCGATGAGTACGTGATCAACGGCTCCAAGACCTTTATCACCAACGGCTTTCTCGCCGAGTTGGTGATCGTGGTGGCCAAGACCGATCCCAAGGCTGGAGCGAAGGGCACCAGCCTGTTTCTGGTGGAAGCCGATACGCCGGGCTTCGACAAGGGCAAGCGCCTGGAGAAGGTGGGCATGAAGGCCCAGGACACCTCGGAGCTGTTCTTTCAGGATGTGCGGGTGCCCAAGGAGAACCTGCTGGGCCAGGCGGGCATGGGCTTCGCGTATTTGATGCAGGAGTTGCCCCAGGAGCGTCTGACCGTGGCGATTGGTGCGCTGTCGTCAGCCGAGGCGGCGCTGCAGTGGACTTTGGAATACACCCGCGAGCGCAAGGCATTCGGTAAGGCGATTGCCGATTTCCAGAACACCCGGTTCAAGTTGGCGGAGATGGCCACCGAGATTCAGATTGGCCGCGTGTTTGTCGATAAGTGCATGGCGTTGCACCTGGACGGCAAGCTGGACGTGCCTACGGCGGCGATGGCCAAGTATTGGGCCACGGATCTGCAATGCAAGGTGCTCGATGAGTGCGTGCAGTTGCACGGCGGTTACGGCTTCATGCGGGAATACCCGATTGCGCGGGCCTGGGCGGATGCGCGGGTGCAGCGCATTTATGCGGGGACCAATGAGATCATGAAGGAGATTATTGCGCGGGCGCTTTGATTTCTTTGTGCTGCAGAGGGCTCCATTGGGAGCAAGCCCTCTGCCACATTTGACGCTGTTCACACATCAAAATGTGGGAGGGGGCTTGCTCCCGATAGCGGCTTAGAGATCAATCAAGGCGCAGGATTCGGGTGATCCTTCTGAATCGCCTCAATCCCTTCCAGCACGTCTTTTGACAGTTTCAGCTCAGCACTGGCGATGTTGCTGTCCAGTTGCATTAGCGTTGTCGCACCAATGATGTTGCTGGTCACAAACGGCTGCTGCGTCACGAACGCCAACGCCATCTGTGCCGGGTCCAGGCCATGCTCGCGCGCCAGCGCCACATAACGGCTGCATGCCGCTTCTGACTGTGGGTTGAAGTAACGGCTGAAGCGGCTGTATTCGGTCAGGCGAGCCTTTGCAGGGCGTGCGCCATTCTCGTACTTGCCGCTGAGCATGCCGAACGCCAGCGGCGAGTAGGCCAGCAGGCCGCATTGCTCACGAATCGCGACTTCCGCCAGGCCCACTTCAAAGCTGCGGTTGAGCAGGTTGTAGGGGTTCTGGATCGACACAGCACGGGTCCAGCCACGGGCCTCGGCCAGGGCCAGGAACTTCATGGTGCCCCACGGGGTTTCGTTGGACAGGCCGATGTGGCGGATCTTGCCAGCCTTGACCTGCTCGTCCAGCGCTTCGAGGGTTTCCTCCAGCGGGGTCAGATCGTCTTCGTCCTTGTGCTTGTAGCTCAACTGGCCGAAGAAGTTGGTGCTGCGTTCCGGCCAGTGTAGTTGGTAGAGGTCGATCCAGTCGGTTTGCAGGCGCTTGAGGCTGGCATCCAGCGCCTCGACGATGTGCTTGCGGTTGTGGCGCAGGTGGCCATCGCGGATGTAGTCGATGGTGTTGCCGGGGCCGGCGATCTTGCTGGCGAGGATCCAGTCGGCCCGGTCGCCGCGGCTTTTGAAGTAATTACCGATATAGCGCTCGGTGGTGGCATAGGTGTCGGCCTTGGGCGGCACCGGGTACATTTCCGCCGTGTCGAGGAAGTTGATCCCCGCCGCCTTGGCCCGTTCGATCTGAGCGAAGGCCTCTGCCTCGCTGTTCTGCTCACCCCAGGTCATGGTGCCCAAGGCTATCGCGCTTACGTTCAGATCCGTGCGGCCCAGCTGTCGATAATCCATCGGGTACTCCTTCGGGGAAAACAATCATAAAAGCAGGTTGAATTTTTTTTCGCAATCTGCATAATTGCCCACCTCTTTCTGCAGTGGAAGTGATGCGCCGCCTGCCGAAGAATCTTGCCGTTGAACGGACGCGCCGACCCGAGCCCCCGATAGCGTCTGTATCCGGCTGCCTTTGACTTGTCAAAGTACGCACTATTCAGTAAGATCCGCCGTCTAATTTACAGGGCGGCCCCTGAGGCTATTAAAGAATGACAACTTTTACTGCAAAACCGGAAACAGTTCAGCGCGACTGGTTTGTCGTCGACGCCGCTGGTCAGACCCTGGGTCGTCTGGCCACTGAAGTCGCCAGCCGTCTGCGTGGCAAGCACAAGCCTGAGTACACCCCTCACGTTGACACCGGTGACTACATCGTGATCATCAACGCTGAGCAGGTACGTGTTACCGGCAACAAAGCGCAAGACAAAATGTACTACCGTCACTCCGGTTTCCCAGGCGGTATCAAGTCTTCGAACTTCGAAGGTCTGATTTCCAAGAAGCCTGAAGCCCCGATCGAAATCGCGGTCAAAGGCATGCTGCCGAAGGGCCCACTGGGTCGCGATATGTTTCGCAAGCTGAAAGTCTATGCGGGCGCTGTACACCCTCATGCTGCTCAGCAGCCCCAAGAACTGAAGTTTTAACGGAATAGTTCATTATGTCGGCGACTCAAAATTACGGCACTGGCCGTCGCAAAACCGCAACCGCACGCGTTTTCCTGCGTCCGGGCACTGGTAACATCTCGATCAACAACCGCACTCTGGAAAACTTCTTCGGTCGCGAAACTGCCCGCATGGTAGTTCGTCAGCCGCTGGAATTGACCGAGACCGTTGAAAAGTTCGACATCTACGTCACCGTTATTGGTGGCGGTGTAAGTGGTCAAGCTGGCGCAATCCGCCACGGTATCACTCGCGCTCTGATGCAGTACGACGAAACCCTGCGTGGCGCTCTGCGCAAAGCTGGCTTCGTTACTCGCGATGCTCGTGAAGTTGAACGTAAGAAAGTCGGTCTGCGTAAAGCGCGTAAGCGTCCGCAGTACTCGAAGCGTTAATTCGCTTTACGTTCCACAAAAACGCCCAGCTCCTCACGGAGCTGGGCGTTTTTTATTGCCTGCGATTTATGCAAAATTTTCGCCGTGACAACTTGCCACATCCGTAGACCCCCTATACTACAAGGCCTGGACAGGGAGCCCCGGGCAATTCCCTTGTCTTACGTGGGGCTTTTCATTACCATTCGGCAAAATTTTTATAAGTAAAGATTCAACACTTAGTAGACGCCTGATTTAACAGGCCAAAAAGCTGATGGGAGAGGACTGAATGAGCAATGACGGCGTGAATGCAGGCCGGCGTCGCTTCTTAGTAGCAGCCACATCTGTTGTGGGTGCTGCAGGAGCGGTGGGGGCTGCGGTCCCGTTCGTGGGGTCATGGTTTCCCAGTGCCAAGGCGAAAGCCGCAGGTGCACCGGTGAAGGTGAATGTCAGCAAGATCGACCCAGGCCAGCAGATGATTGCTGAGTGGCGCGGTCAGCCGGTTTTCATTGTTCGTCGTACTGAGGAGATCCTGGGGAATCTGAAGAAAATCGAAGGTCAGCTGTCTGATCCCGACTCGAAGAATTCCGAACAACCCGCCTACGTCGATAAGGAAATTCGCTCGATCAAGCCAGAGATTCTGCTGCTGATCGGTATCTGCACCCACCTGGGGTGCTCGCCTACCTTCCGCCCTGAAGTTGCCCCTGCCGACCTGGGCAAGGATTGGGTCGGTGGCTACTTCTGTCCTTGTCACGGCTCTCACTACGACCTCGCCGGTCGCGTCTACAAGTCACAACCTGCACCACTGAACCTGCCGGTTCCGCCACATCATTACGAGACTGACAGTGTCATTGTCATTGGCGTCGACGAGGGGGAGAAAGCCTGATGAGCAAGTTCATGGATTGGGTGGATGCGCGCTTCCCCGCCACTAAAATGTGGGAAGACCATCTCAGCAAATATTACGCGCCAAAAAACTTCAACTTCTTCTACTTCTTCGGCTCCCTGGCGCTGTTGGTGTTGGTCAACCAACTGGTCACCGGTGTCTGGCTGACGATGAGCTACACGCCGTCGGCAGAAGAGGCTTTTGCATCCGTTGAAGGAATCATGCGCGACGTCGAGTACGGTTCGATCTTGCGTCTATTGCACTCCACCGGTGCTTCAGCGTTCTTTATCGTGGTCTACATGCACATGTTCCGTGGCTTGCTCTACGGTTCGTACCAGAAGCCTCGCGAGCTGGTGTGGGTCTTCGGCATGCTGATCTACCTGGCGCTGATGGCTGAAGCCTTCATGGGGTACTTGTTGCCGTGGGGCCAGATGTCGTACTGGGGCGCCCAAGTGATCATCTCGCTGTTTGGCGCGATTCCGGTCATCGGTAATGACCTGACCCAATGGATTCGCGGTGACTACCTGATCTCAGGCATCACCCTGAACCGCTTCTTCGCCTTGCACGTCGTGGCCTTGCCAATCGTGATTCTGGGCCTGGTCGTGCTGCACATCCTGGCGCTGCATGAAGTGGGTTCGAACAACCCGGATGGGGTGGACATCAAGAAGCACAAAGATGAAAACGGCATACCGCTGGACGGCATTCCGTTCCATCCTTACTACACCGTGAAAGATATTGTCGGCGTGGTGGTGTTCCTGTTTATCTTCTGCTCGATCGTGTTCTTTTTCCCGGAGATGGGCGGTTATTTCCTTGAGAAGCCTAACTTCGAACAGGCCAACGCCTTCAAGACGCCAGAGCATATTGCGCCGGTCTGGTACTTCACGCCGTTCTACGCGATCTTGCGGGCCATTCCAGACAAGCTCATGGGTGTGGTTGCCATGGGGGCTTCGATTGCTCTGTTGTTTGTGCTGCCGTGGCTTGACCGTAGTCCGGTCAAATCGATGCGCTACAAGGGATGGTTGAGCCGAATCTGGCTGGTCGTGTTCTGTATCGCTTTCATGCTGCTGGGCTGGACGGGCGTGAAGGCGCCGTCGCCTGGGCTGACACTGCTGTCGCAGGTCTGCACCTTCCTGTACTTCGCTTACTTCATTCTGATGCCGTTCTACACCCGGCTCGAGAAGACCAAACCGGTTCCGGAAAGGGTGACTGGCTGATGAAAAAGTTATTTGCTGCATTGATGCTTGCGGCCCTGCCGCTACTGTCCTTCGCTGCCGAGCACGGCGCTGAGCTGGAGAGCGTCGACATCGACGTGTCTGACAAGGCCGCCATGCAGGATGGGCTGCGTACCTTCACCAACTACTGCATGGGTTGCCACAGCGCCAAGTTCCAGCGTTACGAGCGTGTCGCCGATGACTTGGGCATTCCGCATGACGTGATGCTCAGTCACGCGGTGTTCACTGGTGCGAAGATCGGCGACCACATGAACATTGGCATGCAGCCTGCCGACGCCAAGGCCTGGTTCGGGGCTGCACCGCCCGACCTGACCCTGGTTGCACGCGTTCGGGGCACCGATTGGCTCTATGGCTACCTCAAATCCTTCTACGAAGACCCGACGCGCCCTTATGGCGTAAACAACAAAGTCTTCCCGAACGTCGGTATGCCTAATGTTCTGGTCGGCCTGCAGGGGCGCCAAGTGGTAGGATGCAAGCAGGTTCAGGTCGTTGAAGACGGCAAGAAGCAATATGATCCGTTGACCGGTACGCCTTTGACTCATGAAGCGTGCGATCAACTGACCATCGTGCCCAAGACCGGTACGCTGAACGAAGAGCAGTTTGACGAGAAGGTTAAGAATCTGGTGACCTTCCTGGCCTACTCGGCCAACCCGGTCAAACTGCAGCATCAGCGCATCGGTACCTATGTATTGCTGTACCTGGCCTTCTTCTTCGTATTCGCCTATCTGCTCAAACGCGAATACTGGAAGGATGTGCATTGATCCAACCGTAAGCAATTGCTGTTAATCTTGCGCGCCCAGCGGCACCTCTACACGTAGCGGTCTGGTTGAATCAGGCACTACAGAGATGCTCTCTGGGCGCGCTCGTTTTTGAGCTTTCGATAATTTCAACAAGCGAGGAGGACCGCCATGGGCGTGACCAACCGGTTGGCCTGTTACTCCGACCCCGCCGACCACTATTCCCACCGAGTACGCATCGTGCTCGCAGAGAAGGGTGTCAGCGCCGAGATCATCAGTGTGGAGGTGGGACGTCATCCGCCGAAGCTGATCGAAGTGAACCCTTACGGCAGCTTGCCCACCCTGGTCGATCGTGACCTGGCGTTGTGGGAGTCAACCGTGGTGATGGAATACCTGGATGAGCGTTACCCGCATCCACCTTTGCTGCCGGTGTATCCGGTGGCGCGTGCCAACAGCCGCCTGCTGATCCATCGGATCCAGCGTGACTGGTGCGGGCTGGTGGATTCGATTCTGGATTCACGCACAAAAGAAGCCGTTCGGGTGCAGGCACGCAAGGAATTGCGTGAGAGCCTGACCGGTGTTTCGCCGCTGTTCGCCGACAAACCTTTTTTCCTCAGCGAGGAACAAAGCTTGGTGGATTGCTGCCTATTACCCATACTTTGGCGCTTGCCGATCCTGGGCATTGAATTGCCGCGGCCGGCCAAGCCGCTGCTTGATTACATGGAGCGCCAGTTTGCGCGTGAGGCTTTCCAGACGAGTCTGTCTGGTGTCGAACGCGATATGCGCTAAGGCTTAAGGAGCCGCTGATGAACTCCAGTCGACCCTACTTGGTCCGCGCGCTCTATGAGTGGATTGTGGACAACGATTGCACCCCGCACATGCTGGTCAACTCTGAATTCCCCAAGGTTGACGTACCGCAGGGCTTTGCCAGTGATGGGCAGATTGTGTTGAACGTATCACCCAGCGCCGTGCGTCACTTGCACATGGACAATGAAGCTGTCAGCTTCGAAGGGCGTTTTGGCGGCGTGCCGCATACACTGTTCGTGCCTATTGGTGCCATCCTCGGGATCTATGCCCGGGAAAATGGCCAGGGCATGGTGTTCGATCTGGAGTCGCCTTTCGAGGACGACGAAGTGATCGAAAACGAAGGCGGCGATGACCTGCCACCACCGGATTCAGAGCCTCCGCGCCCAAGTGGCCGGCCGAGCCTGAAAGTGGTGAAGTAAGCGGCTTTTACCCTCGGGTGAGCCTGAAAAATGCCTCGACATCTGTCGGGGCATTTTTTTGCGCGAAGGATGTGGATGAAAGTCGCGACCGGACGGTGATCGTACAACCACCATGGGCTATGATGCGGGCTCAAGTTCGCCGAGAAAGATGGATTCATCATGGAAAATGCCAACACCGCCCCTCGTCTTCCCCGCAAGCGCCGCAGCCTTGCCCAGGAATTGGTCACGGTGTTGTCCGAACAGATTCGCGACGGCCAACTCAAACGTGGTGATAAGTTGCCTACTGAATCCGCAATCATGGAAGCCCATGGGGTCAGCCGCACCGTGGTGCGTGAAGCCATCTCGCGTTTGCAGGCGGCGGGGCAAGTGGAAACCCGCCACGGTATCGGCACCTTTGTATTGGACACGCCAAGCCCCAGCGGCTTCCGGATTGATCCGGCCACGGTGGTGACGCTACGTGATGTGCTGGCGATTCTGGAGCTGCGTATCAGCTTGGAAGTGGAATCCGCCGGCCTCGCCGCGCTACGTCGCAGCGACGAGCAACTAGCAGCCATGCGTGCGGCCCTCGACGCCTTGAATGAAAGCGCAGCCCACGCCGGCGATGCTGTCGCGTCAGACTTCGCGTTCCACTTGGAAATTGCGCTGTCCACCGGCAACCGCTACTTCACCGACATCATGACCCATCTGGGCACCAGCATTATTCCGCGTACTCGCTTGAATTCGGCACGCCTGGCCCACGATGACCAGCAGCACTACATGGGCCGCCTGAGCCGCGAACATGAAGAGATTTATGAGGCGATTGCCCGCCAGGATTCGGACGCGGCGCGCGCGGCCATGCGCTTGCATCTGACTAACAGCCGCGAACGGCTGCGCCATGCCCATGAAGAGGCACAAGCGCAGCGCGTTTAGACGGCAGACGACCGAGTTGTACCGGGGGGGCTTGCTCGCGAATGCGGTGTGTCAGTCCGCTTTTGCGAGCAAGCCCGCTACCGAATTTTGGTCTCCAGTGTCTGGGGTGGCGTGTTTACTTAGCTGGCCGGTTGGTTGGGCTTGTAGTCCTTGAGCAGCAGGTACGTACTCCACCCCCACCAATCATTGGTCCAGTGCTTGTCGTTCAGGTCATTCACGTCCTTGCGGCGCAGCACCTTTTCTCCCTCCATCTTGAACAGCGGCGAGAAGTTATTCGCCGGGTTCTGCGCCGCGTTCAAATCCGGCACATACAGCGGCGCCTTGAAGTTGGCCGGGGAGGGCGTGACGCCGCTGATAAAGGTCTCGAAGATCTCATCCGCCGACGCCTGCACCGCACGTTTGACCATCGCCCGATTGTCCGCGTCGATAGCATCGAAGTAGCGTTTATCCCCATAGGCATGCCATTGATCACCCTTGGCGTTGCGCACCTTGAGCCCAAATTTGCTGTCTTCATCGTGCATGAAGCGGCTGATCAGCGAGCCCAACTCCCCAGGCGTCACCACGGCCGCCAATTGTTTACGCGGCACGCGCAGGTGGCCGGCGGAAAATAGGTCGGTCAGAAAGTGATCAGCAAAGCTGTTCATGGCGTAGGCCAATTCCAGTGCCAGGTCGGTGCCGGTTTGATGCGCCACCACGGCCTGCTGCAGCGCCGCCGTATGGCCAGCCAGATAGGCTGACAGCGCCCACTCGCCAAAGTGGTCAGCGTTGTCAGCTGCCAATTTCAGGTAACGCCCCAGCGGAATCAAGGCCGACACCGCACTGCCACCGCCGGTGATGCGGTTCCATTCCTCGGACAACGTATCACCCAGCGCGTCATAGGCTTCATGGGGTTGTTTGCCATCCTTGATCGCCTGCTTGACCGCGTTGATCTCCTTTTGCATCACCGCGAGGATTTTTCCAGCCTCTTCCCGCGAGGCAGGCAGCACGGCCAACGAGTTGAATGCAGCCCTAAAGCGTTGCACACGCTCGGCGGGGGAGGCGCCATCGCTGATGGGTTGGCCGGGAATGCCATAGAAGTCGCCGCCCAGGGCGATCACCTGGCCGTAGTTCAGTGCCAGCCCGTTGGGCAGGTGCAGCTCGACTTGGTGGGCTGGAATCGCCGGAGCGTCCTTGACGAAACGCAGCAGGGTTTCATCGCCGATAGCGGTGTGTTCGCCGCCTTCGAAGCGCAGGGTCGGTGGGTTTTTTTCGGGTGCTGCTAGTTCAAGACCTGACATGTTAGCTCCTTGCTATGTCGTAGGAATCTTCCTTGATTGCTGTATGTATATACAGCTGTGTCGAGCATATCGGAAAAATTTCCTACGTCAAGAAGCCACATCTAAACGCTCGGCCGCAGGTGAAGCTCGATGAATTGCAGTTGACGAATCTTTTTATAGTTGTACGATGACGTACGACATCACCAAAACCAACAACAACCTTTTGACAGACAATCTTCGCCCAGGGTGTTCGAATAATGAATCCACAAGAACTGAAGTCCATCCTCTCCCACGGTCTGCTGTCTTTCCCCGTGACCGATTTCAATGCGCAGGGTGACTTCCACCAAGCCGGCTACATCAAGCGCCTGGAATGGCTGGCCCCTTACGGCGCCACGGCCTTGTTCGCCGCCGGCGGCACCGGTGAGTTTTTCTCCCTGGCCGCCAGCGAATATTCCCAAGTGGTCAAGACCGCTGTTGATACCTGCGCCACCAGCGTTCCGATTCTCGCCGGTGTCGGTGGTTCGACGCGACAGGCTATCGAGTACGCCCAGGAAGCCGAGCGCCTGGGCGCCAAGGGCTTGTTGCTGCTCCCGCATTACCTGACCGAAGCCAGCCAGGACGGGGTCGCTGCTCATGTGGAAGCGGTGTGCAAGTCAGTGAAGATCGGCGTGGTGGTTTACAACCGCAACGTCTGCCGTCTGACCGCGCCCTTGTTGGAACGCCTGGCTGAGCGCTGCCCGAACCTGATCGGTTATAAAGACGGCCTGGGTGACATCGAGTTGATGGTTTCGATCCGCCGTCGTCTGGGCGACCGTTTCAGCTACCTCGGTGGCCTGCCGACTGCAGAGGTTTACGCCGCTGCCTACAAGGCCCTGGGCGTGCCGGTGTACTCCTCGGCGGTGTTCAACTTCATTCCGAAAACCGCGATGGACTTCTACCACGCGATTGCCAAGGACGATCACGCTACCGTCGGCAAGATCATCGACAACTTCTTCCTGCCTTATCTCGATATCCGCAACCGTAAAGCCGGGTATGCCGTGAGCATCGTCAAGGCTGGTGCAAAAATCGCCGGCTATGACGCAGGCCCGGTGCGCACGCCGCTGACCGACCTGCTGCCGGAAGAATACGAAGTCCTGGCCGCGCTGATCGACAAGCAAGGTCCGCAGTAACTTATCAACAAGGCCGCTGAGCGATCAGCGGCCTTTTGCGTCAGGAGAATATGTGTGTCCCAAGCCAAACGTTTTGAGAACTACATCAACGGCGAGTGGGTGGCCGGTACCGACTACTGCAACAACATCAACCCTTCGGAGTTGTCCGATCTCATTGGCGAATACGCCAAGGCTGACGTAGCCCAAGTCAACGCCGCCATCGATGCAGCCCGCGCCGCGTTCCCGTCTTGGTCGACGTCCGGCATCCAGGCTCGTCACGATGCCTTGGATAAAGTGGGCAGCGAAATCCTCGCCCGCCGCGAAGAGCTCGGCACGCTGTTGGCGCGCGAAGAGGGCAAGACCCTGCCCGAAGCCATCGGCGAAGTGACCCGCGCCGGTAACATCTTCAAGTTCTTCGCTGGTGAATGCCTGCGCCTGTCCGGTGACTACGTGCCGTCGGTGCGCCCGGGCGTCAACGTTGAAGTCACCCGCGAAGCCCTGGGTGTTGTCGGCTTGATCACCCCGTGGAATTTCCCGATCGCAATCCCCGCCTGGAAAATCGCCCCGGCCCTGGCCTACGGCAACTGCGTGGTGATCAAACCGGCCGAATTAGTCCCAGGTTGCGCCTGGGCCCTGGCCGAAATCATCTCCCGCGCCGGCTTCCCTGTCGGTGTGTTCAACCTGGTGATGGGCAGCGGTCGTGTGGTCGGCGACGTGCTGGTCAACAGCCCGAACGTCGACGGCATCAGCTTTACCGGTTCGGTCGGCGTGGGACGTCAGATCGCCGTCAGCTGTGTGGCGCGCCAGGCCAAAGTGCAGTTGGAAATGGGGGGTAAGAACCCGCAGATCATCCTCGACGACGCCGACCTCAAGCAGGCTGTCGAGCTGTCGGTACAGAGCGCGTTCTACTCCACTGGCCAGCGTTGCACTGCGTCCAGCCGCTTGATCGTCACGGCCGGTATTCACGACCAGTTCGTCGCGGCGATGGCCGAGCGTATGAAGTCGATCAAAGTCGGTCACGCGCTGAAAAGCGGCACCGACATCGGCCCGGTGGTTTCCCAGGCCCAGTTGGACCAGGACTTGAAGTACATCGACATCGGCCGAGGCGAAGGTGCGCGGTTGGTCAGCGGTGGCGGCTTGGTCACCTGCGACACCGAAGGCTACTACCTGGCGCCAACGCTGTTTGCCGACAGCGAAGCCGCCATGCGTATCAGCCGTGAAGAAATCTTCGGCCCGGTGGCCAACGTGGTGCGCGTGGCGGATTACGAGGCGGCGCTGGCCATGGCCAACGACACCGAGTTCGGCCTGTCGGCGGGCATTGCCACCACCTCGCTGAAGTACGCCAACCACTTCAAGCGCCACTCCCAAGCCGGGATGGTGATGGTCAACCTGCCGACCGCCGGTGTGGACTACCACGTGCCGTTCGGTGGCCGTAAGGGCTCGTCCTATGGTTCGCGCGAGCAGGGGCGCTACGCGCAAGAGTTCTACACCGTGGTGAAAACCAGCTACATCGGTTCGTAACGCCAGCACTGTGGTGGGTCGGTGCCCGCCACAGGCTTACAAATTGATTACCCGCAAAAAAAATAATTAGTGGGAGTACATCTTCATGCAAGCGACCAAGCCGACTCACGTCCGCTATTTGATCCTGCTTATGCTGTTTCTGGTGACCACGATCAACTACGCCGACCGGGCTACCATCGCCATTGCCGGCTCCAGCCTGCAAAAAGACCTCGGTATCAGCGCGGTCACCCTCGGTTACATCTTTTCCGCATTCGGTTGGGCCTATGTGGCCGGGCAAATCCCCGGTGGTTGGCTGCTGGATCGGTTCGGCTCGAAAAGAGTTTATGCCCTGAGCATCTTCACTTGGTCGCTGTTCACCGTGCTGCAAGGCTATGTCGGTGAGTTCGGCGTCTCCACCGCCATCGTTGCGCTGTTCATGTTGCGATTCCTGGTGGGCTTGGCTGAAGCGCCATCCTTTCCCGGAAATGCCCGCATTGTGGCGGCGTGGTTTCCTACGGCTGAACGCGGCACTGCCTCGGCGATCTTCAACTCGGCACAGTACTTCGCCACGGTTTTGTTTGCGCCGCTGATGGGCTGGATCGTCTACACCTTCGGATGGCAGCACGTATTTGTGGTGATGGGCGGCATCGGTATTGTGTTCTCGCTGATCTGGCTGAAAGTTATCCACAGCCCGCGCCAGCACCCGATGATCAACGAGGCCGAGTTCCAGCACATCGCTGCCAACGGCGCGATGGTCGACATGGACCAGGACAAGGGCAAAGGCAAGAAAACCGACGGCCCGAAATGGGATTACATCCGTCAGTTGCTGACCAACCGCATGATGCTCGGGGTTTACCTGGGCCAGTACTGCATCAACGGCATCACCTATTTCTTCCTGACCTGGTTCCCGGTGTATCTGGTTCAAGAACGCGGCATGACCATCCTTAAGGCAGGCTTTATTGCGTCCTTGCCGGCGATCTGCGGCTTTATCGGTGGCGTGTTGGGCGGGGTTATTTCCGACTACCTGTTGCGCAAAGGCCATTCGCTGACCTTCGCCCGCAAAGCGCCGATAATTGGCGGCTTGCTGATTTCCAGCAGCATCGTCGCGTGCAACTACGTGGACATCGAATGGATGGTGGTGGGCTTCATGGCCCTGGCCTTCTTCGGTAAAGGCGTTGGCGCGCTGGGTTGGGCGGTGGTGTCCGACACCTCGCCGAAACAAATCGCTGGCTTGAGCGGCGGTCTGTTCAATATGTTCGGCAACTTGGCGTCCATCAGCACACCGATCGTGATTGGCTACATCATCAGCACCACCGGTTCCTTCAAATGGGCGCTGGTGTTCGTTGGTGCGAATGCCTTGCTAGCGGTGTTCAGTTACCTGGTGATTGTCGGCCCGATCAAGCGTGTGGTGCTTAAAGAGCCACCGGCCAACGGTCCTGAACTGACTAAACTTTCCCAAGCGCATTCCTGAGGGGGCTCGCGTCATGCAGTTGATTGAACATGCCGATTCGCCACGCTCCATCCGTTTGCACGCGCTGGATAACGTGGTGATTGTGGTCAACGACCAGGGCGTACCGGCGGGGACCGAGTTTCCTGACGGCCTGGTGACGGTGGATTTCATTCCCCAAAGCCACAAGGTGACCCTGGAAGACATCCCCGAAGGTGGCCGGATCATTCGCTATGGGCAGACCATCGGTTATGCCTTGCGCCCGATTCCTCGCGGCAGTTGGGTCCAGGAAGATCAACTGCGCATGCCCACCGCGCCGCCGCTGGACCGCTTGCCGCTGTCCACCGAGGTGCCCGAGGCACAGGCGCCGTTGGAAGGTTTTACCTTCGAGGGTTATCGCAATGCCGACGGCACCGTCGGCACTCGCAACATTCTCGGCATCACCACCACGGTGCAGTGCGTCACGGGCGTGCTGGACCATGCGGTGAAACGCATCAAGGAAGAACTGCTGCCCAAGTACCCGAACGTCGATGACGTGGTGGCACTGACCCACAGCTACGGCTGTGGCGTGGCGATTACCGCTACCGACGCCTACATCCCGATCCGCACCGTGCGTAATCTTGCGCGTAACCCGAACCTGGGCGGTGAAGCCCTGGTGATCAGCCTGGGATGCGAGAAGTTGCAGGCCGGGCAGGTGATGCATGACAACGACAGCTCCGTCGACCTGAGCGAGCCGTGGCTGTATCGGTTGCAGGACTCCAGCCATGGCTTTACCGAAATGATCGAACAGATTATGGAATTGGCCGAAACCCGCCTGAGGAAACTCGACCAACGCCGACGTGAAACGGTGCCGGCGTCGGAGCTGATCCTGGGCATGCAATGCGGCGGCAGTGATGCGTTTTCCGGTATCACCGCCAACCCGGCGCTGGGGTATGCCTCGGACCTGTTGTTGCGGGCCGGGGCAACGGTGATGTTTTCCGAAGTGACCGAAGTGCGTGATGCGATCTACCTGCTGACTTCTCGCGCCGAGAGCAAAGAAGTTGCCCAAGCGCTTGTAAGCGAGATGGATTGGTACGACCGTTACCTGGCCAAAGGCGAGGCAGACCGGAGTGCCAACACCACACCGGGTAACAAGAAGGGCGGCTTGTCGAACATTGTCGAGAAGTCCTTGGGCTCCATCGTCAAATCCGGCAGCAGCGCGATCAATGGCGTGCTCGGCCCGGGCGAGCGTTTCAAGCGCAAAGGCCTGATCTTTTGTGCGACGCCGGCCAGTGACTTTGTCTGCGGTACGTTGCAACTGGCGGCCGGGATGAACCTGCATGTGTTCACCACTGGGCGTGGCACGCCGTATGGGCTGGCGATGGCGCCGGTAGTGAAGGTCTCGACGCGTACGGAATTGGCGCAGCGCTGGCCGGACCTGATCGATATCGATGCAGGACGCATCGCCACCGGGCGCGCGAGCATTGAGGAGTTGGGCTGGGAGTTGTTCCACTTCTACCTGGATGTGGCCAGCGGCAAGAAGCAGACATGGGCGCAGCGGCATAAGCTGCATAACGACATCACGCTGTTCAACCCGGCGCCTATCACCTGAGACTGAGTCGCCCGTATTCGCGAGCAAGCCCGCTTCCACATTTGACTGTGTTCACAAATCAAAAAGTGGGAGGGGGGCTCCCGAAGGCGGCCTACCAGACGCCATGGGGCCGCATGGCTTATCATTAGCCACCTGACGACACCCACCAAGGTTCTCCCCGGCATGCTGGCTATCTTCCTCACCACCCTCACCATCACCGCGCCGGTGTTTGCCATGCTGTTCCTGGGTGTGCTGCTCAAGCGCATCAACTGGATCAACGACAACTTTATCCACACCGCTTCGTCCCTGGTGTTTAACGTCACCATGCCGGCGCTGCTGTTTCTGGGCATTCTGCATGCCGACCTGCACTCGGCGCTCAAGCCGGCGTTGCTGATCTATTTTGCCGTCGCAACGCTGCTCAGCTTTGCCCTGGCCTGGGGTTGGGCGCTCTATCGTTGCCCGCGTGAAGACCGCGGTATCTACACCCAGGGCGCGTTTCGCGGCAACAACGGCGTGATCGGACTGGCGCTGGCGGCCAGCATGTACGGCGACTACGGCATCTCCCTCGGCGCGATCCTCGCCGCGCTGGTGATCCTGTTCTACAACACGCTCTCGACCATCGTGCTGGCGGTGTACAGCCCGGTGATCAAGTCCGACCCGTGGAGCATCTTCAAAAGTGTGGCGGCCAACCCGTTGATCATCAGCGTGATCGTGGCGGCGCCCTTCGCGTATTTCCAGATTGGCCTGCCCGGCTGGCTGGAATCCTGCGGGCAGTACCTGGCGGACATGACCTTGCCATTGGCGTTGATCTGTATCGGCGGCACGTTGTCGTTGGCGGCACTGCGCAAAAGCGGGGACATGGCCCTGAGTGCCAGCCTCATGAAGATGATCTGGCTGCCAGTGCTCGCCACCCTGGGTGCGTGGCTGCTGGGGTTTCGTGGGCCGGAGTTGGGGATTCTGTTCCTGTACTTCGGCGCACCCACGGCGGCCGCCAGTTTTGTGATGGCGCGGGCGGCGGAGGGCAATCATGAGCTGGCGGCCGCGATTATCGTGATCACCACCTTGATGGCGGCGGTGACCACGAATATCGGGATCTTTCTGTTGCAGGCAGGCGGCTGGATTTAAACGTCTTTCTGGTAACTGTCGATCACTTCCTGAGCCGCACGGAACGCATCAATCGCTGCTGGTACACCGGCGTACACCGCGCAATGCAGTAGCGCCTCGCGAATCTCTTCCACGGTGCAGCCGTTGTTCAGCGCGCCGCGTACGTGGCCCTTGAGTTCCTGCGGGCACTTGAGGGCGGTCAAGGCGGCGAGGGTGATCAGGCTGCGGGTTTTCAGCGGCAAACCTTCACGGTTCCACACGCTGCCCCAGGCATGCTCATTGACGAAGTCCTGCAGCGGCTGGCTGAACTCGGTGGCATTGCCCAGCGCCCGATCGACAAACACATCCCCCATGACCTGACGACGCATTTCAACCCCGGGCTTTTTCTGATCGTTCATTGCGATTCCCTCTTGTGTTGGCGGCGCCAGGCTTGCAGCGAGGTGAACAACAGGAACGCCACCAGCGCTGGCAGTACGTAATACAGCATCAATTGCTCAAGCTTGGTGGCCAGCGGCATGCCGAAAGTGAACGACACCACATGCAGCCCATACGCGAGGTACAAGCCCAGAAACACCAGGCCTTCGGCACGGGTGACCCGGTAGCCGGTGTAAAACACCGGCAGGCACAACACAATGACGCCGAGCATCACCGGCAGGTCGAAGTCCAAGGCGTTCGGCGACACCGACAGTGGCGAGGGCGCCACCAGGGCGGTAAACCCCAGTACCCCGAGCAGGTTGAACAGGCTGCTGCCGATTACATTACCCACGGCAATTTCGCGTTCGCCGCGCAGGGCGGCAATCAGCGAGGTGGCCAGGCACGGCAGCGAAGTGCCGACGCCGATCAGCGTCAAACCGACGATACGCTCCGACAATCCCAAATCGCTCGCTACATCCACCGCTGCGGCCAACAGCAAATGCCCGGCTAGCACCAGAATCAACAGCCCGCCCAGCATCAGCAGCACGCTGCTCAGCCAGGGCGCCCTGGCCACGGTGTCCAGTGTGCGCGGGCGGCGGGAATGGCGGGTCTGGTAGTGCAAGACGCCGAGGTAGACCACCAGCGCTGCGAGCAGCAGCAGGCCGTCAGCGGGCGTCAGGTGTTCATTGGCTGACAGGGTAAACACCAGCAGGGCGGCGAAGATCATCACCGGGATATCCAGGCGCACCAATTGCCGCGACACCCGCAGTGGAATGATCAGCGCGGACAGGCCCAAGGTCACGAGGATGTTGAAAATGCTGCTGCCAATCACGCTGCCCACGGCGATATCGGTATTGCCGGCCAAGGTGGCCTGTAGGCTGACGGTCATCTGCGGCGCACTGCTGCCGAAGGCAACGATGCTCAAGCCGATGATCAGTGGCCGCACCTTGAGGCTGGCCGCCAGACGCACGGCGGCGCGCACGAGGATTTCGGCGCCGATGATCAGCAGCAGCAAGCCGCTGACCAATTCGAGCAGGCTGAAAGGCGAGAGGGCGGTTAATGCGGAAATGGCCAAAGCTCCCTTAGATTAGTTGCTCATGGCTTGCACGCGAACCCGTGCAGTGCCGCTGCCCAGCATATCGAGTTGTTCGCCAGCTTTGCGTGAAACGTCGATCAGGCGCCCACGGGTATGCGGGCCGCGGTCATTGATGCGTAGCACCACGGATCTGTTGTTGTCGAGGTTAGTCACCTTGACTTGGGTGCCGAAGGGCAGGCGCCGATGGGCGGCCGTCAAAGCGTTCTGGTTGAAAGGTTCACCGCTGGCGGTTCGCTTGCCATGGTGCTTGGCGCCGTAATAGGAGGCGGTGCCGGTTTCGTCGTAGCCGTTGGGGTCGATGAGGCCGCTGGCGCAACCAGCCAACAGGGAGAACAGGGCCAGGAGGCCGAGTAGACGCTTCATTTTCAGGAAATCCCCAATTAAATGTGGGAGCTGGCTCCCACAAGGGGGGCCGAGTGGTGCATGAAAGCCCACCCGGACCATCTCACCGCTATCAGCCTTCGAGCTTGCTTTTCAGCAGTTCGTTCACCTGTTGCGGGTTGGCCTTGCCTTTGGAGGCTTTCATTGCCTGGCCGACAAAGAAGCCAAACATCTTGCCGCGCTTGGCTTCGTCTGCCGCACGGTATTGCTCGACCTGTTCGGCATTGGCCGCCAGCATCTCATCGAGTACGGCCGAAATGGCGCCGCTGTCGGTGACTTGCTTGAGGCCGCGCTTCTCGATGATGTCATCGGCATTGCCTTCACCGCTGGCCATTGCTTCAAACACTGTCTTGGCGATTTTGCCGGAGATGGTGTTGTCCTTGATGCGCAGCAGCATGCCGCCCAGCTGCTCGGCGGTCACCGGCGCTTCGTCGATTTCCAGGCCCTGTTTGTTCAACAGGCTACCCAGCTCAACCATCACCCAGTTCGCCGCCAATTTGGCGTCGCCGGCAATGCTCACGACTTTTTCAAAGTAGTTGGCTTGTTCGCGGCTGGACGCCAACACGCTGGCATCGTAGATCGACAGGCCGAACTGCGCTTGGAAGCGCTCGCGTTTTTGCTGCGGCAACTCCGGCAGGGTGGCGCGGATGTCATTGAGGAACGAGTCCTCAAGCACCACCGGCAACAGATCCGGGTCGGGGAAGTAACGGTAGTCGTTGGCTTCCTCTTTGCTGCGCATGGCGCGGGTTTCGTCCTTGTTCGGGTCGTACAGGCGGGTTTGCTGGATCACCTTGCCGCCGTCTTCGATCAGCTCGATCTGGCGTCGCACTTCGCTGTTTATCGCCTTCTCGATGAAGCGGAACGAGTTGACGTTCTTGATTTCGCAGCGAGTGCCGAATTCGACCTGGCCCTTTGGACGGATCGACACGTTGCAGTCGCAACGCAGCGAACCTTCGGCCATGTTGCCGTCGCAGATGCCGAGGTAACGCACCAGTGCGTGGATCGTCTTGACGTAGGCCACGGCTTCCTTGGCGCTGCGCATATCCGGCTCGGAGACGATCTCCAGCAACGGCGTGCCAGCACGGTTCAGGTCGATACCGGTGGCGCCCGGGAACTCTTCGTGCAGGCTCTTGCCGGCATCTTCTTCCAAGTGCGCGCGGGTGACGCCAACACGCTTGATGGTGCCGTCTTCCAGTGGGATGTCCAGGTAGCCTTTGCCAACGATCGGCAATTCCATCTGGCTGATTTGGTAGCCCTTGGGCAGGTCCGGGTAGAAGTAGTTCTTGCGCGCGAACACGTTGTGCTGGCCGATCTCGGCGTCAATCGCCAGGCCGAACATCACCGCCATGCGCACCGCCTCCTGGTTCAGCACCGGCAGTACGCCGGGCATGCCCAGGTCTACCAGGCTGGCCTGGGTGTTGGGCTCTGCGCCGAACGTGGTGGCGCTACCGGAGAAAATCTTCGATTGGGTGGCGAGCTGGGTATGAATCTCCAGCCCGATCACGACTTCCCATTGCATAGTGTTCTCCTCAGAAGCCGGTAGGGGTGCGAGTGTGCCAGTCAGTGTTCAACTGGTACTGGTGCGCCACATTGAGCAAGCGGCCTTCCTGGAAATACGGGGCGAGCAATTGCACGCCGACCGGCAGGCCATCGACGAAACCGGCTGGCATGGACAAGCCCGGTAAGCCCGCGAGGTTGGCGGTGATGGTGTACAGGTCTTCCAGGTACTCGGCGATCGGATCGCCGGTCTTGGCGCCGATCTTCCAGGCCGGGTTCGGCGTGGTTGGGCCGAGGATCACATCGACTTCTTCAAACGCAGCCATGAAGTCGTTTTTGATCAGGCGACGGATTTTTTGCGCCTTGAGGTAGTACGCGTCGTAGTAGCCGGCCGAGAGGGCGTAGGCACCGACCATGATCCGGCGTTGTACTTCGGCACCGAAACCCTCGCCTCGGGAGCGTTTGTACAGGTCGGTGAGGTCTTTCGGGTTTTCGCAGCGATAACCGAAGCGCACGCCATCAAAGCGCGACAGGTTGGAAGAGGCTTCTGCCGGTGCGATTACGTAGTACGCAGGAATCGCGTGCTGGTTGTTCGGCAGGCTGATTTCCTTGATCACGGCGCCGAGCTTTTCCAGCTCTTTGACGCAGTTGTGCACCAATTCGGCGATACGCGGGTCGAGACCGGCGCTGAAATACTCTGTTGGCACGCCGATGCGCAGGCCTTTGATCGACGTATTCAGGCTAGCGCTGTAGTCCGGCACAGGCTCATCAATGCTGGTGGAGTCCTGTTTATCGAACCCGGCCATACCTTGTAACAATATTGCGCAGTCTTCAGCGGTGCGCGCCAGAGGGCCGCCCTGATCCAGGCTGGACGCATAGGCGATCATGCCCCAGCGCGAAACACGACCGTAGGTCGGCTTCAGGCCGGTGAGGTTGGTGAAGGCAGCGGGCTGGCGGATGGAGCCGCCAGTGTCGGTTGCAGTAGCAGCCGGCAGGAAGCGCGCGGCAACGGCGGCGGCCGAGCCCCCCGACGAACCGCCGGGTACGTGTTCCAGGTTCCACGGGTTTTTCACTGCGCCGTAGTAGCTCGACTCGTTGGCCGAACCCATGGCGAACTCGTCCATGTTGGTCTTGCCCAAGGTCACGGCCCCGGCGGCAGCCAGCTTGGATACCACGGTGGCGTCGTAGGGCGCTTTAAAGTTGTCGAGCATCTTCGAGCCGCAGCTGGTGCGAATGCCCTGGGTGCAGAACAGGTCTTTGTGGGCGATCGGTGCGCCCAGCAATGCGCCATTCTCACCGTTGGCGCGACGTACATCGGCGGCCTTGGCCTGGCTCAGGGCCAGTTCTTTGGTGAGGCTGATGAAGCTGTTGACCTTGGGATCGTGCTCGGCGATGCGCGCGAGCAGGTTCTGGGTCAGCTCTTCGGAAGAAAACTTTTTGTCGGCGAGACCGCGGGCGATCTCGGCCAGAGTCATGTGATGCATTGCAGGCTCTTTCCCTTTAGTCGATGACTTTCGGAACCAGGTACAGGCCGTTTTCGACCGCTGGCGCGATGGACTGGTAAGCCTCGCGATTATTACGCTCGGTCACAACGTCTGCGCGCAGACGCTGGCTGGCTTCCAGGGGGTGAGCCAGCGGCTCGATACCGTCGGTATTCACGGCTTGCATTTGGTCAACCAGCCCGAGAATGCTGTTCAGGGCTGCGGTGGTCTGTGGAAGATCGGCTTCATTCAGGCCAAGCGAGGCCAGATGAGCGATTTTTTCCACGTCGGAGCGTTCAAGCGCCATGGGATTCTCCAGTGGAAAACAGAACGGAGGGCGTCCGTGTGTTAGATTGTCGGAACACTACCGCATTTCTACGGTCATATGGCCGCGATTGTGGGGGTTGGTGCACAGAAAGTCGGCCAATTTAGCACATTGGCGCCTTGCCCAAAATCCCTGTCGTTGTTAGAGTTTGCCGCACTTTTTTACCCACGCGTTGCCTAGGGTCCTTTCCCCATGTTCAAGAAACTGCGTGGCATGTTTTCCAGCGATCTTTCCATTGACCTGGGCACTGCCAACACCCTTATTTACGTGCGCGAGCGCGGTATCGTTCTGAATGAGCCATCGGTTGTGGCCATTCGGACCCATGGTAATCAGAAAAGTGTCGTTGCCGTTGGCACCGAGGCCAAGCGCATGCTCGGCCGAACACCAGGCAATATCGCTGCCATTCGTCCGATGAAAGACGGCGTGATCGCCGACTTCAGTGTCTGCGAGAAGATGCTGCAGTACTTCATCAACAAGGTTCACGAAAACAGTTTCCTGCAGCCCAGTCCTCGTGTGCTGATCTGTGTTCCGTGCAAATCCACCCAGGTTGAGCGTCGTGCCATCCGTGAATCGGCCCTTGGCGCTGGTGCCCGTGAAGTGTTCCTGATCGAAGAGCCAATGGCTGCTGCGATCGGTGCCGGTCTGCCGGTTGAGGAAGCGCGCGGTTCGATGGTGGTGGATATCGGTGGTGGTACCACTGAAATCGCCCTGATTTCCCTGAACGGTGTGGTGTATGCCGAATCCGTGCGCGTAGGTGGCGACCGCTTCGACGAAGCGATCATCACTTATGTGCGTCGTAACTACGGCAGCCTGATCGGCGAATCCACCGCCGAACGCATCAAGCAGGAAATCGGCACCGCTTACCCGGGCGGCGAAGTTCGCGAAGTTGATGTTCGCGGTCGCAATCTGGCCGAAGGTGTTCCACGTGCCTTCACCCTGAATTCCAATGAAGTGCTGGAAGCTCTGCAAGAGTCCCTGGCCACCATCGTTCAGGCCGTGAAGAGTGCCCTGGAGCAATCGCCTCCGGAACTGGCTTCCGATATCGCCGAGCGTGGCCTGGTGCTGACCGGCGGTGGCGCTTTGCTGCGCGACCTCGACAAGCTGCTGGCCCAAGAAACCGGCCTGCCGGTGATCGTCGCCGAAGACCCGCTGACCTGCGTCGCCCGCGGCGGTGGCCGCGCACTGGAAATGATGGATAAACACACCATGGACCTGCTCTCCAGCGAATAAGATCGCTTGAGTGGTTCATGCTTCGCCCGCAGGCAGCACTTTGCAGTGCTGCCTGTTGGCGTTTATCTTCTTCAATCTGCATCCAGGCCGGTTTGATGCCGTATGAATAAAGAGAACATTTGCCTGGGAGGAGCGGCTTATTAAACCGCTTTTCGCCAAAGGCCCCTCATTGGGCGTGCGCTTATTGGTGCTGGTCGTGCTTTCGGTCGCGCTAATGGTGGTCGATGCCCGCTTTGCACTGCTCAAGCCTGTGCGTAGCCAGATGTCGCTGGTGTTGATGCAGACTTACTGGATCACCGACCTGCCGCAACGTCTCTACCAGGGCGTGGCCAGCCAATTCGGCAGCCGCACTGAACTGGTCGCCGAGAACGAAAAACTCAAGACTGAAAACCTGCTGTTGCAGGGGCGCATGCAAAAGCTGGCGGCCCTCACCGAGCAGAACGTTCGGCTGCGTGAGTTGCTCAATTCCTCCGCACTGGTCAACGAAAAGGTCGAAGTGGCCGAGTTGATCGGCATGGACCCTAACCCATTTACCCACCGCATCATCATCAACAAAGGTGAGCGCGACGGTGTGGTCCTCGGTCAGCCGGTGCTTGATGCCCGTGGCCTGATGGGCCAAGTTGTCGAGTTGATGCCCTACACCTCGCGTGTATTGTTGTTGACGGACACGACTCACAGCATCCCCGTGCAGGTGAACCGCAACGGCTTGCGCGCCATTGCCAGCGGCACCGGTAATCCGGAGCGTCTGGAGTTGCGTCATGTGGCGGACACTGCCGACATCAAGGAAGGCGACCTGCTGGTCAGCTCCGGCTTGGGCCAGCGCTTCCCGGCGGGTTACCCGGTGGCGACGGTCAAGGAAGTGATCCACGATTCCGGCCAGCCCTTTGCCATTGTGCGTGCCGTACCGACTGCCGCCTTGAACCGCAGCCGTTACCTGTTGCTGGTGTTCAGCGACAACCGCACGCCGGAAGAGCGCGCCAACGACGCCGCCCAGGCGCAGGAAGCGGAAGACAAACAAAACGGCGCCACGCCGACTATTCCTGCCACGGTGCCAAAACCAGCGTTCGTGGGGCCGCCGGCGCCTACACCAGCCCCGGCAGCGCCCGTGGCGACGCCAGTCAAGCCCGCGGTTCACAGCACGCGCCCAGCTAAACCAGCTGCAGCCAAACCATCGGCGTCGGCGCCAACCGCCGCTAGCCCCGCGGCTAGACCGCGTGCTGCTGTCACCCCGGCAGCCACGCGGCAGAGGGAGGAATAATGGCGGGTACTCATTCTTCGCATAATGGCTGGATAGTCTGGCTGACGTTCGCCATAGGCTTGCTGCTCAGCGTTTCGCCACTTCCGCAATTCATGGAAATCCTGCGTCCTTTATGGCTGGCTTTGCTGCTGGCTTTCTGGTCGTTGACCTTGCCGCACAAAGTCGGGATGGTCACAGCGATGTGCCTGGGCTTGGCGGAAGATGTGCTCTATGGCACCTTGCTGGGCCAGAACGCGCTGATCTTGACCCTGATTACCTTCCTGGTGCTGTCATTACAACAACGGTTGCGCATGTTCCCGATGTGGCAGCAGTGCCTGGTGATCCTGGTGATCTTCGGGCTGGCGCAGTTGGTGCAACTGTGGCTCAGCGCATTGACCGGTAACCGCCAGCCGACTCTGGCGTTGGTGCTGCCGGCACTGGTCAGCGCATTGCTGTGGCCATGGGTCAGTTTTGGTCTGCGTGGGTTACTTCGTCGCTATAAAATCAATTGAATGGATTGCGAGGCTCTGCCTGGTTATCGAGCCCTACAGGGAGAGTCTGGAATGAATTCGCTTTATTTGGCCTCGGGCTCCCCAAGGCGGCGTGAACTGCTGACTCAGATCGGTGTGCCCTTCGCCGTGGTCAGCGCCGCGATTGATGAAACTCCTCTTGCGAACGAACCCGCTGTTGCCTACGTCGAGCGCCTTGCGCGCGGCAAGGCCACGGCGGGTTTTGCTGCGCTTGAAAAAGCGGCGTACGCCTGCGTTTTAGGCGCCGACACGGCTGTGATCGTGGATGATCAGATCCTCGGCAAACCGGTGGATCAAGCGGATGCTTTGGCGATGTTGATGGCCTTGGCAGGGCGTGAGCATGAAGTGCTCACGGCCATTGCGCTCACCGACGGCGAGCGCTGCGAAACCCGATGTGTAAGCAGTCGCGTACGGTTTCGCGGGATTTCTGTCGAGGAGGCTACAACCTACTGGCACAGTGGCGAACCTCAGGACAAAGCCGGCGGCTATGCTATCCAAGGGCTCGGTTCGGTGTTTGTCGCAGGGCTCAATGGCAGTTACTCCGCCGTGGTTGGCCTGCCGGTGTGCGAAACCGCGCAACTGCTCGAGCAATTCGGCATACCCTGTTGGCAAAACCTTACCGCGCGCTGAACGCCTTACTTGCGCGCCAAGCCTTAAGCGATCGGTCACTATTGTGAAAACGCCTGAACGAGACCCAGCCATGAGTGAAGAGATTCTGATCAATATCACGCCGATGGAATCGCGCGTGGCGGTGGTAGAAAACGGCGTTCTGCAAGAAGTGCACGTGGAGCGCACGCAGAAGCGCGGCATTGTCGGCAATATTTATAAAGGCAAAGTTGTGCGCGTGCTGCCGGGGATGCAGGCGGCATTTGTCGATATTGGCCTGGACCGCGCCGCGTTTATCCATGCTTCGGAAATCTCCCTGCGCGAAGGCCCGGCGGTTGAAAGCATCAGCGCGTTGGTGCACGAAGGGCAGAGCCTGGTGGTGCAAGTCACCAAGGACCCCATCGGCTCCAAGGGCGCACGGTTGACGACGCAACTGTCGATCCCTTCGCGTTACCTGGTGTACATGCCGCGTACTGCCCATGTCGGTATTTCCTTGAAGATCGAAGACGAAGCCGAGCGCGAGCGCCTGAAAAAGGTGGTCAGCGACTGCGTGGCTGCCGAGGGCATCAAGGAAGCGGGCGGCTTCATCTTGCGCACCGCCGCAGAAGGTGCCGGCGCGGATGAGATCCTCATGGACATCCGTTACCTGCGGCGCCTGTGGGACCAGATCGGCGCACAGATCAAAACCATCGGTGCGCCCAGCGTGATCTATGAAGACCTGGGCCTGGCCCTGCGTACCCTGCGCGATCTGGTCAGCCCGAAGATTGAGAAAATTCGCATCGACTCGCGAGAAACCTTCCAGCGCACCACGCAGTTTGTCGCCGAACTGATGCCGGAAATCGCTGACCGTCTGGAGCACTATCCTGGCGAACGGCCGATCTTCGACCTGTATGGTGTTGAAGACGAAATCCAGAAAGCCCTGGAGCGCAAAGTGCCGCTTAAGTCCGGCGGCTATCTGGTGGTGGACCCGGCAGAGGCCATGACCACCATCGACGTCAATACCGGCGCATTTGTCGGCCATCGCAACCTTGAAGAGACCATCTTCAAGACAAACCTCGAAGCGGCCACCGCCATTGCCCGCCAGATGCGCCTGCGCAACTTGGGCGGCATCATCATCATCGACTTCATCGACATGGAAGACGGAGAGCATCAACGCCAAGTGCTGCGTACCCTCGAGAAGCAACTGGAGCGTGATCACGCCAAAACCAACATCATCGGAATCACCGAGCTTGGCCTGGTGCAGATGACCCGCAAGCGTACCCGCGAGAGCCTCGAGCAAGTGCTCTGCGAACCCTGCAGCAGTTGCCAGGGGCGCGGTAAATTGAAGACCCCAGAAACGGTTTGCTACGAGATTTTCCGGGAAATCTTACGGGAGGCACGCGCCTATCAAGCCGAAGGTTATAGAGTGCTCGCCAACCAGAAAGTGGTCGATCGGTTGCTGGACGAAGAGTCCGGTAACGTCGCCGAACTGGAGGGTTTTATCGGGCGCACGATTCGCTTCCAGGTCGAAACCATGTATTCCCAGGAACAATACGACGTGGTGCTGCTCTGATCCCCAATTGCTTTCTTTCTTTGAGGCTGACAGACCTTGATCTGCCGTCCGCTAATTGCCTTGAGGGTCGCCTGACATGGAGCGTCTGAAACGCTTTTTTGCCGCTTTGACCCGTTGGGGCCTGGGCTTGTGCGCCTTACTGCTGGTGTTGGCGGCGGTGTACGTGAGCCTGGGTCGAGAATTGACCCCGCTGGTGGCCGAATATCGCGCCGAAGTCGAAGCTAAGGCCCAGGCCGCGGTGGATATGCCTGTGAAAATCGGCAGCCTGGAAGGGCGCTGGAGCGGCTTCGCTCCGGTGTTTCTGGCCCGCGACGTGATGGTCGGCGAGGGCAGTAGTGCCTTGCGCCTGGACCAGGTTGAAGTGGTGCCGGACCTCTGGGCCAGCCTGCGGGCCCGTGAAGTACGCCTTGCCCTCCTGCAAGTCAGCGGCCTGCAATTAAGCGTCAAGGAAGACAAAGATGGGCGCTGGGCGCTGCAAGGCTTACCGGTTCAGGATGACCAGGCGCTGGACCCGGAGCAGTTGCTCAATCGTATACAGGTGGTCAAGCGGGTCTCTTTGCTCGATAGCCAGGTCACGTTGCAGCCCTTTGATCAGGCACCGCTAACCCTGACCTACGTGGGCCTGAGCCTGCACACCGGTGCCACGCGCCAACGCCTCGATGCCCGCCTGACACTGCCGGACGGCCAGCCACTGGCCATGAGCCTGCGCACGCGTATCCGCGCGAGCGAATGGAAAGACGCAAACATCCAGGCTTACCTGAGCCTTCCCCAGAGCGACTGGGCCAAATGGATCCCGACCAAGCTGACCCAGCAATGGAAGCTTTCGCAATTCAAGGCGGGCGGCGAGTTCTGGCTCGAGTGGGCCAAGGGCACCGTGCAGAGCGCCGTGGTTCGCCTCAACTCGCCTCAGGTGACGGGCAGCTACGCTGACCGTAAACCGGTACATATCGAAAACCTCGCCCTCATGGCTTACCTGCAACGCAGTGATACCGGCCTTAGTGTGCTGTTTGATTCGCTGGCGATGAACATCGGAGAGACGCGCTGGGAGTCACGCCTGCAACTGCAGCAGAGCCTGGCCACCGACAAGGATCTTGAAGTCTGGAAACTGCAAGCCGATCGCCTGGACCTGACGCCCATCACGCCATTGCTCAATGCCTTGGCGCCCTTGCCTGAAGGCTTTGCCAAAACCCTCGAACACCTGAAGGCGACTGGCTTGCTACGCAATGTGTTGGTGGATTTCCGTCCCCAGGACACCAGCGACCAAAAGGTCAGCTTTGCCGCCAACCTTGAGCGTATCGGCTTCGATGCTTACTTTGGTGCACCGGCCGCGCGGAACGTGTCCGGCAGCATCAACGGCGACTTGGGCCACGGCGAGTTGCGTATGGACAGCAAGGACTTTTCCCTGCACCTGTTCCCGATCTTCGCCAAACCGTGGCAGTACATCCAGGCCAACGCGCGCCTGACATGGAAGTTGGATAAGGAAGGCTTCACCCTGATCGCGCCGTACATCAAGGTATTGGGTGAAGAGGGTAAAGTCGCTGCGGACTTCTTGATTCGTCTGCATTTTGACCACAGTCAGGAAGACTACATGGACCTGCGGGTTGGCATGGTCGATGGCGATGGCCGCTTCACGCCCAAGTATTTACCGGCGGTGTTGAGCCCCTCCTTGGATGAATGGCTGCGTACGGCGATTCTCAAAGGTGCGGTCGACCAGGGTTTCTTCCAATATCAAGGCTCGCTGAACCACGATGCGCAGCCGGCTGCACGTAATATCAGCTTGTTTTTCAAGGTGCATGACGCCGAGCTGGCGTTCCAGCCAGGCTGGCCGCATGTGAGCAAGGTTAATGGCGAAGTGTTTGTCGAAGAGAGCGGCGTGCGCATCCTGGCGAGCAAGGGCCAGTTGCTCGACACCAAGGTCAAGGACGTCTACGTCAATATTCCTCACGCTCCAGCCGGAAAAGACAGTCATCTACTGATCACCGGTGGGTTCGCGGGCGGCTTGGGCGATGGCTTGAAGATCCTCCAGGAGGCGCCGATAGGCACTGGCTCGACCTTTGCCGGTTGGAAAGGTGAGGGTGACCTGCAGGGCACGCTGGACCTTGATATTCCGTTGGTCAACGGCACCGATCCGAAAATCGTGGTGGATTTCCAAACCGACAAGTCTCGCCTGCAATTGGCCGAGCCGACCCTGGACCTGACTCAGCTCAAAGGCAATTTCCGCTTCGACAGCGACAAAGGCCTGAGTGGGCAGAACATCTCGGCCCAGGCGTTCGACCGTCCGATCACCGCGCAAATCGTTGCCGATGGCAAACCGGGCAAGATCAGCACACGCGTCGCGGTCAAGGGCCAAGTCACGGTCAAACGCCTGACGGATTGGCTGAAAATCACCCAGCCACTGCCGGTGTCAGGCGATATCCCGTACCAATTGCAGCTGAACCTGGACGGTGCGGATAGCCAGCTGATGGTCAACTCCAATATGAAAGGTGTAACGGTCGACCTGCCTGCACCGTTTGGCATGCCCGCAAGCCAAGGCCGTGACAGCGTGTTCCGCATGACCTTGCAGGGCGCCGAGCGTCGTTACTGGTTCGACTACGGCGAGCTGGCGAGCTTTACCTTTGCCTCGCCGCCAGACAAATTCAATGACGGTCGCGGGGAGTTATTTCTGGGTAACGGGGGGGCCGTACTGCCGGCTGCAAAAGGCTTGCGTATCCGCGGTGTGCTGTCGGAGTTGGACATCGACCCTTGGAAAAAGCTGGTGAACCGCTACGCCGGCAATGATCCGGGTGGCAGTGCCAAACAACTGCTCAGTGGCGCTGATTTTAAGGTAGGCAAGCTGATCGGCTTTGGTACCCAGTTTGACCAAGTCAATTTGCAACTCGATCGTAAGCCGGCTGCCTGGGGTTTGCAGCTCGACAGCCAACAGGCCAAGGGCGCTGTGAACCTGCCGGATGCCAAGGGCGCGCCAATTGCGATCAACTTGAAGTACGTGAAATTGCCAGCCATAGACCCCACGGCACAGGCGGATGAGAACGCGCGAGACCCGTTGGCTGATATTGATCCAAAAGACATCCCGGCACTGGATATCGCCATCGATCAACTGTTCCAGGGGCCGGATCTTTTGGGTGCCTGGTCGCTGAAGATCCGGCCAACCGCCAAGGGGCTTGCCTTCAACAACCTGGACCTGGGTCTCAAGGGCATGCAACTCAAAGGTGCTGGTGGCTGGGAAGGGGCGCCAGGCGATAGCAGCAGTTGGTACAAAGGCCGCCTGGATGGCAATAACATTGCTGATGTGCTCAAGGGCTGGGGGTTTGCGCCAACGGTGACCAGCGAGGAATTCCATCTGGACGTGGACGGTCGCTGGCCAGGGTCGCCAGCCTGGGTTGGGCCCAAGCGCTTCTCAGGTAGCCTGAATGCGGCGTTCCGCAAAGGCCAGTTTGTTGAAGTGGAAGGCGGCGCACAAGCTCTGCGAGTATTTGGTTTGCTGAACTTCAACTCTATCGGCCGCCGTTTGCGTCTGGACTTCTCGGACTTGCTCGGCAAAGGTTTGAGTTATGACCGAGTCAAAGGTTTGCTCGCGGCCAGTAATGGTGTGTTTGTGACCCGCGAGCCCATCACAATGACCGGTCCCTCCACTAACCTGGAGCTCAATGGCACCTTGGACCTGGTGGCCGACCGTGTCGATGCCAAACTACTGGTCACCTTGCCGGTGACCAATAACTTGCCGATTGCCGCGTTGATCGTGGGGGCGCCAGCCATTGGTGGTGCGCTGTTCCTGATCGACAAGTTGATCGGCGACCGTGTCTCGCGCTTCGCCAGCGTGCAATACAAGGTGCAAGGTCCATGGAAGGATCCAAAAATCACTTTCGACAAGCCATTTGAAAAACCAAACTGAGAGCCTGTGGAGTAGCATGCCCGCATGCCCTTTACGGAGTGTCGGCCTATGTCCTTTGCGGTAGTTCAAATGGTCAGCCAGCGTGATGTCCTGGCCAACCTGGCCCAGGCCCGGCGCTTGCTCGAGCAAGCGGCGGCGGGCGGCGCGAAGCTTGCAGTGCTGCCGGAAAACTTCGCTGCCATGGGCCGCCGTGACGTAGCCGATATCGGTCGTGCCGAAGCATTGGGCGCAGGCCCGATTCTGCCATGGTTGAAACAGGCCGCCCGCGACCTCACCTTATGGATAGTGGCCGGCACATTGCCGTTGCCGCCCCAAGACCAACCCAGCGCCAAGTCCAACGCCTGCTCGCTGCTGATCGATGATCAGGGCGAAATCGTCGCCCGTTACGACAAATTGCACCTGTTCGATGTCGATGTGGCGGATGCTCGAGGTCGTTATCGCGAATCTGACGACTATGCTTTCGGTAGCAATGTGGTGGTAGCCGACACGCCAGTGGGTCGCTTGGGCTTGACGGTGTGCTACGACCTGCGGTTCCCCGAGCTGTACAGCGAATTGCGTGCGGCGGGGGCTGAATTGATTACCGCGCCCTCAGCCTTCACTGCAGTGACCGGCGCAGCGCATTGGGATGTGCTGATTCGTGCGCGAGCCATTGAAACCCAGTGCTACCTGCTGGCAGCTGCTCAAGGCGGTGTACACCCAGGCCCACGGGAAACCTTTGGCCATGCAGCCATTGTCGACCCTTGGGGCCGCGTGCTGACACAACAGAATCAAGGCGAAGCGGTGCTATTGGCCGAACGCGATAGCAGTGAACAGGCGTCGATACGGGCGCGCATGCCGGTGGTAAACCATCGGCGCTTTTTCTCGCAGGGCGCGCAGCGGCCTGCTTCGGAACGATGAATTTAAGGCCAAACCTATGAGCGAGTTGTTGTCCTCAGTCAGTGAACACCTCCTGGCACCCGGTGGCGTGACCATCGAAAGCTTGCAAACCGTGCTTGGCGATCTGGCCGGGCCCGGTATCGATGCCGCCGACCTGTATTTCCAAGGGCAGATTTCAGAGTCCTGGGCCCTCGAAGACGGCATCGTCAAGGAAGGCAGCTTCAACCTTGACCAAGGCGTGGGTGTGCGCGCGCAATCCGGTGAGAAGACCGGGTTTGCCTATAGCAACGCCATCACCCTTGAAGCCCTGGGCCTGGCAGCTCGTGCGGCACGCTCGATTTCCCGCGCCGGCCAGAATGGCACGGTGCAGGCGTTCAGCACCCAGGATGTGGCCCAGTTATACGCGCCGGATAACCCGTTGGAAGTGATCAGCCGTGCGGAAAAGGTCGATTTGCTCAAGCGTATCGACGCCGCTACCCGTGCCCTCGACCCGCGTATCCAGCAAGTCACTGTGAGCATGTCGGGCGTGTGGGAACGCATCCTGGTTGCCTCCACCGACGGTGGCCTGGCGGCGGATGTACGGCCGCTGGTGCGCTTTAATGTCAGTGTGATCGTCGAACAGAACGGTCGCCGCGAGCGCGGTGGCCATGGCGGCGGCGGGCGTACCGACTACCGTTATTTCCTCACCGATGACCGCGCCATGGGCTATGCCCGTGAAGCGCTGCGCCAGGCGCTGGTCAACCTGGAGGCTATTCCTGCGCCGGCCGGTACATTGCCGGTGGTGCTGGGTTCGGGTTGGTCCGGCGTATTACTCCACGAAGCGGTAGGCCATGGCCTGGAAGGCGATTTCAACCGTAAGGGTAGCTCCGCCTACAGCGGGCGCATGGGCGAGATGGTCGCGTCCAAACTGTGCACCATCGTCGATGATGGCACCTTGGCCGGTCGTCGTGGTTCGCTAAGCGTCGACGACGAAGGTACGCCGACCGAGTGCACCACGCTGATTGAAAACGGTGTGCTCAAAGGCTACATGCAAGACAAACTCAACGCCCGCCTGATGGGCGTGGCGCGTACTGGTAACGGTCGTCGCGAATCCTACGCGCACCTTCCGATGCCACGCATGACCAACACCTACATGCTCGGTGGCGAGAGCGACCCGGCGGAAATCATTGCCTCGGTAAAACGCGGGATCTACTGCGCCAACCTTGGCGGTGGTCAAGTGGACATTACCAGCGGCAAATTTGTGTTCTCCACCAGCGAGGCGTACCTGATTGAAGACGGCAAGATCACCGCGCCGGTCAAAGGGGCGACGTTGATTGGTAACGGGCCGGAAGCCATGAGCAAGGTGTCGATGGTCGGTAACGACCTGTCGCTGGACAGCGGCGTCGGCACGTGCGGCAAAGATGGGCAGTCGGTGCCGGTCGGCGTTGGCCAACCAACCTTGAAGATTGATGCGATCACCGTGGGTGGTACGGGGTCGTAAGAGCGGAGCTTCGGGTGGCGAAGATCGCCACCCGGGGAAGAGGATCAGCGCAGGCCGCGTTGAGTCTCGTCCAGCTCACGGATGTACTTGAAAATTTTACGGCTGGTGGCCGGAGCCTTGTTTTGCGCCAGTTCGTGCTGGGCCTGACGAATCAGGGAGCGCAGTTGCTGGCGGTCCGCGTCCGGATAGTCCACTACGAACTTCTCCAATACAGCGTCATCGCCCGAAATCAGGCGGTCACGCCAACGTTCCAGGTTATGGAAACGTTCGTTGTACTGGCGAGTGGAGGCATCGAGTTGATCGAGCAAAGTCAGAATGGCGTCAGTGTCCTGATCGCGCATCAGCTTGCCGATAAACATGATGTGCCGTTTACGCGCGATATTCGCGGTGTGCTTGGGCGCATCCGCCAGAGCCCGGCGCATTTCGTCGGTCAGTGGCAGTTTTGCAACCAAATCCGGCTTGAGCGTTGTAAGGCGCTCGCCAAGGTCAACCAGAGCATGCAGCTCGCGTTTGACCTGGGTTTTGCTTTTCTCCCCATCGAGGGAGTCGTCGTAAGAATCAACCATGGTGGCAGTCCGCAAAGAAACGCCGCCATGATAACCAGTCGGGGGCCGCTTGTCCGGCCCGGTCGCTCGATGGCCTTAACCGAAAGCAGAATTTGAGTGGAGAAAACCATGAGTGCAGCCCAAAGCGTCGGTCCGCAAGCGTTACCGGCACTGCAGGAACAAGTCGAGCAGATCCTTGCCGAGGCTAAGCGCCAGGGCGCCAGTGCCTGCGAAGTGGCGGTGTCGCTGGAGCAGGGGCTATCGACCTCGGTACGCCAGCGGGAAGTCGAAACTGTCGAATTCAATCGCGACCAGGGTTTTGGTATCACCTTGTATGTAGGGCAGCGCAAGGGCTCGGCGAGTACATCGGCCAGCGGGTCGGATGCGATTCGCGAGACGGTTGCCGCTGCTTTGGCGATTGCCAAGCACACGTCCGAAGATGAAAGCTCTGGTCTCGCCGACAAGGCGCTGATGGCCAAGGACTTGAAGGACTTCGATCTTTTTCACGCTTGGGACATCACACCCGAGCAGGCTATCGAAAAGGCGTTGATCTGTGAAGCGGCGGCATTTGATACCGATGCCCGCATCAAGAATGCCGATGGCACCACGTTGAGTACTCACCAGGGCTGCCGTGTATATGGCAACAGCCACGGTTTTATCGGCGGCTACGCGTCCACTCGGCATAGTCTGAGCTGCGTGATGATCGCCGAAGCCGAAGGCCAGATGCAGCGTGATTATTGGTACGACGTGAGCCGCCAAGGCGAATTGCTGGCTGACCCGGTCAGCATTGGCCAGCGTGCTGCGCAGCGTGCGGCGAGCCGTCTGGGCGCGCGCCCGGTGCCGACCTGCGAGGTGCCGGTGTTGTTCTCGGCTGAACTGGCCGGTGGGCTGTTCGGCAGTTTTCTCGGGGCGATTTCCGGTGGCAATCTGTACCGCAAGTCTTCGTTCCTTGAGGGCGCAATTGGCCAGAAACTGTTCCCCGAGTGGCTGACCATCGACGAGCGTCCGCACCTCATGCGTGCCATGGGCAGTTCGTCGTTCGACGGTGATGGCCTGGCCACTTATGCCAAGCCATTTGTCGAGAAGGGCGAGTTGGTGTCCTACGTACTGGGCACTTACGCCGGCCGCAAGCTTGGGCTGCCAAGCACTGCCAACTCTGGTGGCGTGCACAACCTGTTCGTCACACATGGCGACGAAGATCAGGCGGCGCTGTTGCGTCGTATGGGCCGTGGCTTGCTGGTGACCGAATTGATGGGCAGTGGCCTGAATATGGTTACCGGTGATTATTCACGCGGCGCGGCGGGTTTCTGGGTGGAAAATGGCGAGATTCAGTTCGCTGTCCAGGAAGTGACCATCGCCGGCAACATGCGCGATATGTTCAAGCAGATCGTCGCGGTGGGGAATGACCTGGAGTTGCGCAGCAACATTCGCACGGGTTCTGTACTGATTGAGCGGATGACTGTTGCTGGCAGTTAGTTCCTTTAGGTCGATGATAGCTTCAGGCCGTTTTGCCTGAAGCTATCAAGTCAGTAAGAAATGTTTTTTTGCTGCTATCCACAATTTTCAGTTTTTGCAGCGTGTCATTGATTGAGTCCATAAGCCCTATGTCCGAAGGGTTGGCTTTGTTATTGAGGGTTCTTCGCAAGGATAAGTAAAACCCTAATTTCGCGTGGGTTACCTGGTCGATCGCCGGACCGTCGTTAATAATGCGTTGCGCGAGCGCATTGATAGTGGCTTCAAGGTCAGTTTTAAATCCTGTTAAGTTCATGGGTGCATTCCGTGAGTTTTCCGTGAGTTTTCAATGTAGCGGTTCAAAGAAATTATAGGGCGCACCCCTAGCAATGCCGAGCTGACGAGAGCCCTTTCCCTCGTAGGCTTTTTCCTTACTTCCCTCCTGCTCCACTCCTCCTCTTTCTGTGTTCTAGAGAGATTTGGACGGTCGTCGCTCGCCAATTGTCTTGTTTTGATTCTCAATATCATTTAATAATAAATATCATTACCGAATGAGTGTGGCTCATGAGCTCTGTCCTGCATGAGGATCCCTATCTAGAAAGCTGGCGCTGGATGAGTCGTCAGATTCGCTGTGGTCTTGATCCCAATGAACCTCGCCTGATCGAGCATTACCTCGATGAGGGTCGATACCTGGCGTGTTGCACCGCGACCCATCCGTGGACGATCGCTGAAACCTCATTGCGACTGCTGATCGACACCGCCAGCGATATCGCGTTGCCCTGGCAGTGGCGCGCCATGTGCCTGGACCAGGCGTGGCGCCCGCTGCGCGACCTGGAAAAACTCTCCCACTGTGCCTGTCGCCTCAAGCGCTGGCAGACCTTTGCCTGGCAATTGGCGACCTGCGAATTGCTGCCTTCTATTTCTCATTCCGACCTGGTGCAAGGATCTTCCGATGAGTAACACTCGTATCGAACGCGACAGCATGGGCGAACTGCAAGTACCCGCCGAGGCCTTGTATGGTGCGCAAACCCAGCGCGCGGTGAACAACTTTCCAATCAGCAACCAACGCATGCCGGCGCAATTCATTCGCGCCCTGATCCTGGCCAAGGCCGCTGCGGCCAAGGCCAACGTCGACCTAAAGCAGATCAGCGAAGGCCAGGGCAAAGCCATTGTCGATGCCGCCCAAGGCTTGCTTGAAGGTGATTACATGCCGCACTTCCCGGTGGATATCTTCCAGACCGGCTCCGGCACCAGCTCCAACATGAACGCCAACGAGGTGATTGCGACCCTGGCCACACGGCTGCTGGGCGAGGCAGTCAACCCCAATGACCACGTAAACTGCGGCCAAAGCAGCAACGACATCATCCCGACCAGTATCCACGTCAGCGCTGCGTTGGTGCTTCATGAGCAAACGTTGCCAGCCCTGCTGCACCTGGTACAGGTGATCGAACACAAAGCCGAGGAAGTTCACCCGTTCATTAAGACCGGTCGCACACACCTGATGGACGCCATGCCGGTGCGCATGAGCCAGGTGCTCAATGGCTGGGCGCAACAGCTGAAGGCCAATATCGGCCACTTGCAAGACCTCCTGCCGAGTTTGCAGGCTTTGGCCCAAGGCGGCACGGCGGTCGGCACTGGGATCAATGCCCACCCGGAATTCGCCGTGCGTTTCAGCCAGCAACTGAGCAGCCTGACTGGCGTGAAATTCACCCCGGGCAAGAACCTGTTCGCATTGATCGGTTCGCAGGACACGGCCGTCGCCGTGTCCGGCCAGTTGAAAGCCACCGCCGTCTCGCTGATGAAAATCGCCAACGACTTGCGCTGGATGAACTCCGGCCCGCTCGCCGGTTTGGGTGAAATCGAGCTGGAAGGCCTGCAGCCAGGTTCTTCGATCATGCCGGGCAAGGTCAACCCGGTAATCCCGGAAGCGACCGCGATGGTCGCAGCCCAAGTGATCGGCAATGACATGGTCATTACTGTCGCCGGCCAATCCGGCAACTTCGAGCTGAACGTAATGCTGCCGATCATCGCGCAGAACTTGCTCAGCAGCCTCGAACTGTTGGCCAACTCCAGCCGCTTGCTGGCCGACAAGGCTATCGCCAGCTTCAAGGTCAACGAAGCCAAGCTCAAGGAAGCGTTGTCGCGCAACCCGATTCTGGTCACCGCGCTCAACCCAATCATTGGTTACCAGAAGGCCGCCGAAATCGCCAAGATGGCTTATCAGCAAGGCCGTCCGGTGATTGATGTCGCCCTCGAGCACACCGACTTGCCGCGTAGCCAACTGGAAATCCTGTTGGATCCGGTAAAGCTCACGGCTGGCGGCGTGTAATCACCGACTCTGCTTTGGAGGCTCACCATGGAGCACTGGAAACGCACGATCGAACGGGCCAATCGCTGCTTTATGCAGGGCGAACTGGTCGACGCTCGCGAGGCCTATTTGCAAGCCCTGGCCCTGGCTCAAGTGCTATTCGAGCGTTGGGCGGATGCCGACGAAGCAGTGGCGGCTTGCGTCATTTCCCATCACAACCTGGCGGACCTGCACCTGCGCCTGAACCAGCCTGAGGAAAGCGCGGAATACCTTTGCGCTATCCACCAGCGCCTGTTGCAAACCATGCAGGATCCGCGCCTGAGCCCGCAATTGCGCGAGGCAGCGCTGCACCAGAGCAGCAAGACCTACCTCGAACTGTTGAACTTCATCAGCGATCACGACGAGTACCCGCGTACCCATCGCTTGCTGGGTGGTGCTGCGCCGCAACCGATCACGCCTCATTACGGAGCACATTGATATGACCTACACCTTGCCTGCCTTGCCTTACGCCTTCGATGCCCTGGAGCCGCATATCGATGCGCAGACCATGGAAATCCACTACACCAAGCATCACCAGACCTACATCAACAACCTGAATGCTGCGGTCGAAGGCACCGAATTTGCCGGTTGGCCGATTGAGAAACTGGTGTCCAGCGTCCAGCAAGTGCCGGAACAACTACGCACTGCAGTGATCAACCAAGGTGGCGGTCACGCGAACCACTCGCTGTTCTGGGCGGTGATGTCACCCAAAGGCGGCGGCCAACCAGAGGGCGTGTTAGGCAAAGCGATCGAGCAGCAGTTGGGCGGCTTCGACAGTTTCAAGGAGGCCTTCACCAAGGCCGCCTTGGCGCGTTTCGGCAGTGGTTGGGCCTGGCTGAGTGTCACCCCGCAAAAGATCCTGGTGGTCGAAAGCAGCGGTAATCAGGACAGCCCGCTGATGAGCGGCAATACGCCGATCCTCGGCCTGGACGTTTGGGAGCACGCTTATTATCTGCTCTACCAGAACCGTCGCCCGGAATACATCAACGCCTTCTACAGCGTGATCAATTGGCCGGAAGTCGCCGCGCGATACCAGGCCGCCCTGGCCCGATATTGACCCTATAACAAGATATAAGGCCGACTATGGGTACTGAAACACTGGCGATCAGCAGTGGACGAATGTTTCGTTATGCGTTTGGCTCGCTGCTGCTATTGGCAGGTACTGCATTGCTGGTGGCCCATGGGCTGGTCTGGCTGGATCTTGAGCCGCGTATCCTGCGTGCCTTGCAGGGCGGTTCGATCTGCGCGCTCGGGACGGCGCTGGGCGCAGTGCCGGTGCTGGTGATTCGCCGGATGCCAGCCGCGCTTAGTGATACGTTGCTGGGGTTCGGTGCCGGAGTGATGTTGGCGGCGACGGCCTTTTCGCTGATCGTTCCAGGTATTGCCGCCGCGCAAGGCTTGGGGCTTTCGCCTTGGGGCGCCAGTGGCTTGATCAGCTTCGGTATCTTGCTCGGTGCATGTGGGCTGTACCTGGTCGACCGCAAAGTCTCCGGTGCCAGCCCGGAAATGCTGGTGGGCACGCCGGATAAACCGGTGATCCCACCGCGGATCTGGCTGTTTGTGTTCGCCATCATTGCCCACAACATTCCGGAAGGCATGGCGGTTGGTGTCTCCGCGGGTGGCGGCATGCCGGATGCCGATAGCCTGGCGATGGGTATTGCCCTGCAGGATGTGCCGGAAGGTTTGGTGATTGCGCTAGTCTTGGCTGGGGCAGGGATGTCGCGGGTCAAAGCGTTCCTGGTCGGCGCCGCGTCAGGGTTGGTCGAACCGGTATTTGCTGTGCTCTGTGCATGGTTGGTGAGCCTGGCGCAGGTTTTGTTGCCGCTGGGCCTCGCGCTTGCGGCTGGGGCGATGTTGCTGGTGGTGACTCACGAGGTGATCCCCGAATCGCGACGCAATGGTCACGAAAAGCTTGCCAGCTTGGGGTTGTGTATCGGGTTCTGTTTAATGATGGTGATGGATACAGCGTTGGGGTGAAGCTATTACAGCCTCACACCTGTCTGGAGGGGGGGTTACTCACCCTCGTCAAAGAAGTTATTGATCAACTTCACCAGTGCGTCCATCGCTTCCTGTTCTTGCTCGCCTTCGGTTTTCAAGTGAATCTTGGTGCCCTTGCCAGCGGCGAGCATCATCATTGCCATGATGCTCTTACCGTCGACCATCGACTCCGGCGTGCGGCCAGCGCGGATTTGGCAGGGAAATTGTCCGGCAACGCCGACGAATTTAGCGGAAGCGCGAGCGTGCAGGCCCAGCTTGTTGATGATTTCAATTTCCAGAGCGGGCATCGCTGGGGTGTTCCTTTCAGCTAAGGTCGCGGTGGCGAACCTGGACGTTCTTGAGGGTTTGTTGCAGCACCTGGCCCAGGCGTTCAGTCAGGTAGACGGAACGATGGTGGCCGCCGGTGCAGCCGATGGCAATAGTGACATAGGCACGATTGCTCGCAGCAAAACGTGGCAACCACTTGAGCAGGTAGCTGGAGATGTCCTGAAACATCTCCTCTACGTCCGGCTGTGCGGCCAGGTACTCGGCCACTGGCTGATCCAGCCCGGACTGTTCGCGCAGTTCTGGTTTCCAATAAGGGTTAGGCAGACAACGCACATCAAAGACCAGGTCGGCGTCCACCGGCATGCCGCGCTTGAAGCCAAACGACTCGACAAGAAAAGCGGTGCCAGGCTCCGGTTGGTTCAGCAGACGTAGCTTGATGGCGTCCCGCAATTGATACAGGTTCAGACTGGTGGTGTTGATCTTGAGATCGGCGAGGTCAATGATTGGTCCCAGCAGTGTGGTCTCGTCCTCGATCGCTTCGGCCAGCGAGCGGTGCGGACTGCTCAGGGGGTGGCGCCGCCGGGTCTCGGAAAAGCGCTTGAGCAGTGTCTCCTCGTCTGCATCCAAGTACAGCACGTCGCAATGGATATGCTTGGCACGTACTTCCTCGAGCAGTTGCGGGAATCGCTCAAGGTGGCTCGGCAGGTTGCGGGCGTCAATCGAAACGGCCACCAGTGGTTGCGCCAGTTCCGTGTGTATCAGCGCGCGCTCCGCCAGTTCCGGCAGCAGCCCGGCGGGTAGGTTGTCGATGCAATAGAAACCGTTGTCCTCAAGAACGTTGAGGGCAGTGCTTTTACCCGAGCCGGAACGGCCGCTGACGATGATCAAACGCATGATTACTGCCCGTTTTGTTCATCCAAGACAACCTGATAGAGCGCCTCGTTGGTGCTGGCACTGCGCAGTTTGTCGCGTACTTCCTTGCGGTCGAGCATGCTGGCGATCTGCCGGAGCAGTTCCAGGTGTGCATCGGTGGCGGCTTGCGGGACCAGCAGAACGAACAGCAGGTCGACCGGTGCGCCGTCGATGGCGTCGAAATCAATTGGGGCATCGAGGTGCAGCAGGGCGCTCACTGGTGCTTCACAGCCTTGCAGGCGGCAGTGAGGAATCGCGATACCGTTGCCAAAACCGGTGGAACCGAGTTTTTCACGGGCGATAAGTGCCTCATACACGGCTTGCGTATCCAGGTCGGGCACTTCGCGGCCGATCAGGTTGGCAATTTGTTCGAGGGCGCGCTTTTTACTGCCACCCGGCACGTTCACAAGGGAGCGGCCGGGGGTCAGGATGGTTTCAAGTCGGATCATGGGTGGGGAGTGTTAGCGGCCTGTGCCCTGAAGAAGGCTCTGCTGCTTTTCCTTATGCTTTTTGATTTGGCGATCCAGCTTGTCGGTCAGGTCGTCAATGGCGGCATACATATCTGAATGCTCAGCATTGGCGACTACTTCCCCGCCGGGTATACGCAAGGTGGCTTCGATTTTCTGCTTCAGCTTTTCGACAGTCATGATGACTTGCACATTGGTGATCTTGTCGAAATGCCCCTCAATTCTTTTGAGCTTTTCGCCTATATAGGCGCGCAGCGGTTCGGTCACTTCCAGTTGGTGTCCACTGATATTGACTTGCATACAGCTTCTCCTTCGTTGCCAGTGCATAAAGCGGCGGGTAGGAATACCCGCCACTGGAACGCTATGGCCCGCCCGTCACATCAAACGCTTACGCTCGCTGGAAGGCGCGATCCCGAGGGACTCGCGGTACTTGGCGACGGTTCGACGGGCGACCTGAATGCCTTGTGCCTCCAGTAAACCAGCGATCTTACTGTCACTCAATGGCTTTTTCTGATTTTCCGCAGCAACCAGTTTTTTGATGATCGCGCGGATCGCTGTGGACGAGCATTCGCCGCCTTCGGAGGTGCTGACGTGGCTGGAGAAAAAGTATTTCAACTCATAAATACCCCGCGGGGTATGCATGAATTTCTGCGTGGTCACCCGGGAAATCGTCGACTCGTGCATGCCCACCGCCTCGGCTATGTCATGCAGCACCAGCGGTTTCATCGCCTCGTCGCCATACTCCAGGAAGCCACGCTGGTGCTCGACGATCTGGGTGGCTACCTTCATCAGGGTTTCGTTGCGGCTTTGCAGGCTCTTGATGAACCAGCGAGCTTCCTGCAGTTGGTTGCGCATGAATGTGTTGTCTGCGCTGGTGTCGGCGCGGCGCACAAAACCTGCATATTGCGGGTTGACCCGCAGGCGTGGCACTGACTCCTGGTTCAGTTCAACCAGCCAGCGTTCGTTATCCTTACGCACGATCACATCGGGAATGACGTACTCGGCTTCGCTGGACTCGATCTGAGAACCCGGGCGAGGGTTGAGGCTTTGAACCAGCTCGATGACCTGACGCAGGTCGTCTTCCTTGAGTTTCATGCGGCGCATCAACTGGCTGTAGTCGCGGCTGCCTAGCAGGTCGATGTAGTCGGTAACCAGGCGCTGGGCCTCAGCGAGCCAAGGGGTCTTGGCGGGCAGTTGGCGCAGTTGCAGCCGCAGGCATTCGCTTAAGGTGCGCGCGCCAATGCCGGCCGGCTCGAACTGCTGGATACGGTGCAGGACGGCTTCGATCTCGTCCAGTTCGATGTCCAGTTCCGGGTCGAAGGCCTCGAGGATTTCATCAAGGGTTTCGTCCAGGTAGCCCTGGTTATTGATGCAGTCGATCAGGGTGACGGCGATCAGGCGATCGGTGTCGGACATCGGTGCCAGGTTCAGTTGCCACAGCAAATGGCTTTGCAGGCTCTCGCCAGCGGATGTGCGGGTGGTGAAATCCCACTCGTCATCATCATTATTGCTCGGCAGGCTGCTTGCGCTGGTCTGGTAAACGTCTTCCCACGCGGTGTCCACGGGAAGCTCGTTTGGAATGCGTTCGTTCCAATCGCCTTCCTCAAGGTTATCCACCGTAGGGGCAGTTTCCTGGTAGGAGGGTTCCTGCACGTCGGAATTGGGTTTTTGCTCGATGTTATCGGCCAGCGGGTCTGCATTATCGAAGTCTTCGCCTTCTTCTTGGCGTTCGAGCATCGGATTGGACTCCAGAGCCTCCTGGATTTCCTGTTGCAGGTCCAGGGTCGACAATTGGAGCAGGCGGATGGCCTGTTGCAGCTGCGGTGTCATCGTCAGCTGCTGGCCCATTCTCAGGACTAGCGATGGTTTCATGGCAGGGGCTTAACACCTTATTCGCCGGCGCAATGCGCCATCCACGACAGGGCGCGTGAGCGCCAAACATAAGCAAATTATATGCCTGATGTCGGGGGCTTTGCCTAGAGCGCGGTAACAATAAAAAAAAGAGGTTTTTATTGACTACCGCGCGTCTTGGCGTATGGCCAGACACCGCAGTGCTTACAGGCGGAACTCGTGGCCCAGGTACACTTCCTTGACCAGCTCGTTGGCCAGGATGGTGGCGGAATCGCCTTCGGCGATCAGTTGACCATCGTTGACGATATAAGCCGTTTCACAGATATCGAGCGTCTCACGGACGTTGTGGTCGGTGATCAATACACCGATGCCCTTGGCCTTGAGGTGGTGAATGATCTGCTTGATATCGCCGACCGAAATTGGGTCGACGCCGGCAAACGGTTCATCCAGCAGGATGAACTTCGGCGCGGTAGCCAGGGCGCGGGCGATTTCAACACGACGACGCTCACCACCGGACAAGCTCATGCCGAGGTTGTCGCGAATGTGGTTGATGTGGAATTCCTGCAGCAAGCTTTCCAGCTCTTTGCGGCGGCCGTCACGGTCGAGTTCCTTGCGGGTCTCGAGGATCGCCATGATGTTGTCGGCAACCGACAGTTTGCGGAAGATCGACGCTTCCTGGGGAAGATAGCCGATACCTGCGCGTGCACGACCGTGCATGGGCTGGTGGCTGACATCCAGGTCGTCAATCAGCACGCGCCCCTGATCCGCCTGAACCAGCCCGACGATCATATAGAAGCATGTGGTCTTGCCGGCACCGTTTGGGCCAAGCAAGCCGACGATCTGGCCACTGTCGATCGACAGGCTCACGTCGCGCACGACCTGGCGGCTTTTATAGGCCTTGGCCAGATGCTGGGCTTTCAGGGTTGCCATCAGTTCGCCTTCTTCGCAGGTGCAGGTTGGGCGGTGCCGTCTTTCTTCTTCGGTTGGATAACCATGTCGATACGCGGGCGAGGTGCGGTGACCTTGTTGCCATTGGCACGGCCAGCCTGAGCGATCTGCTTCACAGTGTCATAGGTGATTTTTTCACCTTCTGTGGTGTTGCCATCGGTGCTGACCACTTTGGCCTGATCGATCAGGACAATGCGGTTCTGCTGGGCGTGGTACTGGATGGTTTTTCCGTAGCCCTTCATCGGGGCGGTATCGGTGGGCGCCTGCTTCTGTTCGAAATAGGCCAGGTTACCCACCGACGTCACCACGTCAATATCCCCAGCCGGGGTACGCGTGAGCGTCACCGTGTTGCCAGTGATTTTCATCGTGCCTTGGGTGATGATCACGCCGCCTGTGTAGGTCGCGACGCCTTGCTTGTCATCCAGCTGCGCATCGTCAGCCTGAATGTGGATCGGTTGCTGGCTATCGTTCGGCAGAGCCCAGGCGCTCACGCTTCCCAGTGCTGCGCCCAGACCGAGCAAAATAGGGAGGGTTTTAACGAGCCTCATACTGTCCTCTTACGTTCGATAGCAGGTGTATCCTGCTTTCTTTCAAATACGCTTTCATTCCCTTGCCAGTCGATACACCGCCAGCGCCGTCGATTCTAACGTCTTGCTCGGTCTGCGCATATTGCTGTTGTGGGAAAACCGTCATGCGACTGCTGGTAATAATGGTGTCACGCTTCTTGTCGTCGGTACGTGCAATACGTACTGAGTCGATCAGTTCGACCTGGGTGCCGCCTTTGTTCACTTCGCCGCGCTTGCTGGTGACGTGCCATGGGAACTCGGTGCCCCGGTAAAGATTCAGGTCGGGATTGGTCAGCAGGCTGACGTCCGTGGCCTTCAGGTTCTCGACTTTATCAGCGGTCATTTCGTACTGAACCTTGCCGTCGGGCAGGAACTGTATGGTGTGAGCGTTGATCGCGTAGTAGGCGATAGCACTATCGTCGACGGCCGCTACAGGCTTGTCGAGGAAGCGCTCCGGGCTGATATTCCAGTAGCCCACCGCCAGGAACAGCGCGGCGATCACTGCGAATAACAGAAAGTTGCGAATCTTTTTGCTCAGCATAAAACGCTCTATAGGTAGGCGGCGTGGGCCGCTTCAAGACTGCCCTGGGCACGCAGGATCAACTCGCAGAACTCGCGGGCGGCACCTTCACCGCCACGTGCGGTAGTAATGCCGTGCGCGTGTTCGCGGACAAAAGCCGCGGCATTCGCGACGGCCATGCCCAAGCCCACCCGGCGAATAACCGGCAGGTCGGGCAGGTCGTCACCCAGGTAGGCGACCTGCTCATAGCTTAGGTTGAGTTGGCCAAGAAGCTCGTCCAGAACCACCAGTTTATCCTCGCGGCCCTGATACAGGTGAGGAATCCCCAGGTTTTGTGCGCGGCGTTCCACAACCGGAGTTTTCCGACCGCTGATAATCGCCGTTTGCACGCCCGCTGCCATCAGCATCTTGATGCCTTGACCGTCGAGGGTATTGAACGTCTTGAATTCGCTGCCGTCTTCGAGAAAGTATAAGCGGCCATCGGTCAGCACACCGTCAACGTCGAAAATCGCCAGCTTGATGTTTTTACCGCGTTGCAACAGGTCGCTGCTCATTTACATCACTCCCGCACGCAGCAAGTCGTGCATGTTCAGGGCGCCAATCGGGCGGTCGTCGCCATTGACCACCACCAGCGCGCCGATCTTGTGGTCTTCCATAATCTTCAGCGCTTCGGCTGCAAGCATCTCGGGGCGGGCGGTCTTGCCGTGTGGCGTCATGACCCCATCAATAGTGGCGGTATGGATATCGATGGTGCGGTCCAGAGTGCGGCGCAAGTCGCCGTCGGTGAACACCCCGGCCAGACGCCCATCGGCTTCCAGGATGACGGTCATGCCCAGGCCTTTACGGGTCATTTCCATCAGCGCGTCCTTCAGCAGAGTACCGCGCTGCACGTGCGGCAATTCATCGCCCGAGTGCATGACGTTTTCCACTTTAAGCAGCAGGCGACGGCCCAGGGCGCCGCCCGGGTGGGAAAACGCGAAATCTTCAGCGGTAAAGCCGCGAGCTTCCAGCAGAGCAACCGCCAAGGCGTCGCCCATGACCAGGGCGGCGGTGGTGGAGGAGGTGGGTGCCAGGTTCAGAGGGCACGCCTCATGGGTCACATGCACATTCAAATTAACTTCGGCGGCCTTGGCCAGCGTAGATTCCGGGTTGCCGGTGACGCTGATCATCTTGATGCCCAGGCGCTTGATCAGCGGCAGCAGCGTCACGATTTCATTGGTGGTCCCGGAGTTCGACAGCGCCAGGATGATGTCATCCTTGGTGATCATGCCCATGTCGCCATGGCTGGCTTCGGCGGGGTGCACGAAAAAAGCCGTGGTGCCGGTGCTCGCCAGCGTGGCGGCGATCTTGTTGCCGACGTGGCCGGATTTGCCCATGCCCACCACGACAACGCGGCCCTTGCTGGCCAGAATCATCTCGCAGGCGCGTACGAAATCCGCGTCGATATGGGCCAGTAAACCTTCTACGGCTTCAAGCTCGAGGCGAATGGTGCGTTGTGCGGATTGAATAAGGTCGCTGGATTGGCTCATGTCTGAAATCGTATAGCCTGACGAAAAGTCGGCGATTATAGCGGTAATGATCAATTCCCTCACGCAAGTTCGTCAGGCTTTATTCTGTAGGCGCCTGAAATTGGTGCTTAGTCGCGTTTTCTCCCTGTCCAGAATCTGAACGAGCGTGGTTCCGGCCTTGGGGGCGCTGTACCAGCAGTGATATAGTTCGCCGCCAGTTCGGTCCGCCCAACCCATGTGGCTAATTATTGCATCCATCGCAAACGAATGTCGCAAACATGGTGTCTGAGTGAAAGGCTGCATCCCAAGGAGATTAGATGAGTGCCGATAACGCCTACGCGGTCGAGCTGAAGGGCCTTACCTTCAAGCGCGGGACGCGCAGCATCTTCAATAACGTCGATATTCGCATTCCCCGCGGCAAGGTCACGGGCATCATGGGGCCTTCCGGTTGCGGTAAGACCACCCTGTTGCGCCTGATGGGCATGCAATTGCGCCCTAGCGCCGGCGAAGTCTGGGTCAACGGCCAGAACCTGCCGACGTTGTCGCGCAGCGATCTGTTCGATGCGCGCAAGCACATGGGTGTGTTGTTCCAGAGCGGCGCGCTGTTCACCGACCTCGACGTTTTCGAAAACGTGGCGTTTCCGCTGCGGGTGCATACCCAGCTGTCTGATGAAATGATTCGCGACATTGTGTTGTTGAAACTGCAGGCAGTCGGCCTTCGCGGTGCCATCGACCTGATGCCCGATGAGTTGTCCGGCGGCATGAAGCGCCGTGTCGCCCTGGCGCGGGCCATCGCCCTCGATCCGCAGATCCTCATGTATGACGAGCCCTTCGTGGGTCAGGACCCGATCGCCATGGGCGTATTGGTGCGTCTGATTCGCCTGCTCAACGATGCGTTGGGGATCACCAGTATCGTGGTGTCCCATGACTTGGCCGAAACGGCAAGCATTGCCGACTACCTGTATGTAGTCGGCGATGGCCAGGTCCTGGGGCAGGGCACGCCTGAAGAACTGATGAACGCTGATAATCCGCGTATTCGCCAGTTCATGACCGGCGATCCCGATGGCCCGGTGCCTTTTCATTTTCCGGCAGCGGACTACCGCTCAGATCTTCTGGGGAAGCGCTGATGCGCAAGACATCTATAGTCGAGAAGGTTCGCCTTTTCGGTCGTTCCGGCATCGATCTGGTCGAGGTGCTGGGGCGTTCGACGATATTCCTCTTTCACGCGTTGCTCGGTCGCGGTGGCATAGGCGGCGGTTTTAGCCTGCTGCTCAAGCAACTGCATTCGATCGGTGTGATGTCCCTGGTGATCATTGTGGTTTCCGGGATATTCATCGGTATGGTGCTGGCGCTGCAAGGGTTTAATATTCTCTCCAGCTACGGATCGGAGCAGGCGGTAGGGCAGATGGTCGCCCTGACGCTGTTACGCGAACTCGGCCCGGTGGTCACCGCCTTGCTGTTTGCCGGGCGCGCAGGGTCTGCACTGACCGCCGAGATCGGCAACATGAAGTCCACCGAGCAGTTGTCCAGCCTTGAAATGATCGGCGTGGACCCGCTCAAGTACATTGTTGCCCCGCGCCTGTGGGCCGGTTTCATTTCCCTGCCTCTGCTGGCAATGATTTTCAGCGTGGTGGGTATTTGGGGCGGCTCGTGGGTGGCGGTTGACTGGTTGGGCGTTTATGACGGCTCTTACTGGGGCAACATGCAAAACAGCGTGACTTTCAGCGGCGACGTGCTTAACGGCATCATAAAAAGCATCGTCTTTGCCTTTGTAGTGACCTGGATCGCCGTATTCCAAGGCTATGACTGTGAGCCCACTTCAGAAGGGATCAGTCGTGCCACCACCAAGACCGTTGTGTACGCCTCGCTGGCGGTACTGGGCCTTGACTTCATTTTGACCGCCTTGATGTTTGGAGATTTCTGATGCAAAACCGCACTGTGGAAATCGGTGTCGGCCTTTTCTTGCTGGCTGGCATCCTGGCTTTACTGTTGCTGGCCCTGCGAGTCAGTGGCCTGTCGGCCAGCACCACCGCCGATACTTATAAACTTTATGCGTACTTCGACAATATCGCCGGTTTGACTGTCAGAGCTAAAGTGACTATGGCCGGTGTAACCATCGGCAAGGTCACAGCAATCGATCTGGATCGCGACAGCTTCACCGGCCGAGTGACGATGCAAGTGGATAAGAAGGTAGATAATCTGCCGACTGACTCTACTGCATCTATCCTCACTGCGGGTTTGCTGGGCGAGAAGTACATCGGTATCAGCGTTGGCGGGGAAACGGCCCTGCTCAAGGATGGTTCGACAATCCACGACACACAGTCGTCGTTGGTGCTTGAAGACTTGATCGGTAAATTCCTGCTCAATACGGTCAATAAAGACGCCAAATGAGGAATCTGTTCATGATCTCTACCTTGCGACGTGGCCTGCTGGTGCTGCTTGCAGCACTGCCGATGATGGCCAACGCGGCAGGTTCTGCGCACGATTTGGTGCAGGACACGACCAACAAAATGTTGGCTGACCTGACCGCCAACAAAGAGCAGTACAAGCAAGACCCGACCAAGTTTTACGATGCGCTGAATACCATCGTTGGTCCGGTGGTCGATGCCGAAGGGATTTCCCGCAGCATCATGACGGTCAAGTATTCGCGTAAGGCCACGCCTGCGCAGATGCAGACCTTCCAGGAAAACTTCAAGAAGGGCCTGTTCCAGTTCTATGGCAATGCCCTGCTGGAGTACAACAACCAGGGCATTACCGTCGACCCTGCCAAGGATGAGTCGGGCGACCGCACCAGCGTTGGCATGACCGTCAAAGGTACTAATGGCGCCATCTACCCTGTGCAGTACACGCTGGAGAAGATCAACGGCGAGTGGAAGCTGCGCAACGTGATCATCAATGGCATCAACATCGGCAAGCTGTTCCGCGATCAGTTCTCGGACGCCATGCAGCGCAATGGCAATAACCTGGACAAGACCATCAATGGTTGGGCCGGTGAAGTCGCCAAAGCCAAGGAAGAAACCGACAAACAAGCTGCCGGGAAGCCTGCGCAATGACCGAGTCGGCTGTTCGTCTTGACGATGCCGGTGAGTTGTTCCTCAGCGGTGTGCTGGATTACCGCTCCGGTCCTGGCCTGCGCAAGCAAGGCCAAGCGCTGATCAACAGCAGCAACGCGCCTGCGCTGGTGCTGGATTGTTCGGCGGTGACCAAGTCCAGCAGCGTCGGCCTGTCGCTGTTGTTGTGCTTCATGCGTGATGCCGAAGCGGTGAAGAAGCCGCTCAGCATTCGTGCATTGCCCGATGACATGCGCGAAATTGCTGGCGTTTACGGTTTGACCGAGCTGTTGGCGCATCCTTAATACACATTATTAGAGAAGCCCCCCGTCAGAGTCCTGCTATGCGGGGTTCGCAGGCGCGGGGCTTTTTTGTATGATGTGCGACCCGTGCGCACTGGGCGCCGATAGAGGTTGAGCATGCAGGCCCTAGAAGTTAAAAGCTTCCTTGAAGGAAAGCTGCCCGAAACGAACGTAGAAGTTGAAGGCGAAGGCTGCAATTTCCAGCTGAACGTGATTAGCGATGAACTGGCGGCATTGAGCCCGGTCAAGCGTCAACAGCAGATCTATGCCCATTTGAACCCGTGGATCACCGATGGCAGCATCCATGCGGTCACTATGAAATTTTTCAGCCGCGCGGCCTGGGCCGAGCGCACCTGAGCCCCCAAGGCGTCGAGATTCTTATGGATAAATTGATTATTACCGGCGGTGCCCGCCTTGATGGCGAGATTCGCATTTCCGGTGCGAAAAACTCCGCCTTGCCGATCCTGGCAGCAACCCTGCTGTGCGATGGCCCTGTCACCGTGGCCAACCTGCCGCACCTGCACGACATCACCACCATGATCGAGCTGTTCGGTCGCATGGGCATTGAGCCGGTGATCGATGAGAAGCTGTCTGTCGAAATTGACCCGCGCACCATCAAAACCCTGATTGCACCGTACGAATTGGTGAAAACCATGCGTGCCTCGATCCTGGTTCTGGGCCCGATGGTTGCTCGTTTCGGCGAAGCCGAAGTGGCGCTGCCCGGTGGTTGCGCTATCGGTTCGCGTCCAGTGGACCTGCACATCCGTGGTCTTGAAGCCATGGGCGCGGTCATCGACGTTGAAGGCGGCTATATTAAGGCCAAGGCGCCGGAAGGCGGTCTGCGCGGTGCGAACTTCTTCTTTGATACCGTCAGCGTGACCGGCACTGAGAACATCATGATGGCCGCAGCCCTGGCCAACGGTCGCAGCGTCCTGCAAAACGCTGCGCGCGAGCCGGAAGTGGTCGACCTCGCCAACTTCCTGATCGCCATGGGTGCCAATATCACCGGCGCCGGCACCGACACCATCACCATCGAAGGTGTTAAGCGTCTGCACTCGGCCACTTACAAAGTGATGCCGGACCGTATCGAGACCGGCACGTACCTGGTGGCTGCTGCCGTTACCGGTGGCCGCGTCAAGGTCAAGGATACCGATCCGACCATCCTTGAAGCCGTTCTGGAAAAACTCAAGGAGTCCGGTGCTGAAATCACTACGGGTGCCGACTGGATCGAGCTCAATATGCACGGCAAGCGGCCAAAAGCGGTGAACGTGCGTACCGCTCCGTACCCGGCGTTCCCGACCGACATGCAAGCGCAGTTCATTTCCTTGAACGCAATTGCCGAAGGCACCGGTGCTGTGATCGAGACCATCTTCGAAAACCGCTTCATGCACGTCTATGAACTGCACCGCATGGGTGCCAAGATCCAGGTCGAAGGCAACACTGCCATCGTTACCGGTATCGACAAGCTCAAGGGCGCGCCAGTGATGGCCACCGACCTGCGTGCCTCGGCAAGCCTGGTAATCTCTGCACTGTGCGCCGACGGCGACACTTTGATCGACCGCATCTACCACATCGACCGTGGTTATGAGTGCATCGAAGAGAAACTGCAGATGCTCGGCGCCAAGATCCGTCGCGTACCGGGCTAGTTCCCGCTGCAAGTGTGGCGAGGGAGCAAGCTCCCTCGCCACACTGCGCTGTTAGCTGAATTTGTTTCAAGTCGAGGCTGTAATGGCCTCGATCTGTGTCTGGCGCCGTTTGCGACCGGACAGCAATAGCCTGATGAAGGACTGACGTTTCCCATGTTGACCATCGCACTGTCCAAGGGCCGCATCCTTGACGACACTTTGCCGCTTCTGGCTGAAGCGGGCATCGTGCCGACCGAGAATCCGGACAAGAGCCGCAAGCTGATCATCCCTACGACCCAGGACGACGTTCGCCTGTTGATCGTTCGGGCTACCGACGTGCCGACTTACGTTGAACATGGCGCGGCCGACCTCGGCGTCGCAGGTAAAGACGTGCTGATGGAATACGGCGGCCAGGGCCTGTACGAGCCGCTGGACCTGCGTATCGCCCTGTGCAAGCTGATGACCGCTGGCCGTGTCGGCGACGTCGAGCCCAAAGGGCGCCTGCGCGTAGCAACCAAGTTTGTCAACGTCGCCAAGCGTTACTACGCCGAGCAAGGCCGTCAGGTCGACATCATCAAGCTCTACGGCTCGATGGAGTTAGCCCCGCTGATCGGCCTGGCCGACAAGATCATCGACGTGGTCGACACCGGCAACACCCTGCGTGCCAATGGTCTCGAGCCTCAGGATTTCATCGCCGACATCAGCTCCCGCCTGGTCGTCAACAAAGCTTCAATGAAGATGCAACACGCCCGAATCCAGGCGTTGATCGACACCCTGCGCAAGGCAGTGGAGTCTCGACACCGCGGTTGACTCACCTGCGCGGCCCTAGGTCGCGCCCGTCTATCCGCCTCATAGCCAGAATTCTCAGGTGCCCAAGCGGATCGACTGCTAACGTTCGGCGCCTGAGCATTTTTGCCAATCCTATGAGGCCCTCGCTATGACCACGTCCACTGCAATTGCCCGACTCAACGCTGCCGACCCGGATTTCGCCCATCATCTGGATCATCTGCTGAGCTGGGAAAGCGTGTCTGACGACTCGGTCAACGGTCGAGTGCTCGACATCATCAAAGCCGTGCGCGAGCGCGGTGATGCGGCGCTGGTGGACTTCACCCGCCAATTCGACGGCCTGGATGTGGCGTCGATGTCGGACCTGATCTTGCCGCGTGAACGCCTGGAGCTGGCCCTGACGCGCATCACTGCCCCGCAACGTGAAGCCCTTGAAGTCGCGGCAGCACGGGTGCGCAGCTACCATGAAAAACAGAAACAGGACTCCTGGAGCTACACCGAAGCCGACGGCACCGTGCTCGGCCAGAAGGTCACGCCGCTGGACCGTGCTGGGCTGTACGTGCCGGGCGGTAAAGCCTCGTACCCGTCATCGGTGTTGATGAACGCGATCCCGGCCAAAGTGGCGGGCGTGACCGAAGTGGTCATGGTCGTGCCGACGCCGCGCGGTGAAATCAACGAGTTGGTGCTTGCTGCCGCTTGCATCGCCGGTGTGGACCGCGTGTTCACCATTGGCGGTGCTCAAGCCGTTGCCGCCCTGGCCTACGGCACTGAAAGTGTGCCGAAAGTCGACAAGGTCGTCGGCCCTGGCAACATCTACGTGGCCACCGCCAAGCGCCACGTGTTTGGCCAGGTCGGTATCGACATGATTGCAGGGCCCTCGGAAATCCTTGTGGTGTGTGACGGCCAGACCGACCCGGACTGGATCGCCATGGACTTGTTCTCCCAGGCCGAACATGACGAAGACGCCCAGGCGATCCTGGTCAGCCCGGATACCGAGTTCCTCGACAAGGTCGCCGCCAGCATCAACAAGCTGCTGCCGACCATGGACCGCGCCGAGATCATCGAGAAGTCGATCAATGGTCGTGGTGCGTTGATTCTGGTGCGCGACATGGAGCAGGCCATCGAAGTGGCTAACCGCATCGCGCCGGAGCACTTGGAATTGTCCGTCGCCGACCCACAAGCCTGGCTGCCGTCGATTCGCCATGCCGGTGCGATCTTCATGGGCCGCCACACCAGCGAAGCCCTGGGTGACTACTGCGCCGGCCCCAACCACGTGTTGCCGACCTCCGGCACCGCGCGTTTCTCGTCGCCGCTGGGGGTGTATGACTTCCAGAAGCGTTCGTCGATCATATTTTGCTCGCCGCAGGGCGCGTCTGAGTTGGGTAAAACCGCCTCGGTGCTGGCCCGTGGTGAATCGTTGAGCGCGCACGCTCGCAGCGCCGAATACCGCATCGTTGACGATAAGCAGGGGAACTGACACATGAGCAAATTCTGGAGCCCGCTCGTCAAGGATCTCGTTCCTTACGTGCCCGGTGAGCAGCCGAAGTTGACCAAGCTGGTGAAACTCAACACCAATGAAAACCCCTACGGCCCATCGCCCAAGGCGCTGGCCGCCATGCAGGCCGAGTTGAACGACAACCTGCGTTTGTACCCGGACCCCAACAGCGACTTGCTCAAGCAGGCGGTGGCGAAGTACTACGGGATCGACGCGGGCAAGGTGTTCCTCGGCAACGGGTCCGACGAAGTCCTGGCGCACATCTTCCACGGTTTGTTCCAGCACGACCTGCCGCTGCTGTTCCCGGACATCAGCTACAGCTTCTACCCGGTGTACTGCGGCCTTTACCGCATTGCGTTCGACGCCGTGCCGTTGGATGAGCAGTTCCAGATCCGCGTGTCGGACTACGCCAAGCCCAACGGCGGGATCATCTTCCCGAACCCGAACGCGCCGACCGGTTGCGTGATGGCGCTGGACGCCGTGGAGCAAATTCTCAAGGCCAGCCCGGATTCGGTGGTGGTGGTCGATGAAGCCTACATCGACTTCGGCGGCCAAACGGCGATCAGCCTGGTGGACCGTTACCCTAACCTGCTGGTGACCCAGACCCTCTCCAAATCGCGCTCACTGGCCGGTTTGCGTGTGGGCCTTGCGGTGGGGCACCCAGACCTCATCGAGGCGCTGGAGCGGGTCAAGAACAGCTTCAACTCCTACCCGCTGGATCGCCTGGCGATTGTCGGCGCGGCGGCGGCATTTGAGGACCGTGAGTACTTCGAGAAGACGTGCCAGTTGGTGATCGACAGCCGTGAAAAGCTGGTCGCGCAGTTGCAGGCCAAGGGGTTTGAAGTGTTGCCTTCTGCGGCCAACTTCATCTTTTCCCGTCACCCACGGCACGACGCCGCTGGCTTGGCCGCCAAGTTGCGTGAGCAAGGGGTGATTGTGCGGCACTTCAAACAGGAGCGGATTGCCCAGTTCCTGCGGATCAGCATCGGTACGCCGGAGCAGAACCAGGCACTGATTGACGGGTTGGGCGAGCTTTAAGCCCTACTGAAGATCAAAAAAATGTGGGAGGGGGCTTGCTCCCGATTGCGGTGTGACAGTCACAGTATCTGTGTCTGATCCACTGCTATCGGGAGCAAGCCCTCTCCCACATTTGGTTTTGCGGTGTGAGTTAGAGCAGTGGCTCATCCTGCTTCTTGTTCTTCCAGCCATCATTGCCCGGCAGCAGCAGGTTCAAACCAATCGCGACTACTGCGCACAAGGCGATGCCCTTGAGGCCGAAATCATCCGGGCCAGTGCCGGTGCCGACCAGCACGCCGCCAATCCCGAACACCAGGGTCACCGACACAATCACCAGATTGCGGGCTTCGCCCAGGTCGATCTTATGGCGGATCAGTGTGTTCATACCCACGGCTGCAATTGAGCCAAACAGCAGACACAGAATCCCGCCCATCACCGGTATCGGAATGCTTTGCAGCAATGCGCCGAACTTGCCGATAAACGCTAGGCTGATGGCAAACACCGCCGCCCAGGTCATGATTTTCGGGTTGTAGTTCTTGGTTAGCATCACCGCGCCGGTCACTTCGGCATAGGTGGTGTTCGGTGGGCCGCCAAACAGGCCAGCAGCCGTGGTGGCAATCCCGTCACCGAGCAGGGTGCGATGCAGGCCGGGCTTCTTCAGGTAGTCGCGACCGGTCACGCTGCCCACCGCAATCACACCGCCGATATGTTCAATCGCCGGGGCCAAGGCCACCGGGACGATGAACAAAATCGCCTGCCAGTTGAATTCCGGCGCGGTGAAGTGGGGTAGGGCGAACCACGGCGCAGCGGCGATCTTCGCCGTATCGACCACGCCAAAGTAGAACGACATGGCAAAGCCGACCAATACGCCGGAGATGATCGGCACCAGGCGGAAAATGCCCTTGCCGAACACCGCCACGATCAAGGTGGTCAGCAACGCCGGCATCGAGATCAGCATGGCTGTCTGGTAATGGATCAGCTCGGCGCCATCGCCTGACTTACCCATCGCCATATTGGCGGCAATTGGCGCCATGGCCAGACCAATGGAGATGATCACCGGGCCGATCACCACCGGCGGCAGCAGGCGGTCGATAAAACCGGTGCCCTTGACCTTCACGGCCAGGCCGAGGAAGGTATAGACGAAACCGGCCGCCATCACCCCGCCCATCGTCGCCGCGAGGCCAAACTGGCCTTTGGCGAGAATGATCGGAGTGATAAACGCAAAGCTCGATGCCAGGAATACCGGCACCTGCCGCCCTGTCACCACCTGGAACAGCAACGTGCCTAGGCCCGCGGTAAACAGGGCGACGTTTGGATCAAGGCCTGTGATCAGCGGCATCAACACCAGCGCGCCAAATGCTACGAAGAGCATCTGTGCGCCAGACAGGATCTGGCGCCAAAGCGGGTCGTTGAATTCATCCTGCATGTTCACGCGTCCTTCTGCTTGGTGCCGAAGATCTTGTCACCGGCGTCGCCCAGGCCTGGGATGATGTAGCCGTGTTCATTCAAGCGCTCGTCGATCGACGCAGTGTAGATCTGCACGTCCGGGTGGGCCTTCTCGACGGCGGCAATGCCTTCGGGTGCAGCCACCAGCACCATGGCGCGGATGTCCTTGCAACCCGCCTTTTTCAGCAAGTCGATGGTGGCAACCATGGAGCTGCCGGTGGCGAGCATCGGGTCGATGATCATCGCCAGGCGCTCGTTGATTTCCGGGACGAGTTTTTCCAGGTAGGTGTGCGCCTGCAATGTTTCTTCGTTGCGGGCCACGCCGACGGCGCTGACTTTAGCGCCCGGAATCAGGCTGAGCACGCCTTCGAGCATGCCGATACCGGCGCGCAGGATCGGCACTACAGTGATTTTCTTACCGGCGATTTTCTCCACCTGCACGGGACCGGCCCAACCGGGGATCTCGTAGGTTTCCAGGGGCAAATCTTTGGTAGCTTCGTAAGTGAGCAGCGCTCCGACTTCCTGAGCAAGCTCACGGAAGTTCTTCGTGCTAATGTCGGCACGGCGCATAAGGCCGAGTTTGTGTCTGATCAGCGGGTGGCGGATCTCGCGAGTGGGCATGGGAAAAGCTCCGGCGGCGGGCAAAAAAACCGGCCTAGATTAATCTATCCGAGGGTGTTGTCCTATAGACATCTAGTACGTTAGTCCATTAAGGCTTGAACGTTGCGCCTCACATGCGTACCTTTGCCCGCTTTTCTTGCCACAGCACCCCCCTTGGAGAGCGCCATGTCTGCTGATCTCGAGCATATCCGTCAAATCATGCGCGAGGCTGACTGCCTGTACACCGAAGCGCAAGTCGAAGAGGCAATCGCCAAGGTCGGCGCTCACATCACTCGCGAAATGGCCGACACCAACCCGGTGGTCTTCTGCGTGATGAACGGTGGCCTGATCTTCGCCGGAAAATTGCTCACTCACCTGCAATTCCCGTTGGAAGCCTCCTACCTGCACGCCACCCGTTATCGCAACGAAACCACCGGCGGCGACCTGTTCTGGAAAGCCAAGCCGGAAGTCTCGTTCATCGACCGCGACGTGCTGATCATCGACGACATCCTCGATGAAGGTCACACCCTGGGCGCGATCATCGACTTCTGCAAACACGCTGGTGCGCGCACTGTGCACACCGCCGTGCTGATCGACAAAGACCACGACCGCAAGGCGCGCCCGGACCTGAAAGCCGATTATGTCGGCCTGCCGTGCATCGACCGTTACATCTTCGGTTACGGCATGGACTACAAAGGCTACTGGCGTAACGCCAATGGCATCTTCGCCGTTAAAGGGATGTAACCCGTGGCCCGCTTTCTTGATCAGTCGCTGTTCACCGAATTGGCCGAGAAAGCGGCCGTCAGCCCCCGGGCTCGGCACCATCACAACTTCCATCAAATGGAAGAGCCCTGCCACCGCCTGGCCGTGGGAATGCAACCCGACACGTATGTGCCGCCGCATCGCCACCTGAGCGCCGACAAGGCAGAAACCCTGTTGGTGCTCAAGGGCAGCGTGGGCGTGTTGGTGTTCAGCGACACCGGCGAGGTCATTGCCAAACGCGTGATGCAGGCGGGCGGTGAATGCTCGGGCGTTGACCTGCCACCGGGTGTGTTTCATGGCCTGGTCGTGCTGGAGCCTGACAGCGTGATGTTCGAGTGCAAGGCCGGGCCGTATCGAGCGTTGGGCGAGGGAGAATCACCTGCCTGGGCGCCGCGCGAAGGCGATGCCGGCGTCGCCGAGTATCAACGCTGGATGCTCGCCCAGTTCGATTGAGCTACAGTGCTCGGCCACCTTCCACGGAGCGGCCCATGAGCCTGTTGATACGCACCTGCGCCGTCCTGGCGTTGACCCTCAGTTTGCCCTTGGCGGCGGCCCCGGTGCCGATGCACAGCCAATTCCTGCCGCCTGACGACCTGACTCTGCGCGCCGAAACCCCTGACCAGCAGCAACTGCTGCAAATCACCGAATACGCGGTGGTGGTGGGCAATCAACGGCAATCCACTCAGCAGCCGATCCCGGTGACGTCGCCGCTGATGATTCGCCTCAAGGGCAAACCCTTGAACAAAGGCGCGACCATCGCTCAGGTGGTGCTCAATTTTGATGCCGAAAGCAAAAGCCTGAAAAAGCCGGTGTTCGATGAGAACAGTAAAACCCTGACGTTGTCTTACCCAGTGGCCCAGTACCGTGTGATTGTCGACCTGCTGCGCAACGACACGGTGTATGTGCAGTTCCTCAGTTATGCCAACGGGCATATCTGGGCGGATCTGCACACTGGCGCTGTTCGCGCTAAATAGTGAGACCGCGGGTAAGCCAATGTGCGGGCTCTTCGTTGCTTCCGAAGCGCGTGCCCCGCAGGTAAACTGCTTCTCCCGTGTAATGTCTGCAGGCTGGAGTCGGTAATGCGTAAAGATAAGAAACAGGTGATTGGTGACGAGATCGGCGACGACCAGATCAAGTTGTTCCTGGACTTCGAGCCGGTTGATGCGACTTCACCGTCCCTGCACAAGCTGATCAAGGCCTACCGCGGCCTGCGTATCGACGACTTCGAGCGTTTCCTGGGCTTTTTCAAGGAAGCAGGCCTGGATCTGGACGGCAAGGACGAGCATGGCCAGACATTCGTTGAGTTGATCAAGGATCAGCGCAACGCTGGCGAGTACATCGAGCTGATCGACAACGCTCGCAGCTGATTATCCGAGGCATAAAAAAACGCCCATAGGGGCGTTTTTTGATCTGCATCCTGTGACGCTCTGCGTCACGTCCTCAAGCGTAGCTTTCGGCTTCGTTGCTGTGCTCAACCAGTTCCAGGCTGATGTTGTTCTGCGTATTGATCTTGCGATACAGCTCGGCATCCGTTTCCAGCACTTTTTCTCGCGCGGGGAAGATCTCGTGCAACTTGGCCGCCCACTCACCGGCCGTTTTCTCCGGGAAGCAACGCTCGATCAACTCCAGCATGATCGACACGGTCACCGAAGCACCTGGGGACGCGCCCAGCAGGGCTGCCAGCGAGCCGTCTTTCGCTGCGACCAGCTCGGTGCCGAATTGCAGTACGCCGCCTTTTTTCGGGTCTTTCTTGATGATCTGCACCCGTTGGCCGGCCACTTCCAGGCGCCAGTCTTCGGCTTTCGCCTCAGGGTAAAAGCGGCGCAGGGATTCCAGGCGCTGCTCCATCGACTGGCGCACTTCGCTGACCAAGTACTTGGTCAGGTCCATGTTGTCGCGGGCCACGGCCAGCATCGGGCCGATGTTGCCGGCACGAATCGACATTGGCAGGTCCAGGAACGAGCCGTGCTTGAGGAACTTGGTGGTGAAACCGGCGTATGGTCCAAACAGCAGGGATTTCTTGCCTTCCACTACGCGCGTGTCCAAGTGCGGCACGGACATCGGTGGTGAACCCACCGCAGCCTGGCTGTAGACCTTGGCCTGGTGGTGCTTGACCACTTCCGGGTTGTCGCAACGCAGCCACTGGCCGCTGACCGGGAAGCCGCCGAAGCCTTTGCTTTCTTCAATACCCGACGCTTGCAGCAGCGGCAGGGCTGCGCCACCGGCGCCGAGGAACACGAACTTGGCGTCGACTTCACGGCTGTTGCCGCTGTTGACGTCCTTGATGCTGACGGTCCAGCCCGCGCCGTTGCGCTTGAGGCCGGTGACGCGCTTGCAGTACTTGACCTGGGCATCCGGTGCGCTGGTCAAGTGCGACAACAGTTGATTGGTCAGGGCGCCGAAATTGACGTCGGTGCCATTCATCACGCGGGTGGCAGCGATTTTTTCGTCGAGCGGGCGGCCCGGCATCATCAGCGGCATCCACTCGGCCATCTCGCTGCGGTCTTCGGTGTAGTGCATGTCCGAAAACGCGTGATGCTGGCTGAGGGTTTCAAAGCGCTTCTTGAGGAAGGACACGCCTTTGTCGCCCTGCACGAAGCTCAGGTGCGGCACCGGGCTGATAAACGATTTGGACGAGCCAAAGGTGCCCTTTTTGGTCAGGTACGCCCAGAACTGCTTCGACACCTCGAACTGGGTGTTGATGTGCACGGCTTTTTTGATGTCGATAGAGCCGTCAGCGGCCTGCGGTGTGTAGTTCAGCTCACACAGCCCGGCGTGACCGGTACCGGCGTTGTTCCACGGGTTGGAACTTTCCGCGGCACCCGAATCCATCAGCTCAACGACTTCCAGCTTGAGGCCAGGGTCGAGCTCTTTGAGCAGTACGGCCAGGGTGGCACTCATGATGCCGGCCCCTACCAGTACTACGTCGACTGCTTCGTTATGCGCCATTTAACGCGTCTCCAAAATCTGCAGCACCAAATTGACGGCATGGCTGCCAGGAGTGACGGGGCGGTTCACGTGTTGCCCCAGGTTACCCATGGCCAGGATCGCCATGTCCGTTTCGCAATTCTTTGCAACTTCAGCGCACGCTTCCTGCCGGGCTAATCTGCCTATGAACGCATTCATACGCGCCTGTGGCAATTCGACTTATGGTCAAAGCGTGCGATTTGTGCAACCAATCCGTAGCGGACAGGCTCAATCTCCGGTGTTTGAGGAGTACTTGGTCCTGTGTGGTTGGGCTGTTCCAGACGCTGATGGTGCTTGTACAAACGCCAAACTATTCATTTGCTCGCCACACTCTTGTGAAGTTGTGAAAACCCGTTTTTTTCACGCTCTTTTGAAGACGTGAACCTCAAAAAAGGGCTGCCCCAGCCTGGCACCTGGCCCGCAAACCTCTGCCGACACGCGGCAAAAAACGGGTAAACAACTCAAGTGGCCGAGCGCAATGGCAGCTCTGGCAGATTCGGGTAAAGACGATGGTTTGCAGAGAAAACAGCAAGCGCGCCAGCTTCACTCGATCTGTGTGGGCGGCTCTCTGTGGGCGATTTTGGAGTTAATACCGAGGCATTAACGATGCTGCGAGGCCCGATCAGGAGACGTCCTTATAATCGGGGGGAGATTGTAGCGAAGAACGCCAGGGAAATGGGCGTGTTTTATGACTTTAATTCGTGTCTCGGTCAGGAGGCCAACGCATGCCGGGTTTGCGCGTGCGTCACTTTTGGGCTAACCCGGGCGCTCGCTGGCAGCGGGCGGTGCATCCAGCCCAAGTGGGTCTCGGCGACCTCCACCCAGCCTTCACCGACGGGCGGCAAGCTGCACTGCTTGAAAGCTTGGCAATGACCATGGGCGTCCAGCAGGGCATAGTGCCGATGACGGGCGCGTGGCATGAACAATGACTTGAGAAGGCGCATGGCTTTGTACCTATTACGTTACATGCTTGAAGGTTGCCAGTGTGCCATGACACTGGAATGACGGATTTATGTGAAATTGTAATTTCAGCATGCTTTCAGCTGCCGTTCAGGATGGCTGGTGAGTGGCGCGTATGCACCGTTATACTGGCGGCCTGTTTGCATCTAGTCCTGGAGAAATGAGTATGTTGCAACGCCTGTTGTTCGGTTTGATCACTGTGACCAGTTTGACCCTGGTTGGCTGCGCCAACAGCCCGCAACAACTCAGCCCGCAACCTAAAGTCACCGCGCAACTGGCCCCTGTTGGCCATGGTCAGCCGGTGTCGGTGCGCGTGGTGGACGGTCGCCCCTCGCCGACTCTGGGCTCGCGTGGTGGCCTGTACCCTGAGACTGCGCTTATTTCGGTAACCGGTCAGGACGTGCTTCCCAAGCTGCAAGCCCAGGCTGAAGCTGCCGTGCGCCTGCTGGGTTTCACCCCGGCCAACTCGCCGGGCGCTCCTCAATTGACCATCACATTGGCGGAGCTGAAATACCAGTCGCCTAAAGATGGCCTGTATGTGACTGAAGCCTCCATCGGCGCGACGTTCAAGTCCGACGTCAGTGCCGGTACGCGTCGCTACAGCGGCCGCTATGGTGCTTCGCTGAATCAGCGCTTTGGCATGTCGCCGAACCAGGAAACCAACACCAAGTTGGTCAGCGATGTCCTGAGCGACGCCCTGACGCGTCTGTTCAAAGACCCAAGCATCGGCCAACTGCTCAGCTCGCAGTAACCGCCAACCGGCGCCTTAAAAAACAACCGGGCTCAGTGGATGAGCCCGGTTTTTTTATGCCTGTAACGTTCATGCAGCCGTTTCGACATAAAAGTCCAGCACACTCACACCAGTCAGCGAATCCAGCTCCGGCAGGTCGGCATGCTGGTGCCCGCCCAGCGCGCAATACACCAGCCAGTGGCGATCCTGCACGTTAAACGCCAAGCCGCCGACCAGCGCCTCTTGCTCATCGGTCTGGGCGATCAGATACAGCCGATCCTGGTTCTGCGCATGCAACATGAGAAGCTCCCGAACGTTCGAAGGGCAACAGAGTGGCCTGTTAAGGTGACGTTCAGGTGACGCTGTAAATTACTGGATACATTGATCGTACATGGGGGACGGAGCGTTTCGCGGCAGGAGGCCAATATCGTTCAGGTTTGTATCTGAATGGGTACCAGAACACTGTCCGACTGAGGTTTGCGATGGCGCTGCCTGCACTGCTGATCAATGCTGTGGCTTTAGTGGTAGCCTGCCTGGGTGCAGCGCTGCTGTTCATTACCCGCCTGCGCGAGCAACGCGCACTGGCTGACCTGACCACGCAAAGCGAAGAGCGCGCGATCGACCAACCTATGTTGTTTCTGGATGTGCGCACCGAACGGGCGCATCGCCTGGCTTACCGTGTCGGGTTTGCCTGCCTCGGGCTGGCGCTGGTCGCTTCTTGGCTCAGCACCCGCTTGTAAAAACACTGCAAAACTAAATGTGGGAGCGGGCTTGCCCGGCTCCCACATTTAGTTCCGGTGTTTACAGCGGGATGCCCGCTTTAACCCGATATTGATTACGCACTGGCGTCGCATACTGCACCACCAGAAACGGCCGGTGCTCAGTCGGGCACTCATTCAAGCGCCGCTCCCATTCCGCCTTCGCCTTGGCCAACTCCTCAGCTGGGAACACCTCGGCCGCCGTCGGCACCTGCAATTGCGGATCAGCGTCGCTCCACTGCGCGTATGCCAGGTAATGCACTGGGAACAAGCGATAGCCGCCGAGAATCTGCCGATCCATTTCCGTCGCCAGCAGTTTAGTGTCTTCAAAGCGCTCGGTAATCGGCGGTGCAAAGTTCACATGCACACGTCCCTTGTAGCCGGTGATGCCCAAAGCAATGCTCACATCATCTTCACCTGGCGCCTTGCTGTAGGTGCCGGTGGTGGCGCGGATGTACAACTCGCGAGCCTTGGCGGTGTCGCACGGGTCGTATTCGTAGCTGATCGACACCGGCGTCAGGTTCAACGACTGGATCACCTCGGCAAACGGCTCGTCCTTACGGCTGACATGGAACATCTTGAGGATCGCCGACTCGGTGCGATCATCGCCATCCTTGGCGCGGCCTTCGGCCTGGGCGATCCAGATCGACTGGCAGTCGTTGCGGATCGAGTGGTTGATGTAGGCCGACAGCAGGTTATACGCAGCCATCTTTTCCTTTCGCCCGGTGATCGAGCGGTGCACGATGAAGCTCTTGTTCAGGCGCATCAGGTCGCTGACAAACGGCTTTTGCAGCAGGTTGTCGCCAATCGCGATGCGCGGTGTCGGCAGCCCGGCGTGGTACACCGCGTAGTTGACGAAGGCGGGGTCCATCACAATGTCGCGGTGGTTGGCCAGAAACAGGTAGGCAGTGCCGGATTTGAGCTGTTCGACGCCGGTATAAGTAACGCCGTCGGTCGCGCGATCAATGGTATGGTCGACGTAATACTCGACTTTGTCCTGCAGCGTGGCCACGGTGGTGACGCCGGCGAACTCGCGGCGCAGCTTGCGGGCGATCATCGGCTTGAGCAACCAGCCCAGGGCGCCGGCAAAGCGCGGGAAGCGGAAGTGGGTCAGGATGTCCAGAAAGGCCTTGTCACTGAACAGACGTGCCAGCACTGCCGGGACTTCGCTGTCGTTGTAAGGTCGGATGGTATCGAATTCGCCCATCATGCTCTCTTGTTAGAAACGGCTAGGGTAAGTAAAGGAAATATCAGGGTGCGGCCGCAATATTGGCTCTGCCGTGAATAGCCCTGTAAATAGACCGGCGATTATACGCACAAGTCACCTGGGAGACCGCGATGCTGGAAACCGAGTCGTACGATTGTCCTTATTGTGGTGAGCCGGCCGAGGCTGTACTCGACCTTTCCGGCGGCGATCAGTCATACATTGAAGACTGCCCGGTGTGTTGCCGGCCGATTATCTTTGATCTGCAGGTACACGATGACGAATGGATGCTCTCGGTACGCAGCGAGAACGAGTGACAGGTACGTCCATGCAGCGAATCTATGAACCGGAGAACCTGATGGAAGGCGAGCTGCTGCAACAGATGCTCGCCAGCGAAGGCATCGAGGCGCACCTGGTGGGGCGCCATTTGCTCGGTGGTACCGGCGAATTGCCGATTTTCGGCCTGCTGGGCCTGGAAGTAGACAACGACCAGGCCGCCTACGCTCGCGAGCTGATCACCGCCTACATCGGCGCGCAACCGCTGCCCGGCGATGAACCCGACAGCTTCCCTGACGTATTGGTCTGTTAGGCTGTCGGTCGGTTTACCCAAGAGTCGTGTTGCCCCATGTGTGGACGTTATGCCCTGTTTCGCTGGAACCCCGCCTTTGCCGCCTTGCCGGGCTTCCCGGCCGACCAGCAGGCCCAGTGGAACATCTCCCCGAATGATTCGGTGCTGATCCAGCGCTTGAGCGAAGGCCAGCGCACCCTCGCGCGCGCCCGCTGGGGGCTTACCCCGCCCTGGCTGACCGACCTTTCGCGCACCCCGGCCCACGCCCGCGCCGAAACCCTGGCCGAGCAACCGATGTTCCGCGAGGCCTTCCGCCAGCGCCGCTGCCTGCTGCCGGCCAACGGTTTTTACGAGTGGCGTGGCACCCAGCGCAAGCGCCCCTACTGGCTGACCCCGGGCGAGGGCTCCACGCTGTTTTTTGCGGCGATCTGGGAAGCGTATCCGGTGCAGGAGCAAGTGTGGCTGAGTACGGCGGTGGTGACCCAGGCGGCGCAGAGCCAGCGACGGCCGTTGATTCTGGATGCGGCGGGGCAAGAGGCGTGGCTGAATCCGCAGACGCCGTTGTCGGTGTTGCAGGGTTTGTTGGCCGGTGAGCCGACCGCGTTGCGCGAGCGGGTGTTGGCCAATATGGTCAATGATCCGAAGCTGAATGGGCCAGAGTGCCTGACCCCAGGTTGAGGGCGGCCTCAAAACCACCGCAGATCCCTAAACCTTGAACTGATTGATCAACCGCCGCTGCTGCTCCGCCAGCTTGGTCAAGTCCGCACTGGCCGCACTCGATTCATCCGCGCCGCCCGCCACTTCATTGGCCACCTGGCCAATATTGATCACATTGCGATTGATATCCTCAGCCACCGCGCTCTGCTCCTCGGCTGCGCTGGCAATCTGGGTGTTCATGTCGTTGATTACCGACACTGCCTGAGTAATCGTTTCCAGCGCCTGCGCCGCCTTGGCCGCATGTTGTACGCTTTCATCGGTGCGGTTCTGGCTGTCTTCCATGACCTTCACCACGTCGCGCGTGCCTTGTTGCAGATGTTGGATCATGGTCTGGATTTCTTCGGTGGCCTTCTGGGTTTTCTGCGCCAGGTTACGCACTTCATCTGCCACCACCGCAAATCCACGGCCTTGCTCGCCAGCCCTTGCCGCCTCGATGGCGGCGTTGAGCGCCAGCAGGTTGGTCTGCTCGGCGATCCCGCGAATTGCCGTGAGGATCGCATTGATGTTCTCGCTGTCCTTGGCCAGGGCTTGCACAACGCCCACCGCCTTACCGATTTCTTGCGCCAACGCGCCGATAGATGTTGAGGTCTCGCGCACGATGCGCATGCCTTGGCTCGCCGCCTGGTCAGCGTGGCTGGCGGCTTGCGCGGCCTGGGTGGCGTTACGCGCCACGTCCTGAGCGGTGGCGGTCATCTCGTGTACGGCGGTGGCCACTTGGTCGATCTCGACCATTTGTTTGTGCACGCCTTGGTTGGTGCGTATCGCGATATCGGCGGTGTGCTCCGACGAATCGCTGACCTTCTGCACCGAACTCACCACCTGGGTAATCATCCCCTGCAGCTTGATCAAGAAGGTATTGAAGCCGGTGGCGATTGCGCCCAGTTCGTCGGCGCGGTCACTGCTCAGGCGGCGGGTCAGGTCGCCTTCGCCCTGGGCGATGTCGTTGAGCATCGCCACCATTTGCTTCAGCGGGCGGGCGATGCCGTGGCCCACCAGCCAGATCACCAGTAAGCCGATGCCCGCGATCAGCAGGCCAACCATGGCCATGCCGAAGGTGTCGGTCTTACGCTGGGCTTGCAGGTCACTTTGCAGTTTTTGCGAGTCGGCCATCACCGCGCTCAGCGGCAGTTGCAGCATCAAGGTCCAGCGCGCTTCGGCCTGGCCGATATTGAAGGGCAGGAACAGCACGATATGCCCGTGTTCCTTGTCGATGTCGTAGCGCACTTCGCCGACTTTCAACTGACCGAGGTTGGCCAGCTCGTTACTGTCGAGAAGGTCGGTGGCCTTTTCGCCGAGTTTGCTGGCGTCCTTGGTGTAGGCCACCAGGCGACCGTTGTTGGAAATCAGCGCCAGTTCGCCGGCACCGTTATAGAGGTTCTGGTCGGCGCGGGTGAGCATGTCCTGGATGAAGTTGACCGACAGGTCTGCGCCGACGATGCCCTGGAAGGCGCCGTCAATCATGATCGGTTCGATAAACGAGGCCAGCATCACCATCGCATTGCCGACCTTATACGGTGCCGGGTCGATGGCGCAGGGCTTCTTGCTCTCCTTGGAGCACAGGTAGTACTCGCTGGCGCGCACGCCGGTGGCGAGGATGTTCTGGTCGTTGACGTCGGCGAGTTTATCCAGGCCCAGGCTGCCATCAGCGTTGCGGTACCACCACGGCAGGAAGCGTCCGTCGGCGGCCATGCCGACAATCGGCGTGTTTACGTAGGCGGCGTCGTTGTGGTCGATCGCATTGGGCTCCCAGCCGATATAGGCGCCGAGGATTTTCGGGTTGCGCACCACGGTCTCGTGCAGCAGGCTGATCAGTTGTTCGCGGCCGACCTGCAGCGCCGGTTCGCCCTTGGCGTCTTTCATGCCGAGCAGGGCGTTGGCGGTGGCCAGGCCTTTGGCCGTCGCCAGGGGCGCTTCCAACTCGCGCTGGATCAGCGTGGCCTGGGTTTGCGCCAATGCCGTGAGGCGCTGCTCGATGGCCTGCTCGAACTGCGCCTGGGTGCGTTCCTGCACCAGTTCCTGGGTGCGCGCCCCGGCAAACACGGCGTAGAGCACCAACACGGCAACCACACTCAACACGATGGCCCCGGTCAGTGCTGCGACAGAAAACTGAATCGACTTGAATTTCATGAAGGCTCCGGGCGCAGGGGCAGATGGGCTGCCTTCTTGTATCGGCCGGGGGCTCGAGAGGCTTAAGGCTGGGCCTGTGAAAGAGTGCCGGATGTCGCAAATGGGCTGTTCGTCGCCGTTGTGGGTGTGTGGGATGTATCTGAAAGTTAGCGATTACACGTCTTGTCTCTCTGGCGCAGATACACGCGACCGCCTAGGATACGCGCCATGTATTCAGGGAGCGTGTTCATGAAGAAGTCATTGGCGGTAAGTGGGGTATTTGCGGCGATGTTGCTGGCTGGTTGCCAGTCGGTAAACACCACCAGCGGCGGCGCCGTTGGGGTGGAGCGCAAGCAGTACATGTTCAGCATGCTGTCGAGCCAGGAAGTCGACCAGATGTATGCCCAGTCCTACCAGCAGACACTGGGTGAGGCGAGCGGCAAAGGTATGCTCGACAAGACCAGCGCCAACGCCAAGCGCGTGCAGGCGATTGCCAATCGTCTGATCGCCCAGGCGCCGACCTTCCGCCCGGATGCGGCGCAGTGGAAGTGGGAAGTGAATCTGATCAAAAGCGATGAGATGAACGCCAACTGCGGGCCTGGCGGCAAGATCTTTGTATACAGCGCGTTGATCGACAACCTCAAACTCACCGATGACGAACTGGCTGCGGTGATGGGGCATGAAATCGCCCACGCCTTGCGCGAACACGGGCGTGAGGCCATGTCCAAGGCCTACGGCATCCAGATGGCGAAACAGGGCGCGGGCGCATTGTTCGGTTTGGGTCAGGACAGCCTGGCGTTGGCCGATACCGTGGCCAACTACGGTATGACCTTGCCCAACAGTCGCGCCAATGAAAACGAAGCGGACCTAATCGGTTTAGAGCTCTCGGCCCGGGCCGGTTATAACCCGAACGCGGCCATCACATTGTGGAACAAGATGGCCAAGGCTTCGGAAGGCGCGCCACCCGAGTTCATGAGCACGCACCCGGCTTCCGACAGCCGAATCGCCTCGTTGCAGGCGGCGATTCCGAAGGTGATGCCGCTTTACCAGCAGGCCAAAAAGTCCTGAGTTAACGCGGACCCATGTGGGAGCTGGCTCGCCTGCGATGCAGGCGACTCAGTCCTTCAGAAATGCCGAGTTGATGCTATCGCAGGCAAGCCGGCGCCCACATTGGATTGGGTTTACAGGTCTAGATCCAGCCACTGCTTTGCATGGCTTTGTACACCGCCACCACCGCCAGAACGAAGAAAGCCGTTGCCGCCAGTCGACGAATCAGGGTCAACGGCAGTTTTTCCGCCGCGAAATTCCCTGCCAATACCACCGGCACGTTGGCAATCAGCATGCCCAAGGTGGTGCCGATAATCACCAGCCACAGCTCAGGGTACTGCGCCGCCAGCATCACCGTAGCGATCTGCGTTTTGTCACCGATTTCTGCCAGGAAGAACGCAATCAGCGTAGTCAGGAAAGGTCCGAACTTGCGCGTGGTACTGGCTTCGTCATCGTCGAGTTTGTCCGGCACCAAGGTCCATAGCGCCGTGGCACAGAAGCTCGCCGCGAGGATCCAGTGCAATACCGCATCCGAGAAGAAACTGCCGAACCAGGCGCCCACGGCACCGGCGGCCGCATGGTTGGCCAGGGTCGCGGCGACGATGCCGGCGATGATCGGCCAGGGTTTGCGAAAGCGTGCGGCAAGGATGAGCGCGAGCAGCTGCGTCTTGTCGCCGATTTCGGCCAAGGCAACGATTGCGGTAGGAACGAGTAATGAATCCAGCATCAGGTAGGTTTCCAGGGGCGGGTCGACACGGCTATGACACGTACAGCCTTCCCGCCCCGGGTAAGGTGTGCGTGTCATAGGTCTTGTCAAACCCCGGTCCGTCTGTGCGGACTCCTGGGTCGCATACGCCATGGTCTGTTGACCAAGTATGTTGACGTATGCCGGACGAGCATGGCGCTCGTGGGAGACTACTCCCCTAGGACGGAGCGGATTCTGCCTAGGCAAAATCCATTCGGCAAGCCTTCTTTTTCAAAAAAGCATCAGCCGCGTTTGGCACGATAAATGCGAAAACCATTGCCTTCGGCTTTGATTGCACACACGCCCAAGTGTTCTTCGATGAGCGGCTGGTACTTGAGGAAGCTGTTGGCAACCAGGCGCAGTTCTCCGCCTTTTGCCAGGTGTTTTGCCGCTTTTCGCAGCAAGTTTTCCGTAGCGAAATAGTCCGTATGCACGCCGACATGGAACGGTGGGTTGCTCAAAATTGCGTTCAAACCCATCGGCGCGGCGTCGATGCCGTCACCGGTCAATACCTCAGCTTCCAGGCCGTTGGCCGCCAATGTGAGGCGACTGCTGGCGGCGGCAAAGGCATCCACGTCCAGCAGGGTCACTGTGTTATGCGGGTAGCGACGTTTGACTGCTGCTCCCAGTACGCCGGCGCCGCAACCAAAGTCGAGCAGATGCCCGCTGGGCAACTTGTCCAGGTGCGCAAGCAGCAATTCAGTGCCGCGATCCAAGCGGCCGTGGCTGAACACGCCCGGCAGGCTCACGACCTTGAGCGGGCCTTCGGCCAGCGGCACGTCAAAAACCTGCGCCAGGCTTTCCAGCTCGACCGCTTGCGGGGCGTTGGTCACGGTGACTTGCCACAGCTGGCAATGCCGCGCGTTATCGAGCTTGCGTGGTTTACCGAACGGGATCATCTGTTTGGCGGCGCTTTCGATACCGCCTTTTTTCTCGCCGACCAGATACAGCTCGGCGCCGGGCAGACGCGCGGCCACGGCATTGAGCAGGTAGTCGGTGAGGTCCTTGGACTTGGGCAGGAAAATCACCGCCGCATCAAACCCACGCTCGGGCACGTCCACGCCGAACTGGCTGCGCTCTGGGAAGCGCGCATCGAGCGCCGCCTGGTCGCCGGCATGCCAGCTCCAGCCGTGGGCATTGGGCAGGCGGCCGAGTAAGTCGTCGGCGGGTAACCCAACCAGCAGCAGGTTGCCTTGAAAAAGTTCGGCCTGACGAAGCAGTACTTCACTGCGCGGATCCATGGTCTGCTCCTTGAAAAGGGGCGCAGTTTATCAACTGACGACGCGCAGCGGGGCGCCGCTGAAAAAGGTGCGAGCGTTTTCTGCCAATTGGCCGACGATGCGCTGCCGCGCTTCGCGACTGCCCCAGGCGTTGTGCGGCGTGACAATCAAGCGAGGAATATCGCCGGCCAGCAGTGGGTTACCATTCACTGGCGGTTCCACGCTCAGCACATCAGTGGCTGCGCCGCCCAGATGGCCGCTGCGCAGGGCGTCCGCCAGCGCCTGTTCGTTGACCAAACCGCCGCGAGCGGTGTTGACGATAAACGCGCCGCGTTTGAGCAACGCCAGTTCGCGGGCGCCGATAAAGTCGCGGGTGTGTTCATTGAGCGGGCAGTGCAGGGTCAGCGCATCGACCTGCGCCAGCAGTTCATCCAGCGGGACGCGGTCGGCGCGGGCAGGGCGCCCGGGGATTGCACCGAGCAGCACGCGCATGCCAAAGGCCTCGGCCAGGCGCGCCACGGCGCTGCCCAGTTCGCCGTGGCCGAGCAGGCCAAGGGTTTTGCCTTGCAGCTCGACAATCGGGTAGTCCAGCAGGCAGAACTGCTTGGCGTCTTGCCATTTGCCAGCGGCAACATCCCGTTGATAGTCGTTCAAGCGTGTTGCCAAGTTGAGCAGCAGCATGATTGTGTGCTGCGCCACCGACGGCGTGCCGTAGCCCTGGCAGTTGCTTACGGTAATGCCATGGGCGCGCGCGGCGGCGAGGTCTACGTTGTTGGTGCCGGTGGCCGACACCAGGATCAGCTTGAGTTCGGGGCAGGCCTCCAGGGTCTCGGTGTTGAGGGCGATCTTGTTGCTGATAGCCACCTGGGCGCCTTGCAAGCGCTCGATCACGTTCTGCGGCGTGGTGTGCGTGTACAGCTGCAGGTCGCTGAAGCTGTTGCGCAATTCGCTGAGGTCGAGGTCCCCCAGGTCCAGAGATGGGTGATCAAGGAAGACGGCGCGGCGATTGTTCGTCATCAACTGTACCTTTTGCGACAGGGTTCGAAGGCGTAATCTGCCGAGCCTATCAGATGAAATAATCAGTTACTTAATGGAGTGAACATGTACGCCGCCGAGTTTTTGACCGTAGCCTTGATTCACTTGTTAGCGGTGGCCAGCCCCGGCCCGGATTTCGCCGTGGTGGTGCGCGAGAGTGTGACCCATGGCCGTCGCGCCGGGACGTGGACCGCTTTGGGTGTGGGTTCGGCGATTTTCCTGCACGTGGGTTATTCGCTGCTCGGGATTGGCCTGATCGTGTCGCAGTCCATCGTGCTGTTCAACGCGCTGAAATGGGCGGCGGCGGCGTACCTGTTGTACATCGGTTTCAAGGCCCTGCGCGCGCAGCCGGCCAAACCGCCGGTTGAAGGCGAGTTGCACCGCGAAGCCGGTGAACGCACGCCGCGTGGCGCCTTCACAGCAGGGTTTGTGACCAATGGCCTGAACCCCAAGGCCACGCTGTTCTTCCTCTCGCTGTTTACCGTAGTGATCAACCCGCACACGCCGTTGGCGATCCAGGCGGGTTACGGTGTGTACCTGGCGGTGGCGACGGCGTTGTGGTTCTGCATGGTCGCGATGTTGTTCAGCCAGCAACGGGTGCGTGCTGGTTTTGCGCGGATGGGCCATTGGTTTGATCGGACGATGGGTGCGGTGTTGATTGCGATTGGCGTGAAGTTGGCCTTCACCAGCATGAAGTAAACGAATTTCTTGAGTGACCACGGCTCAAAATGTGGGAGCGGGCTTGCTCGCGAATACGGCGTGTCAGTCACCGAATACCTAGGCTGATACACCGCCTTCGCGAGCAAGCCCGCTCCCACATTGGATCTCGGCTAGGCTCAAGTAATGGCGCAAAGCTAGCATTCATTGGGGTCTACAAATCATTCCTTTGGCTGATTTAGCTGAAACATAAGCGCTCTACAGTGCAGCTCTTCAAGCCAAGACCGTGCAGTCAGATAAGGGATTAGTATGTTGCAGACCCGTGTTATCCCGCCCGCCGAAGGCGCTTACCAATACCCGCTGTTGATCAAACGCCTACTGATGTCCGGGGCGCGCTACGAGAAGACCAGGGAAATCATCTACCGCGACAAACTGCGTTACACCTACCCGACCCTGATCGAGCGCGTTGCGCGCTTGGCCAATGTGCTGACCGAGGCCGGGGTCAAAGCCGGTGACACCGTCGCCGTGATGGACTGGGACAGCCACCGTTACCTGGAATGCATGTTCGCCATCCCGATGATCGGCGCGGTGATCCACACCATCAACGTGCGCCTGTCGCCGGAACAGATTCTCTACACCATGAACCACGCCGAGGACCGCTTTGTACTGGTCAACAGTGAGTTCGTGGGGCTCTACCAGGCCATCGCCGGGCAACTCACCACCGTCGACAAGACCTTGCTGCTCACCGATGGCGACGCCAAGACCGCCGAGCTGCCCAACTTGGTCGGCGAATACGAAACCCTGCTGGCGGCCGCCAGCCCCAAGTACGACTTCGAGGACTTCGACGAACATTCCGTCGCCACCACTTTTTACACCACCGGCACTACCGGCAACCCCAAGGGCGTGTACTTCACCCACCGCCAACTGGTGCTGCACACCATGGGTGTGGCGACCATCATGGGCAGTGTCGACAGTGTGCGTCTGTTGGGCACCAACGACGTGTACATGCCGATCACGCCGATGTTCCACGTGCACGCCTGGGGCCTGCCGTATGTGGCGACCATGCTCGGCTTGAAGCAGGTCTACCCCGGCCGCTACGACCCGGAATACCTGGTGGAGTTGTGGCGCAAGGAAAAGGTCACCTTCTCCCATTGCGTGCCGACCATCCTGCAAATGGTGCTCAATGCCAAGGCCGCCCAAGACGTGGACTTCGGCGGCTGGAAAATCGTCATCGGCGGCAGCGCGCTGAATCGCACGCTGTATGAAGCGTCCAAGGCGCGTGGCATTCAACTGACCGCCGCGTACGGCATGTCCGAGACTGGACCGCTGGTGTCCTGCGCCCACCTCAACGAAGAACTGATGGCCGGCACCGAGGACGAACGCACCACTTATCGCATCAAGGCCGGCGTGCCTGGGCCGTTGGTGGAAGCGGCGATTGTCGACAGCGAGGGCAACTTCCTGCCCGCTGACGGAGAGTCCCAAGGCGAGCTGGTGCTGCGTGCGCCGTGGTTGACCGAGGGCTATTACAACGAGCCGCAAAAGGGCGCCGAGCTATGGGATGGCGGCTGGATGCACACCGGCGACGTGGCCACCCTCGATGCATTTGGCGTGATTGATATCCGTGACCGCATCAAGGACGTGATCAAGACCGGCGGCGAGTGGATCTCTTCCCTGGCCCTCGAAGACCTGGTCAGTCGTCATCCGGCGGTACGCGAAGTAGCGGTGGTGGGTATCGCCGACCCGCAGTGGGGCGAGCGCCCGTTTGCGTTGCTGGTGGTGCGTGATGGCCATGTGATAGGTGCCCGCGAGCTCAAGGAACACCTTAAGCCTTTCGTCGAGCTGGGCCATTTGAGCAAGTGGGCGATTCCAAGTCAGATCGCCGTTGTTACTGATATTCCCAAGACCAGCGTAGGAAAACTCGACAAAAAACGTATCCGCATCGACATCATTGAATGGCAGGCCAACAACAGCACCTTCCTGTCCACGCTCTGAACCCCCGCGCCGCGCCCGTTCGGGCGCGGCAACGCTCTATCTCGCGCCTTGACTTGTGATTTGCCAATTTTCAGCCATCCTTGCCTCGCCGGCCTTCGTCGGCGTGGCGAAAGGGTTGTGGCAGACGGGTCGGTGATGCAAATCACACTTTAGAGGGATCAAGCGATACCCCCCGCTGGCTATAGTCCCCTTCAGAGTTTTTCAAGGATGTTGTGCTTCGAGCCATGGAGGCTCGGCTGCCGTTCGGCATTGGAATCGTTGTGTTCCGGCCGATACATGCATCCAGAAGACAAACTCACTGCCATAACAATAATGCACATGGAGTAGCGTCGATGACCTCAGTAAACCAGTTCTGGCGCCGGGCAAGACTGCCCCTGGCCGTCAGCCTCGCTTCTACGCTCGCCGGGCCCGCATTCGGCGTCAGTTTCAACATCGGTGAAATCGAAGGTAGCTTTGACTCATCCCTGTCGGTGGGGGCGAGCTGGTCGACTGCGGGTCGAAATAAGGACCTGATCGGCGTCAACAACGGTGGCAAGGGGTTGTCGCAAACCTCCGATGACGGCCACTTGAACTTTGACAAGGGCGACGCCTTTTCGAAGATCTTCAAGGGTATTCACGACCTCGAATTGAAATACGGCGACACCGGCATCTTTGTGCGTGGCAAGTACTGGTACGACTTCGCCCTGCAAAACGAAGACCTGGACTTCAAGAACGTCAGTAACAACAACCGTAAAGAGGGCGCCAAGTCCTCTGGCGGGCAAATCCTCGATGCCTTCATCTACCACAACTACAGCATCGCCGATCAGCCGGGCAACGTGCGCTTTGGTAAGCAGGTGGTGAGTTGGGGTGAAAGTACCTTCATTGGTGGCGGTATCAACTCCATTAACCCGATCGACGTGTCCGCATTCCGTCGCCCGGGGGCTGAAATCAAGGAAGGCCTGATTCCGGTCAACATGTTCTACGTGTCGCAGACGCTGACCGATAACCTGTCGGCGGAAGCGTTCTACCAGTTGGAGTGGGACCAGACCGTTACCGATAACTGCGGCACCTTCTTCTCCCAGCCTGATGTGGTCTCCGACGGTTGCAGCGACAACCTGCGCTTGCTTGCCAAACGCTCGACCATCGCCGCCACGGCGCCGGGCCGCGGGGCGCTCGCTCAATTCGCGGCGCGGGGCGTGGACACTAACGAAGAGGGCACCCTGGTCCGTCGTGGCGGTGATCGGGATGCGCGTGACAGCGGCCAGTTTGGTGTGGCCATGCACTACAACTTCGAGCCGCTGGACACCGAGTTCGGTGCCTACTTCATGAACTACCACAGCCGCGCGCCGATCTTCAGCGCAACGGCGGCGCCTGCCTCCGCTTATGCAATTGCACCGGCCTTCGGCACGTTGGCTCCGGTGTTTATCGCCGGTAACTCCAAGTACTTTATCGAGTACCCCGAAGATATCCGTCTATACGGCTTGAGCTTCTCGACCACATTGCCGACGGGGACGGCCTGGAGCGGTGAGCTGAGCTATCGCCCTAACGCACCGGTACAGCTCAATACAACCGACATCCTTTATGCGGGCGTGAAAGACCTGGGGGGCGCCTTCTCCAACGCCTCCCTACTCAGCGGCGCCAAGGGTCAGGACCTGAATGGTTACCGTCGTAAGGAAATCACGCAGTTCCAGACCACACTGACGCACTTCTTCGATCAGGTGATGGGCGCCAGCCGCTTGACCCTAGTGGGTGAAGTGGGTGTGACGCATGTGGGTGGGCTTGAAAGCAAGAACAAGGTTCGTTATGGCCGCGATCCGGTCTTCGGTCCTGGCGCTTTGCCGTCTACTGGTGGGCGTAACACCTGCGCGCAGATCCTCAACCCGTCCACTATCGGTGGCGCCGGCCCTGGTGCAGATGCCAGCAATGTCTCCAAGTACTGCGACAACGATGGTTTCACCACTGCCACCTCCTGGGGCTACCGTGGGCGGGCGATCTGGGAATACCCGGACACGTTTGCCGGTGTGAACCTCAAGCCTAGCGTGGCCTGGTCCCACGACGTAAAAGGTTACTCGCCGGGCCCTGGCGGCAACTTCGAAGAAGGTCGCAAGGCTGTCAGCCTGGGTGTCGATGCCGAGTATCAAAACACTTATACCGTTGGCTTGAACTACACCAACTTCTTTGGTGGCAAGTTCAGCACCGTGGACGATCGTGACTTTATCGCCTTGAGCGCCGGCATGAACTTCTAAGCACACTCTCTTTACGTAGTCCGTTTTCAGGAAGAACCAGAACATGAAAATAACTAAAAGTCTGTTGCACGTGGGTGTGCTAGGGCTGTCGATCATGGCGGGTAGCGTCATGGCGGCCGTCTCGGCAGATGAAGCCGCCAAGCTGGGCACGACCCTGACCCCGATGGGTGCTGAAATGGCCGGTAACGCCGCCGGCACCATCCCGAAATGGTCGCCACTGCCCACCAATGCTGGCGCCGTGGACGCACGCGGTTTCCTGGCCAACCCGTATGCCAGCGAACAACCGCAGTTCACCATCACCGCGCAGAACGTTGAGCAGTACAAAGACAAACTGGCGCCGGGGCAGTACGCGATGTTCAAGCGTTACCCGGACACTTTCAAGATGCCGGTTTACCCGACTCATCGCGGCGCCACCGTGCCAGCTGATGTGTTCGCCGCAATCAAGAAGAACGCCACCAACACCAATCTGGTGTCCGGCGGCAACGGCCTGGAAAACTTCGAAACCGCGATTCCATTCCCCATCCCGAAAAGCGGTGTGGAAGTTATCTGGAACCACATCACCCGCTATCGCGGTGGCAGCGTAACTCGCCTGGTCACCCAGGCCACCCCGCAAACCAACGGCTCGTTCAGCCTGGTGTACTTCCGCGACCAGTTCGTGTTCCGCGACAAGATGAAGGACTACGACCCGAAAAATCCGGGCAACGTATTGTTCTACTTCAAGCAGCAAGTGACTGCGCCGGCACGTCTGGCCGGTGGTGTGCTGCTGGTGCACGAAACGCTGGACCAGGTGAAGGAGCCGCGTTCGGCGTGGGTCTACAACGCTGGCCAACGCCGTGTGCGTAGGGCGCCGCAAGTGTCCTATGACGGGCCGGGCACGGCGGCCGACGGCCTGCGCACGTCCGACAACCTCGACATGTACAACGGTGCACCGGACCGCTACGACTGGAAGCTGGAAGGCAAGAAAGAAATGTACATCGCCTCCAACAGCTACAAAATCGACGATCCGAAGCTCAAGTATGCCGACATTATCAAGGCCGGCCACATCAACCAGGACCTGGCTCGCTACGAGCTGCGCCGCGTCTGGCACGTGGTCGCCACCCTGAAGGAAGGGCAGCGCCACATCTACGCCAAACGTGACTTCTTCATAGACGAAGACACCTGGCAAGCGGCGGTGATCGACCACTACGACGGCCGTGGCCAACTGTGGCGCGTCGCCGAAGCGCATGCCGAGAACTACTACGACAAGCAAGTGCCGTGGTACGCCATCGAAACCCTCTACGACCTGCAGTCCGGCCGCTACCTGGCCCTTGGCATGAAGAACGAAGAGAAACAGGCGTATGACTTCGGCTTCACTGCCAGCACCAGCGACTTCACCCCAGCGGCCTTGCGCCAGGATGGTGTTCGCTAAGGCGCACTCGCTCGACAATGTGGGAGGGGGCTTGCGCCCGATAGCAGTGGGTCAGTCGATGTATTGAGCGACTGACACTCCGCTATCGGGAGCAAGCCCCCTCCCACTTTTGTTTGTGGGGCTCTGGTGGGGATATTTTTTGTCGCAGTTCTTTTTCAGGCAAATGTTGCAAAGATCTACAAAGCTGCCGCTTTTACCGCTAGTCTGCGGACATCTGCAATGCCGACAACAGCCTTCTACAAGAGCCCGGCGATGACTGATCTGTCCCGAATCAAAGGGCCTGCAAGCGCGGTAATTCCAACCTTGGAAGCGCGTTTCTACAGGCCGCCGTTGCCTGATGGCTATGTGCTGCGCCCGCGCCTGTGCGAACGGCTGAGTGCGGGCCTTGCAGGGCGATTGTTATTGGTCAGTGCCCCGGCCGGGTTCGGCAAGAGTTCGTTGGCGGTGGAGTTCTGCCAAGGTTTACCGGCGCATTGGCATAGCCTGTGGCTGGGCTTGAGCCCACGCGATGGCGACCCCGGCCGTTTCCTCGAGCGCCTGCTCGACGGCTTGCAACACTACTTCCCGCAACTCGGCGCCCAATCACTGGGCTTGCTGAAAATGCGTCAGCGTCACCAACCCTTTGCCTTTGAAGAATGGCTCGACGGCCTGCTCGATGAGTTGACGCTGCACCTGTCCGCGCGCGCGCCGTTATTGTTGGTGCTTGATGACTACCACCTGGCCCAGGGCCCGGTGCTGGATCGCTGCCTGCAGTTTTTCCTCAATCATTTACCCGATGGGCTGGTGGTCATGGTCACCAGCCGCCAGCGTCCGGACTGGCATCTGGCGCGGCTGCGGCTGTCGCGGCATTTGCTGGAGTTGCACGAACAAGACCTGCGTCTGACCCACGACGAATCGTTGGCTGTGTTGGATCGACATAGCAGCTCGTTGCGCGGTGAGGCGTTGGACAACTTGATTCGGCGCAGTGAGGGTTGGGTCGCCGGCCTGCGCTTCTGGCTGTTGGCTGTCTCCGAAGCCGGCAATGAAAACCCGCTGCCGCAAAGCCTGCACGGGGGCGAAGGGCTGATTCGTGATTACCTGCTCGAAGAAGTCATCGACTGCCTGCCGGTTGAAGTCCAGGCGTTCCTTTATGATACCGCGCCTCAGGATCGTTTTTGCAGCGAATTGTGCGACGCCGTGCGCGAGGCTCACGACAGCGCCGAGATCCTCCGGTATCTGCAGGCCCATCAAGTATTTCTGGTGCCGCTGGACGAACAAGGCCACTGGTACCGTTATCACCACCTGTTTTCCGATTTGCTGCGCACCCGTCGCGCGAGCAACGCCACTTTGCCGATTGCCAGCCTGCACCTGCGGGCCTGCCGTTGGTTCAACGCCCAGGGCTTGATCGACGAGGCCGTGGAGCAGGCGTTGCGCGCCGGTCACCTCGATGTGGCTGCCAACTTGGTGCAGAACCTGTCGGAGGAGCAGCTGCTGGCCGAACAGAATGTCGGCATGCTGCTGCGCTGGAAGATGGACTTGCCCGACAGCCTACTGATCAGCACCCCGCGTTTGATCGTGCTGTACAGCTGGGCCTTGGGGCTGGCTTGCCAGTTGGATGCCGCCGAAGAATTGTCCGGCTACCTCAGTCGCTTCCTGCCAGCACCGTCGGTCACCGCGCAAAAATCGATGTTGGCCCAGTGGCTGGCGTTGAGCGGGATCATCGCCCGTGGGCGAGGCGACCGCGAGTTGACCCAGCGCTATTGCAGCGAAGCCTTGGAAAGCCTGCCGCACAAACGCTACGGCCAGCGCCTGATGTGCCTGTCGACCCTGTCTAACCTGGCCATCGTCGATGCTGACCTGTGGCGCGCCCGTGGCCTGAATCGCGAATCGCTGGAACTGGCGCAACGCGTTGGTAACCCGTTGTTTGAAGCCCTGGCCCACTACGACCGTGCGCGTGTCTTGCAGGCGCGTGGCGAAATCCTGCGTTCGCTGGACGAAGTGCGCCAAGGCCTGCAACGCTTGCATGGCCTGGCGCCGCAGCGGCTGTATGCGGTGCGCGCGCGGTTGTCGCTCTACGAAGGCTACTTGCTGCTGGTGCGTTATCAGCCCGAAGCTGGCCTCGCGCGTTTGCGTGCCGGTTTGAGCGAAGCGCGTGCCTGTCGGGATATCAGTGTGCTAATCGGGCATTGCGTGATTGCCAACTTCGAAGGGCGACGCGGTGATTTTGCCACGGCCTTTGCCGAACTTGCCGAGGCCGAGCGCTTGATGCACATCTGGGACGTACCGCCGATCTACTACCTGGCGATGATCACCCTGATCAAATGCGAATTGTGGTTGGCTCAAGGCCGTACCGACCTCGCCGATGCCTGGCTGACGCGTCTGGGGCAGACCTACAACGGCGAACACGCCGCTGCCGCGCCGGAATTTCACCCACACCTGCCGCAACATATCGGGCTGCAACAGGCTGCACTCGATGCCATCCGCCATCAGCCCGACGCCGCGCTTCAGCGCCTCGAAGAGCTGGCGCAACAGGCGTATAACAGCGGACGCCAGATGATTGCCCTGATGGCCCTCACCCAACAGGCGCATTTACTGCTGGAGTGTGGCCAGGAAGCCAAGGCGCGGCCGATCATGGCCTTGGCCCTTGAGGCGGGCGCTGGCGGCGCACTGCAACCGTTCCAGCGCCTGCTGGAACGCTACCCTGACTGGATGCGCGAACAACTCGGCAAAGACCCGCATGGCTTGTTGAATCAAAGCCTGTTGGCACTGCTGCCGGTGGTTGCCGCCGTCGAGACGTCGCCTACTCACGAAACCCTTAGCACCCGCGAGCTGGCGGTGCTGCAACTGATCGCCCAAGGTTGCTCGAACCAGGAGATCAGCAACCAGTTGTTCATCTCCCTGCACACGGTGAAAACCCACGCCAGTCATATCAACAGCAAGCTGGGTGTGGAACGGCGCACCCAGGCGGTGGCGCGGGCCAAGTCGATGGGCTTGCTGGTCTGATAGCCGATCTGCTTTCCTGTGGGCGCTGGCTTGCCTGCGATGGCATCAACGCTGTGTGCCTGATGTCTCCAGTCGTCCGTATCGCAGCATAGGTATCTACACATCTTTTTATGGGTTGAATTCTTTGGTTGTCGCGGGGGCGCGGGGTACATATCCGTTGCTGCGGTAACGGCTGATATTGGTTCCGCCCTTACGGCGGGTTACTTTTGGCTGGGCCGGCATTCCGGGCTCTTTTCCAAAAGTGACCCGCCGTAAGGGCGGAACCCTAAGCAGCCGTTACCGCAGCAACGGATATGTACTCATATCTACCTAAAAACCCCGTCAAAAGCTCAGCGCAACACAAAAATTTGCGTAGATACCCATGCGTATCGCAGGCAAGCCAGCTCTCACATGTTTACCGCGTATTACTTAAGGTTTATGGCGCCGTAGGGCACGCTTGCAGGGACTTGTCGACCGTTTGGCTGATCAGCGCAGCGAAGCGTTTGACGTTGTTCTGGTGCGCAACCACCACATCGTCGATCGTCGGGCCTGCGGGTGACTGCAAGGTGGTGCGGCAGGTCAGGGCTGGGCGATCACCGCCGCCGCTCGGCCTCAGCCGCCACCTCACGTCGAACAATGCGTACTGCCCGGGCACCGAGTCGAAGCGCTGCACTTCAACGCGTAATGACATGGCTTGTCGGGCGCTGCTGTTGGCCAGTTGATCCACCAGCGCACTTTTGAGCTCATCCGCCAGGCTGGATGCCCACCACTGGGTTTCCAGAATGGCCACGCCGCTGTCGCCCTGGCGAATCACAATCTGTGCCCGGTCGACCTGCGGCGGCACGCTGATGCTTTCAATGCGGATACCGCTAGCATCGGCGCCTGCACTGTTGTTCCAGTGCGCTGGGGTTAGCGTATGGAACGCAATCGGCTCGCTGCGACACGCCGCGAGTAACACCAACGCGGTGATCGAGGTGATCTTCAACGGAAACGTCATGGCTGCTCCAATGCTCATTTGCGGGGTGGCCCTTGCAGGTCAGTTGGTGCGGCGTTGTCAGGGCGGCCGCGAATCAGTGATTCCGGGTGCCGGCCGAGGTAATCCGACAGCTCGCGCAAGGAGCGTGACATACGGCCCAGTTCATCCAGGGTCTGGGTCAGTTGTTCGCGTTGCGGCGAGTCTTCGGCCAGGGTTGAGTTGGCTGATTGCAGGGTCTTGCTCATATCGCCCAATGTGTTCTGCACGCCGGGCAAGGTTTTGGCGTTGAGCTGGGCGAGCCCCTTGCGCAGTTCGACCAGGCTGCCGTCGAGGTTGGCGGCCATGCGCTCGATAGGCAGTTGGTTGATCTTGTTGACGATGCCTTCGAGTTTTTCCTGCAGTTGTTCGAGGTTGCCGGGGATCGTCGGAATGTTGACAGGACGCAACTTCGGGTCAAACGCGACTTTCTCGGCTTTCGGGAAGAAATCCAGGGCGATGTACAACTGGCCGGTCAGCAGGCTGGCGCTGCGAGCCTGAGCGCGCAGGCCGTTCTCGATAAATGTGCCAATCAAGCGTACGCCGCCCGCTTCATCGGCGGGGTCATGGTTGGTGGCCTTGAGCAGCTTGGTATTGGCCTCCCCAAGCAGCTGTGGATAAATCACGATGCCGACGTTGATCGGAAAGCTGCGCTTCTTCGCATCAAAATCCAGGTTGATTGACACCACTTTGCCGAATTCGACGCCGAGGAACTCCACCGGCGCGCCGACTTTGAGCCCGCGCAATGCCTGATCAAAACGCAGCGCTATGTATTGCCCCTGGCCATTGGGCGGGGCGAGGGCGCTTTGCTGGTCGTCGAAGAGCTCATACGTGTGATCTTCGGCGGCCGGTTTGTCGTTCGGGCTGTAGGGCGGCGCCTGGAACGCAATGCCGCCGGCCAGCATCGACGACAAGGACTCGGTTTTCAGTGCGAAACCATTGGCGCCGACGCTCAAATCAATACCGCTGGCATTCCAGAATCGTGTGTTTTCGGTGACATAAACATCATTGGGCGCATGCACGAAGACCTCGATATTCACACCTTTGCCATCGGCATCCAGCTCATAGGCCACAACCTGGCCCACGGGGATTTTGCGGTAATACACCGGCGAGCCGATATCCAGCGACCCCAGGCTTTGGGTGTGCAGGGTGAAGCGTTTGCCTGGCTCGCCGTACGTGATGGGTGGCGGGTTTTCCAGGCCCTTGAACTGTTTGGCGCGGATATCGGACTGGCCGATGTCGGCACCGATGTAGTCGCCGGACAGCAAGGTATCGATGCCGGACACGCCACCGGCGCCGATGCGCGGGCGCACCACCCAGAACGTCGAGTCTTGGCGGGTGAAGCTTTCCGCCTGTTTGGTCAGCTTGATGGTGGCGTTGACGCTTTTCTGGTCATCGCTCAAGGCAACGTCGGACACCTGGCCGATCACCACGTTGCGGTACTTGACCTCGGTTTTGTTAGCGACCAGGCCGCTGCCGGTCTTGAAGTTGAGCGTGATGGTCGGGCCTTGTTGCAGGACGTTGTGAACCACCAGCGAGATGCCCACCAGCACCGCAACAATCGGCACGATCCACACCAGCGAAACGCTAAAGCGCCGCGTCTTGATCGCAGGTGTGCCTGCAGGAGTGCGTGTATGAGTGTCAGCGTTGTGTGGTGTCATCCAGGCGCTCCTCGTTGTGTGGGTTTTCCCAGATCAGCCGGGGGTCGAAACTCATGGCTGCCAGCATCGTAAACACGACCACCAAGCCAAAAAACAGAATACCCAGACGTGGCTCAATAGTGCCCAGGGCCTGGAACTGAACCAGCGCGGCAACCAGCGCAACCACGATCACATCGAGCATCGACCAGTAGCCGATGAGCTCGACAAACCGGAACAGCTTCGAGCGCTCCTTGCGCGCCCACAGGCTGTTGCGCTGCACGGTGACCAGCAGCAGCGTCAGCGACACGAACTTGATGCCCGGCACCGCAATGCTGGCGATAAATATGATCAGGGCAATGTCCCAGGCGCCATGCTGCCAGAACTCCAGCACGCCGCTCATGATAGTGCTGTCTGCGCCCGAGCCGAGCATCGTTGTATTCATCACCGGCAATAAGTTCGCCGGCACATAAAACGCCAGGGCCGTTAGCAGGTAGGCCCAGGTGCGCGTCAGCGAGTGCACCTTGCGCCGGTGCAGGGCTGCGCCGCAACGGTCGCATTCGGTGGGCGCAGTGCTCATGTCGCAGGGCTGGCCGCAGGTGTGGCACAGGCACAGGTTGAGCTCGCGGGCGGTCGGCGGTGCGTTCATAAGGTGTCCCAAAGGTCGCGCACATCGCGCCCGGCGATACGGATCAGCAATAAGCTGAGGGCCGCCAACGCAAACAGCCCGGTGCCGGGTATCACATCGAGCATGCCAGCCAGCTTAAACACCGCCACCATCGCACCGAGCAGGCAGACTTCGAGCATGCTCCACGGTCTGAGCGCTTCCAGCCAGCGCATGCACAGCTTGAACGCCGGTGCGCGCCTGCCGGACAGGGCGAAACTCAAGACCCAGATCAGCAACAGCAGTTGGAACACCGGCGCGATGATGATGGAAATCGCTGCCACCAACGCAATAAAAGTGATCGGCCCCTGGCTCAACGCGACCACTGAATCCCAAAGGGTCGCGCTGTTTTTCAAGCCTTGCAGGCTGATGCTCATGACTGGGTAGAAGTTGGCAAACGTCCACAGGACGGCAGCGGTGACGCTCAGGGCCAGGCGTTGTTGCACTGACAGACCGTTGTAGCGCTGCAATACGCCTTCGCAGCGCGTGCAAAGGGCTTTTTGATGTTTGGCGAGCGTGACTTTTTCATACACGCAGTCGCAGTGTTCGCAGATCACCCGTTGATTCGCCATATGTCTTGCTCCAAACGCGATGCGCTGCGGTCTTGGACAGTGCTAGTGATTCAATGGCGCTTGAACAGCTTAGCAGTTGAGGTGCCGCAGGTTTGATCCCTTCCGGATCGGGGGCAAGGTCAACCATACTGCGGTTGGAATGTGCCATAGAGCTTGCAGGAACGCCCATGAATATCGAAAAAGCCGCGCTGATCCGCGAAACCTTCCCCGTCGGGCCGTTGCAGTGCAACTGCACGATCATTGGTGACCCGATTACCAAAAAAGCCATTGTGGTTGACCCAGGTGGTAATCATGAGCTGATCCTGGCGCGGCTCGATGCGTTAGGCTTGAAGGTGGTGAGTATCATCCATACCCATGCGCACCTTGATCACTTTCTGGCGTCCGGGCAGTTGAAAGAGAAAACGGGTGCTACCTTGCATTTGCATAAGGAGGATCAATTTCTTTGGGACAACCTGGAAATGCAGTGCCAGATGTTTCGTGTGCCGTATACGCCGGTGCCGTCGCCGGATCGCTGGCTTGAGCATGACGAGGAGTTGGCGTGTGGTTGTGGTGTGGCCTTGCACACACCGGGGCATACCCCAGGCTCAATGAGTTTCTGGTTTGCCGATGCAAAGTTGCTGATCGCCGGAGATACGTTGTTCAAGCGGGGCGTGGGGCGTACGGATTTGTGGGGTGGGGATCAGGCGACCATCGTGCGTTCGATCAAGCAGCGCCTATACACTCTGGATGAGGGCGCGACGGTGGTTACTGGGCATGGGCCGGATACGCGGCTGGGGGATGAAATGCGTGAGAACCCATTTGTCAGGGCTTAGATCCCAAGTGGCAACCGTCCTACGATTCTTATAGAGAAAATGACAATTTCCGTTGATGAAGTCTCTGCTAGGGTTTTAGTGTGCTCAGACGCTGTAGAGCGCGGGCTGGCCGGGTACGGAATTTTTACCGTTTGTCGCGTTCAAAACTCGGCACAGGTCCATTGCGAATGTCCTTTGCACCACAGAATGCAAAAGTAGGAGCTCCCTTCATGTTTACTCCGCGTCGTCTTCTTGTTGTTGCTACCGCCGTAGCCCTGCTGTCTGGTTGCGCCTCACCTAATCCTTATGATGGCAGCCAGGGGCAGGCGAATAACGGTTCGCAAGGCGGCATCAGCAAAACCGCCAAGTACGGCGGCCTGGGTGCCCTCGCCGGGGCATTGGCCGGTGCAGCCATCGACCATAACAACCGTGGAAAGGGCGCACTGATCGGGGGCGCCATCGCCGGCCTCGGCGCTGCCGGTTACGGCTACTACGCCGACCAGCAGGAAAAAAAGCTGCGTGAAAGCATGGCCAACACCGGGGTTGAAGTGCAGCGCCAGGGCGACCAGATCAAGCTGATCATGCCGGGTAACATCACGTTTGCTACCAACTCGGATGCGATCTCCAGCAGCTTCTACACGCCGCTGAACAACCTGGCGGGCTCGCTCAAGCAGTTCAACCAGAACACTATCCAGATCGTCGGTTACACCGACAGCACCGGCAGCCGCCAGCTGAACATGGACCTGTCCCAGCGTCGTGCGCAGAGCGTGGCCAACTACCTGACTTCCCAAGGCGTCAGCCCGACCAACCTGAGCGCACGCGGTGCCGGCCCGGATAACCCGATTGCCAGCAACGCCGACGTGAATGGCCGCGCCCAGAACCGTCGCGTCGAGGTCAACCTCGGCCCGATCCCTGGCCAGCAATACGGCCAGCCTGGACAGCAGCAGCAACAGGCGCCGCAGCAGAACAACCAGTTCCAAGGCAACCCGTACCAGCAGTACCAATAAACGCAGGCCATTAAAAAGGGCGCCGTGCAGTCAATGCACGGCGCCCTTTTTTGTGGCTGTCGTTTACATCAGTCGATGTATTCGAACACCTTGACGATTTTCTGCACGCCGGACACACCTTGTACAAGATTGGCCGCGCGCGTGGCTTCCGCCTGGGTCAGCAGGCCCATCATGTAGACGATGCCGTTATCGGTGACGATCTTGATTCGCGAACCTGGTATTGCGTTGTCGGTGAGCATCTGTGCTTTGATCTTGGTCGTCAGCAATGCGTCGTTACTGATGGCCAGCAGGGTGATCGGGTCCATGACTTGCAGTTCGTTGTGGACTTTCTTCACGCGTTGCACGCTCGAGGCGGCTTGTTCAGCCTGGGCCTTGAGGTCGGCACGCGGCGTTTGGCCAGCAAGCAGGACCACACCGTTGAAGCTGGTCACGACGATACGCGATGCGCCGTTGCCCAAGTCTGTCGCGGCCTTGGCAACGTTGACTTCGACCTTGGTTTCGATCAACGAGTCATCAATCTTGCTGCCAAACGTACGTGTGCCCCGGTCATCCTGAATGGGTGTGTCACGTGTCGCAGTGATTGCCGTGCTGCAGCCGCTGATGGCGAGGCACAGCGTAATGGCCAAAAGGCTGAGGCGGTTAACGGTCATTCTTCACTCCCGAACAGTTGGCTGTCGATCAGATCGCACAGGCAGTGGATCGCCAGCAGGTGGACTTCTTGAATGCGTGCAGTGACATTGGCCGGAACGCGGATCTCCACGTCCTCTGGCAACAGCAGCGAGGCCATGCCGCCGCCATCACGTCCGGTCAATGCTACGACAATCATTTCGCGATCATGTGCGGCCTGGATCGCTTGAATAATATTGGCTGAGTTGCCGCTGGTGGAAATCGCCAGCAACACGTCACCCGGTTGGCCCAGGGCGCGGATCTGTTTGGAGAAGATTTCGTTGTAGCTGTAATCGTTGGCGATCGAGGTGATCGTCGACGTGTCGGTGGTCAAGGCAATGGCTGGCAGGCTCGGGCGCTCACGCTCGAAGCGGTTGAGCAGCTCGGAGGAGAAGTGCTGGGCATCACCGGCCGAACCGCCGTTACCGCACGAAAGCATTTTGCCCTCGTTGAGCAAGGCATTGACCATGACCTGACTGGCTTGCTCGATGTGCGGTGCAAGTACGTCCATCGCCTGTTGCTTGGTGTCGATACTGGCCTGGAAAAGCTGGCGAATTCGGGATTGCATGTCCATCTGTGTGACCTTAAGTAGCGCGGCTGTTTGGCACAGGAATGTGCAGCCCGCAAAGCAAAGAGCAAAAGTGTGGGGTGAAGATGTCCGGTGAATCAGCTGTCGAAGGCGTCTTTAAGCCAGTTCAAATCAGCAGTGCCTGCCGGTGTGCTTTCTATGGCAACCACGTCGAAACGGCAGGGGGAGTCGGCCCAGCGATGCTCCTTTTGCAGGAAATACTGCGCGGCGAGTATCAGCTTCTGACGCTTGCGCCCGTCGATACTGGCGAGCGCACCACCCCATTGTGCGTGTTTTCTGTAGCGGACTTCGACGAATACTACTGTATCGCCGTCAAGCATGACCAGATCAAGCTCACCGCGTTTACACAACCAGTTCTGCGCCAGAAGGCGCAGACCTTGTTGTTGCAGGTACTTGAGCGCTTGAAGTTCAGCATCCTTGCCGCTTTGTGCGCTGGACCGCTCGGGCATCAGCGCGGGGTGTCCGGCAGGCGCTGGATTTCGCCGCCAACGAACTTGGCCCATGGCATCTGGCGGTCAACGCGTTGGTTGCCACTAATGCCCAGGTTACCTGAGAGGCCGTCAACGCGCGTATCTGGCAGCGCCTTGAGCTGACCCAGGCGTGGCGCCAGGCGGTAGGCATCGGCGCCCATCGCATACAGGCGGCCGAGGCTGCCATTGGCTTGTGGCCATTGCGCGGCAACCTGGTTGCGCAGCGGGTCGGTGGTGTTGAGCAGCCAAGGGGTCTCACAGAACATCACGTTGGTCATGTCCAGGTACTGGTTCCTGTCACCGCTGGCGCTGAACACGTGGGACGTTGCATACACCGGCACGTCGCCAGCGTACTGGAAGTTCAGGGTCGGCTTGATCTGCTGGGCCAATTGAGGCGTCACAGCCAGGAAGATGAACTCGATGTCCTGGCGACGCGACGGTTGGGCCGCTACGTCGGTGCCTACCGTGTTTTGCAGGCTTTTGGCGCGGCCTTCGCTTTTACGCAATTGGAACAGGTCGGCAATCTGCTGGGCGAGGGCAATCGGCTGGTCAACGTACTCGACGCCGACGACGGTGCCGCCATTGGCTTCCCAATCCTGGCGGAAGGCTTTATAGACGCGCTCGCCCCATTCTCCACGCGGCACCATGGCGGCGGCGCGGTGCAGGCCGTCGGCGCGCGCGCGGCGTGAGACTTCACGGGCTTCGTCTTCAGCAGCCAGGCCAAATTGGAACAGTTGCGGCGGGCTTTGATCGGTTTCGCTGTAGTTCAGCGCCAGTGTGGTAATGGGCAATTGCGGGCGAGCGGCGAGTTGTTTGACCAAGGGTTTTTCCAACGGGCCGACCACCAGCTGCACACCGGCGGCCTGGGCCTTGGCGTAGAAGTCATCGATGGAGGTCAGGCGCGAGCTGTCATAGAACTCGATCACCGGTGGTTTCTGCCCGGCGTGTTCAGCCTGGTAGTGAGCAGCCATGAACCCTTCGCGCAGCGCCTTGCCGACCGAGGCCAGCGGGCCTTCCTGCGGCAACAGCAGGGCGATCTTGTTCAGCGGCTGGCTGGCCAGTTCCTTGAGTTTGTTCAGTGGGGTTGGCAGATTGACTGCCGCCGGGTGACCTGGGTTTTGTGCGCGCCAGGTATCGATGGCGGCCTGTTGTTGCTCCAGGGTGCCAGCACCTTTGACCGCCTTGGCCAGGCTGATCCAGCCGTCGAGTGTCGGGTTACCGCTGGCTTGCAGCTGTTCTGCCGGCAGCGCGGCAATCAGCGCCCAGATGGCTTCGTGATTGCTGTTGGCTGCGTCGCCTGTCAGCAACGGGGCCATGGCGACACGCTCGCGAGCGGCTGCGAGGGTTTGACCGTCAGCCTCATAAGCGCGGGCATGCACGGTACCGGTACGGATCTGCTGGTCTGTCGGCAGCTCCTTCAGGTTTTGCAGGCTGGGGTGGTTCAGGGCAGTCAACGCAGCCTTTGGCTGGTTGCGTGCCATGGCCAGTTCGGCAGCCAGCGTGCTGGCAAATACTTGTGCGGCTGGCTTCAGGACATCCAGGGGTACTTGCGCAAGAATCTGCGACGAACGGGCTGGGTTGTTCTGGTGATAGGCCAGGTCCGCTGCACTCAGGCGCAGCATCGCGGCCTTTTCTGGCGTGTTGGCGGAGGCCGCCTGTTCGAGCAGTTGCTCGATACTGGCATCCGGGGTCCGGGGGAGGTCGCCAAGGCTGGACGAGGGCGAGCTGGCGCAAGCGGCCAGAAAGGCAGCGAGGCAGAGGGCGGAGAGCAGCCGCAGGCAAGCGATCATGTAAGTGTTCCTGATACCGATCAAATAAGCGTGGAATTGTACCCAAGCACTGGCCCAGGCGCGATGTTACTGGCGTGAAACCGTCGATTTAGGTCGTGCCAATGTTGCGAGCAGGCATCGACGGCCGACCTTGAGGGCATATTATCGAAGCGCCTACGCGCTACAATGCGACTTTTCTCAACCATCGAGGTGTGCGTTTTGACTGCTCCAGGTCCTTTGAATTCCACTGCAGGCTCGCTTTTTGTCGTGGCGACGCCCATTGGCAACCTGGACGACATCAGTGCCCGTGCACTGAAAGTGTTGCGCGAGGTAAAACTGATCGCGGCGGAAGACACGCGGCACTCCCAGCGTTTGATGCAGCATTTTGGTATCAGCACGCCATTAGCTGCGTGCCACGAGCATAACGAGCGCGAAGAAGGCAGCCGTTTTATCACGCGCCTGCTGGCCGGTGATGATGTGGCGCTGATCTCCGATGCCGGTACGCCGCTGATTTCCGATCCTGGCTACCATCTGGTCCGTCAGGCGCGTGCCGCTGGTATCAATGTAGTGCCTGTTCCGGGAGCGTGCGCGCTGATTGCAGCATTATCAGCTGCCGGGCTGCCGTCGGACCGCTTTATATTCGAGGGTTTCCTGCCGGCCAAGACGGTTGGGCGTCGCGCGCGTCTTCAGGCTTTAAAGGAAGAGCCGCGCACGTTGATCTTTTATGAAGCCCCGCACCGTATCCTTGAATGCCTGCAGGACATGGAGTTGGTGTTCGGCGGCGAGCGCCTGGCGCTGCTGGCGCGTGAGCTGACCAAAACCTTCGAAACCCTCAAGGGGCTCCCGCTGGAAGAACTGCGCGCCTTCGTCGAAGGCGATAGCAATCAACAGCGTGGCGAGTGCGTGGTGCTGGTCGCTGGGTGGACGGCACCGCAAGAGGAGGACGCAGTGGGCAGCGAGGCCGTGCGCGTTCTGGATTTGCTGCTCAAGGAAATGCCGCTCAAGCGCGCAGCAGCGCTGGCAGCCGAAATTACTGGCGTGCGTAAGAACGTGTTGTATCAAGTTGCGCTGGATAAACAGAAAACCGAATAGTTCCGGGGTTAAACCGGTATTCCGTCCGATGGTGATGCATTGCTGCACTTTTAATACTTGTCCTCAGCCTGCCGTGCCGTTAACCTGCGCGGCGGAGAGTCGATTGGACAGTCGCTGCCTTCTATGAAAATTAGGGGGGGGAGGAAAGTCCGGGCTCCATAGGGCGAAGTGCCAGGTAATGCCTGGGAGGCGTGAGCCTACGGAAAGTGCCACAGAAAATAACCGCCTAAGCACTTCGGTGCCGGTAAGGGTGAAAAGGTGCGGTAAGAGCGCACCGCACGACTGGCAACAGTTCGTGGCTAGGTAAACCCCACTTGGAGCAAGACCAAATAGGGTCCCAAGGCGTGGCCCGCGCTGGGACCGGGTAGGTTGCTAAAGATGTCCAGTGATGGCCATCGTAGACGAATGACTGTTCAAGACAGAACCCGGCTTACAGATCGACTCTCCACCTTTTTTCCTTTTGTCCGAATCTCGGGCAGAAACCCGGTAGTAACGCAAGAATCCCTCCCTGCCAAATCATTGGCAGATGCGTCTTCGTAATACCAAAAAAATCTTACTCTTAATAAATTACTTTAACTTTAAGCCATAGCTCTCTGAGCTATTTGCGATTGTTGAGTCAAAAACATCCCCGAACTCGCGTTTCTCCTCCTTTTGCGCTCCTAAATCTCCGTTCTGTAAGGCTTTTCCTTGAATCCGTGCCTTGACGGTGTGGTGGGCGCATTCCTATAGTGTGCGCAAGTGGCGGAAAGTGGCACAAAGTGGGTTTTTTGAACGTAAAACGCTAAAATTTGGAGAAACGCATCTGTGTTTCGCGGAGCTAACGCTATCAGTCTCGATGCAAAAGGCCGTCTCGCCATGCCGAGCCGGTATCGTGACGAGCTGATTTCGCGAAGTTCCGGGCAATTAATCATCACGATTGATGCCGTTGACCCTTGTTTATGTGTTTACCCGCTCGATGAGTGGGAGTTGATCGAAACCAAGTTGCGCGCTCTGCCTTCATTGCGTGAAGAAAACCGCCGCCTGCAGCGTTTGCTGATTGGTAATGCCGTCGACCTTGAACTCGATGGCAGTGGGCGTTTCCTGGTGCCCCCGCGTTTGCGCGAGTACGCCAAGCTGGACAAGCGCGCAATGCTGGTCGGCCAACTGAACAAGTTCCAATTGTGGGACGAAGATGCCTGGGATGCTGTTTCTGCAGCTGACCTGGCTGCTATTCAACAACCGGGCGCCATGCCTGATGAACTGCGTGATTTGATCCTGTGACTATTGATAGCGGCTTTAACCACATCACCGTACTGCTTGACGAAGCCGTTGAGGCTCTCGCCGTACGCGCGGATGGCTGCTATTTGGATGGCACCTTCGGCAGGGGCGGGCACAGTCGGTTGATACTTAGCCAGCTCGGGCCCGACGGTAAACTCCTCGGGTTCGACAAAGACCCCCAAGCGATTGCCACCGGGCAAGCGCTAGCGGCCGAAGACGGCCGCTTTGTCGTTGTGCAGCGCAGCTTTGCCGAGCTGGGTGCCGAAGTCGCCGAGCGCGGCATGGCAGGCAAGGTGGCCGGGGTTTTGCTCGACCTCGGCGTGTCTTCGCCGCAGCTTGATGACCCTGAGCGCGGCTTCAGCTTCATGAACGACGGCCCACTCGACATGCGCATGGACCCCACTCGTGGTGTCAGCGCTGCGCAGTTCATCGCCACCGCACCTCATGAAGAAATTGCCCGTGTGTTCAAGGAATACGGCGAAGAACGCTTCGCCGGTCGCATGGCCCGTGCCGTGGTCGAGCGCCGCGAAATCCAGCCGTTCGAGCGCACCGCCGACTTGGCCGAAGTGCTGAAAGTCGCCAACCCGGCGTGGGAAAAAGGTAAGAACCCGGCAACTCGCGCATTTCAGGGCTTGCGCATTCACGTCAATAACGAATTGGGCGACTTGGAGGCTGGCCTCGAGGCTGCCCTTGAAGCGCTGGAAGTGGGCGGTCGCCTGGTGGTGATCAGCTTCCACTCCCTGGAAGATCGCATCGTCAAATTGTTCATGCGTCGTCTGGTCAAGGGAGAGTCCGATAACCTGCCGCGCAACCTGCCGGTACGTTTCGAAGCCTTCGTGCCGAAAATCAAGATCCATGGCAAAGCGCAGTTCGCCTCCGAGGCCGAACTCAAGGCCAACCCACGTTCCCGTAGCGCCGTCATGCGCGTCGCGGAGAAACTGCGGTGAGCAAGCTTTTCGCCAAACCCCTCCCGGGCGGCAGCTTCTTTATGTTGCTGCTGTTTGTCGGCGTGCTGGTGTCCGCAATTGCGGTGTCCTATAGCGCCCACTACAACCGCCAATTGCTCAATACCCTGTACGGGGAGTTGAGCGTGCGGGATAAAGCGCAGGCGGAATGGGGGCGGTTAATCCTGGAACAAAGCACTTGGACTGCGCATAGCCGCATCGAAGTGCTGGCGACTGAGCAGTTGAAAATGCACATCCCTAGCGCGGCCGACGTTCGCATGGTGGCGCCATGATTAAACTTGAGGGCGCACTCTACCCATGGCGCTTCCGTCTGATGCTGGGCTTGCTGGCATTGATGGTGGGCGCGATTGTCTGGCGGATTATCGACCTGCAAGTGATCGACCGCGACTTCCTGATCGGCGAGGGCAACGCCCGCAGCCTGCGGCATATCCCGATTCCTGCACACCGCGGCCTGATCACCGACCGTAACGGTGAGCCTCTGGCTGTGAGTACGCCGGTCACCACGCTGTGGGCTAACGCCAAAGAATTGCAGGTGGCCAAGGACAAGTGGCCGGAACTGGCGGCCGCCCTGGGCCAGGATCCCAAAGCCTTGTCTGAACGCCTGGAAGCCCAGGCCAATAAAGAATTCATCTACCTGGTTCGCGGGCTCACCCCTGAACAAGGCCAGCAAGTGCTCGACCTTAAAGTCCCCGGTGTCTACGGCATCGAGGAGTTTCGTCGTTTCTACCCGGCCGGTGAAACCACCGCGCATATGGTCGGCTTTACCGACATCGATGACCACGGCCGCGAAGGCGTGGAGCTGGCCTACGATGAATGGCTGGCCGGGGTTCCCGGCAAGCGGCAGGTCATCAAGGATCGGCGTGGCAGGCTGATCAAGGATGTCCAGGTCACCAAAAACGCCAAGGCCGGTAAGCCCTTGGCGTTGTCGATTGACCTGCGCCTGCAATACCTGGCCAACCGCGAGTTGCGTAACGCGATCATTGAAAACGGTGCCAAGGCCGGCAGCCTGGTGATCATGGACGTGAAGACCGGCGAGATCCTGGCCATGGTCAACCAGCCGACCTATAACCCGAACAACCGACGCAACTTGCAGCCGGCGATGATGCGTAACCGCGCGATGATCGACGTGTTCGAGCCCGGTTCGACCATGAAAGCCATCTCCATGAGTGCCGCCCTTGAGACCGGGCGCTGGAAACCAAGCGACAAAGTCGAGGTTTACCCGGGCACCCTGCAGTTGGGCAAATACACCATTCGCGACGTGTCCCGCAGCGAAGGTCCGGTGCTGGATTTGACAGGTATCCTGATCAACTCCAGTAACGTGGGCATGAGTAAAGTCGCGTTCGATATCGGCGGCGAAACCATTTACCACCTGGCGCAAAAAATCGGCTTGGGCCAGCCTACCGGCCTCGATTTCCCTGGCGAGCGCGTGGGCAACCTGCCGAACTACCGCGATTGGAAAAAAGCCGAGACCGCCACACTTTCCTATGGCTACGGCCTGTCGGTGACTGCGATCCAGTTGGCCCATGCTTTCTCTGTATTGGCCAATAATGGCCGCATGGTTCCACTGAGCCTTATCCACATCGATGAAGCGCCCAAAGCCACCCAGGTGATCCCGGAAAGCGTCGCCAAGACCATGCAAGGCATGCTGCAACAAGTGATCGAAGCGCCGCGCGGTGTATTCCGTGCCAAGGTGCCGGCGTATCACGTGGCGGGCAAGTCGGGTACTGCACGTAAGACCTCGGTCGGCACCAAGGGCTACGCCGAAAACTCTTACCGCTCGCTGTTCGCCGGCTTCGGTCCGATGAGCGATCCGCGCTACGCCATCGTCGTAGTGATTGATGAACCGAGCAAGGCCGGCTACTTCGGTGGCCTGGTGTCGGCACCGGTATTCAGCAAAGTGATGTCCGGCACCCTGCGCCTGATGAATATCACGCCGGACAACCTGCCGCCGACTCAACAAGCGAACGCAGGACCACCGGCCGCAGCTGTCAAAGCCAATGGAGGGCGCGGCTGATGTCTCTTAGCCTGAACAAGATTTTTGCCCACGCCGGCCGCGATCTGCTGATTCGTGAATTGAGCCTGGACAGCCGTAATGTACGCGCCGGTGATCTGTTCCTGGCGGTGCCCGGCGGCAAGCTCGATGGCCGTGCACATATCGCCGATGCCCTGCAACGAGGCGCGGCCGCCGTGGCTTATGAAGTGGAAGGCGCTACCGTGCTGCCGATCACCGACGTGCCCTTGATTCCGGTCAAGGGCCTGGCCGCGCAACTGTCGGACATCGCCGGGCGTTTTTATGGTGACCCGAGCCGTCAGTTGAACCTGATCGGTGTGACTGGCACCAATGGCAAGACCAGCGTGACCCAATTGGTTGCGCAGGCACTCGACCTGCTGGGCCAGCATTGCGGCATTGTCGGCACCCTGGGCACGGGTTTTTACGGTGCGCTGCAAAGCGGCCTGCACACCACGCCGAACCCGATCGCCGTGCAAGCGACCCTGGCCGACCTGAAAAAGGCCGGTGCCAAGGCGGTTGCCATGGAAGTGTCATCCCACGGTCTGGACCAGGGCCGTGTGACTGCCTTGGCGTTTGACGTGGCGGTGATGACCAACCTGTCTCGCGACCACCTCGACTACCACGGCACCATGGAGGCGTACGCCGCCGCCAAGGCCAAGCTGTTCGCCTGGAATGACCTGAAGTGCCGGGTGGTAAACCTGGATGACGCATTCGGCCGCCAACTGGCTGCGCAAGACAGCGAAGCACGCCTGATCACCTACAGCCTGGAAGATTCCAGCGCGTATCTGTATTGCCGTGAAGCCCAATTTAATGACGAAGGCGTGCTCGCTACGTTGGTCACGCCTCAGGGCGAGCACCACTTGCGCAGCACCTTGCTCGGGCGTTTCAACCTGAGCAACGTGCTTGCGGCTGTTGGCGCATTACTTGGCCTGGATTACGCCCTGGACGAAATCCTGCGCGTGCTGCCCAAGCTCGAAGGCCCGGCCGGCCGTATGCAGCGTTTGGGTGGCGGCTCTCAGCCACTGGTGGTGGTCGATTACGCCCACACCCCGGACGCGCTGGAAAAAGTCCTCGAAGCCCTGCGCCCACACGCTAAGGGCAAATTGCTGTGCCTGTTCGGCTGTGGCGGTGATCGTGATCGCGGCAAGCGCCCGTTGATGGCCGAGATCGTCGAGCGCCTGGCCGATGGCGTACTCGTTACCGACGACAATCCACGCAGCGAAGCGCCGAGCCAGATTTTCGACGACATCCGTGTTGGCTTCAAAGACGCGTCCAAGGCCACTTTCGTCGCCGGTCGTGGTGCCGCCATCGCTCAACTGATCGCCGGCGCCAGCGCTGACGACGTAGTGGTGCTGGCCGGTAAAGGTCACGAGGACTATCAGGAAATCAACGGTGAGCGCCATGCTTTCTCCGATCTGGTCGAGGCCGATCACGCCCTGACCGCCTGGGAGGTCGCTCATGCTTAAGGCGATGAAGTTCAGCGAGCTGACCCAGGCCTTGTCGGCCCGCGTAGTGTCGAGCGACTGCAGTTTCAACGGCGTCAGTATCGACAGTCGCAACATCAAGCCGGGGCAACTGTTTATTGCACTGGCCGGCCCGCGTTTCGATGGGCACGACTACCTGAACGAAGTAGCCGCCAAAGGTGCCGTGGGCGCCTTGGTGCAGCGTGAAGTCACGGACTCGACGCTGCCGCAATTGCTGGTCGCCGATACCCGCCTGGCCCTCGGGCTGTTGGGCGCGCTGAACCGCGCTGCATTTGATAAGCCCGTTGCCGCCATCACTGGCTCCAGCGGCAAAACCACGGTCAAGGAACTGCTTGCCGGCGTGCTGCGCACGCGCGGGCCGGTGCTCGCCACCCGTGGCAACCTGAACAATGATTTCGGTGCGCCGTTGACCCTGCTTGAACTGGCCCCGGAACACACGGCGGCGGTAATCGAGCTGGGCGCTTCGCGCGTCGGCGAAATTGCTTACACCGTGGCGCTGACCAAGCCTCACGTGGCGATTATCAACAATGCCGGCACCGCCCACGTAGGCGAGTTCGGCGGCCCGGAGAAAATCGTCGAAGCCAAAGGTGAAATCCTTGAAGGCCTCGATGCCTCGGGCACCGCGGTATTGAACCTCGACGACAAGGCCTTTGAGACCTGGCGTGTACGCGCCGCCGGTCGCAAGGTGCTGACGTTTGCCGTGCTGAACGCCACGGCTGATTTCCACGCGTCGAACATCACCGTCGACGCGCGTGGCTGCCCATCCTTCACGCTGCACACCCCGCAAGGCGACGAGCACGTGCAGTTGAACCTGCTCGGCAACCACAACGTCGCTAACGCGTTGGCCGCTGCCGCCGCCGCGCATGCCCTGGGCGTGTCGCTGTTCGGCATCGCCACCGGCCTGGGCGCTGTGCAGCCGGTCAAAGGCCGCACGGTTGCGCAACTGGCGACCAATGGCATGCGCGTGATTGATGACACCTACAACGCTAACCAGTCCTCGATTTGTGCCGCCATCGACCTGCTTAAAAGCTTCGACGGTCGCAAGGTACTGGTCCTGGGCGATATCGCCGAGCTGGGCGACTGGGCCGAACAGTCCCATCGCGAAGTCGGTGCCTACGCCACAGGTAACGTCGATGCGCTCTACGCAGTCGGTCCGAACATGGCTCATGCCGTTGACGTCTTCGGCCTCGGCGCGCGGCATTTCGCAACCCAGGCCGAGTTGATCCAGGCATTGCTTGCGACTGAACACGACCAACACACAACCATTTTGATCAAGGGATCGCGCAGCGCGGTGATGGAAAACGTCGTCGCGGCCTTGTGTGGCTCAAGTACGGAGAAACATTAATGCTGCTGCTGCTGGCTGAGTATCTGCAACAGTTCCACAAAGGCTTCGCGGTCTTTCAGTACCTGACCCTGCGCGGGATTCTGGGTGTGCTGACTGCGCTGTCTCTGTCGCTGTTCCTGGGACCGTGGATGATCCGCACCCTGCAGAACCTGCAAATTGGTCAATCGGTTCGTAATGACGGCCCGCAGTCGCACCTGTCCAAATCCGGCACCCCAACCATGGGCGGCGCGCTGATCCTGTCGTCCATCGGCATCAGCACCTTGCTGTGGGCCGACCTGCATAACCGCTACGTGTGGGTGGTGCTGCTGGTGACCCTGCTGTTCGGCGCCATCGGCTGGGTCGATGACTACCGCAAAGTGATCGAGAAAAACTCCAAAGGGCTGCCAAGCCGCTGGAAGTATTTCTGGCAGTCGGTGTTCGGTCTTGCCGCCGCGATCTTCCTTTACACCACCGCCCCGAGCGCGGTCGAGACCACCTTGATCATTCCGATGCTCAAGGACGCCAGCATTCCATTGGGCATTGGCTTCGTGGTGCTGACCTACTTCGTGATCGTCGGCTCCAGCAACGCGGTGAACCTGACCGACGGCCTCGATGGCCTGGCGATTATGCCGACGGTGATGGTTGGTGGTGCGCTGGGTATCTTCTGCTACCTGTCGGGTAACGTGAAATTTGCCGAGTACCTGTTGATCCCTTATGTACCGGGCGCGGGTGAGCTGATCGTATTCTGCGGCGCGCTGATCGGCGCCGGCCTGGGGTTCCTGTGGTTCAACACCTACCCCGCACAAGTCTTCATGGGCGACGTCGGCGCACTGGCGCTGGGCGCAGCCTTGGGCACCATCGCCGTGATCGTTCGCCAGGAAATCGTGTTGTTCATCATGGGCGGTGTGTTCGTGATGGAAACCCTGTCGGTGGTCATCCAGGTGGCTTCCTTCAAATTGACCGGGCGCCGTGTGTTCCGTATGGCGCCGATTCACCACCACTTTGAACTCAAGGGCTGGCCCGAACCGCGTGTGATTGTCCGTTTCTGGATCATCACCGTGATTCTGGTACTGGTCGGCCTTGCCACCCTGAAACTGAGGTAGAAACGAGTGTCCCTGATCGCTTCAGACCACTTCCGCATCGTTGTCGGCCTCGGCAAGAGCGGCATGTCCCTGGTTCGCTTCCTGGCGAACCGGGGCACGTCGTTTGCCGTGGCCGACACGCGGGAAAATCCACCGGAGCTGGTCACGCTGCGCCGTGACTACCCGCACGTGGAAGTGCGATGTGGCGAGCTGGATGTCGAGTTTCTGTGCCGCGCCGATGAGCTCTACGTGAGCCCCGGCCTGGCTGTTTCGACACCGGCCCTGCAAGCGGCAGCGGCGCGTGGTGTGAAGCTGTCCGGCGACATTGACCTGTTCGCACGTAACGCCAAGGCGCCGATCGTGGCCATCAGCGGCTCCAACGCAAAAAGCACCGTGACGACCTTGGTCGGTGAGATGGCGGTTGCGGCCGGCAAGCGTGTGGCCGTGGGCGGTAACCTCGGTACGCCGGCGCTGGATCTGCTCAGCGATGACGTCGAGCTTTATGTGATGGAACTCTCGAGCTTCCAGCTCGAAACCACTCACGATCTGGGCGCTGAAGTCGCCACCGTGTTGAATGTCAGCGAAGACCACATGGACCGCTACAGCGGCCTGCCGGCGTATCACCTGGCCAAGCACCGGATCTTCCGCGGTGCCCGGCAAGTGGTGGTCAATCGCCAGGATGCCCTGAGCCGTCCGCTGATGGGTGAGGGCCTGCCATGCTGGACCTTCGGCCTCGGCAAACCCGACTTCAAGGCGTTCGGCATTCGCGAAGAGAACGGCGAGAAATACCTGGCCTTCGAATTCCAGAACCTGATGCCGGTGCGTGAACTGAAAATCCGTGGCGCGCATAACCAGTCCAACGCCCTGGCGGCGTTAGCACTCGGTCACGCAGTGGGCCTGCCGTTCGATGCCATGCTCGCGAGCCTGCGCACCTTCGCTGGCCTTGAGCACCGCTGCCAGTGGGTCCGCGACCTCAATGGCGTCAGCTATTACAACGATTCCAAGGCCACCAATGTGGGGGCTGCCTTGGCTGCCATCGAAGGTCTTGGCACCGATATCGACGGCAAGCTGGTGCTGATCGCCGGTGGCGATGGCAAAGGTGCTGACTTCAAAGACCTCAAAGCTCCAGTGGCTGCCCATTGCCGCGCCGTGGTGTTGATGGGGCGGGATTGCGGTTTGATCGCCGCCGCCCTCGGTGACGCCGTGCCACAAGTACGTGCCACGTCCCTGGACGACGCCATCGCTCAATGCAAAGCCCTGGCCCAGCCGGGTGATGCCGTGCTGCTGTCGCCAGCCTGCGCCAGTTTCGACATGTTCAAGAACTACGAAGAGCGCGGCCAGCTGTTCGCCCGCGCCGTGGAGGCCTTGGCATGAATTTCAGAAATATCATCAAGCCGTACCCGTCGCCGATCATCACTGGCCGTGGCATCGACCTTGATTTCCCGATGCTGGCCGGTTGTCTCGCGTTGCTCGGTCTGGGCCTGGTGATGATCACGTCGGCGTCCTCCGAAGTGGCTGCCGTGCAGTCGGGCAACACCCTGTACATGATGATCCGCCACTTGGTGTACCTGGTGATCGGCCTCGGCGCGTGCATCGTCACCATGATGATCCCGATTGCCACTTGGCAGCGCCTGGGTTGGCTGATGCTGATCGGTGCGTTCGGCTTGCTGATCATGGTGATCCTCCCCGGCATCGGCCGTGAGGTGAACGGTTCGATGCGTTGGATCGGTTTCGGTGCGTTCAACGTGCAGCCGTCGGAAATCGCCAAGGTGTTCGTGGTGATCTACCTCGCCGGCTACCTGGTGCGTCGCCAGAAAGAAGTCCGCGAAAGCTGGATGGGTTTCTTTAAGCCATTCATCGTGTTGCTGCCGATGGCTGGTCTGTTGCTGATGGAGCCCGACTTCGGTGCCACCGTCGTGATGATGGGCGCGGCTGCGGCGATGCTATTTCTGGGCGGTGTTGGCTTGTTCCGCTTCACCTTGATGGTGGTGCTGGCCGTGGCCGCCGTGACAGTACTGGTGCAGGCGCAACCTTACCGGATGGCCCGTCTGATTACCTTTACCGACCCGTGGGCCGACCAGTTCGGTTCCGGCTACCAGTTGACCCAGGCGCTGATCGCCTTCGGTCGCGGCGAGTGGCTGGGTGTGGGGCTGGGCAACAGCGTGCAGAAGCAGTTCTACCTGCCGGAAGCGCATACCGACTTCGTGTTCTCGGTACTCGCCGAAGAACTCGGCGTGGTCGGTTCACTGTGCACCGTCGCGCTGTTCGTGTTCGTGTGTGTACGCGGCATGTACATCGGCTTGTGGGCCGAGAAGGCCAAACAGTATTTCGCCGCGTATGTGGCGTATGGCTTGTCATTCCTGTGGATTGGCCAGTTCCTGATCAATATTGGAGTGAACGTCGGTCTGTTGCCGACTAAGGGCCTGACCTTGCCGTTTCTCAGTTATGGCGGCAGTTCGTTGGTGATTTGCTGCGCGTGCCTCGGGTTATTGCTGCGCATCGAGTGGGAGAGTCGAACCCACCTGGGCAGCGAAGAGATGGAATTCAGCGAGAGCGATTTTGCCGAGGAGCCGACCCATGGGCGCTAACGTGCTGATCATGGCGGGCGGCACCGGGGGCCATGTGTTCCCGGCCCTGGCCTGCGCGCGTGAATTCCAGAACCGTGGCTACAACGTGCATTGGCTGGGTACGCCGCGTGGCATCGAAAACGAACTGGTGCCGAATGCCGGCTTGCCGCTGCATTTGATCAACGTCACGGGCCTGCGTGGCAAGGGCAAGTTGTCCCTGCTCAAGGCGCCGTTTGTGTTGCTCAAGGCGGTGTGGCAGGCGCGTAAAGTCATTCGTGAATTGAAGCCGGTGTGTGTGCTCGGTTTTGGCGGTTATGTGACCGGCCCTGGCGGTGTTGCGGCCAAGCTCGCGGGCGTGCCGGTGATCGTGCACGAACAGAACGCCGTCGCTGGTACCGCAAACCGCTTGCTGGTGCCGTTAGCTGCGCGAGTGTGTGAAGCGTTCCCGAATACCTTCAGCATGTCGGACAAACGCCGCACCACCGGCAACCCGGTGCGTACTGAGCTGTTTATGGACATTGCCCGCTCGGCGCTGGCCGGGCGCAAGGCGCATTTGCTGATCCTCGGCGGAAGCCTTGGCGCCGAGCCGCTGAACAAATTGCTGCCGGAAGCCGTGGCGCAACTCCCTGTGCAATTGCGCCCGGAGATCTTCCACCAGGCCGGCAAGAATCACGATGAAGTGACCGCAGCCCGCTATCGCGAGGCTGGGGTCGAGGCGAATGTACAGCCCTTCATCAAAGACATGGCCCAAGCCTATGGCTGGGCCGACCTGGTGGTCTGTCGCGCTGGTGCGTTGACCGTCAGTGAACTGGCTGCGGCCGGTCTGCCGTCCTTGCTGGTGCCTTTGCCCCACGCGATTGACGATCACCAGACCCGCAACGCCGAATATTTGGCCGGGGAGGGCGCTGCCTTCCTGCTGCCGCAAAGAACGACTGGCGCCGCCGATTTGGCCGCACGCCTGACCGAGGTTTTGATGCAACCGGAACGACTCAACAGCATGGCGAGCACCGCAAGCCGCCTGGCCAAACCTGACGCAACCCGCACCGTGGTCGATATCTGCCTGGAGGTGGCCCATGGTTGAGAATCAGAAAGCCATGCCGCAACCGGAAATGCGCCGCATCCGTCGCATCCACTTCGTCGGTATCGGCGGCGTGGGCATGTGCGGGATTGCTGAAGTACTGCTGAACTTGGGCTACCAGGTGTCCGGCTCCGACTTGAAAGAGTCGCCGGTCACCGACCGCTTGAAGTCCTTTGGCGCGCAGATCTTTATCGGCCACCGCGCCGAGAACGCCGCCGAGGCTGATGTACTGGTGGTTTCCAGTGCCGTGAACACCTCCAACCCGGAAGTGGCCACCGCCCTTGAGCGTCGTATTCCCGTGGTGCCACGCGCCGAGATGCTCGCTGAGCTGATGCGCTATCGCCACGGCATCGCCGTCGCCGGTACGCACGGCAAAACCACCACCACCAGCCTGATCGCCTCGGTGTTCGCCGCCGGTGGCCTGGACCCGACGTTTGTCATCGGTGGCCGTCTGAATGCAGCGGGCACCAATGCCCAGCTCGGCACCAGCCGCTACCTGATCGCCGAAGCCGATGAAAGTGATGCGAGCTTCCTGCACCTGCAACCGATGGTCGCGGTAGTCACCAACATCGACGAAGACCACATGGCGACCTACGACGGTGACTTCAACAAATTGAAGAAAACCTTCGTCGAGTTCCTGCACAACCTGCCGTTCTACGGGTTGGCCGTGGTGTGCCTGGACGATCCGGTGGTGCGTGAAATCCTGCCGCAGGTTAAGCGTCCGACCGTGACCTACGGCTTCAGCGAAGACGCCGACGTGCGCGCGATCAATGTGCGTCAGGAAGGCATGCAAACTTTCTTCACTGTGCTGCGCCCTGACCGTGAGCCGTTGGATGTTTCGGTGAACATGCCAGGCAATCACAACGTGCTCAACTCACTGGCGACCATCTGCATCGCCTCCGATGAGGGCGTCAGCGATGAAGCCATTGTTGAAGGCTTGTCGCGCTTTGCCGGTGTTGGCCGGCGCTTCCAAGTCTACGGCCAACTGCCGGTAGAGGGCGGCGACGTCATGCTGGTTGACGATTACGGTCACCACCCGACCGAAGTTGCGGCGGTGATCAAAGCCGTACGCGGTGGCTGGCCGGAGCGCCGCCTGGTGATGGTTTACCAGCCGCACCGCTACAGCCGCACACGCGACCTGTATGACGACTTCGTTAATGTATTGGCCGATGCCAACGTGCTGCTGCTGATGGAAGTTTACCCGGCCGGTGAAGAGCCGATCCCGGGCGCCGACAGCCGCAAACTGTGCAACAGCATTCGTCAGCGTGGCCAGTTGGACCCGATCTACATCGAGCGCGGTGTGGACCTGGCGCCGATCGTTAAACCGCTTCTGCGTGCCGGTGACATTCTGCTGTGCCAGGGCGCCGGTGACATTGGCGGTCTCGCGCCTAAGTTGCTCGCCAGCCCGCTGTTTGCTGCGCAGAAGGGGAAGTCGCAATGACCTCGAATTACGACGCCCTGCATTCCACCTTCACGCCTGCCGACTTCGGCCGCGTGGCCGTGCTGTTCGGCGGCAAGAGTGCTGAGCGTGCAGTCTCGCTCAAGTCCGGCAATGCTGTACTTGAAGCACTGCAAAGCGCCGGCGTGAACGCGTTCGGTATCGACGTGGGCGATGATTTCCTCGCCCGCGTGCAAGCTGAGAAGATCGACCGTGCCTTCATCATCTTGCACGGCCGAGGTGGTGAAGACGGCAGCATGCAAGGTCTGCTGGAGTGCGCTGGCATTCCTTATACCGGCAGCGGCATCCTTGCTTCGGCACTGGCGATGGACAAGTTGCGCACCAAGCAGGTGTGGCACAGCCTGGGTATTCCAACCCCGCGTCACAGCGTGTTGTGCAGCGAAGACGATTGTATTTCTGCGGCCAAGGAACTGGGCCTGCCTTTGATCGTCAAACCTGCCCATGAAGGCTCCAGTATCGGCATGGCCAAAGTGAACTCGGCCGCCGAATTAATCGACGCATGGAAAGCGGCAAGTACCTACGATTCGCAAGTGTTGGTGGAACAGTGGATCCAAGGTCCCGAGTACACCATCGCCACCCTGCGTGGCCAGGTATTGCCGCCTATCGCATTGGGCACGCCCCACACTTTTTACGACTACGACGCCAAGTATGTGGCTTCCGATACTCAGTACCGGATCCCGTGCGGCCTCGACGCAACCAAGGAACAGGAATTGATGGACCTCACGGCGAAAGCCTGTGAGGCGCTGGGTATCGCCGGTTGGGCGCGGGCAGACGTGATGCAGGATGACCAAGGGAATTTCTGGTTCCTGGAAGTCAACACCGCTCCGGGTATGACCGATCACAGCCTGGTACCTATGGCAGCCCGTGCCGCCGGTTTGGATTTCCAGCAGTTGGTGCTGGCGATCCTGGCCGCAAGCATTGAGCCAAGAGGCTAAGCACATGAACGGCGCATCGCTTCGTCATCAGCCCCCACAAGCACCCGGCCGCAAGCCGGTGCCACGGGGTGCCAGCCGGATGGTGGCTAAAGAGCCGATGTCGGCGCGCCTGCCGAAAGCCAACTTTGGTTTTATCAAAGCGCTGTTCTGGCCGGTGCTGTTGGTGGCGTTGGGCTTCGGTACTTACGAAGGTGCTCAGCGCCTGTTGCCGTATGCCGACCGGCCGATCGCCAAGATCAGCGTGCAGGGCGACTTGAGCTACATCAGCCAGCAAGCGGTGCAGCAGCGCATCAGCCCATACCTGGCGGCGAGCTTCTTTACCATCGACCTGGCCGGTATGCGCCGGGAGCTGGAACAGATGCCGTGGATCGCTCACGCCGAAGTCCGCCGCGTCTGGCCGGACCAAGTGACGATCCGCCTGGAAGAACAACTGCCCGTGGCCCGTTGGGGCGATGGCGCGCTGTTGAACAACCAGGGTCAGGCGTTTACCCCGCGTGAACTGGCCAACTACGAGCACCTGCCGCAGTTGTTCGGGCCGCAGCGGGCGCAACAGCAAGTGATGCAGCAGTACCAGGCCTTGAGCCAGATGCTGCGGCCACTGGGCTTCTCCATCGCACGCCTGGAATTGCGTGAGCGGGGCAGCTGGTTTTTGACCACCGGTGCAGGCAGTTCCGGCCCCGGTATCGAGTTGTTGCTGGGACGCGACCGCTTGGTAGAAAAGATGCGCCGCTTTATTGCCATCTATGACAAGACCTTGAAAGAACAGATTACGAACATTGCGAGCGTCGACCTGCGTTACGCCAACGGCCTGGCCGTCGGCTGGCGTGAACCGGCTGCGCCGACGACAGCCAAACCCGCTGTCGCGAAGAATTAAGAAGAGGCAGGACCCATGGCAAACGTGCAAAGCGGCAAAATGATCGTCGGTCTCGATATCGGCACCTCCAAAGTGGTGGCGCTGGTCGGCGAGGTCGGGGAAGACGGTGTTATCGAAATCGTCGGTATCGGCACGCATCCGTCCCGGGGCCTGAAGAAGGGCGTGGTGGTGAACATCGAGTCCACCGTGCAATCGATCCAGCGCGCCATCGAAGAAGCGCAGCTGATGGCCGGTTGCCGGATTCACTCGGCGTTCGTCGGCGTAGCCGGCAACCACATTCGCAGCCTGAACTCCCACGGCATCGTGGCGATTCGCGACCGCGAAGTCAGCGCGGCCGACCTTGAGCGCGTACTCGACGCTGCCCAGGCCGTGGCGATTCCGGCCGACCAGCGTGTGCTGCACACACTGCCGCAGGACTACGTGATCGACAACCAGGAAGGCGTTCGTGAGCCGCTAGGCATGTCGGGCGTACGTCTGGAAGCCAAGGTTCACGTGGTGACCTGCGCCGTCAACGCTGCACAAAACATTGAAAAATGCGTGCGCCGCTGCGGCCTGGAAATCGACGACATCATTCTCGAGCAGTTGGCTTCGGCCTACTCGGTATTGACTGACGACGAAAAAGAACTGGGCGTGTGCCTGGTGGACATCGGCGGCGGCACCACCGACATCGCGATCTTCACCGAGGGTGCGATCCGCCACACCGCCGTGATCCCGATTGCTGGCGACCAAGTCACCAACGACATCGCCATGGCGCTGCGTACACCTACCCAGTACGCCGAAGAAATCAAGATCCGCTACGCCTGTGCCCTGGCCAAGCTGGCGGGTGCCGGTGAAACCATCAAGGTGCCGAGCGTGGGGGATCGCCCACCGCGTGAGCTGTCGCGCCAGGCGCTGGCTGAAGTGGTCGAGCCGCGTTACGACGAGCTGTTCACCCTGATCCAGGCCGAACTGCGTCGCAGCGGCTACGAAGATTTGATCCCGGCCGGCATCGTGCTGACCGGTGGCACCTCGAAGATGGAAGGCGCGGTCGAACTGGCCGAGGAAATCTTCCACATGCCGGTCCGCCTGGGCGTGCCCCATGGCGTTAAAGGTCTGGGCGACGTGGTGCGCAACCCGATTTATTCCACCGGCGTGGGCTTGCTGTTGTACGGGCTGCAAAAGCAGACCGACGGCATTTCCCTGTCGGGCCCGAGTATTCGTGACAGCTACCGTGGCGGCGACGATGAAGCCAAAGCGCCGTTGTTCGAGCGGTTACAGGCTTGGGTAAAAGGCAATTTCTAAAGATTTACCGCAACACCGCAGTAAGTAGTAGGCGAAAAAACTAGAGAAAACGAAAGGAGAGGGAACATGTTCGAACTCGTAGACAACATCCCCGCAAGCCCGGTTATCAAAGTAATCGGTGTTGGCGGTGGCGGCGGCAACGCTGTCAATCACATGGTCAAGAGCAACATTGAAGGCGTTGAATTCATCTGCGCCAACACTGATGCCCAGGCGCTGAAAAGCATCGGCGCGCGGACCATCTTGCAATTGGGCACAGCCGTGACCAAGGGCCTCGGCGCTGGCGCCAACCCGGAAGTCGGCCGTCAAGCCGCGCTGGAAGACCGCGAGCGTATTGCTGAAGTGCTGCAAGGCACCAACATGGTGTTCATCACCACCGGCATGGGCGGCGGCACCGGTACCGGTGCAGCCCCGATCATTGCCGAAGTGGCCAAGGAAATGGGGATTCTGACCGTTGCTGTCGTGACGCGTCCGTTCCCGTTCGAAGGTCGCAAGCGTATGCAGATCGCCGACGAAGGTATCCGTCTGCTGTCTGAAAGCGTCGACTCGTTGATCACCATTCCCAACGAGAAGCTGCTGACCATCCTGGGCAAGGACGCAAGCCTGCTGTCCGCATTCGCCAAGGCTGACGACGTACTGGCCGGTGCCGTTCGCGGTATCTCCGACATCATCAAACGCCCAGGCATGATCAACGTCGACTTTGCCGACGTACGTACCGTGATGAGCGAAATGGGCATGGCAATGATGGGCACTGGCTGCGCCAGCGGTCCGAACCGTGCACGTGAAGCCACTGAAGCGGCGATCCGCAACCCGTTGCTCGAAGACGTGAACCTGCAAGGCGCACGCGGCATCCTGGTGAATATCACCGCCGGTCCTGACCTGTCCCTGGGTGAGTACTCCGACGTGGGTAGCATCATCGAAGCTTTCGCTTCCGAGCACGCCATGGTCAAAGTCGGTACCGTTATTGATCCGGACATGCGCGATGAACTGCACGTGACCGTGGTTGCCACCGGCCTGGGCGCAAAAATCGAGAAGCCTGTAAAGGTCATCGACAATACCGTTCACACCGGCCACAACAGCCACGCCAGCCAGCAAGCTGCCGCTCCAGCGCCTGCGCGCCAGGAACTGCCGTCTGTGAACTATCGTGACCTGGACCGTCCGACCGTGATGCGCAATCAGGCTCAGGCCGGTGCTGCGGCGTCCCGTAGCCCGAATCCGCAAGATGACCTGGACTACCTGGACATCCCGGCATTCCTGCGTCGTCAGGCCGATTAATGGAATGTATCAGGGCTATGAAGGTGATTGGTGTTCAGCAAAGGTCTGGTCTGCTATTATCGCCAGCCTTTGTTGATACCAGTTCGCAATTTGCGCTGAAGCGGTCCAAGCCATGATTAAACAACGCACCCTGAAGAATATTATCCGTGCCACAGGTGTAGGTCTGCACTCCGGGGAGAAGGTATACCTGACTCTCAAACCTGCACCTGTCGACACCGGCATCGTGTTTGTTCGTGCCGACCTGGACCCTGTGGTGCAGATTCCTGCTCGCGCGGAAAACGTTGGCGAAACCACTATGTCGACCACATTGGTCAACGGTGACGTCAAAGTGGACACGGTGGAGCACTTGCTCTCGGCCATGGCTGGCCTGGGCATCGATAACGCCTACGTCGAGCTCTCCGCGTCCGAAGTCCCAATCATGGATGGCAGCGCTGGACCCTTCGTATTCTTGATTCAATCTGCCGGCCTGGAAGAACAGGACGCAGCCAAGAAGTTCATTCGCATTCTGCGGGAAGTGACAGTAGAAGACGGCGACAAGCGCGCCACCTTCGTCCCGTTTGAAGGCTTTAAAGTGAGCTTTGAGATCGATTTCGATCACCCGGTATTCCGTGACCGCACCCAAAGTGCAAGCGTGGATTTTTCCAGCACTTCGTTCGTAAAAGAAGTCAGCCGCGCCCGTACCTTTGGTTTCATGAGTGACATCGAGTACCTGCGCAAGCACAACCTCGCACTCGGCGGTAGCGTTGAAAACGCCATTGTGGTCGACGCGGATGGTGTACTGAACGAAGACGGCCTTCGCTACGAAGACGAGTTCGTGAAGCACAAGATCCTCGATGCAATCGGTGACCTCTACCTGCTGGGCAACAGCCTGATAGGCGAGTTCAAAGGCTTCAAGTCGGGCCACGCCCTTAACAACCAGCTGCTGCGCAAGTTGATTGAGCAGACAGATGCTTGGGAAGTCGTGACCTTCGAAGATGCCAGCACCGCACCGATCTCTTACATGCGTCCCGTTGCGGCGGTGTAAGTAACAACTCTCTTTCTTTAGTTTTGAAAGGCCACCTTCGGGTGGCCTTTTTTTTTGCGCGCTTGGCAGGATTTTCATGTGGCTGGCGCTTTTTTATTCGAAGCCCAACACATCATGACACTTATGGGGATTGTCCGTGACTTGTTTGTAGGAACTGATACCTGGTCGCGTACCACAATATGTTCGTAAGCCCGTTGAATTGGCGACGTCTTAAGAAGTAAGGCAAGGGCCAAGCGATGAGTAAATAAAGCAATCACAGCGAAATACATCAAACCTTACTTTTTGAGGCGTATTGCTAATGAATAACGTATCTCCAAGTTACGCATACCGTGGCCCGTCCCCTCAACAACAAACCGGGCCGAGCGCTCATTATCAACAGCGAAGTGGCGGGGATATTAACGATCAGCAACAAAACGTTAATAGTCACCAGCCGCCGCGCTCCTTTGCCGCGCCCTATACCGCGAATGTATTCGGCGGTGAGGCAAGGTTTCAACCGATTCCCACGCTGTCTTTTTACCCGAGAGCCTATGCCACGATTGCGGCCAGGCTCACCCCGATTCCTGGCGGTCCCAGCGTTGGTGTGAGCGCAACAGCACGCTTCGACCCCGCAATCACCTTGCGCCCAACGGAGGCCGGTGGCCTCCATGTCAGCTTTGTACCCAGGATGCAGATAGCTGCCAGTGGCGATGTTCGGGCAGGCATCCCCAATATTTTTAACACCGGTTTTGGTATTAACGCAGGTGCTCGCCTTACACAGTTTCTCAATTTCAGTGCGCCAGAGTTCAGCGCTAATATCGAACCCAATGGTGCATTCAACTTTAAAGCCAATCTGAATCCTACTATTAGCACTCAACAATTTGCTGGCGTGGATGGTGGGGTGGAGGGAAATGTCTCAGTCCCGGTGCCTGGCCCTGTTCCAGGTTTAAGTTTGGGGGCTGGAGGTGGGGTAAACCAAAGTATTACCGGTGGGCCGGGGCATGAAATAAAAGTTGGCGGTCCTGGTATTGAGTTTGCAATGTCTGCCAGCGGTAAACCGACAATAACCCATAATGTTGATCGCACTGTCTCAGTCGCAAACAGTTATACCTTTTTCCCAAGATCAAGTATCAACGCGAATGTTCACGCTGGCCCGGTAACCGTCACTACCGGAGCGGGCGTTACACCGACATTCACCGTTCAGCACAGGGTTACCTTCAGCACTGACCTTGCTAGCAAGATGACGCCCAAGCACGAGTTTTCTGCGACGCCAGGGGTGGCGGTTGACGGTTCCTTTGGTGTCCGGGTCTCGCTGCTTCCTCGCGAGTGGCCGGTGAGCATTACCAAAGAAATCGGTGCCGACCCCAGAGCCACAGTGACGACGAGGGCGAGTTACACGGTTTAGCGGTTTCAATCACGCCTGACTCCCAAGGAGAGGCGTTACCCTTTCAGCAGCGGGCTTTGGCATCGACGATCCGATTGCGCCCGCTGTGCTTGGCCTCATACAGCGCCTGGTCCGCACCCAGCAATAACGCTTCCAATGACATACGGCTGCGTTTGTCCCACGTACTCATACCGATACTCACGGTAATCGGCTGCTCGGCACCGGTCACCCATGGCAAGTGCTCGACGCTGCTGCGAATGTGCTCGGCGATCACCCACGCACCCTGGGCGTCGGTATGCGGTAGCACCACGGCGAACTCCTCGCCGCCGTAGCGCGCTGCCAGGTCGGCCGGTCGACGAATGTTTTCTTCGATCACTTGGGCTACCGTGCGCAATGCCTTGTCACCACCGTGATGGCCGTGACGGTCGTTGAATGCCTTGAAGTGGTCCACGTCGATCATCAGCAGCGTCAGCGGCTCGGTTGAGCGTTGTGCGCGGTCCCACTCCAGGTGCAGGCGCTGGTCCAGGGTGCGACGGTTCGCCAGGCCGGTGAGGGCATCGGTGGCGGCCAGTTCAGACAGCACGTGTTCGGCGCGACAGCGGCGGCGCAGCTCGCGGCGCAACATCCAGGTCAGCCACAACAGGCCGATACACAGCACGCCGGTGGCGCCGCTGGTCAGCAGCGCGGCACGTTGCCAAGGGGCGAACACGTTTTCGCTGGCCAGCGCCACCACCACAATCAATGGCAGCTCACCGACCTTGGTGAACGTATACAAACGCTCTGTGCCAGAGAGTGCGGAAATCGCCTGGAAGCTGCCTTCGCCTTCGCGCAGTATGCGTTTGAAATTGGGCCGGTCGCTGAGGTCCTTATCAATCATGTCGCGCTCCAGCAGCGGCTGCTGGGCCAGAAGAATGCCATGGGTGTTCAGCAGGTTGACGGAGCTGCCGTTGCCGATGGTGAGGCGGCTGAACAGTTGATCGAAATACGCCAGGCGCATCGTCGCCACGGCCACGCCAGCGAACTCGCCGTTGGGGCCCTCCACTCGACGACTGAATGCCATGCGCCACACTTGATCGCAATCGCAGCGGATCTTGAACGGGCGGCTGATAAAAAGCCCTGCCTGTGCATTTTGTTTATGCACCTGGAAATAGTCACGGTTGGCGAAATTGCGCGACGTCGGCTGCAACGTCGAAGAATCGGCAACCACCGCACCATTGGCATCCAGCAACAGCACTTCGCCCTTGAACGGCGCTGCGGTGGATTGATCAAACTGCACCATGTGCCGGATGTCCGGCGGCGTCCGCGACAGGTCATTGCGTGTGGTGGCCGTGATCAAGCCCTGCAGCGCCAGGTCGTAGAGTTCGGCGTTGCGCAGCACATCGGCATTGATCAGTTGGGTGATATTGGTGGTTTCGCGCTTGGCCGCCTGCAGGGTGCTGGCGTGTTCGCGGGTCAGCAAGGCTGCGACGATAACCACGATCAGGATGACGGTGAGGCCACTGCCCAGCATCAGCAGAAGCTCCGAGCGGGCAGGTAGATCAGGAGGGCGGGGTTGACTCATCGCGCAGGCTTCAACAGGGAAGATGCTGGCAGTTTAGTTCTACGCGATGAAAATTAGAGCATGGGCTAAAAAAGAAAGATCAACGGGTTAGAACACGTTGATCGGGTAGTCCACGATCACCCGGTATTCGTCCACGTCCCGATCGACCGCCGCGTAGCCGTTGCCACCGCGGTTGGTCGCCCACTGCAGGCGCACGGCCAGGTCTTTGGCTTTGCCGCCTTGCACCACGTACTTCAGGTCGATATCGCGCTCCCAATGTTTCGCGTCCTTGCCGTCGGCGCTGTACCAGGCGCTGTAGCCACGGCTTTGCGGGTCGACCTTGGTCAGGTCGGTCTTGCCGCTGATGTAGGACACGGCGGACGTCAGCCCAGGCATACCGAGGCCGGCGAAGTCATAGGCGTATTTGAGTTTCCACGAGCGCTCGTTGGGACCGTTGAAGTCCGAGTATTGCTGGGAGTTATCCAGGTAGATGCTATCGCCCTGGCTGATGTAGTCGAACGGCGTGTTGCCGTTGACCCGCTGGTAGGCGGCGGTAACGCTGTGGTTGCCCACGCCCACGGTGAAATGCAGGCTGTAGGTGTTGTTGTCGATGTTGCCCAGCAGCGATTGGCCGGTGTCCTGGGTGTGGTAGTAGTGCAGGCCTGGGTTGAGGCTGACCCAGTCGTTCAGCGCGTAGGTGTAGTCCAGGTCGTAGTAGTACTGGTGCCACACGTCCTTGAGTTCGGAGGCGTACAGATTGCTGGTCAAGCCTGGGATGCCGCTGAAGGACACGCCGGCCCAGTCCAGATGCTGGCTGTCGGCATGCTCCGGCAGCGCGCCGTAGCTGGTGCCGATGCGCCGGTGGCCGCTCTGGTTGTAAAGCTTGGTGAAACTGGCCCGGCCACCTTCGAGCATCCAGCCGTCGAAGCTGTGGTTGGTCAGGCTTACACCACGGAAATCCTGCGGCAACATGCGGGTCATGCCGCCGGCAATCACCGGATTATTGAGGAACAGGTCGCCGGCCTTCAGCTCGGTGTCGAAGGCGCGCATTTTCAAGGTGCCGCCTGCGGTGGAGAACGAGCCGGGCGCTTTGCCGTTGCCGGAGCCTACTGGCAGGATGCTGGAACCGTCGGTGCCGCCACCGCCGTCGAGCTTGAGGCCGAGCATGGCGTTGAGGTCCAGGCCGAAGCCGACGGTGCCTTGGGTGTAGCCGGATTCGAACGTGCCGATGAAGCCTTGGCCCCACTCCTTGCTGTCATCGGTGTGAATGTCGCGACGGTCGCGGTTCATGTAGTAGTTGCGGGTGTTGATCTTGAGGCTGGAACCTTCGACGAAACCGTCGGCTGGGGGGGGGGCTGCCGCTTGGGCGAAAGGGGCGATCGTTGCTGCAATCGCGAGGAATAGCGGGGTGAACGTCAGCGAGTTCTTCACCGGTGGAGCTCCTTTGGTCAATCGTAAACGGCCAATGTCGTGGGGGTGTGCCTGGCCTTTTTTACGGCAAAAAAAAACCGCTGAAATCAGCGGCTTTAAACAGATTCCCAGTGTAGAGCCCTGGAAATAAGTCGAGGGAAATTTTGGGGCGCGGGAAGCTGTGTTTGCCGTCGCGCTCATCGGTGCGTCAAATTAGCGCAGGTGAGCGGTGCGATACAGAGTGTAACAAGATAATGACTGTTGCCAAAATCGCAATAGTCAAGGTGACAGAGCTCCCACAGTTGACCTCGGTGTTAAACGGGCAACGTGATGCCAAAGGTATTGCCGCCCCCATCACTGCGTACAAACACATCCCCGCCATGCATCAAGGCAATCGCCTTGACGATCGCCAGCCCCAACCCATGATTCGCCCCGCTGTTACTGCGCGACGCGTCCACCCGATAGAAGCGTTCGAACAGCCGTGGCAAATGCTCCCTGGCAATTTCATCGCCAGGGTTGGTCACCCCGATGGCCACCTGATGCGCCTGCACTTCGATGTTCACTTCGATGATCTGCCCTGGCGCGGTGTGCTGCACCGCATTACTCAGCAGGTTGATCAGTGCACGGCGCAGGTGGGCTTTTTCGATCTGCACCATGGCATCGCCGCGCACCCGAACCTTGACTTGGGCGTCTTCGAGGATGAAGTCCAGGTAGTCGAGGGTGGTGGCAACTTCATCGGCCAGGGAGCTTTCAATCAGCTTGGTGGCCTTGCTGCCCTGGTCGGCGCTGGCGAGGAACAGCATGTCATTGATGATCGAGCGCAGGCGTTCCAGCTCTTCGAGGTTCGATTGCAACACTTCGAAGTAATGCTCGGCGGAACGGCCGCGCGTCAGCGCTACTTGGGTCTGGCCGATCAGGTTGGTCAGCGGCGAGCGCAGTTCGTGGGCGACGTCGGCGTTGAACGACTCCAGGCGCGAGTAGGCCTGTTCAACTCGATCCAGCGTTGAGTTGAACGAGTTGACGAACTGGCTCAGCTCCGGCGGCAACGGCGACAAGTGCAGGCGCCCGGAGAGTTTGGGCGGTGCGAGTTTTTGCGCTTCATCCGAGAGTTTGCCCAGCGGCTTGAGGCCGATACGCGAGACCCAGAACCCCAGCAGCGCCGCGAGGACCACGCCGACGAACGCCAGGCCGATCAAGGCCATCAACAGGTGGTGCTGGGTGGCGCGGAAGTTTTCGGTGTCGATGGCAATCATAAAACGCAGCGGCGGGCGTTGTTCTTTGGCTGGGAATTGGCTCAGTAACACCTTGAACGGGTATTTATGCCCAGGCAGGCGCAAGTCGCGTTTGCCGGTCGGCCCTTGGGCGAACGCGCGGATCTGCGCATCCGGGTTGCCGTACTCGTAGTTCGGGTCGCTGCTCACCACCCAGAAGCGGATGCGCTTGTCTTCCTCACTGAGCAATTTCAGTTTGGCGGTGATTTTCGCCCAGTGGTCCGGCGTGCCGAAGCGGTTCACCGAGGATTCGAGCACGCTGTAGCGCGCATCCAACTCGGCGCCCGGCAACAACCCTAAGCCCCGGTCTACTTGCTGGTACAACGCGCCGCCGATCAACATGAAGATCAGCAGCGCCACCAGGGTGAACATGCCGCTCAGGCGCAGGGCGATGGAGTTAGCCGACACTGCGGTTCTCCAGCACGTAGCCCATGCCGCGAATGGTGTGTAGCAGCTTCTGTTCGAACGGCCCGTCGAGCTTGGCGCGCAGGCGCTTGATCGCGACTTCCACGACATTGGCGTCGCTGTCGAAATTGATGTCCCAGACCATCTCCGCAATCGCGGTCTTGGAGAGGATTTCACCTTGGCGCCGCGCCAATACGCTGAGCAGCGAGAATTCCTTGGCGGTCAGGTCCAGGCGCAGGCCATTGCGGCTGGCCTTGCGGCTGATCAAATCTATCCACAGGTCGGCGACGGTGACCTGCACCGGTTCATGCCCGCCACTGCGCCGGGTCAGCGCCTGCAGGCGTGCCACCAGTTCCAGGAATGAAAACGGTTTGCCCAAATAGTCGTCGGCGCCTTCGCGCAGGCCGCGAATGCGGTCTTCCACGCGCTCACGTGCGGTGAGCATGATCACCGGTGTCTGCTTGCGTGCACGCAACGCGCGCAATACACCGAAGCCGTCGAGGCCGGGCAGCATTACGTCGAGCACGATTACCGCGTAATCGTTCTCCAGCGCCAGGTGCAAACCTTCGACGCCTTCACGCGCCACATCAACGGTATAGCCTTGTTCCGTCAGGCCGCGGTGCAGGTAATCCGCAGTTTTCTCTTCATCTTCAATAATCAGGACGCGCATGAGCCTTTTGCTCCAAGGCAGGGCCTCAGCCTCAGTGTGTGGTCGCCAACTCGGGCGTTGGTTTGGGCCTGTGGAAAAACCGTTCAAGGTACAAGTATATGACCGGTGTGGTGAACAGCGTCAGCGCCTGGCTCACCAGCAAGCCGCCGACCACGGCGATCCCCAGCGGCTGACGTAACTCCGCGCCTGGGCCGGAGCCCAGCATCAGGGGCACTGCGCCGAGCAGGGCGGCGAGGGTGGTCATGATGATCGGCCGGAACCGGGTGACGCAGGCTTCATAAATCGCCTCCTCGGGCGGCAGCCCGCGCACGCGTTGAGCGTCCAGGGCGAAGTCGATCATCAGGATGCCGTTTTTCTTCACGATACCGATCAGCAACACCAAGCCGATCAGGGCCATGATCGAAAAGTCCTGGCCCAGCAGCCACAGCATGATCAGCGCACCCAGGCCCGCCGACGGCAAGGTGGAAATGATCGTCAGCGGGTGCACAAAGCTCTCATACAGCACACCCAGGATAATGTAGACCGCCACCAGCGCCGCGAGGATCAACCAGGGCTGGCTGGCCAACGAACTCTGGAACGCCTGGGCCGCGCCCTGGAAGGTGCCGATCAGGGTGGCTGGCATGCCGATTTCATTCTTGGCCTGGTTGAGCATGATCACCGCATCGCCCAATGCCACACCAGGCGCCAGGTTGAACGACAGGTTGGCCGCCGGGAACATGCCGTCATGGCTGATGGATAATGGCCCCACAGTGGGCGGATCGACTTTAGCCAGCGCCGACAGCGGCACCATCTCGTTAGTCAGCGGCGAGCGCAGATAGAAGTAGTTCAGGCTTTCGGCCTTGCCGCGCTGCTGGCTGTCGAGTTCCAGCACCACTTGGTACTGGTTGATCTCGGTCTGGAACTCGTTGATCTGGCGCTGGCCGAACGCGTCATACAGCGCCTGGTCGACATCGGTGGCGGTGAGGCCGAAACGCGCAGCAGCCTGACGGTCAATGCTGATGTGGGTGATGCTGGCGCCCAGCTGCAGGTCGTTGGACAGGTCACGGAACGCCGGGTTGGCGCGCAGTTTTTCGGTCAGGCGCTGGGTCCAGGTGTTCAGCGTCGGGCCGTCGTTGCTCTTGAGCACATATTGATACTGCGCGCGGCTCGGGCCGGAACTGAGGTTGATGTCTTGGCCGGCGCGCAGGTACAACACAATGCCCGGCACCTTGGCCAGTTTGGGGCGAATGCGGTCGATGAATTGGCTGGCGGACACATCACGATCACCACGGGCTTTCAAGGCAATCCAGAAGCGCCCGTTGGCGATGGTCTGGTTGCTGCCGGTCACGCCCACCGAATGAGAAAACGCTTCGACGGCTGGGTCGGCCTTGACGATTTCGGCCAGGGCTTTGTGTTTGGCGACCATGTCCGGGTACGACACATCGGCCGCTGCCTCACTGGTGCCGAGCACGAAACCGGTGTCTTGCACCGGGAAGAAGCCCTTGGGGATAAACACGTAACCGGCCACCGCCAACGCTAGGGTGGCCATGAAGATCGCCGCCATCGTGCGTTGATGGGTCAGTGCGCGGCGCAGGTTGCGCGCATATGCGGCGAGCAGGCGGTCGCTGAAGCCGAGTTTGTCGTGGGCATGATGGGTGGGGGCGCGCATGAATAGCGCGGCCAGCGTCGGCGCCAGGGTCAGCGAAACCACCACCGAAATCAGGATGGTCGAGGTCGCCGTCAGCGCGAACTCCTTGAACAACCGCCCGACCACGCCGCCCATGAACAGCAGCGGAATAAACGCCGCCACCAGCGAGAAACTGATGGACACCACGGTAAAGCCAATCTCGCCGGAACCCTTGATCGCCGCCTCACGTTTGCTCAGGCCCGCCTCCAGGTGGCGGTGAATGTTCTCGACCACCACGATGGCATCGTCCACCACAAACCCCACCGCAATCACGATTGCCACCAGGGTCAGGTTGTTCAGGCTGAAGCCCATCAAGTACATCAAGGCGAAACTGGCGATCAGCGACACGCCGAGCACACTGGACACAATCAGCGTCGCCGACAATTGGCGCAGGAACAGCGCCATCACCGCCACCACCAGCAAGATGGCGATCAACAGCGTGACTTCCACTTCATGCAGGGAGGCGCGGATGGTCTTGGTGCGGTCGGTTAACACGCTGACCTGCACCGAGGCGGGCAACATGCCTTGCAGGCGCGGCAGTTCGGCTTGAATGCGGTCCACGGTCTCGACGATGTTGGCGCCGGGCTGGCGCGAAATCACCAGGTTGACCCCAGGTGTGTCGCCGGACCAGGCCTGCACGTAGGCGTTTTCCGAACCGTTGATGACTTTTGCGACGTCACGCAGTTGAACCGGCGCGCCGTTCTTGTAGGAAACGATCAACTGGCCGTATTCATCCGGGTGAAACAGCTGGTCGTTGGTCGACAGGGTCGACACGCTGTTCTCGCCGTAGATCGCGCCCTTGGCCAGGTTCAAACTCGATTGCTGGATCGCCACGCGCACATCGGCGAGGGTCAGGCCAATTGCCGCGAGTTTGTCTGGCGAGGCTTGTACGCGAATCGCCGGGCGTTGCTGGCCGGTGATGTTGATCTGGCCGACGCCGTCGATCTGGCTGATCTGCCGGGCCAGCAAGGTTTCCACGTAGTCGCTCAGCTCGGTGCTGGGCATGCTGTCGGAGCTGACGCTGAGGATCAGCACCGGGCTGTCCGCCGGGTTGACCTTCTTCCAGGTCGGCAGGCTCGGCATGTCACTGGGCAATTTGCCGGAGGCGGTGTTGATCGCCGCCTGCACTTCTTGCGCGGCGGTGTCGATGCTCTTGTTCAGCGTAAATTGCAGGGTCAGCAGGCTTGAGCCCAAGGCGCTGCTGGAAGTCATTTGGGTCATGCCAGGGATGGCACTGAATTGCACCTCCAAAGGCGTAGCCACCGAGGAGGCCATGGTGTCTGGGCTGGCGCCGGGCAATTGCGCAGAGACCTGGATCGTCGGGAATTCCGCTTCTGGCAGTGGCGCAACGGCCAGGCGCGGGAAGGCGATGATACCCAGCAGCACCAACGCGAAGGTCAACAGCAGAGTGGCGACCGGGTGGTCGACGCACCAGGCGGATGGCGAGCGGTTGCCCCTCATGGCTGCACCTTGGCTTCGACGGTCTGGATCACTTGCGGCGGTTCCTTGAGCACGTCTACCTGAGCGCCGGCCTTGAGTCGCGACTTGCCATCGCTGACCAGCACATCACCGGCCTGCACGCCCTTGATGATGTTCACGTCGCTGTCCTGATAGGTCACTTGCACCGGCACGATTTCGACCTTGTCACCCTTGACCCGGTACACGAAGTGCGAATCCAGGCCGCGTTGCACCACGGTCGGCGGCACCACCAGCGCGTTCTTGTCGAGAGCGGTCTGGATCTTGATGGTCACCAGTTGCCCCGGCCACAGGCGCTGCGAGGCATTCTTGAACTCGGCCTTGGCGCGCAGGGTGCCGGTGGTGGAGCTGATCTGGTTGTCGATTAGGCTCAAGTGGCCTTCACCGAGCAAGTCGCCGCTCTGGCCGTCGGTGTCGGCGCCCATGTAGGCGTCGACGCTGGCCTGGGTAGGCGCCGCGATCAGGCCTTGCAGGGTTGGTAGCATTTGTTGCGGCAATGAGAACTCCACGGCAATCGGGTCGATTTGCGTCACGGAGAACAGGCCCTGGGTATCACTCATGCGCAGGAAGTTGCCTTCATCCACCGTGCGAATGCCGACGCGGCCGGTGACGGGAGAGCGAATCTGAGTAAAGGAAAGCTGTACTTGGGCCGAATCAATCGCGGCCTGATTACCTTGCGCTGTGGCCTTCAGTTGGTTGACCAAGGCTTGTTGCTGGTCGTAGGTCTGTTTCGACACACCGTCGTCGATGCTCAGCGCCTTATAGCGCTTGAGGTTGACCTGCGCCACTTGCAACTGCGCCTGGCTTTCCCCCAGTTGCGCCTTGGCCTGGTCGAGGCTGGCGCGGATCGAGCGGTCATCAAGGGTGGCCAGCAGTTCGCCGGTTTTTACCAGTTGGCCTTCCTTGACCAGCAATTTAGTAAGGATGCCGTCGATTTGCGCGCGGATCACCACACTGTGCAATGACAGCACCGAGCCGATGCCGCTCACGTACCGAGGAATGTCCTGTTGCACGACGCTCACTACTCGTACCGGGATGGCGGTCGGTGCCGCCAGCTTGGTCTTGGCGGGCCGGGTCAAGGCCCAGCCTGTAATCGCCACGACCACGAGGACACCCACGATCAGGGCGGTTTTTCGTTGAATGTGCATGGGGTGAGGCGCCGAGGCAAAGGATTGGGGGAATAAAGGTCTTTATAGCCCGCCAATCCGGTCAGCATGGTGACTGCTAACTGACAGCGCTGTCAGTAAAGTCCGGTCATTCGTACAGGCGGTGGTTAAAGATGCGAAGCGCGCAGGTATACTGCGCGCCAGTGAGACCGGCCTGCCCGCCTCACCTCATTTTTTGCACGCTCCGGAGCTTCCATGACTTCCCCGACACAACCCCCTGTTGAAGCGGCCGACCTCGTCGATCCGGCCGACGCTCAAAGCGTTGAAAAAGCCGAGATCCCGGCGTTCAAGTTTCCGTTCAAGCCGGGTGAGTTGGCCGGGGCCAAGAATGCTGCCCAGCCTTGGTACAAAAATGGTGCCAAAAACGGCCACACCAAGTCGCCAGGCATGGCGCCGCCAGGCACTCGCCGTTCGATGGGTAAACGCTGAGAATAATGACGCGCAGACTCTAACGGCATTTGCCTACAGGTTCCGCTGATCTTTCTTATTGAAGGCCCATGACCGTTTCTTGAAAGCTTGCGCAGCCTCTGCTCCACCTCGATTGTGCTTCACGGGGCAGGGTGCAGTGAGGCTGGTCTTTCCAGAAAAGGACGTCCCCTGTGGATTTCATACGGGTTTTTGTAGCGCCTGCCTTATTGCCCTTGGCCGCTTTCTTCTGCTCCACCGCGACAGGTGATGAGCCACGGGACGACATTCGTTTTGCCGTCGTCGCCCAATTCCCACCCTTTCAGAGCCGCGATCAGCACGGCCAGTTGGTGGGGTTGAATATTGATTTGGGCAACGCCCTTTGCCAACAGCTCAACACGCGGTGTACCTGGGTCGATCAGGTGCTTGTTGAAAGTTTTCAAGCCCTTGAGGCTCGTCGATTCGATGCGATCATGGGCATAGCCCCGACTTCTAGGCGGCGCCAGTGGGCAAGTTTTACCGAGCATCTCTATCCGTTCACCACGCGGCTCGTAGCCCGCAAGGCATCAGGCTTGTTGCCTACCGTAGCCTCGCTCAGGGGCAAGCGTGTCGGCGTACTGCTGGGCAGCAACCGTGAAGCCTTCGCCCGATCAAAGTGGGCACCGGCGGGCGTGGTCATCAAGAGTTTCTGGCTTAATGACGAACTGGTGCGCAGCTTGGTGGCCGGCCATATCGATGCAACGCTGCAAGGCACGGTGGAAATCCGCAAGGCGCTGCTCAACACCGCTGTCGGCCAGGATTTCGATTTCCTCGGCCCCGCTGTTTCGGCCGAGCTATTGGGCGACGGCGTGGCCATCGCGGTGCGCAAGCCGGATATCGCCTTGCGTGATGAGCTCAACCACGCGCTGGAACAACTGAGGCAGAACGGCGACTACCAGCGAATTCTTCAGCCCTACAACCTGGACGAGCCGGCAACCGTCCATGACGGTTAATGAATTGCTCAGAACATGAGTTTGATCAGCACTTGCACCATCGGTGCGCTTAGAGTCGACGGCTCCAGTAATTACGAGCGCGCTTCTCTATGAAGGTCAATCTGCTGGTCATCGGTCGAAATGTGGACGTGGGCTGTGACGTCTACATCTCTCGACGACCGACCTGACTAGCGTGATTACCCATGCTAATCAGGCTTCATAGAGCCGTGATGAGTTGCTTGGCGCGCCGCACGACTAGCAGCGCCACCCCGATATGCCGCCGATAAGCTATTAGCGGGTGCGCGGATCGAAATCGAGTGCCTGGCCAGCCTGTAAACCAGCGCGTCTACGAGGCTCGCAGCGAAATAAACGCGTAGTTGGTCGGCACCTGAGTGGCGATCTGGGCGCCGGCATCCAGCAACTGTTCGGCAATGTCCATGCTGGAGACATGAAACCCCCACTCATTGGCTGCGCTGGGTTGTTCAGCGGCCAGCTCGATCGCCTGGGCAAAGGCGTTCATGTCCGGCAAGTACGCCGTGAACCCATCGCCCTTGAGGGCGGTGGTGCAAATGCCCAGTAGGGCGCACACGGTTTCCTTGGTTTGCACATCGTCACGGTCGGCTTGGCGCGAACGGCGGATCAACTCGGCTAATTCCTGATCCATCAGTTCGCCACCGGCAATCAGTGCCGGCCCCTGCTCCCAGGATTCCGGTGGGCAGTCCTTGGCGGCAGGATTCAGCGGGATATGCGGGTTGATTTCCATCGGATAGATGCGGCACACCAACGGGCGACGTTCATAAATGCCGCAGCGGTTGTTTTCGTCAAGATTCCGACAGCGCCCGGCGTTGTAAGCGGCAAAGGTGATTGCTACAAACGCCTCGGTCGTGCCGCTGGGCACCACCACCGAGCGGCGCTCGGCGTGTTCGCGTTGTTGCAGGGGCAAGCCCAGCCCGTTGCCAAGGAAACCCTCCACCAGCACGATGACGTTACCGCCGTCAACCGCCCATTGCCGGGCCTCTTCGAGGGTCAGGGGCACGTGATGGTCGGAGCAGCATTTACCGCAACCCACGCAGGAAAAATGAGTGTTCATGGGGTATCTGTCACCAGGCAAGGTCAGAGGGCACTCTTGAACAGTGACGGTTTTTTGCCTCTATGCACTGTTCAAGCTCTTGCTAAGCAAGTTATGCGCCAGTGTCTGTCAGTCCTCGGGTACCAAGTCGCGCAGCACAAACACCATGCCGGCGTTTTCATACAGTTGCCGGGCGCGCAGGTTGCTTTCGCGCACCTTGAGGTCGACGTAGGGTTCGCCACGTTGCTTGAACACATTAAAGGTGTGCAGCAATAAGGCGCGGCCGAGCCCCTGGCCTTGGGCGCAGGGATGTACGCAGAGGTTCTTGATAAACGCGCTGGTCCAGCATTGGGCCACACCGAGGATGCCGTCGCCGTTGCTGGCCACCAGGCACAGCGTGGGGTCGAACTCGGCGTCCGTGACGAACTGATGTCGCCATTGCGTCAGCCCGGCCACACGGCCACCGCCTTGGTCCTGGGCCATGCGCAACACCGCATGAATCGCCGGGGCCATTTCTTCGCGGTAATGATCCAGTCGCGTATCGGCCGGCCACTGCGGTGCGGGCAGGCTGCCGGTGAGGTCGCGGCGCAACAGTTGGAAATACTCCGTCACGGCCTACAGGCCCTTTTGCGCCACGGTTTGCGCAGCGATGACCAGGCATTTAGTCAGTTCGGGCGAGGAGAACTTGGTGAGCACCGAGTCGGCACCGGCCAGGCGCGCCTTTTCACTGTTCATTGCGCTGTCCAGGGACGTATGCAGCAGCACGTAAAGCTCCTGGAAGTCCGGGGTTTCGCGCAACGTGCGGGTGAGGGCATAACCATCCATTTCAGACATTTCGATGTCCGACACCACCACGTTGATCTGCTGTGCCGTGCCTTGCAGTTCCAGCAGCACGTCGATGGCTTCCTTGGCGCTGCGTGCGGTGTGGCAGGTCAGGCCGAGGTTGCGCAGGGTGTGCACGGATTGCTGCAGGGCGACCTGGCTGTCGTCCACCACCAGGATTCGCGCATTGCCCAATACTTCGGCTTCTTCCATGGTCAGGTCAGTGGGTGCCGCTTCAACCGGTGCCGGGGCGATGCCGTGGATGACCTTCTCAATATCCAGGACCTGCACCAGCCCGCCTTCAACCTGGGTCACCCCGGTGATAAACGAGCGATTGCCGCCTGAGCCATAGGGTGGCGGGCGAATATCAGTGGTCAGGCAGTGCACGATCTTGCTCACCGCCTGCACATGCAGGCCCTGCTTGGAGCGGCTGACGTCGGTGACGATCAGGCAGCCACCGTTTGGGTCTTGCAGGGGCATTTCGCCCAGGGCACGGCTTAGGTCAATCACCGACAGCGAAGCACCGCGCAGCGTGGCGATGCCTTTGACGTGGGGGTGAGACTCCGGCAGCTTGGTCAGCGGCGGGCAGGGGATGATTTCACTGACTTTCAGCAGGTTGATGGCCATCAGCTTGCCGCTGCGCAGGGTAAAGAGCAGAAGCGAGAGTGAATCTGCGCGGGCTTTGGTGGTGGACATAAAAACCTTCTGTGGATCAGGGAAGACGATCTTCTATAGAGGGTTATCGACTTGGGCGCGCCAGGCTTTAACCGGATTTTGTGTCGGGCTGGATCCGTGTGGAAGGGGCCTTGCTCCCGATTGTGGAGTGTCAGCCAAGAGATTCTCCACTGATACACCGCTATCGGGAGCAAGCCCCCTCCCACATGGATTAGCTGTCAGCCCTTCCACACTTGTGGGTTGACCAAGTCCTGCGGGCGCTGCCCCAACAAGGCGCTGCGCAGGTTGGCCAGGGCGCGATTGGCCATGGCTTCGCGAGTTTCATGGGTGGCCGAGCCGATGTGCGGCAGGGTCACGGCGTTGCTGAGTTGGAACAGCGGCGATTGCACCAGCGGTTCCTGTTCATACACATCCAGCCCGGCGCCACGAATTTTCTGGGTTTGCAGGGCTTCGATCAGCGCCGGCTCATCCACCACTGGCCCACGGGAGATATTGATCAGTATCGCGCTGGGCTTCATCAGCCCCAACTCGCGGGTGCTGATCAGGTGATGGGTCTTTTCGCTCAACGGCACCACCAGGCAGACGAAGTCCGACTCGGCCAGCAACTGGTCCAGGCTGCGAAATTGCGCCCCCAACGCCTGTTCCAACTCGGTCTTGCGGCTGTTGCCGCTGTACAGAATCGGCATATTGAAACCCAGTCGCGCACGCCGGGCGACAGCCGCGCCGATATTGCCCATGCCGACGATACCCAGGGTCTTGCCATGCACGTCGCAGCCGAACAACGGCGCGCCGACGCTGGCTTTCCACTGGCCGGCCTTGGTCCAGGCGTCCAGTTCGGCCACACGGCGAGCGCTGCTCATCAGCAAGGCGAAGGCCAGGTCGGCGGTGCTTTCGGTGAGCACGTCGGGGGTGTTGGTGAGCATGATCCTGCGCTCGTTGAAGTACGGCACGTCGTAGTTGTCGTAGCCCACTGACACGCTGGAGACTACTTCGAGTTTGCGTGCGCCTTCGAGTTGCTCGCGGCCCAGCTTTCGGCCCACGCCGATCAAACCGTGGGCGTGGGGCAAGGCTTCATTGAATTGAGCGTTGATGTCGCCCAGCTTTGGGTTGGGGGCGATCACCTCGAAGTCCTGTTGCAGGCGTTCGATCATAGCCGCAGTGATGCGGCTGAAGGCGAGGACGGTCTTTTTCATTGCAGGCGGGCTCATCGACTACGGAAGAATGCCAAGCACGCTAACATTCCTGGGGGGGATTGTCAGGGCACCGCCGCTCCCACACTCGATCTCTGTCAACAGATAGGAATCAGTTCGCTAGCCGTGCGCCGCTCAGGCTGCCACTCAACTCATAAGCCACCAATTCCGCCTGATGCGCTGCCAGAATCTCCGGCAACGAGCCGCGCAGGTATTCGACCCAGGTCTTGATCTTCGCATCCAGGTACTGGCGCGACGGGTAGATGGCATACAGGTTCAGCTCTTGCGAGCGGTAGGTTGGCATCACCCGCACCAACGTGCCGTTACGCAGTCCCTCGATGGCCGCATACACCGGCAATAGGCCAACACCCATGCCGCTGGTGATCGCGGTTTTCATCGCATCGGCCGAGTTGACCAGAAACGGCGAGGTGTTGATCGCCACGCTTTCCTGGCCTTCGGGGCCATTGAAGGTCCATTTATCCAGCTGGATCACCGGGCTCACCAGGCGCAGGCAGGCGTGGTTGAGCAAATCCTGCGGCCGTTGCGCGCAGCCTTTGGCCTTGACGTAGTCCGGCGAGGCGCACGCGATGCTGTAGGTAATCCCCAGGCGTTGGGAGACGAACCCCGAGTCCGGCAGTTCGCTGGCCAGCACGATGGACACGTCGTAGCCCTCGTCGAGCAGGTCCGGGACACGGTTGGCCAGGGTCAGGTCGAAGGTTACGTCGGGGTGGGTGCGGCGGTAGCGGGCAATCGCGTCAATCACGAAATGCTGGCCGATGCCGGTCATGGTGTGCACTTTCAACTGCCCGGCCGGGCGCGCGTGGGCGTCGCTGGCTTCGGCCTCGGCTTCCTCGACGTAGGCGAGGATCTGTTCGCAGCGCAGCAAGTAACGTTTGCCGGCTTCGGTCAGTGCAATGCGTCGGGTGGTGCGGTTGAGCAAGCGGGTTTGCAGATGGGCCTCAAGGTTGGAGACCGCGCGCGAGACGTTGGCGGTGGTGGTGTCCAGTTGCACGGCGGCGGCGGTGAAGCTGCCGGCTTCGGCCACGCAACTGAACGCGCGCATGTTTTGCAAAGTGTCCATGGGGTGTTCTCAGGGGAGATAACAAATTGTGACAGAAAGTTACGCCGTTCAGTGACCCCTACCAACGGATTATCGCCTGAACGGTAACAAAGATTCACAGGAATGCCAGCTTATCGTCCTCCATCGCGCCGCCTAGAATTGCGCCACCTTCCCCGCGTCAACCACCTCAGGAATTCGCTTGCCGTGCCGCGTCGCATCAGCAGAGAGCTTAAGACTCTCAGTGTTTGGGCCTTATCGTTAGCAATCAGCGGCTGCATCGGAACCGGAGGAATCGCCCCCCAAGGCCAGGCCCTCAACGCCAATAACCTGGCCACCGATGACGCTATCCAGAGCGCCGCTCAGGACGCGCACTGGCCCACCACGCAATGGTGGCAAGCCTACGGTGACCCGCAGTTGAACAGTTGGGTTGAACTCGCCACGCAAAACAGCCCGAGCCTGGCCGTGGCCGCCGCGAGGGTGCGTGAGGCGCGGGCTATGGCCGGGGTTGCCGAGTCGGCCGAGTCGTTGCAGATCAACAGCGACACCACTCTCAAACGCCATAACTGGCCGAAAGATCAGTTCTATGGCCCAGGCGAGTTGAGCGGTGCCAATACCTGGGACAACAATTCGTCGCTGGGCCTGAGCTATGCCCTCGACCTGTGGGGCCGCGAAAGCAACACCACCGAGCGCGCCGTCGACCTGGCGCATATGAGCGCCGCCCAAGCGCGTCAGGCCCAGCTCGAATTGCAGAACAACGTGGTGCGCGCCTATATCCAGTTGTCGTTGCATTACGCTAACCGCGACATCGTCGCGGCCACGTTGGCCCAGCAACAGCAGATTCTCGACCTGGCCAATAAACGCTTGAACGCCGGGATCGGCACGCACTTCGATGTCAGCCAGGCCGAAACGCCATTGCCGCAGACCCATCGCCAGCTCGACGCATTGGACGAAGAAATCGCCCTGAGCCGTAACCAGCTCGCGGCATTGGCGGGTAAAGGGCCAGGGGCGGGTGCGCAACTGCAACGCCCGAGCTTGTCCCTCGCGGCGCCGCTGAAATTACCCTCTAGCCTGCCGGCGCAGTTGCTTGGCCAACGCCCGGACGTGGTCGCCAGCCGCTGGCAGGTCGCCGCCCAAGCGCGAGGTGTCGACGTCGCCCACGCCGGCTTCTACCCCAATGTCGACCTGGTCGGTAGCCTGGGTTTCGTCGCTACCGGCGGCACGATGCTGGGCTTTCTCAGCGGTCAGAAATTCAACTACAACGTCGGCCCGGCGATCACCTTGCCGATCTTCGACGGCGGCCGTTTGCGCGCGCAGTTGGGCGAGGCCAGCGCCGGTTATGACATCGCCGTGGCCAAGTACAACCAGACTCTGGTGAATGCGCTCAAGGGCATCAGCGACCAGTTGATCCGCCGCGCATCCATGGACAAGCAATCGTCCTTCGCCGCGCAGTCGGTGGCCTCTGCGCAGAAAACCTACGACATCGCGATGATCGCCTATCAGCGCGGCCTCACCGACTACCTCAATGTGCTGAACGCCCAGACCCTGCTGTTCCGCCAGCAACAGGTGCAGCAACAAGTGCAGGCCGCGCGCCTGAGCACGCATGCCGAGCTGGTCACCGCCCTGGGCGGCGGGCTCGGCGCCGGTAATGACGTGCCGCAGCCTACCAAGGCCCTCCCGAGTAAAACCCCGGCGGCCCTTGCCGTGTTTGATCACTGAGTAGGATTTAATGACGCCCTTACCTGCACCGCTGCGCTGGTTGCACTCCTTGGAGTGGCGCCGTGGTTTTTTTGACTGGGCACGCAGCGATGGCGTGACCTGGGTGTATATCTTCAAGGTGCTGGTCGCCGCTTTCCTCACGCTCTGGCTGGCGATGCGCCTGGAACTGCCGCAACCGCGTACAGCGATGATCACCGTGTTCATCGTGATGCAACCGCAGAGCGGCCAGGTGTTCGCCAAGAGCTTTTACCGCTTCCTCGGCACGTTGGCGGGATCGGCGGTGATGGTCTTGTTGATCGCCTTGTTTGCGCAGAACACCGAATTGTTCCTCGGCGCGCTGGCGGTCTGGGTCGGTATTTGCACCGCTGGCGCAACGCGTAACCGCAACTTCCGCGCCTATGGTTTTGTGCTGGCCGGCTACACGGCGGCGATGGTGGGTTTGCCCGCCCTGGCGCACCCGGACGGCGCATTTATGGCGGCAGTGTGGCGGGTGCTGGAAATTTCCCTGGGGATTCTCTGTTCCACGCTGGTCAGCGCCGCGATCCTGCCGCAGACCAGCAGCGCGGCCATGCGCAACGCCCTGTATCAGCGCTTTGGCGTGTTCGCGCTATTTGTCACCGACGGCCTGCGCGGGCGCAGTCAGCGTGAAGGTTTTGAGGCCAGCAACGTGCGCTTTATCGCCGAAGCCGTGGGCCTGGAAGGGTTGCGCAGCGTCACCGTATTTGAAGACCCGCACATGCGTCGGCGCAATGGTCGACTCAGTCGCCTCAACAGCGAATTCATGAGCATTACTACGCGTTTCAATGCCCTGCACCAGCTGTTGGAACGGCTGCGCACGGTTGAAGCCGATCATGTGGTCGCGGCGATCAAACCCGGCCTGCAAGACCTTGCCGAAGTGCTCGACGGCTTCTCCGGCCGCGCACTCACCAGCCCTGATGCCGCGCGGCTGGTCAACCGACTCAGCGCTTACAAGGACGGCCTGCCTGCCAAGGTGCGCAGCCTGCGGGCGACCTTCCAGGAGGGCAACCCCAGTGAGGCCGAGCAGCTGGATTTCCATACCGCCTACGAACTGCTGTACCGCTTCGTCGACGACCTGCACAACTACGCGCAAACCCATGCATCGTTGGCCGATCACACCCACGCGCGGGAGCAGTGGGACGAAGCCTACACGCCGAAAACCAACTGGCTGGCCTGCGCTGCCTCGGGGATTCGCGCGTCGTTTATCCTGATCGTACTGGGCAGTTACTGGGTGGCCACCGCCTGGCCCAGTGGCGCGACCATGACCCTGATCGCCGCCGCCACCGTCGGCTTATCCGCCGCCACACCCAACCCCAAGCGCATGGCCTTTCAGATGGCCTGCGGCACCTTGATCGGCGCGCTGGTGGGCTTCGTCGAAATGTTCTTCGTGTTCCCCTGGATCGACGGCTTCCCGCTGCTGTGCGTGATGCTTGCGCCGGTGATCATCTTCGGCGCCTTCCTCGCCTCACGGCCGAAATATGCGGGCGTCGGCGTGGGCCTGTTGATTTTCTTCAGCACCGGCTCGGTGCCGGACAACCTCACGGTCTACAACCCCTACACCTTTATCAACGACTACATCGCCATGGTCATCGGCATGCTGGTGTGTGCGGCGGCGGGGGCGATCATCTTGCCGCCGAACAGCCGCTGGTTATGGCGCCGCCTGGAACAGGACCTGCGCGAGCAAGTGGTGTATGCGATCAGCGGCAAGCTCAAGGGCTTGGCGTCGAGTTTCGAAAGCCGCACCCGCGATCTGCTGCACCAGGCCTACGGCCTCGCCGTCGGCCAGCCGCACGTGCAGCGCAACCTGCTGCGCTGGATGTTCGTGGTGCTGGAAGTCGGCCACGCAATCATCGAGCTGCGCAAGGAGCAGGCGATATTGCCGGTGCACCCGGCGTATGCCGAATCGCAACCTTGGCGCCAGGCTATCCGCGTGATGGGCCGCTCGTTGGTGCGGCTGTTTCTGCAACCCAGCGCGAGCAACCTGGAGCGCGGCCTGATTGCGGTCGACCATGCGATCAGTCGTGTGCAGGCCACCGACGAACCTTTCGCTCCGCACTTCGACACCTCGGCGCTGCGCCGGGTGAAAAGCTACCTGCACTTTATTCGCACCTCTCTGCTCGATCCGCAATCGCCACTGGCGGCCCTCAAAGGAGCCCCGCATGCCCCGTGAAATCGCCTTCCACGGCCTCTACATGCCGACCATGACCCTGATGTTTTTTATCGCTGCAGGGCTGGCCTGGGCCTTGGACCGCTTCCTGGCCGGGCTCGACCTGTACCGTTTTTTCTGGCACCCGGCGTTGCTGCGCCTGAGCCTGTTCGTTTGCCTGTTCGGCGCGCTGGCGCTGACCGTCTACCGTTGAGAATGCCCCGATGAAAAAGTTTTTCAGCCTGCTCGCGACCTTGCTGGTATTGGCTTTGGCGATCTGGATTGGCCGCACATTGTGGGTGCACTACATGGAGACGCCGTGGACCCGCGACGGCCGCGTGCGCGCCGATGTCATCAACGTCGCCGCCGACGTTACCGGCGAAGTGGTGGATGTGCCGGTGCGTGACAACCAGTTGGTGAAGAAGGGCGACCTGCTGATGCAGATCGACCCCGAGCACTACCGCATCGCGGTCAAGCAGGCGCAATCGCTAGTGGCTTCGCGCAAAGCCACCTGGGAGATGCGCAAGGTCAACGCCCACCGCCGCGCGGACCTCGACGCGTTGGTGATCTCCAAGGAAAACCGCGACGACGCCAGCAACATCGCCGACTCGGCCCTGGCTGATTACCAACATGCACTGGCGCAGCTGGAAGCGGCCGAACTCAACCTCAAGCGGACTCAAGTGGTGGCGGCGGTGGACGGCTACGTCACCAACCTCAATGTGCACCGCGGCGACTATGCGCGCATCGGCGAAGCCAAGATGGCCGTGGTCGATATGAACTCGTTCTGGGTGTATGGCTTCTTCGAAGAAACCAAGCTGCCCCACGTCAAAGTCGGTGATAAGGCCGATATGCAATTGATGAGCGGCGAGACGCTCAAGGGCCACGTGGAAAGCATCTCGCGGGGTATCTACGACCGTGACAACCCTGAAAGCCGGGAACTGATCGCCGATGTGAACCCGACCTTCAACTGGGTGCGCCTGGCCCAGCGCGTGCCGGTGCGGATTCACATTGATGAAGTGCCGGACGGTGTGTTGCTGGCGGCGGGGATTACCTGCACCGTCATTGTTGACCCAACAAGGAACTGAAGATGCTTGATTATTGATCTGGCGAATTGGCAATGATTTTGCGTCGACACTTGACCCTCAACATGCTGGTGTAGCGCCGGTGACTCTTTGAGTTGAGAACCAAAATGTAGAGCAGGGCTGAGAACAGCGGCAATAGGTTAAGCAACGTTGGAGGGTGAGTTCCGAGGTATGCGATCGCGAGCAGGGTATTCACGAGGACCACAGGTATAAGTATTTGGGGGGCATGACGGGATCCTTCATACAGCATTATTTGGCCTGCGTAGAAGATTAAGCAGAGTGCCACGCCGGTTCCGAAAGCATATTCAGTGGGTAGGTGATAGACCTTTGCGTAATACGACAGGCTGAGTGCCATATTGCCAGCAATACTGTTCAAGCAAAGTAGTATGGCCCCGGCCCATGCCGGTAAGAACCGGTAGGCATAACGGCGCCATATTCGATACTCCTGTGAAGGATCGACGCTATACTTCATGACTGTCGAACTCCTCATACAGTGCGACAAGTATAGGGTTGATGTTTCCGGATAAAGCGCTGCCCGCGACAGCTAAAGTAGCTCCGATTTGGTCTTTGATTTGAGTCATGATGCTTAGACGTATCTGAGGGTTGCTGAGCCGCTTGGGTAAACGCCCGGACAACTGCCTCAGGTGAATTATCTCGCGAGAATGAAGAGGATTTCTCAGCTGCAATATTTCGCTCGTTAACTTCGCACGCTCTTGGCGACTCAGGTGTCTCAATATGTCTGTCAGGTTGCGATTTGTTGAGCGTTTTATAGCCATGACTGTTTTAACGGTGGCAAACGTACTGCTTCCAGCGCCGACAAGTGAGATGCCGTCCAAGGCAACAGTCATTGTTTGATACCAACCTAATGTGTCGTAATAATCGTTCTCGGCGGGGTTGGCCAATTCGTTATAGATCCGCCATGAACCGTTCAAACACTGCACTCCACTGGCGGCCGAGCCTGCATAGGCAATGTAGGACAACGCAAGGCTAGTGCCTGCACTGAACGGCGCGGCCGCGACTCCGGCCTTTGCAATAATGAATCCAATCACCGCCCCGCCGCAGGCGGCAGCCATCCCCGATGCCTCCTTCCACAGCTGCGACTCACGTGGCGAACGTGCAGCCAGCTGCGCATACTCATCGGCAGACATTATTGGTCCCGCCATCTCCCGCAAAATCACCCGCTTGGGCTTGATACTGCACAGCGGCATAAACTCACGCAGCACCGTCACCTGATAATCACTGCCGATATGCACCACCCCAGCCCCGACGATAGCCGGGTCGGCGTCAATGGTTCGATAGAGTTTGGGCAGGTCCAGCAGACTGGTCAGTCGCTGGCGAGTCGTAGTATGTGCATCCGGCACGCCGCTTCGTAGGAGATCACTTGGCATCCTTTCACCTGTGAGTAAACAGAGGTGAAAGAGACTGAGGAGTCGTGCCTTTTAATGATGTCAGGCGGTTCGCCGTTTTTTGTAGGAATCAGTCATCTAGTTACTTCATGGCGCTATAAAAGTTTCGTGCAAGTGGCGCCACAGCAGCGCACCGCTGGCCTGTTTTTCAAACACCACGGTGGCACGGCGATCGGTCTGGGTGCCGCTGTCGTCAACCTGACGTTCGCGATAAGTCACCGTCGCGCCGCGTGCATGGCGGTCAATGCCGGCCATTTCGCTCAAGGTGATCTTCAACCCCGGGCGCATGCCGCCCAGGCGGGTAAACAGCGCTTTAACCCCGGCCGCATTCACCCGTGTGCCGGTGGCAGGTGCGACCATGCTGAACTCGGGTGAGAACCGCGCAAGCAAGGTTTCCAAGGTTCCTTCAGGCGCAACGCCGGCAAACCATTGTTCGATCTCGACGTGGGTCTGGATCACTTCCTCAAAAAAATCGCTGTAATCAATCATTGCTGGGACTCGCTGGCAGGGTGAAGCAGTGTGCGTACCCTGGACGCATCCAGGCGCAACACGGCAAAAAGGGGCAACAGTGTCAGGGCTGCGGCCATCGTGAAGGTTATGGCGAAGGAATCCAAGGCCGACAACAACGCACTGAGTGCCGCCGCGCCGAGGCAAAAACTCACTTGGCGATTGATGTTCCACAACGCGCTGGCGTGGCCCATGCGTTCGGCGGGGATATCTAGAAACGCCAGGGTCTGCGCGGTGCTGCTGCACAGGCTGCCGCCCAGGCCCATCAACGCGTAGGCCAGAATAATCACGCCCGGTTCGGGTTTGGTCAGCAGCAAAATGCCGCTGCATTGCAGGGCCATGCCCGCCAGTAGCAAGGGCTTGGGGCCGCAGCGGTTGAACAGTTTTTTGCTCAGGAAAATCGCCAGCGCCGACGCCAGCGCCCACGGCAACATCAGCGCGCCGGTGCGTGTGGCGTCGTAACCCAGGCCGCGCAGGTAGAGGATAGCGATCAGGCTGGTGCCGATAAATACGCCGGGAATGAACAGGTAGACCAGCATCGCCACGCGCAGCATCGGGCTACAAATCTGTTTAAAAATACTGCCCATATCCAGGGCCGGGCGCACCGTTGCCGGCGCGTCAGGTTTTATCCACAGCAGTGCCAGCAGCAGCGTGAGCAACGCCAGCGGCAGGTTGGCGTAGAAGATCCAGCGCCATGACACGCTGTCGACGATCAGCCCGCCCAACGCTGGCGACAGCGCCGGTACCAGCAGGGCTACCGACATCACCCGTGCCGTAAGTTGGCTGCGTTCCGCCGCCGGGTAGTGCCGGTAGGCCATGGCCTGGCCCACGGGAATCAGCAGTCCGCCGCCCAAGCCTTGCAGCGCACGCCAGCCAATCAACGCTTCGATTGAACCCGCCTGGCCGACCATCACCGAAGCCCCGGCGAATAACAGCAGGCTCGCCGCGATCAGACTTCGTTCACCCAGGAGCGCAGCCAGCCACACGCTCAAGGGGATGATCACGGTCAGCCCGAGCATATAGGCGTTGCTGATCCAGGCCAGCTGCGTCACCGAGGCATGCAGTTCGCGGGCAATGTCCGGGTAGGCGACCGTGGCGACAAACATGTTCACCAGGTCCAGGGCGAAGCCGAGTAAGAAGATCCAGGCGACTTTCGAGCGGTAGGTCATGAACGCGATCCTGCGAGTGAAGCGGGCAGGGTAGGCGGGATGCAAGGTTTGGGATACGCCGGTTTGCCTGTTAGTTTGTCAAAAATATTTTGACAAAGGAGGGCATGGCCGATGGTCAGCCTGGATCGATTCGACACCTTCAAGGCTGTAGTGGAAGCCGGTTCGCTCACCGCAGCGGCGGATATGCTGGGCCAGACCCGCGCCGTGGTCAGCTTCAACCTCAAGCGCCTGGAAGCGGAACTGGGCGTCACCCTGCTGACCCGCAACACGCGCCAACTGGCACTGACCGATGCCGGCGAACGCTTCTACCTGCGCTGCACACGCATGCTCGAAGAAGCGCGACTGGCGGTAGAAGAAGCGCGCTCCGAACATGCCCAGCTCAAAGGCACGCTGCGCATCACCACCACCGTGGAATATGCGCTGGCGGTAGTCGCCCCAGCGGTGGAAGCCTTTCGCCGCTTGCATCCGGACTTGAACATTCACTTATCCACATCCTCGACCCATGCTGATTTGATCTCGGAACGCTTTGACGTGGCGATTCGGTTGGGCCGCCTGCTGGACTCCAACCACCGCGCAGTGCAGTTGTCGACCTTCGAGGTGTTTGCAGTGGCGGCGCCTGAGTTTGCCGGGGTTCACACGCTGGATGCGTTGGAGCAGGTGCCCAAACTGGGCCATGGCCGTTTAACCGAACTGAGCGTGACCGACCCCACTGGTAGCGAGCATCAATACCGCCCCGGCCCTACGGCGCTGGCGGCCGACAGCGCCGCTGTGCTTCAGGCGTTCGCCGTGCGCGGCCACGGCGTGGCAGTGCTGCCGCAGTGGCTGGTGCAGGAGGATCTGGACGCGGGGCGGCTGGTGCGGTTATTGGCCGACCATCGCTTTGCGCCGCAGGGGATTTATGCGATGTACCCGGACACGCGGCATTTGCCGCTGAAGGTGCGGGCGTTTATTGATTTCATGAAGGGTTAGAGCGAGCCCGCCAGCCCGAAACGCTTCTTCAACACCTTCTCCAGCAATGCCTTGGGCAACAAGGCCGCCATCAACGGCAACGCCCGGCTGCCATTGCCCGTACGCAGCAGCCGGGGCGGCGTGGGCTGTTGCACTGCCTTCAATACCTGCGCCGCGAATTGCTTGGCTGAAGTCGGGTTGTTCTGCGAGGCCTGGGAGCGCGCGCGAATGCCTTCGCGCAACGGCCACCAGGGCGATTTTTCGTTGATCAGCAGCTCAGCCTGGGCCCCGGCGTTTTTCGCGAAACTCGTATCGATGGCCCCCGGTTGTACTTCCATCACGCGAATCCCAAAGGGCGCCAGCTCCATGCGCAAGGCATCGCTCAAGGCATGCACCGCCGCTTTCGAGGCACAGTAGGCACCGGCAAACGGCGTGACCAGCACCCCGGAAACGCTGCCGATATTCACCACCAACCCTTTGCTGCGACGCAGTGCGGGGAAGAGCGCCTGGGTGACACCGACGACGGAAAACACATTGGTCTCGAACTGGCGCTGCATCGCCTCGGTGCCACCGTCGAGCAGCGGGCCCATGGCGCCGTAGCCGGCGTTGTTGATCAGCACATCCAGTTCGCCCCATTGCTCGGCGAGGTGCCGCAAGGCGGCGCTGTCGTTGACGTCCAGCTTGACCGCGTTGAAGCCGGCAGCGGCGAGGGCGGCAACGTCGCCTTCGCGGCGGGCGCTGGCCCACACTTCGAAACCTGCGGACTTGAACGCGTCAGCCAGGGCGCGGCCAATGCCGCTGGAGCAACCAGTGATCAGTACTTTGGGCATGGATCAATCCTTTGTCAGTCCGAGAAGCTGCCTTGCAGGTGCTCGGCGCGAAATTCCAGGGTTTGCGGGCGGTAGCCGGGGCGCAGTGGCGGCGTCGGCAGGCAGTCGTCCCAAGTGGCGCCGGCCTGCAACTCGCCGGGGCCACGATAGCGTGGAGCGGCGTAGACGTTGTCGGCCAGGTTCACCGTGTCGCCCGGTGCATAAGCGGCGACGCGCCAGCGCAGTTCGGTGAGGGGCACGTCGTTGCCGTTGCTCAGGATCAGTTTTAACGGGCGGTCGGCGGGGCATTCCTGTGGCGCATAGCTGATGCGCATTTCCAGGCGCGACAGTTGCGAAGCTTCGCGGTTATCCAGCCACACCACCCAAATCGCCACGCAGCCCAGGCCGACGGCGGCGGCAAGGGAAACCGGCAAGGCCTTGGCCGGGTAGCGCAGCAGCAGGATCAGCCAGGTGATGATCAGTAGAACGCCGAAAAACATGGAGACCACCTCGAATAGGGAACGAGCATCCTAACTTAAGCGTAGGTGGGATTGGCGAGCGTGAGAGGTGTGTTGGCCCGGTGGACGCCTTCGCGAGCACGCCCGCTCCCACATTTGGACCGGGCACACCCTTGGAATACGGTCCAAATAATGTGGGAGGGGGCTTGCTCCCGATGACTTGCTTACTGAGCAGAAGAATCCGCCTGCAAGCCTTCGATGGAAGCCTCAACCAATGCCAAACCGGTTTCGGCCAATTGCAGGCTGGCCCAATTCAGGTAGCTCTGGTGTTCTGTGCATAAGTCTTGAGCCGCCAGGGTGAGCACGCGCGCGGTGCCCAAAACATAACTGGCATCACGAATGAGTCGTGACAGGCGCGAGGATAGGCAGGATGGGGGCAGGGGTCAATGATGGCGGTTGTGCTTTCGGGCGCCATCGCAGTCACCACAACGCCCAAACAAAAAGCCCCCACCCAGCCCACTGCGGATAGGGGACGTAATGGGCTGGATGAGGGCTTCTTGTACGACCGTGTTACTGCGCGATAGTTTTCACCGACACGCCACGCTCAACCGGCGTCGAGCGCCCGTAGATATCTTCAAACCGTTCGATATCGTCTTCGCCCAAATAGCTCCCGGACTGAACTTCGATGATCTCCAACGGGATCTTGCCCGGGTTGCGCAGGCGGTGCACCGAGGCGATCGGGATGTAGGTGGACTGGTTTTCGCAGAGCAGGAACACGTTCTCGTCACAGGTGACTTCGGCAGTGCCGCTGACCACGATCCAGTGCTCGGCGCGGTGGTGGTGCATTTGCAGGGACAGGCACGCGCCCGGCTTGACCGAGATGTGCTTGACCTGGAACCGCCCGCCCATGTCCACCGAGTCGTAGGAGCCCCACGGGCGATAGACTTCGCAGTGGTTCTGGGTTTCGCTGCGGCCCTGGTCGTTGAGGGTGCTGACCATCTGCTTGACGCCTTGGACCTTGTCCTTGTGGGCAATCATCATCGCGTCCTTGGTTTCCACCACCACGATATTGTCCAGGCCGATCACCGAGACCAGCTTGCCGTTGCCGTGGATCATGCAGTTGCGGCTGTCCTGAATCACCACATCGCCTTTGCTGACGTTGCCGTTGGCGTCTTTGTCGTTGACTGCCCACAGCGAGGCCCAGCAACCCACGTCGCTCCAGCCGGCACTCAGCGGCACCACGCAGGCGCGCTGGGTTTTCTCCATCACGGCGTAGTCGATGGAGTTATCCGGGCAGCAGGCGAAAGTCGCTTCGTCGAAGGTCACGGTGTCGGCGGTCTGCTCGCTGCGTTCCAGGGTCAGCAGACAGGTGTCGTAGATGTCTGGATCGTGCTTTTTCAGCTCTTCGAGGAAGCGGCTCGCACGGAACAGGAACATGCCGCTGTTCCAGAAGTAACCACCGCTTTTGACGAACTCGACAGCACGTTTTTCATCGGGTTTTTCCACGAACTGTTGCACGCGGCTCACGCCTTCGGGCAGCAGCGAATCGTTGGTGGACTTGATGTAGCCATAACCGGTTTCCGGACGGGTCGCCGGCACGCCGAACAGCACCATCTCGCCACGCTCGGCAGCCACGGTAGCCAGGGCCAGCGCACGTTGCAGGGCTTTCTGGTCGTCGATCACGTGGTCGGCCGGCAGCACCAGCATCAGTTCGTCGCGGCCTTCGTTGACCAGCATCATCGCGGTCAGGGCCACGGCCGGTGCGGTGTTGCGCCCGAACGGTTCCATCAGGATGCGTTGGCATTCGAGCTTACGCGTGCTCAGTTGCTCGTTGACGATGAAACGATGGTCTTTGTTGCAGACCACGATTGGGGCGTCCATGCCTTCGAACACCAAGCGTTCCAGGGTTTGCTGGAACAGCGTGTGCTCGCCGGTCAGGGCCAGGAATTGCTTGGGGAACTGTTTGCGGGAAAGCGGCCAAAGACGTGAGCCGCTACCACCGGAAAGGATTACTGGGATCATGGATGTTTCTCCTTGAATCGATATGGGTCAGAGCCTGTGGGAGGGGGCTTGCTCCCGATGGCGGTGATTCAGTCAGTACATCTGTTACTGAACCACCGTATTCGCGAGCAAGCCCGCTCCCACAAGGGGGAGCGTCAATTTCAAAAGCTAATCAGCGGGTCGACACCGGGCGCTTGACCCAAACTGGCGACAAGCTCGAACCCGAGCCGGTGACATACAGCACCGCCGCTTCACCACGTTCCAACGCAACCGGCTTCACATCGCCGACTTTCTTGTCACCGTCATACAACGCCAGGCTCACCTTCACCGGGTTGATTTCACGTTCGCCACGGCCCTTGGCAGCCACAGCTTTGACCACATCAGTCTTGCCATCGGCAGTCTTCAGGGTCAGGGCCTTGTCGCTGAGGTTCTGCACGCGTACCAGGGATTTCTGCTTGTTCTTGTACGGCGGTTCTTCGATCAATTGCGGCTGGCCGCTGCCGCTGTTGACCAGGGTGTAGTAGTGGTCGGCGGCGAGTTTGACCGGCACGGTCTGGCTGCCGACCTTGGCGCTGTAGTCGCCGCCCGGCATAAAGCTGAAGTCACTGCTGGCCAGCGGCGCAACGTCGCTGAGGTTGGTCGCGCCGACGGTGGCGCTGACTTCCTGGTTGCTGGCGTTATAGACCCGCACGAAGCTGGAGCCTTTCGGCGCGGTTGGGCCGTACAGGGCAGCGTCGCCACCGGCGAAGGCGGACATCGATACGAAGCTCAAGCCGGCAGCGATGGCCAGGGTCTTGGCGAGACGACGCGGAGTAGTAGTGAAAGTCATGTGAGTTACCTCTCTTTCAGTTTTGCGCCCGGTCGGGCGTCTCGGATTTTGGGTGTTTAACTGGTGTATTCAGTGCCATGTTCTGTTGGCGCGAACCGGCTTGTTTAAGCTGCGCAACCCACTGCGGGTCGGCGTCACCGATTTCGTTGTTGACGGGCAGATAACGTTCAGGGAATTCCCAGATCAGCACCTGTGGCGGGCTGTTCTTGAAATCGTCGCTTTTCAGGTAGCTGAGCATCGGCAGGATTGGGCCGTGGCCGTCCTCCGAGTAGTTGATGACATCGCTGTGCAGGGCCTGCTTGAGCGCGCCGACGAAGTTCCAGTTGGGGTTGGCGCTGTAACTGGTGCCGACCAGTGCCACCGGGGTTTCGCTGTTGCTGAACAGCGCGTCGTCGCCTTGGTTTTCAGCCAGGTGCGTCACGCGTTTTTGCAGCGGCTCCTTGGGCGGCATCAGGTTTTCAAACAACGGGTCCAGCGGCAGGAACAGACGCAGGTCGCCTTTGTGCGGGGAGGTTGTCTCGGCTTCGGTGACAAAGCGTTGTGGTTCACCGCTGAGCGGCGTCTTTTCGCTAATCACCTTGGCCAGCTGTTTGGCGGCGATTTCGGCGCCGTCCGGCGTCCAGTGAGTGTCGGTGCGCAGGAACACTTGCTGGCCGCCAAGCTTGGCCTGTTGCAGGGGCCCAAGCAGGTCCGGGGCGATGATCTTGTCGGCGGCGACACGGGCGTGGAAGTCCTGGTACAGGTTGGCGTGAATGCTCGCCGGTTTCACTTCGCCCAAGTGTTCTGGGTACAAGCGCACCTTGGCCGGCACAATCGCCATCACCAATTGAATGCCCTGGGCCTTGAGTTTCTGGCGCACGCCTTCGACCAGCGCGTAGTTGCCCTCAAGGTTCTGGTCTTCATTGACGGCGGGGTTGAACTCCTCGTCGCTGTACAGCCAGTGATCGCGGCCCAGCACCACGCCAGGGCGGCCTTCATTGAACAGCTTGTAGTCCAGCGCCGCCCAGAGGTTGGTGCCGATGCGCTTGATCGGGAACTGGTCGTCGTAATGGGTTTCGACGGCCTTGGTCCAGCGGCCGTTAAGCACGGTCGCGTCGGCATTGGTGCTGAAGCCGAAGAAACTGCGCATCGACCAGGCGCCCAGGGCCAGCAGCACCAACAGGAACAGCGCGATATAGAGGATGCGGAATGAACGGGTCATGGTCGGCTCCCTCAAAATTGGAAGTAAAGGAACGGCGAGAAACTCTGCGCCGACAGTTTCAGGATTGACGCCACGAACAGCAGCAGTACTGCACCGCGCATGGCGTAGCGTGGCCAATCAGCAGTCCAGTAGGCCGGTTGCACGGCGGCGTCTTGACCGACGGTGAAGCCTGGCTGGTGGATGCTGTTCGGGTTGTCGCCCGGCACGGCCTTGATCAGGCTCGGGTCGGCCGGCTTGGCTTTCTTGGCAGGGCGGTTGCTGTAGAAGTCGCGCAGGCCGAAGAACGCCAAGGTTGCGTAGGCCACCACCAGGGTTGCCACTTGCAGGCCGGTGAGGCTGGCGCGGTTGAGTTCCGACAGAGACCATTCGCCAAAGCTGAACATGGCACCGTACATACGGCCGGCGACGTGCAGGTTCTCCGAGCGGAAGATCACCCAGCCCATTACTACCAGCAGGAAGGTGAAAGCCCAGCGCACCACGTTGAAGCTGCGCGGCGCGGTGTTGAGGCCGATGGCTTTTTCAATCGCCAGCCACATGCCGTGCCAGGCGCCCCACACGATGTAAGTGATGTTCGCACCGTGCCACAGGCCACCGAGCAGCATGGTCAGGAACAGGTTGCGGTAGGTGGTCAGTGTGCCTTTACGGTTGCCGCCCAGGGTGATGTACAGGTAGTCACGCAGCCAGGTCGACAAGCTGATGTGCCAGCGGCGCCAGAACTCGGTGATCGACTGGCTGATGTACGGCTGTTTGAAGTTTTCCATAAAGCGGAAACCCATCATCAAGCCCAGGCCGATGGCCATGTCGCTGTAGCCGGAGAAGTCGAAGTACAGCTGCGCGGTGTACGCCAGCGCACCCAGCCACGCATCGCCCGTCGTGGGGTTTTGCAGGGCGAAACAATGGTCGGCCACCACCGCCAGGGTGTCGGCGATGAAGACTTTTTTGATGAAACCCTGCATGAACCGCGTGCAGCCCTCGGAGAACTTGTCGAGGGTATGCGTGCGGTTATTGAACTGGTCGGCCAGGTCGCGAAAACGCAGCACTGGGCCGGCAATCAGGTGCGGGAAGATCGCCACGAACGCCGCAAAGTCGATGAGGTTGCGGGTTGCCGGCGTATCACCGCGGTACACGTCGATGATGTAGCTGATGGACTCGAAGATGTAGAACGAAATCCCGATCGGCAACAGCACGTGGGTGAGAATGAACGGCTCCAGGCCCGCTGACTTCATCATCACGTTGATGCTATCGACGCCGAAGTTGGCGTACTTGAAGTAGCCGAGAATGCACAGGTCGATTGCCACGCCCAACAGCAGCCAGCGCTGGGCCGGCTTGGTGCGCACGCCTGCCGCACCGACCTTGAGGCCGATCCAGTAATTCCACAGCGTGACGGCGGCGAACAGCGCCAGGAAGTCCACTCGCCACCAGGCGTAGAACACGTAGCTGGCAATCAGCAGCAGCAGGTTGCGATAGCGTTGCCCGCTCAAGTAGTACAAGCCGAGGAAGATCGGCAAGAACAGAAACAGGAACACATTGGACGAGAAAACCATCCCGATCTCTCCATGTTTAACAGACAGTCAAGGGCCAGAGCCCCCCCCAAACCCCCCCACGATTTCGGGGGGAGGCCGTACAACATTCCTACTGACGAAACCGGCTCAAACTGTGGGAGGGGGCTTGCCCCCGATGGCGGTGTAACAGCCGCCATCTGTGTTGAATGACACACTGCTATCGGGGGCAAGCCCCCTCCCACATTTCTAACCGTGTTCCGTCAAATTCCTTTGTTGCCTTTTTCATGCGTCGGGTCGTAGACCTTGGTCAGGTCACCGCCCAATCGGAAAGTCTTGAACGGCTGCATGCCATGCTTACGCTCGAGCACCTCCGGGGTGCAGGTGTAGAGGGTGCAGAAGGGTTCAAGCCAGGCAAATTTCATGTCCTCCTTGAGGTCCTTCATGTCCTGTTCTTTGCCGTTCTTTTGCTCGAAGATTTCCGGGTCTTTGACCCCGGCGAGCACCTTGTCACCCAGGCGTTTCAATGCACCGTTGTTTTCCTGGCGCAAGTCCACGCCGTTGACCAAGGCAAAGCTGGCGATCATCGACAGCGGTGGCAGTGCGTAGTTGTGGTACGACAAGGCCCGTTGCTGGCGCTTCAATTCATTCGGCAGGAAGCCCTGGTCATCGACCTGGTTGGCGCCGACCTTGTATTCCTTCACCGCCCAATCAAACAGGTCGCGACGGTTGACGGCGACGGACGTCGCCATCACCGACCAGGCGGCCCAGTAGGAGTGGTTGTTGGTTTTTTCCAGCGGCAGGTTGTCCCAATCGCTCACCACCTGATCGGCCATTTTGCTGAACCAGGCTTCGATCAACTGCGACTCCTGCTGGTGGTTGGCCAGCGGGTGCGAGTCGGAAAACTTCAGGCGCACATAGGCCGACGCCATGCTGCCCAGCGCCCATTTGCGCATGGACTTACCGGTGTGGTTGAAGTCTTTGGACATCAACGCATCCGCCTTGGCCCAGCTCGTGAGCCAGTTCAACGTGCATTCCAACTGCTGCGGGCGACCGTCGCGCATGAACTGCATCACGCGCTTGCTGGTGTCTTTTTCCAGCTTGGTGATGTCGGCGGTGCTGTCGCGAAAGGCTTTTTCGGATTGCACATTCAGGGTCGCACGGGCCTTGTCCGACCCTTCGTACTTGCTGCGAAATTGCAGCGAGCCGGTGTACGGCGCCGGCATGGCGTCGCAGTCATTTTTGAAGTCACCGGTCTTGAACGCTTCCACCGGGGCGAAATAGCCCTGGGGTGGACGCAGTGGCGCGGCGGCATTCACGGAGCCGGCGAACATCGCCAGGCCCAGTAATGTTGGGATCAATAACTTCTGCATAAGTAACCTCATTGCCCTGTCGAGGCAGTCTGTTGACCACCTGCTGGGAATACGTTGCGTGTGCAAATTTTCGCTTCGACTTTCTGCGCGGCAGCACCCTTTTCTGGGCCCTGCACTTCCACGGCCAGCAAGTTTTGCGAGGCCCAGTCTTCATCGGTACGCAACTCAAAGGCGAAACGCCCGTCTGTATCGGATGTTTCGGGTTTCTCGATCTTGATGTCCTCGTGGCGCCCGTTCATGTACCAGAGGGTGGCTTGCAGGTTTTTCACCGACGGGTCGGCGAAGCGGATATCAACTTGATGGTTGGCGTTGCGCAGGTCTTTGTTCGAACTGTTGACCAGCAATTCGTTCTTGCCGGGTTTCAGCGTCGTGCTGGTACTCATCTGCGCGGTCTTGCCTTCGCAGCCGTTGTCGAGCAGCGCCATCATCTGGCGGTAGATGGTCTCTTGGTCGAGGCGATACAGCGGCGAGAATTCCCAGATTAAAATCTTCGGCGGGTTCTTCTGGAAATAGTGGCTGCCCAAGTACTGGATCATCGAGCCTTCGAGGCCACCGCCGGGGAAGGCGACGTTGAGGATGTCGGCACCGATTTCCTGTTCAAGGAAACCGGCGAAGTTGTAGTTCTTGCCGCTGTGGCTGGTACCCACCAGGGTGATCTGCGGGTTACCTGAATCGCCGAACAGGTCGCCGTCAGCGGCTTCGCCCTTGGGCTCGGTGGTGAACTGGTCCATGTACTGGATCGCATAGCTGGTACCGCACAGTTGCCCGGCCATGTTGTGCAGGGTGCCGGTCTTGCCCATGCGGCCCGAGCGCTTGGTCTCGAATTCGCGCTTGGGAATATCGGCAAACTGCGGCATTGCACGCACTTTGGCGCCGACGATTTTCGCCGTGCGCTGGGCACCGTATGGCGTCCAGTGTTGGTCGCCACGGAAGTAGAAATCGTGGGCCGGCAGTTCATCCGGCAGTTGCTCGTTGGTAAGCGGCGACAGGTCCGGCACCACGTAACCCATCTTGGCAAAACGCCCGAGCATGGTTTTGTAGTTGCCCAGCGCTTTGTCGAAATCGAAACTGGCTTTCTCTGCGGGGTTGAGCTTGTTGCGGTTCACCAGGCCACGGGTTGGCTGGTAGACCACCACCAATTCCACGCCTTTGGCTTTGAACGCATCGTGCAGTTGTTGCATGCGCTTGTAGCCGGCGGGGCTGGTGTCGAATTCGGTGCGCAGGTCTTCCTGGGTACGGAACAGCCAGTCGCCCTGGGCTTGCACCAGGGTGGTGAAGTTCTGCTGGTAGCGCGTGGTGTAGTTCTTCGCGTCATGGGCGGCCGGGCACAGGCTGCAGCACGGCTCGGCGGTGAACGTAGGGGCTTTGACGTCATCGGCGCGCACGCCCTGGCTGGCCGCCAGCAGGCCGAGGGTCAGACCCGAGAGGCTCAGCAATTTGATCATGTGTGGGTGCATAAGGGTCATCCTCAGTCCTGCATTTCGGTCTGGCGTTCGACAGGGTCGATCAGCACGGCTTTCTGCTGGCGCACCAACAGGTCGAGAATTTCTTCCTGCCGATCACCCAGCACGCCGTTGAAGCTGATGCCGCTGGATTTGGTCGGCGCCAGCATCGATACGCGATACAGCTCGACACTCAACGGCGAGTCGATCGACAGCGGCCCGCTGCCGTTACCCGCCAGCTCACCGCCGACCACAATCAGCGAGACCTTGGTGTCGAACGGGTCGAGGGCGATGTCGCGGTCGGTGTCGGTCAAGTCCTTGATGTGCCCGTACACACCGGTCAGGCCGTTGGCCATCGAACTGTTTTCGTACAGGCGAATGTTCACGCTGTTACGGATACGAATGCCGTGACGACGGTTGCTGATCACCTTGTTGCCCCACAGCAGGTTGTCGCCGCTCTCATAGAGGGTGATGCCGTCGGTATGGTTGCGGTAGATCTCGTTGTCGGCGATCAGGTTGTTCACGCTGTTACGGTCGATCACCAAGCCCGAGAGCTTGTTGTCGTAGCTGCGGTTGTTGAAGATGAAGCTGTCGTTCACCTCCCGGGAAATGATGATGCCGTGCTTCTTCTTGGTGCCGTAGACGGTGTTGTCGGCGATGATCAGGCCGTGGGAACGGTCGTGCGGGTCAATGCCGTAGACGATGTTGTCTTTGTAGGTGTTGCCCTTGAGCACAAAGCCGGTGGTTTCGTAGCAATAAAAGCCGTACCACATGTCCGAGAACTCGGAGTCGACGATCCAGCCGGTCGGCTCAGGGCGCTTGAGCACCTTGGCCATGTTCGGCGTGTACTGGGAAATACTCACCCCGTACGACTTACTGTTGGCGTAGCCGAAACTGGCCATTTTGCTGTTGGCCACGTACGTCTCGGTGCCGCCCCAGGCCAGCAGGAACGGGCGGAATTCCTTGGGCGACTGGAACAGTGCCGGGCCATTGGTTTTTTCGTTCCAGCCGGTGATCTTGGTGTCACGCACAAACAGCTGGCCGTCGTTGATCAGGAACGAGCCGGCTTGTTGGGACAGGCGCAGTTCCTGGGTGTTCTTGTCGATTTCCAAGATGCCTTTGCGCCCGACCACGATCGGCAGCTTGGCCAAAAACACACCCGGCGAGGTTTCGCTGAGGTACTGCTTGGGCACTTTGCCGAGCAGGTCCTTGAGGTTCATGTAGCCGTCGTCGACAAAGATCGCCTGGGGAATGCCGTGTTGGCGCACCACCCATTCGGCCATCTTGTTGTCGCCGCCGATAAAGTCCTTGAGCGCATCTTCTTGCATCATGCGGCGGATGCTGATTTTGCCCGGCTTGCTTCTGACGATCTTTTTTTCCATCGCGGCGGCGGTATAGCCCGACAGGTCCGGCAGGGCAGGCTTGGCCATTTCCAGCGGCGCGGTCGGTGGGCTGGAAATGGTGTAGGTCTTGGCCTGTTGCAGTTCTTTGGCGATGGTCGGCGCCTTCACCGCCGCACCGTCGGCAAAGGCCGAAGTGCTGGCCAGCAGCATGGCTGCGACCAGCAGGCTGACCGAGCCTTTGAGGGCTTGAGGGTTCATCGCGCAGGCTCCCATCAGAATTTCCAGATCACGTCGACAAAGGCGCGGTGCATATATGAATCGACTCCGCTGCCATAGGCGTCACCTGGCTTGAATACACCGGCACGCAAGCGCACCAGGGCCGACGGTTCGTCGATCGACTGGCTGAGCGCGGCCGGCAGCAGGCCTTTCTTGAAGTACTTGGTGACGACCAGGTCCATCTCCTGGCCCAGGTCTTTCTTGCCGTCTTCAAGCGGCAGGGAAGTACTGGACAGGATCGCGCCGGTCACGTCATCAGTGTTGTTCTGCACGGCATCAATGCCGTTGCTGCCCACCGGCTTGTTGCCGTCGACGCGCCAGAACTTGTGATAGACCAGGCTGGCGTCGTAGTCCTCGCGCAGTTGCCAGGAACCGAACAGGCTCATGGACTGCATGTTGTTCATCTCGCCGCGAAACGCCTCGCCGAAACGGTGCACGCGCGACTGGGTGCCGGTCCAGTTCGAACGGTTGCTCTGCAGGCCGTTCTGCTCGTAGTTGGCACTCGCACGCGAATAAGCCGCGCCGACCTGCCACTGCGGGTCCAGACGCAGGCGGATACCCAAGTCGGTGGCCCAGCCACTCACGTCATCGCTGCGCTTGGTCTGGGTCGGACGGGTGCCGTCGGCGTTCAAGGCGTTGACCGTGTTGCGGTCGCCTTTCATGCCGGTGACGCTGGCCCAGTAGTTGACGGTGTTGGTGTTGCGCCAGTTGTAGGCGTCGCTGTTGGCTTCGATGCCGAGCCAGGTCAGGTCGCCGTTCTCGCGTTTGTCCAACGAGTCAGTGGCCACGCCCGGTTCTGGGTAGTCGAGCTTGCCGTTGTCATGGGTGTGGTGGGCGCGCAGGCCGATCCACTGGCCGGGCGTCCACTGGTAGGCGGCGTCGGCGTAGAGGTGCTGGCGGTCTTTGTCTTTGGGCGACAGCTCCTTGAGGTCGGTGCGGTATTCGCTGAAACGTTCGGCGACGCCGACGTTGGCCTTGAGTAAGGTGGTGTCGAAGGTCCAGTTCAGCGCTTCGATATTGGTGTCGCGCCATTGGCCGTCGTCATTGCGCAGGCGTTGGCGACCGAGCTTGAGGATCTCGCCCGGGTAAGGCGTGAAACCGCTGTAGCCGACCCAGAATTCGCGCATGGCCAGGTAGTTTTTCTTGGCCTTGCGGTCGTTGTTGGTGGTTTGCTGATTTTCGGCATCGGCCGATTGTTGCAGGGGGTCAGTCTCGATGATGTCGCTCGACACGACCGCCTGGCCCATGGCGTAAGCGCTCCACGCGCCGCTTTCGCCGTAGACCCACGGGCGCAGGTCGAGGCCGATGCCGTTGACGTCGCCGCCTTTCTGGGTGCCGAGGTCGCGGTCATCTTCGGACTGCGCGGTGGCTTTGACTTCCAGGCCGAAGTTCTTGGCTTCGGTCAGTGCGGCCAGGGTCGGGCACGACCACAGCAAGGCGAAGGTCAGGCCGATGCCGGCCTTGACGAATGGGTTGAGCTTCATAGGGATTCCTCGCCGTCTTCTTCAAGGGCGTGCAGTTGCAGCGTGCTCTGGGCCAGGGTGCCGCGCGTGGCCAGTTCCTGTTGCACCAGGCGTTGGCCTTCGGCGCGTTGTTCTGGGGTGAGCGGGGCTTCGAGCTGCGTGGCCAAGTCATTGGCCTCTGGCGTGTCTTGGGCTTTGGCCAACTGGCTGAAGACATAGGCGTTCAATGGGTTGGGCTGGGTGCCCTTGCCTTGGGAAAATAACTGCGCGATGGCGAAGTCGGCGCTGTTCTGGCCGTTGCGCGCAGCGGTCAGCAAGTGGTCGAGGGCTTTTTGCGAGTAGACCTTGCCCAGGTAGCCACGGCGGTAGATCTGGCCGAGGTAGTAATCGGCGGCGACTTCCTTGCCCACGGCTTTTTCGAAATGCGCTTCGGCGGCCTTGGCGTCTGCTGGCACCCACTTGCCTTCGTAGTAGAGCTTGCCCAGCAACAGCTCGGCGCGCGGCTGGTCAGCGGCGCGGCCGTTGTCCAGGTATTTCATCATCTGGTCGACGTCACCCAGTTCGGGGAAGTCGTAGAGCAGTTGCGCCAGGCTGACCCAGGAAGCAGGGTAGCCGGGGGCGATTTTTTCCAGCAGCGCTTGCGCGGTTTTCTCGTCGGTTTTACCGAGGGTCGCATCGCCCAACACTCGCGCAACGCTATCAACACGCTGGGCCGTGACGGTGCCACGGCTTACGCCTGCTTCCATCTGCTTGAGCAGTTCAGCCTGTTTTTCCGGTTCGGCTTTTTTCTGGTAGACCGTGGCCAGTTCGACGTAGCAGATGTCAGTGGTGTTCAGTGCGGCCTTGCAGATGCGCTCTACATCATCCAAGTGCTGGTCGTAGGTGCCCTGGGTGCGATACAGCAGCACCTGGGCCAGGCCCGCTTCCGGGTAACCCGCCGCCTGCCATTTGCTGATCTGTTGCTGGGCGTTCACGTTAGGAAAGCTGTGCGGGTATTGCAGGTACAGCATCGCCAGCGGAATCAGGGTATTGCCTTCGCCATTGGCAAAGGCTTTTTTCAGCAGGCCTTCGGCCTCGTGCTGCTCGGCCTCGGTGGCGCCGGGCTTGGCTACCAACAGGCGACCCAGGCGGGCCTGGGCACGCGGTGAGGTATCCGCCGCTGCACGGTAGGTGGCTTCGGCCTGGCGGATTTGCTCGGGGTCGCGGGTGGTCACCTGGATATCTGCCAGGCCGACTTGGGCCTCGCTGTAACCCAGGTCCGCCAACTGCTGATAATTCTGTTGGGCGGTGACCGTGTCGCCACGTTTGAGGGCTTCATTGGCCAGGCGCTGGTCAGGCAGACCGGCGCAACCGGCGAGGCTGACCGCCAGTGCCAGCAACGCCACGGAACCCATGTGGGAGCGGGCTTGCTCGCGAAGAGGCCCTGTCAGTTGGTGAATGTGTTGGCTGACACACTGCTTTCGCGAGCAAGCCCGCTCCCACATTGATCTGGGTGTATTCGAGAGAGTCATCACAGGCATGTCCTCGCTTACAGACCGTGAGCCATGGCTTTATCGATGAGCCAGTTCAGGGACGGGCCACGATCGCTGGTCACTTCTACCGGGCGGCCGGCGTAGGTGCTGTCCAGCGGTGCATCCGGCTTGATTTGCACGCGAATGTCGGAGGACAGGTCGGCGCTGTTCAGGCTGGTGCTGCTGACGATGGTGCCGGTGCGGATCTGTTCTTCGTCGGCGACCTGGAAGTTCACCTGTGTACCTGGGCGAACGTCGGCGAACTGGCGGTAGGTGAAGCGTGCTTCCACGTTGGCCAGGCTACCGCGTGGCACCAGTTGGAAGATCACATCGCCCTTGCTGGCGTACTGGCCGTCGGCAACCAGTTGCTGGGCAACCACGCAATCGCACGGTGAGGTCAACGTACCGGTCATTTGCTTGCCGAACAGCTCTTCAACTTTGGCTGGTTGCAATTGGTCTTCGTCCAGATGGCCCTTGAGCACATCAAGCATGCTAGTGCTGAAGGTCGCCAGTGGCGCGCCTTTGGCGGCAACCGCGTCTCCTTTGAGCAGGCTTTGGACGGTGCCGTCGCGCGGCATGGTCACGTTCATGCCGGGCACGCTGACCAGGCCAGCCTGGGCGTGGCTGATAAAGTACATGCCGTAGACGGATTTGAAGATAAAGCCGAATGCCGCCAGGCCTACCAGGAAGATCGCCAGGCTAAAAGTGACGGCGCGCAGGCGACCGAACGCGGTCATGCCGCTGCCGCCGTCCTTGACCTTGCGCGCCTTGGTGAAGTTGTCCCGTTGCAGGGTGGCGAGTACGTCGCCCATGGTCACGATGTCGCCCGACAAGTGTGAGGTGATCAAGTGGCGCAGGGTGGAAATATCCTGGGCGTCGAGGTTCTGGAACTGGCAACCGGTACGGCCAGTCTGGCGGTCGTAGGAGCGAATCTGCAGCTCGACATCCATCGCCAGGCCGAGGTTATCGATGACGAATTGCAGGCGGCCTTTGTGCACTTCACCGAGGGTCAACGGCTGAGTGGCGGTGAACGCCAGGCCACCGGCGGACAGGTCGATTACCCGTGCTTCGGTCTGGCTGCGGTCGGTGTTGAAGAAGCGCAGCTTGGCCGGGATTTTCACGCGGGCATGTTGGCGCTGGGCTTCGGATTCGTGGACAACGTTGGCGTTTACGGGGCTGTTCATCAGGGCAATTTCCTAGAGTTAATTCAGGCTTGGCAGGGTCAGACCATCATCAGCAACACGGCGACGAAAATGCTGCCGGCGGAGAAGGTCATGGTCCGAGACGACCAGGTGTTGAACCAACGTTGAAAGCTGGCCAAATCGCGGGTCAGTTTGGTGTCCTGGCGGGTCCAGGACTGTTGATCGAGGCGGAAGAACACGTAGATCTTCACCAGCGCGCCCATGATCTGGTTGTAATAGAGAATCACCGGGTAAGCCGGGCCGATCTTGTGGCCGGAGCACGACAGCAACAGGGTCAGGATCAGGCGAGTGATACCGATCCATAGCAGGTACGCGAGGATGAATGCGCCGCCGTATTTGAAGGTGGCGATGAAAGCCACGGTCAGGCCGAGCAGGGAGGTCCACATCGACACGCGCTGATCGAACAGCACCACGCTGGTGAACAGGCCGAGCCGGCGCACACCCAGGCCAAGTGCGCGGGAGTTCTGGCGCAGGTTGTTGCCGTACCAGCGGAACATCAGCTTGCGGCTGGCTTTGATAAAGCTCTTTTCCGGCGGGTGTTCCACGGTGTTGATCGCGGCATCCGGAACGTAGAAGGTGTCGTAGCCCAAGCGCATCAGGCTGAACCAGCTGGATTTGTCATCGCCGGTCAGGAACTTGAAGCGGCCCAGGCGCCAGTGTTGCAGCGAGTCGCTTTCCACGTCGGCGATGAAGCCCGGGTCGGTGACCACGCTGGCACGGAATACCGACATGCGCCCGGTCATGGTCAGCACGCGCTTGGACAGGGCCATGGAGCACATGTTGATGTGACGCTGGGCGAAGCGCAGCTTGTGCCATTCGCTCATGATGTAGCCGCCGCGCACTTCGCAGAACTCGTTGGTGGTCAGGCCGCCGACATTGCCGAACAGCTGGAACCACGGCACGGTCTTGCGCACCACGCCTTCGGCGAGCACGGTGTCGCCATCGATCACCGCAACCACGGCACGGTCATCCGGCAGGTGGCGGGAGATGGCGCGGAAACCAAAGGCCAGGCCGTCGCGTTTACCGGTGCCGGCGATGCGCACAAAGTCGAGCTTCACGTGTTCCGGTGGGTTCATGCGTTCCCACAGGCTTTTCACCAGCAGCTCGTCGGACATTTCCACCAGCGAGCACACCACAGTAGTGGGGAAGCCGCATTCGATGGCTTCGCGGATCACCGAGCTGTACACCTGCGCGGTGGTCAGCGCATCGATACGAAAACTGGTCACCATCAGGAACACATGGGAGGGGTCCGCCGACTTGCCCAGCTTGCGCACTTTACGGCGCAGGTGCGGGTAGACCACGTACAGGAACAGCATGCCGCGAAAGAAATGCGTAGCACCCATTGAGTAGCGCCAGATGCCGACGGCGCCAATCAGGAAAATAAAATTCTTCGACTCGGAGTCGAACGTACTCGCCGGTAACAGTAGGGCGAGTCCCATCAGCAGGCTCAAAAAGAACAGCCAGCCGGCGGATTGGAGGAGTACGTGTTTTAACTTGGACATAAGCGTCATCCGAAGGTGAAGAAGGCTCCAGGCTGCATGCGCTGGGGATGGGTACGCCTGCAGCCTGAAACTTGCCGTTGCTGTTACCAGCAAATGCCTTCGGTACGGCCGGTGACACTGGTGGCCTTGGACATGAAGCCCACCAAGTCGACCACTTGCTTGCCGTGCGGGGCGTTATGCGCCAGGGCACGGAATTTCTCATCACGGTTGCCGAGGATGATCACGTCGGAGTTGTTGATCACGTCATCGAAGTCCGAGTTGAGCAGCGACGACACGTGTGGGATCTTGCCCTCGATGTAGTCTTTGTTGGCGCCGTGAACACGGGCGTATTCGACGTTGCTGTCGTAGATGCTCAGGTCGTAACCCTTGCCGATCAGCATTTCCGCCAGCTCTACCAGCGGGCTTTCACGCAGGTCGTCGGTACCGGCCTTGAAGCTCAGGCCCAGCAGGGCGACTTTGCGCTTGTCATGGCTTTCGACGATGTCGAAGGCGTTCTGCACTTGGGACTCGTTGCTGCGCATCAGCGAGTTGAGCAGCGGCGCTTCCACGTCCAGGGAGCTGGCGCGGTAGGTCAGGGCACGCACGTCTTTTGGCAGGCACGAGCCGCCGAACGCGAAGCCTGGGCGCATGTAGTACTGGGACAGGTTGAGGGTCTTGTCCTGGCACACCACTTCCATCACTTCGCGACCATCGACACCGACGGCCTTGGCGATGTTGCCGATCTCGTTGGCGAAGGTCACCTTGGTGGCGTGCCACACGTTGCAGGTGTACTTGATCATTTCGGCAACAGCGATGTCCTTGCGGATGATCGGTGCGTCGAGTTCTTCGTAAAGCGACTGCAGGACATCACCGGAGGCTGTGTCGAATTCGCCGATTACGGTCATCGGTGGCAGGTCGTAGTCGGCGATGGCGGTGGATTCACGCAGGAATTCCGGGTTGACCGCGACGCCGAAGTCTACGCCAGCTTTCTTGCCGGAGCAGTCTTCGAGGATCGGGATCACCACATTGGCGACGGTGCCCGGCAATACGGTGCTGCGCACCACGATGGTGTGGCGGGTGGATTTTTCACGCAGGACAAAACCGATCTCGCGGCATACCGCTTCGATGTAGTTGAGTTCCAGGTCGCCGTTTTTCTTGCTCGGCGTGCCGACGCAGATCATCGAAAGGTCGGTATCGCGGATGGCTTCTGCGAAGTTGGTCGTGCCGCGCAGTCGACCCGTCTCGATGCCCTGGCTCAACAATTCACCCAGACCCGGCTCAACGATTGGCGATTTTCCCGCATTGATCAGGTCAATCTTTTCCTTGGAGATATCTACGCCGACCACTTCGTGGCCGCGGGCAGACAGGCAACCGGCACAGACTGCGCCAACGTAACCGAGACCAAATATGCTAATGCGCATCGCATTTACCTCTTTGTCATTGAAGACGATATTAATCATGCCAATTAGATGGCTGGAGTTCATGTTTGCAAGCGTCACTGATGCCACGAAAGTTGGGCGAATAGACGCCGACTTGCCGTGCACAGGCATGTTAAATAACGAGTGACTAATCGATTGCACTCAAGGTGTGCGAAACGTGGCCTTGTTATTGGGGCTTGCCCTGAAATGCAGCCGGCTTTCTTCGCAGAAGAGCCTGGCGCCAGTGCCGCAGGGCTTTGATAGAGGTAATTAGCCTTTAAGTATCAATGCCTTGGGTTGTATCACTGACCCATTAGGGGAAGCTGAACCTTGGCCTTATAGTCAGTGGCAATGCATCCTTGTCGCCGCTCTTAACTAATCGGTTGGTAGTATGACCACGCAGTCAAAGTTGATATGACAACTTTGCTACTTCCGTTGGTCGGTCATGTAAGTCATCTCTTACAGCAACAGAGAATTTCGTTACCGGTGGTATGAGCAGTGCTTCAGGGTGAAGTTCCTGGCCGCTCATCCTGTTTTCGGAAATTTCTTGAAATATTAGAAAAGATGGCACTGGTACTATATTGATAGCACTTGCTATTTGGGCGAGTGGTTATGGGGAGTTGAAGAGAGGGGATAGTTTTGTGCCACTACCGTTTAAAAAAAGTGGTGCCACTACGAAAAAAAATGACGAATGTCGAGTGAAAGATTCGTTAGGAATCTGCCCGCTGATTTTTTGGCGCCAAACAAATGACGATTCGGGGCGTGAAATGCAGACAAAACTGTGGGAGCGGGCTTGCTCGCGAATGCGGTCTGTCAGTAACAGATACTCTGACTGATACACCGCATTCGC
>NZ_VXCW01000069.1:0-298 GCF_052850675.1 Pseudomonas sp. 1152_12 | reverse complement strand
CAGCGGCAACGTCACGGTCGTAGCTCCGGATGATGTCTACAAAGGCGATCAAACCGTTACTACCGCTATCAAAGGCGTGACTGGCGGCGAGCACTTCGAAAATCTGGTTCCTGGGACCGATAAAGTCACTACAACAGTGACTGATACTCCGGACACCGATAACACCACCACCGTAACGCTGACGGCTCCGACTGAGGTTAGCGAAGGTGGTCAAATCACCTACACCGCTACGCTTTCCAATAAAGCGGGCACTGACGTAACGCTGAAACTCGACAACGGCTCGACCATCACCATCAAG
>NZ_VXCW01000068.1:0-301 GCF_052850675.1 Pseudomonas sp. 1152_12 | reverse complement strand
TTGGCGAAGGCGGCAATATCGTCTACACCGCCAGCCTTGTGGATAAGAACGGCGCGGCAGTAACTAACATCACCAACCCGCTGACTGTCACTCTGGATAACGGTAAAACCATCACCATTGGTGTGAACCAGTCCAGCGGCAACGTCACGGTTGTAGCTCCAGATGATGTGTACAAAGGTGATCAAACCGTTACCACGGCCATCAAAGGCGTGACTGGCGGCGAGCACTTCGAAAACCTGGTTCCTGGGACCGATAAAGTCACCACGACAGTGACTGATACTCCGGACACCGATAACACCAC
>NZ_VXCW01000067.1:0-321 GCF_052850675.1 Pseudomonas sp. 1152_12 | reverse complement strand
TACCAACTTGATTACCACCCCAACGGGCTGATCCAACAGGAAATCGGTTTTGACGGGCAGCGTACGGCTTACGTGTATGACCTCAACAGCAACCTGCTGGAGAAAACCGAACACGGCGACGATGGCAGTCAGCTCGTTACCCGTTACGAGCGAGACGCGGCCGGCCGCCTCGTACGAAAAACCCTGCCCGACGGCAAAATTGTTGATTACACCTACGACCGCCAAGGCAACCTCCTCAGCGTCGACGACGGCCACTGGGCGCTGGCCTACGAATATGACGCCCAAAACCGCCTCACCGCCGACCACCAAGGCTGGGGCACC
>NZ_VXCW01000066.1:0-352 GCF_052850675.1 Pseudomonas sp. 1152_12 | reverse complement strand
TGTGGTGACTTTATCGGTCCCTGGAACCAGATTTTCGAAATGCTCGCCGCCAGTCACGCCTTTGATAGCGGTGGTAACGGTTTGATCGCCTTTGTACACATCATCCGGAGCTACGACCGTGATGGTGCCGCTCGACTGATTAACGCCGATGGTGATGGTTTGGCCATTGTCCAAAGTCACGGTCAGCGGGTTGGTGATGTTAGTCACCGGCGCGCCGTTTTTATCCACAAGGCTGGCGGTGTAAACGATATTGCCGCCCTCACCAACAGTGGTGGTCGCGGTCAGAACCACATCGACCTTGTCGATGGTGTCATTGATCGTCGTGGTTGCGCCGTCGCCTGCAACCTCCAAC
>NZ_VXCW01000065.1:0-360 GCF_052850675.1 Pseudomonas sp. 1152_12 | reverse complement strand
GCCTCACGTTCGCCTACAGCATTGCTCGCTGAAACCAGTCGTCCCGTCTCGTCATAGCTGTAGGAAACGACGTTCTGCTCAGTCACCCAGACGTAGGGTTCATACCCTTTGGCGCGATGAACCTGATAGTCCACCGCCACAATGCGGCCCAGCTCATAGCGCAAAAACAAACAACGGCCTACACCGTTATCCAGCCGCTCAATCCGCCCCAAACGATCACGAGCAATACGCAGCCGGTTGTCATACGGATCGCTGATCGCCGTCAGCACACCGTCGCGAAAGTGATAAAACCGTGACGCCTGGGCCAGCACCAACTCATCAGGCAGCGACCCCAAGTAAATCGCCGCTTCGGCCAAGCTA
>NZ_VXCW01000064.1:0-367 GCF_052850675.1 Pseudomonas sp. 1152_12 | reverse complement strand
TGTGATCAACCAGATCAAAATCGAAAACCCGCATTTGTGGGATGCCGAGATGAAAGAAGAAGCGACCCAGATGATCCTGCAAGGGACGCAGCTGGAGATTGAGTACGCGCGGGATACCATGCCGCGTGGGGTGTTGGGGATGAATGCGGCGATGATGGAGGATTACCTCAAGTTCATCGCGAACCGTCGTTTGTCGCAGATTGGGTTGAAGGAAGAGTATCCGGGGACGACTAACCCGTTCCCTTGGATGAGCGAGATTATGGACTTGAAGAAGGAGAAAAATTTCTTTGAGACTCGGGTTATTGAGTATCAGACGGGTGGGGCGTTGAGCTGGGATTGATATAGAGAAAAAAGCCACCTAAACGGG
>NZ_VXCW01000063.1:0-471 GCF_052850675.1 Pseudomonas sp. 1152_12 | reverse complement strand
GCGGGAATACAGCTACAACCCCTACGGAAAAATCACCGCCGAACGCGATGAACTGGGCCACGTCACCCGCTATGAATACGCCGACGGGCTGCACCTGATCAGCCGGCGCATTAATTCTGACGGCACCCAGGTCAACTACCGCTACGACAACGCCCGGTTACTGCTGACCGAGATCGAAAACGAAGTCGGCGAAACCTACCAACTTGATTACCACCCCAACGGGCTGATCCAGCAGGAAATAGGCTTTGACGGCCAGCGCACGGCCTACGTGTATGACCTCAACAGCAACCTGCTGGAGAAAACCGAACACGGCGACGATGGCAGTCAGCTAGTCACCCGTTACGAGCGAGACCCTTCCGGACGCCTCATACGAAAAACCTTGCCCGACGGCAAAATCGTTGATTACACCTACGACCGCCAAGGCAACCTCCTCAGCGTCGACGACGGCCACTGGGCGCTGGCCTACGAATA
>NZ_VXCW01000062.1:0-505 GCF_052850675.1 Pseudomonas sp. 1152_12 | reverse complement strand
TGAGATAGCCGGTATTCGCGAGTACGTTACTCGCGAGGATGCTTCGCCGAAGCGCTCAATGATGGTTCCAAACAGAAACAATGCAACAGATGCTCGTGCAGAATGGATGTCGGTGACAAGGGCTCACAAAGTACTTGCCACTGCAACGGGAAACCCGCGATGGCTTTCCGAATTGGCACACTGGATGCGTTACTACCAAGTAGGCATTTGGCAGTTGTTTTTTTGGGCGGGGCAGTTTGACGTTTTGGCTAAAGCCGTAGGTAATGACAGACGCCAACAAAACTACAGCATCCAAACCGCTGCCAACATGATGGCCACCATGGCGATTCTGGGCTGGAAGGAAGCTGTCATCCACCAAGGCTATTTGACCCATGCGGCGCTCAACCGTGGTCATCAACTGGTCATCGAGTATGAAGAGGAGCACCGCCGCGCCCAAGCCTTTATGCTGCGTGTGTTTGCCGATTGGGTGGGCGATGTCTCGCATCAATGGCCTGCTTATGCTTAC
>NZ_VXCW01000061.1:0-505 GCF_052850675.1 Pseudomonas sp. 1152_12 | reverse complement strand
CGAGTTGAATGGCATCCGTGAATATGTTGAGCGCGGCGATGCATTTGCGAAGCCATCAATGCCTGTACCGAATAGTGACAACGTTACGCGTAGTAGCTCCGAATGGATGGCCGTCACACGAGCCCACAAGGTATTGGCAACCGCACCAGATAACCCGCAATGGCTTCTGGAATTGGCCCATTGGCTGCGCTATTACCAAGTAGGAATTTGGCAGTTGTTCTTCTGGGCGGGTCAGTTCGACATTATTGCCAAAGCGGCAGGCAATGATCGACGCCGCCAAAACTACAGCATCCAAACCGCCACCAATATGATGGCCGCCATGGCGATCCTAGGCTGGAAGGATGCCGTCATCCATCAGGGCTATCTCACCCATGCGGCTCTCAACCGTGGGCATCAATTAGTGATTGAGTACGAAGAGCAACACCGCCGCGCCCAAGCCTTTATGCTGCGTGTGTTTGCCGATTGGGTGGGCGATGTCTCGCATCAATGGCCTGCTTATGCTTAT
>NZ_VXCW01000060.1:0-513 GCF_052850675.1 Pseudomonas sp. 1152_12 | reverse complement strand
ACCTCGCTTTCACCGACAGCATTGCTCGCTGAAACCAGTCGTCCCGCCTCGTCGTAGGCGTAGGAAACGACGTTCTGCTCAGTCACCCAAACATACGGCTCACGCCCTTTGGCGCGATGAACCTGATAGTCCACCGCCACAATGCGGCCTAGTTCGTAGCGCAAAAACAGCGACCGGCCTACACCGTTATCCAGCCGCTCAATCCGACCGGAACGATCACGAGCAATACGCAGCCGGTTGTCATACGGATCGCTGATCGCCGTCAGCACACCGTCGCGAAAGTGATAAAACCGTGACGCCTGGGCCAGTACTAACTCATCGGGTAACGACCCCAAGTAGATGGCTGCCTCGGCCAGGCTGTTGGTAATCGCCGGCCGTGAGGCGCTAGGCAACGGAAACTCAGTACTGCGGTTCTCATGATCGGTCCAAACTACCGAATCACCGTCCACCACCAACCGCTGTGCCAGCGCATGACTCCAACCAAACCCCAACCCACAATCCACTTCCACCGCG
>NZ_VXCW01000006.1:0-423812 GCF_052850675.1 Pseudomonas sp. 1152_12 | reverse complement strand
TTGGATCTTTAGTGTCTGTGAAGACGTATCAGGGCCCTATTCCGGTGCGTGATCGCGCAGAAACACCAAATTATCCGGCTTGGACTGCTCGGCATTGAAGCGATAACCCTGCACATCGAACTGCTTGAGCTTGACCGGATCGTTAATGCGTTCTTCGATCACAAAGCGGCTCATCATGCCCCGCGCTTTCTTGGCGTAGAAGCTGATGATCTTGTACTGGCCGTTCTTCAGGTCCTTGAACTCGGTGTTGATGATGCGTGCGTTCAGGGCCGTGCGCTTGACCGCCGAGAAGTACTCGTTGGAGGCCAGGTTGAGCAGCACGTCGTCGCCTTGTTCGGCCAGTGCTTCATTCAACCATTCGCTGATGCGCGTGCCCCAGAAGGCATAGAGGTCTTTGCCGCGAGCGTTGGGCAGCTTGGTGCCCATCTCCAGGCGGTACGGCATCATCAGGTCCAGCGGACGCAGCAGGCCGTAGAGGCCCGAGAGCATGCGCAGGTGGTCCTGGGCGTAGCTGAAATCGGCATCGCTGAAGGTTTCGGCATTCAGGCCGGTGTAGACGTCACCCTTGAAGGCCAGCAAGGCCTGCTTGGCGTTCTCCGGTGTGAAAGCTGGGGTCCAGCTACCGAAGCGCGCGGCGTTGAGGCCGCCGATCTTGTCGGACACATGCATCAATTCGCTGATTTGCGCCGGGGTCAGCTCACGCAATTGCTCGATCAGCTCCTGGGAATGGTCGAGGTATTGCGGCTGGGTGAAGCGCGGGGTGGCCGGCTTGGACTCGAAGTCGAGGGTTTTGGCGGGGGAAATCACCATCAGCATGAAGTTGGCTCCTGTAATCGTGGGGGGGATTCTAGGGGGTCATGCGGTTTGACTCCACCTATGATGGTGATAGATAGCTGTGGTTTTTGTGTGTATATCCGTTACCCAAATAACGGATATACACACCACCCAATATCAGCCATACCCCAAACACCAGATATACCCACCAACCCAATAACCCCAAGCAGGCGATCAGCTATAGTGCCCGACGACTCTAGAGAGGGAGACCCTAGGTGCGAATCGCGCTTTTATTATCAGCTTGCCTGTTATGCCTGAACGCCAACTCGGCGCCGGTTGACGTAGCCAGCCTGGACCGCACCACCTGGCCTGAAAAACTCAGCAGCCCCGCGTTGTTCGACGTCGCCTCACGCGCCGAAATCCTGATGTTCGCCCACAGCTTGATCGCCAGCGAAGCTCAGGACGAAGCCGCGCTCAAACAACGCCTGGGCCTGAAGATCATCAACCTGGCGGCCATCGACGACCTGCGGCGCCAGCTCTGGCAGCGCTTGCTGGAAAACTACACCTTCGCCCAGCAAAGCTGCGAAGAAGATGCCTCATTCTGCTACCTGGTCGAAAACATGGATGACCTGCGCGAGCAAGCCGGAAAATTCCAGGTCAGCGACAACTCCTTCTATATAGGCTGGGCCGGCCCCAGCCATAACTTCCACGAACGCTACCTGGACGAACTGCTGCGCAAAGCCGCACTGTTCCCGCAAATCAGCAGTGAAGTGCTGCGTTTTGGCGACCACGAACGCAATGGCGACGAATTCAACGACCGTCTGTTCCTGCTGACTTTCGACGGCGGCCCCGCGCCGGTCAGTGGCAATACCGATTGGCTCACCGACTACCTGCGCAAGCAAAAGATGAGCGCCACTTTTTTTGCCCTCGGCAGCAGCCTGCAAACCCGTGTGGAGCGCAGTTCCGCTGCCGATGTGCAGGCGCTGTACCAAGGCCAGTGTGTGGGCACCCAGGGTTGGCAATACCGTTCCCACAGCCATTGGGTCGACTGGAAAAGCTCGATCACCCGTAGTGCATCACTGGCGCAGAACCTGATGCCGGAAAACTACCTGCCGCTGTTTCGCCCACCCTACGGCCAGCGTCGCGCCGACAGCCAGGGTTTCTTCCAGTCGCAAGGTTTGCAGGTAGCGCTATGGGACATCGATTCCCAAGATGAGCCGGGCAAACTCAAGGCTGACGAGTCGGCGCAGCGGGTGCTGACACTGATGCTGCTATGGCGCAAAGGCGTGATTGTGTTTCACGACAGCCAGGACAAGGCGCGGGTCGCATTGCCGATGTTGCTGCAGGCAACGGCGCAGAGTGGGCTGGGTTGGCAGGACTGCCGGGAGGCGTTTCGCTGAAAAGGCTAAAATGCCCGGCCCTGTTGGGGGGAGGCGTTTTTGGGGTGATTTTAAGCGACATTTCGATGCGGGCCGACTTCCGACTTTAACGGGGGGGCTGGCACTCGGCTAGTGCTATTCGTCATCCTGAAAAATAAACTTCAAAAAAACGTCAAAGTGCTTTTTCCTGTCATGGTTTTTGCGGTATTACGAAGGCAGATCGCCGAAACCTGCAACACAGGTGGCGTCTTCCAAGACTCCTCATGTGGGCACTGCACTTGACGTCACTGCGGTGCAGTCGGTGGTCGAATCGAGGCGCAGCACTGTTGTGGTATTGCGTCGACTGGCTCCCACAAAGGTGACCGAGTATGGATGATCATGGACGTAACCCTTCTTCCGACCAGCCAATCCTTTATGTGCTTGATACCAACGTATTGATTCACGATCCAAACGCACTGCTTAACTTTGAAGAACACCACGTCGCCATCCCGATGATCGTGCTTGAGGAGCTCGACAAACTCAAAAGCGGCCACCACAGCGTTGCCGCCGAATGCCGCCAGGCCATCCGCCTGATCGACAAGACGTTGGGCGAAGCGTCGCCTGAGGACGTTGAAGTCGGCGTGCCGATTCAGCGGGGCAAAAGCGGGCCCAAGGGCTTGCTGTCGATTCTGATGAATAAGCGCAGCGAGCCCAACAGCCTGTTGCCGGAAAATCTGAACGACAACAAAATCATCAACCAATTGATCGACCTGCACGCGCGCGACAAGGATCTGCGCCTGGTGCTGGTGACCAAAGACATCAACATGCGCCTCAAGGCACGAGCGTGTGGGATCGCTGCTGAGGACTACAGTACCGACCAACTGGTCGACGATGTGTCGATGCTGTCGCGGGGTTATCACACCGTGACCGGTTCCTTCTGGGACCTCGTCAGCAAGGTCGAAACCCGTCAGGACCATGGCCGCACCTGGCACCAGGTACAACTGATCGACAACCTGCCTGCGGTGCACATCAACGAATTCATCATCGACGAGCAGGGGTTTGTAGGCTGGATCAAAGAGATTCAGGTCGACAAGCTGCTGATCCTCGACCTGCATCAGGAACCCCTGTTGCACCAGGAAGCCTGGGGCCTGAAACCGCGTGACATCTACCAGAGCCTGGCGCTGTACGCGTTGCTGGATCCGGACATTCACCTGGTCAACCTGACCGGCGCCGCAGGCTCAGGGAAAACCATCCTCGCCCTGGCTGCCGCGATCGAACAGACCATGGTGACCAAGCGCTATCGCCGCATCATCGCCACCCGCAGCGTGCAGGGCCTGGACCAGGAAATCGGCTTTCTGCCCGGCACCGAAGCGGAAAAAATGGAGCCGTGGCTGGGGGCGATCACCGACAACCTCGAAGCCTTGCACATGGATGACGAAAACACCCATGGCAGCGTCGATTACATCCTCAGCAAAGTGCCGTTGCAGTTCAAATCCCTCAACTACATTCGAGGTCGCAGCTTCCAGCAGAGCCTGATTTTGATCGATGAATGCCAGAACCTCACGCCGCACCAGATGAAAACCATCATCACCCGTGCTGGCGCCGGTTCCAAAGTGGTGTGCCTGGGCAACCTGGCACAGATCGACACCCCTTACCTGTCCGCGACCAGCTCCGGGCTGACTTACCTGACGGAACGCTTCAAAGACTTCCCCAACGGCGTGCATATCGCGCTGCAAGGGGTGCCTCGTTCAATTCTGGCCGAGTACGCCGAGTCGCATTTGTAGACACAGTCCTGTCGTAGTTAGTGGCTAAATGCCACAAAAAACCCCGAATTTCTCGCGAAATTCGGGGTTTTTGTTGTGGGCGACATTTGTCTTCGTTAATGCGCCGTGAGTGCTTGTGGGATTTGTAATTATTTTGTTACATTTTTTCGCGCCGCAAAAACAATAAGACCGCTGCGTGACCCCGTCGGAGAACCACCTGATTGATTCGACGATGTTTTAAAAAACCTATGGTTTTTTCGCGTGACCCTGCCTATTACAAAAAGCCCGATACATCGCTCATTGACGACGCACATATCCAAAGGGAACGGAATGATGGACGTAGCAGGTAATGGCTTCACCTTGTCTCAAACAAGCAAGCGCACTACAGGTTTTAAATCGATACCCCTCACGCCCATCGCACTCGGGCTGGCTTTATGGCTGAGCCAGGGGCCCATGGCGATGGCCGATGACGCCAGCCCCTATACCTCTCAAGTGCTGGAGTCGGCATTCAGAAAAGCCGTTGCGTCGTTTGGCCCCGACACCGACGTGTATAAAAACCTGCGGTTTGCGTACACCGATATCGTCGACCTCGCCGCCAAGGACTTTGCCGCCCAATCGGACAAGTTCGATTCAGCCCTCAAGCAAAACTACGAGCTGCAGCCGGAAAACCTCACCATTGGCGCCATGCTTGGCGATACCAAGCGCCCGCTGGACTATGCCTCGCGGCTGGATTACTACCGCAGCCGGCTCTTTAGCAACAACGGCCGCTACACCACCAATATTCTCGACTTCTCCAAAGCCATCATCGCCAACCTGCCGGCTGCCAAGCCCTACACCTATGTAGAACCGGGTGTCAGCAGCAACCTCAGCGGGCAACTGAGCGCCGGCCAGTCCTGGGCCGCCGCCACCCGTGACTGGAGCGCCAACGCGCAAACCTGGAAGACGCCCGAAGCTCAGGTCAACTCGGGCCTTGACCGCACCAACGCGTACTACGCCTATGCCTTGGGCATGACCGGCAAGGGCGTGAATGTGGGCGTGCTGGACTCGGGCATCCTCACCGAACATTTCGAGTTCCAGGGCAAAAATGCACAGGGTCAGGATCGCGTGCAGGCGGTGACGTCTACCGGCGAGTACTACGCCACCCATCCGCGCTATATCCATGACACCCCGGACGGCGAGTTTCAAAAGGGCGAGCACTTCAGTATTTCCGGGGAGTACGACCCGACGATCAACGACGGTCACGGCACCGAGATGTCTGGTGTGTTGGGTGCCGGCCGCAACGGCACCGGCATGCACGGCATTGCCTTCGACGCGAATATCTTCGTCGCCAATACTGGCGGCACCGATGACAACCGTTTCCAAGGCTCCAATGACCTCGACTACAACGCCTTCATGGCCAGCTACAACGCGCTGGCCGCGAAGAACGTGTCGATCGTCAACCAGAGCTGGGGGCAAAACTCGCGCAACGACGTGGAGAACCACTTCGGCAATGTTGGCGACAGCGCGGCCGATAACCTGCGCGACATGACCGCCGCTTATCGTCCGTTTTGGGACAAGGCCCACTCAGGGCAGAAAACCTGGATGGACGCGATGGCCGATGCCGCGCGACAAAACACGTTTATCCAGATTATTTCGGCGGGCAACGACAGCCACGGTGCCAACCCGGACACCAACGCCAACTTGCCGTTTTTCAAGCCTGATATAGAAAGCAAGTTCCTTTCCATCACCGGCTATGACGAGACCAGCGCGCAGGTATACAACCGCTGCGGCACGTCGAAGTGGTGGTGTGTGATGGGCGTTTCGGGTATTCCGTCCACTGGGCCAGAAGGGGAAATTATCCCCAATGCCAATGGCACATCCGCTGCCGCACCGAGTGTCTCAGGGGCTTTGGCCCTGGTGATTCAGCGTTTCCCTTACATGACGGCCAGCCAGGCCCGCGATGTGTTGCTCACCACCTCCAGCCTGCAAGCGCCGGATGGGCCGGGCACGCCCGTGGGGAGCCTGACCGGTGGCCGAACTTACGATAACCTGCAACCGGTGCACGATGCCGCGCCGGGTACGCCGCAAGTGCCGGGTGTGGTCAGTGGCTGGGGTTTACCCAATTTGCAAAAGGCCATGCAAGGCCCAGGTCAGTTCCTCGGTTCGGTAGCCGTTGCCTTGCCCTCCGGGACTCGCGACATCTGGGTCAACCCGATTTCCGACGAAGCCATTCGTGCTCGGCGTGTGGAAGACGCCACCGAGCAGGCGACCTGGGCTACCACCAAACAGCAAAAAGGCTGGCTCAACGGCTTGCCCGCCAATGCCTCGGCGGACGATCAGTTTCAGTACGAAATCGGCCACGCCCGCGAGTTGGCGACGTTGGCACGCGGCACGGACTTGCTCACCGGTAACACCTATGTTGGCAGCCTGGCCAAGTCAGGCGACGGCGAACTGGTGCTGGAAGGCCAGAACACCTATTCGGGCAGCACTTGGGTACGCGGCGGCAAGCTGTCGGTGGACGGTTCGTTGACCTCTGCCGTGACCGTGGATGGCAGCGCCGTGGGCACGTTGAATGCGGATAACGGTGTGGCGACCACGCTGGGCGGCACATTAGCTGGCAACGGTACGGTGGGCGCCTTGACCGTGAATAACGGCGGCCGCGTGGCGCCGGGGCATTCGATCGGCACGCTGCACACCGGTGACGTGACCTTCAACTCGGGCTCGGTGTATGCCGTGGAAGTCGGCCCGAATGGGCGAAGCGACCAGATCCAGAGCAGCGGCGTCGCCACCCTCAACGGCGGTGTAGTGACCGTGTCGTTGGAAAATAGCCCCAACCTGCTGTCGGCCACCGAGGCGCGTAGTTTATTGGGCCAGCCGTTCAATATCCTCAGCGCCAGCCAAGGTATCAATGGCCAGTTTGCGGCGATCTCGCCCAACTACCTGTTTATTGGTACTCAGTTTAATTACCAACCGAACCAACTGACTCTGGCGGTGGAGCGTAACCAGACGACCTTTGCCAGCGTCGCGCAAACTCGCAACGAGCGCGCGGTGGCAGCGCTGGCCGAGACCTTGGGCAGTGGCAGCCCCGTGTATGAAAGCCTCTTGGCCTCTGACTCAGCCGCCCAGGCGCGGGACGCGTTCAAGCAATTGTCGGGGCAACTGCATTCGGATGTGGCCGCGGCGCAAATGGCCGACAGTCGTTACATTCGACAGGCGGTCAATGGTCGCCTGCAACAGGCCCAGGCGCTGGACTCCAGTGCGCAGATCCAAAGCAGTGACAACGGTGGCTGGGTGCAATTGCTCGGCGGTCGCAACAACGTCAACGGTGATAACAACGCCAGCGGTTATTCGTCGTCCACCAGCGGTGTGCTGCTGGGCCTGGACACCGAGGTCGGCGACGGCTGGCGCCTGGGCGCCGCGACCGGCTACACCCAGAGCCATCTCAACGGTGACGCCTCGGCTTCGGCAGACAGCGACAACTATCATCTGTCGGTCTACGGCGGTAAGCGCTTCGACGCAATAGCGCTACGCCTGGGTGGCGCCACCACCTGGCACCGTCTGGACACTTCGCGGCGCGTGGCTTACGCCAACCAGTCGGACTATGACAAAGCTGACTACAACGCGCGCACGGATCAAGTGTTTGCCGAGATCGGTTACACCCAATGGAGCCTGTTCGAACCCTTCGCCAACCTCACGTACCTGAACTACCAGAGCGATTCGTTCAAGGAGAAAGGCGGCGCCGCAGCCTTGCATGCCAGCAAGCAGAGCCAGGACGCCACACTCTCGACCTTGGGCTTGCGCGGGCATACCCAAGTGCCGGTCAGCTCGACCTCGGCGGTGACGTTGCGCGGTGAGCTGGGTTGGGAGCATCAGTTTGGCGACACCGATCGTGACGCTGCGTTGAAGTTCGCCGGCAGCAACACCGCCTTTGCGGTCAATAGCGTGCCCGTCGCCCGTGATGGTGCGGTGATCAAGGCCAGCGCGGAAATGGCCTTGACCAAGGACACGCTGGTGTCCTTGAGCTACAGCGGTTTGCTGTCCAATCGCGGTAATAACAATGGGATCAATGCTGGATTTACTTTCCGCTTCTAACCCCGGGCTGCTGTCCCTAAAGGGGCGCACTGCGCCCCTTTACTCATGGGATAAACAGCCCTGCGCAAAATTGACTCACAGGTTTACAATTGCCGCTCCTGATCAGGAGTATCCCTGTGCTGACTCATCTCGATTCCCAAGGTCGCGCCCATATGGTCGACGTCACTGACAAAGCCGTGACGTTCCGTGAGGCCGTGGCTGAAGCGCGGGTGCGCATGTTGCCCGAGACCCTGAAAATGATTGTCGACGGCGCCCACCCCAAGGGCGACGTGTTTGCCGTGGCCCGTATTGCCGGGATCCAGGCGGCAAAGAAAACCAGTGACTTGATCCCGCTGTGCCACCCGCTGATGCTCACCGGCGTCAAGGTCGAGCTGCGCGCCGATGGTCTGGACGCTGTGCATATCCTTGCGCGCTGCAAACTCAGTGGCCAGACCGGCGTGGAGATGGAAGCCCTCACCGCGGCCAGCGTCGCGGCGCTGACGATCTACGACATGTGCAAGGCCGTGGACCGTGGCATGACCATCGAAAGTATTCGCCTGCTGGAAAAGCTCGGCGGCAAAAGCGGGCATTTCAAGGCGGACCAGGCATGAGCATCAACGTGTTGTTTTTTGCGCGCTACGCCGAGGCGGTGGGCTTTGATTCGCTGGAGATGGAAGGCGATTTCGCCACGGTTGATACGGTGCGTCTGGCGCTGGCGGCAGACCCTGAGTTTGCAGTGCTCAACGAGTCCAGCTTGATGTGTGCGCGCAACGAAGAGCTGTGTTCGCTGGACGAGCCGCTCGTCGATGGCGATGAGGTTGCGTTTTTCCCGCCCGTGACCGGAGGTTGAGCATGGCTATTCGCGTACAGGCCGAGGCGTTTGACCCCGGTGCTGAGGTCAACGCGATGCACGCGGCCAATGTCGGCGTGGGCGCGGTGGTGAGTTTTGTCGGCTATGTGCGCGACTTCAATGATGGGCGCGAGGTGTCGGGGATGTTCCTTGAACACTACCCCGGCATGACTGAAAAGGCCCTGGCCAAGATCACCGTGGAAGCCGAGCAGCGCTGGCCGTTGCTCAAGCTGCAAGTGCTGCACCGTATCGGCGCGCTGGAGCCGGGCGAGCCGATCGTGTTTGTTGCGGCAGCCAGTGCACACCGCCAGGCCGCATTTGATGCCTGTGCGTTTGTGATGGACTACCTGAAGACCCGCGCGCCGTTCTGGAAGAAAGAGAACACGCCAGAGGGCCCGCGCTGGGTGGAAGGGCGGGGCAGCGATCACGCGGCGGCGGATCGCTGGAAATAAACCGCTGACTAAATGTGTGTGGAGATGCAAATGTGGGAGCGGGCTTGCTCGCGAAAGCGGCGTCTCAGTCAGTACATCTTTAACTGACAGACCGCATTCGCGAGCAAGCCCGCTCCCACATTTTTAATCGCATTCCAGCTTACGGGCGTTTGCGCTCCACAGCCCGCAGCAAGTGCGTCGGCGGCGTTTCACAGCTGATCTTGCGCCCCAGCAACGTCTCGATCGACGGCAACTGATACGAGTCATCTTCGCCTGCAAAGCTGATCGATACACCCGCCGCGCCCGCACGGCCGGTACGGCCAATGCGGTGTACGTAGTCGTCCGGTACTTCCGGCAGGGTGAAGTTAATCACGTGGCTGATGCCGTCAATGTGAATCCCGCGTCCGGCCACGTCGGTGGCCACCAGCACGCGAATCTTGCCTTCGCGAAAACCTTCCAGCGTCTTGATGCGCTTGTGCTGCGGCACATCGCCCGACAGTTGCGCAGCGTTAACGCCATCGCGCACCAGGCGTTCTTCGATGCGGCGTACTTCATCCTTGCGGTTGGCAAAGACCATCACGCGCTCCCAACCGTTGTCGTTGATCAGGTTGTAAAGCAGCTTGTACTTGTCGGCGCCGGCCACCGCGTAAATGTGCTGTTCGACGTTTTCGCTGGCAACGTTCAGCGCTTCGATCTCAACGATGGACGGCTCGGTGGTCCACTGCTTGGCAAGGTTCATCACGTCTTCGGTAAAGGTCGCGGAGAACAGCAGGGTCTGGCGCTCGTTTTTCGGCGGGGTCTGGCGAATGATCTGACGCACTTGTGGGATGAAGCCCATGTCGAGCATGCGGTCGGCTTCGTCCAGCACCATCACTTCGACCATGTCCAAATGCACGTCGCCGCGCTGGTTGAAGTCGAGCAGGCGGCCCGGGGTGGCCACCAGGATGTCGCAGTGACGGGCTTCTAGGTGCTTGAGCTGCTTATCGAAGTCCATGCCGCCCACGAACGTCATCACGTTGAGGCCGGTGTACTTGGTCAGGTCGGCCGCGTCCTTGGCGATCTGCACCACCAGCTCGCGAGTCGGGGCGATGATCAGTGCGCGCGGCTCGCCCATGTAGCGTTCTTTGGGCGGTGGCGTTTGCAGTAACTGGGTGATGATCGAGATCAGGAACGCGGCGGTCTTGCCGGTGCCGGTCTGTGCACGGCCGATGGCGTCTTTGCCCGCCAGGGTAAAGCCCAGCACCTGCGCCTGGATCGGCGTGCAGTAGGGGAACCCCAGGTCCTGGATAGCGTGCATCAGTTCCGGGGCCAGTTTGAAATCGTGGAAGCGGGTTTTACCTTCTTGGGGCTCGACGACGAAATCTTCGAGTTTCCAGGGCGTCACGGGCGCTTTTGGTGCGCGCTCGCGGCGGGGCGCTTTCGGCGCAGGAGCAGGCGCGGCCTCGGCAGTTTTTTCCAGTTCAGGCTGGGTCACCGGTGGTTTCTTCGGTGCGGCGACAGGTGCGGTCCGCTCTGGCTGTTTACCGTCAATGCGGTTGCCGGGCTTGGGGACAGGAGCACTGGGAACTGGCGCGAGCGGCTCAGCCTCGCTTTTGCCGAACATCTTCTTAAGTGCTTTGAGCACGGTCATCTCATTAATTGATTAAGGAATGTACGCCGGCCAGTGTAATGCAAGAATCGGGCGCGGCGTAGTGCGTTGGTCACACGGCTACATAATGGCTGGTTTTCAGCCCAGGCGCGCGGCCAACCAGGCACCTATGTCGTGTATCTCTTGAGGTAACACTTCGTGACCCATTGGGTATTCCTGCCATGTCACGGTGACACCACGGCTCTTCAAGTGCTCGTAGGCGCTTCGGCCCATGGCGTTTTGCACCACGTCGTCGTACTGACCGTGCAGGCAGAGGGCAGGCGTGCGCTGTTGGCTCGCAGACAATTCCAGCTCGTCACCAAAGGTTGGTGCATAAGTAGAGAGGGCAATCACGCCGCCCAAGGGCCCCTGCCATTTAAGAAAGGCGGTGTGGAAGACCACGGCGCCACCTTGGGAAAAACCGGCGAGGAAAATCCGCGAGGCGTCTATTCCGGTTCTTTTTTGATCTTCGATCAAGTCCGTGACCATTTTGGTCGACGCTTCCAGCTCTTCCAGGCTGATGGAACGGGCTGGGCTCATGGCCTTGATGTCGTACCAACTGGGCATCTCGTAACCGCCATTAATAGTCACCGGACGTGTCGGTGCCTGGGGCAACACAAAGCGTGTGGACAATAAATTTTCCTGCAGCGCCTCGGCCACCGGCAGGAAGTCGTAGCGATCGGCACCCAGGCCATGCAACCAGATGACGCAGGCGTCTGCGGGCTTGGCGGGCTGAAGAATCAAGGGTTCGGTCATGTCTGCTCCATATATGTGCGTGCGCTCCGATTGGGTGCGTCGGAACGGTGCGCGACAGGTTGATCTGTTAAGAGAATGTCGCAAGGTTGAAAGTTTTTCTATTGACCATGGGCTGAAACAACTCAGCCACCACTCTGGTACGGGGCTTGCTACGTGTAGGTCGATGTCAGAACTATCCTAGGACGGTAACACTATCAGTGACTGCCGCTTGTGGGATAGCGACTGGAATTACTGCGACAACTTCATGCCGCTTGACCCTAAAAAAAGCCAACACGGGTCGATATCGCCTCATAAGGGTGCGCTGAGGTTCGAGCTCCGACACAACAAGAGCAAAACTGGAGGTTTGAATGAAGGTATTGAAATCCACCCTGGCCATTGTGACCGCGGCCGCTGTACTGGGTGTCAGTGGTTTCGCCCAAGCTGGCGCTACTCTGGACGCCGTGCAGAAGAAAGGCTTCGTGCAATGTGGCGTGAGTGACGGCTTGCCAGGCTTCTCGGTGCCGGATGCCACGGGCAAGATCCTTGGGATCGACGCTGACGTGTGCCGCGCTGTGGCAGCCGCCATATTCGGTGATGCAACCAAAGTCAAATTCAGCCAGTTGAACGCCAAGGAGCGTTTTACCGCGCTTCAATCCGGCGAAATCGACATCCTGTCGCGCAACACCACCATGACCAGCTCTCGCGATGCGGGCATGGGCCTGAAATTCCCAGGCTTCATCACCTACTACGACGGCGTTGGCTTTCTGGTTAACAACAAGCTGGGCGTGAAAAGTGCCAAGGAACTGGACGGTGCAACCATCTGCATCCAGGCTGGTACCACCACCGAGCTGAACGTTTCTGACTACTTCCGCGCCAACAACCTCAAATATACCCCGATCACCTTCGACACCTCCGATGAAAGCGCCAAGTCGCTGGAATCCGGTCGTTGCGACGTGCTGACCTCGGACAAATCCCAGCTCTACGCACAGCGCAGCAAACTGGCTTCGCCGAAAGACTACGTGGTGCTGCCGGAAACCATCTCCAAAGAACCACTGGGCCCGGTCGTGCGTAACGGCGACGACGAGTGGCTGGCCATCGTGCGCTGGGTTGGCTACGCCATGCTCAACGCTGAAGAAGCCGGCATCACCTCCAAAAACGTCGAAGAACAAGCCAAATCCACCAAGAACCCGGACGTTGCCCGTCTGCTCGGTGCTGACGGCGAATACGGCAAAGACTTGAAAGTGAAAAAAGACTGGGTTGTACAGATCGTCAAGCAAGTCGGTAACTACGGTGAAGTGTTCGAGCGCAACTTGGGCAAGAACACTCCGCTGGAAATCGACCGTGGCCTGAACGCGCTGTGGACTAACGGCGGCATTCAGTACGCACCCCCTGTACGCTGATCGTTGATGGTTCTATCACCCGGTGGGCCAACCACCGGGTGATGTTCTGTTCCATTATTTACGGGGCACTTCATGCAAAATCAAATCGGCGCACCCAAGCAGAAGCTCAGCTTCAGCGATCCCAAAGTGCGTGCGTGGCTCTTCCAGATCATCACGATTGTGGCGGTGATCTCGCTGGGCTGGTACCTCTTCGACAATACCCAGACCAACCTTCAGCACCGGGGCATCACCTCGGGTTTTGACTTTCTTGAGCGCAGTGCCGGCTTCGGCATCGCGCAGCACTTGATCGACTACACCGAATCGGACAGTTATGCCCGCGTCTTTGTGATCGGCCTGCTCAATACTTTGCTGGTGACGGTGATCGGCGTAGTCCTGGCGACCCTGCTCGGTTTCATCATTGGCGTGGCCCGGTTGTCGCCGAACTGGATGATCAACAAGCTGGCGACGGTGTATGTGGAAGTGTTCCGCAACATCCCGCCGCTGCTGCAGATCCTGTTCTGGTACTTCGCGGTGTTCCTGACCATGCCGGGGCCGCGCAACAGCCATAACTTCGGCGATACCTTCTTTATTAGCAGTCGTGGACTGAATATGCCGGCCGCGCTGGCCGCTGACGGGTTCTGGCCGTTTATGGTCAGTATCGTGGTGGCCATTGTGGCAAGCGTGTTGATGGCGCGTTGGGCCAACAAACGCTTCGAAGCGACCGGCGAACCCTTCCACAAATTCTGGGTGGGGCTTGCGCTGCTTGTCGTCATTCCGGCGTTGGGGGCCTTGATCTTCGGCGCGCCGCTGCGCTGGGAAATGCCCCGACTGCAAGGCTTCAACTTTGTTGACGGCTGGGTATTGATTCCTGAACTGCTGGCGCTGACCCTGGCGCTTACCGTCTACACCGCTGCCTTTATTGCCGAGATCGTGCGTTCGGGCATTATGTCTGTCAGCCACGGCCAGACCGAAGCCGCACGTTCCCTGGGCCTGCGCCCTGGGCCGACACTGCGCAAGGTCATCATCCCGCAGGCTCTGCGGGTGATCATTCCGCCGCTGACCAGCCAATACCTGAACCTGGCGAAAAACTCGTCGTTGGCCGCCGGTATCGGTTATCCGGAAATGGTTTCACTGTTTGCCGGCACGGTGCTCAACCAGACCGGCCAGGCCATCGAGGTCATTGCCATCACCATGAGCGTGTACCTGGCGATCAGCATCAGTATTTCCCTGCTGATGAATTGGTACAACAAGCGCATTGCGCTGATCGAGCGGTGAGGAAACCAGCATGACTACGCATACGTTTAAACCTGACATGCCGCCGCCGAATAAAGTCTTCGGGCCGATGGCTTGGATGCGCGCCAACCTGTTCTCCAGTTGGCTTAATACCCTGCTGACGTTGTTTGCGTTTTACCTGATCTATCTGGTCGTGCCGCCTATTCTGCACTGGGCGATCCTGGACGCCAATTGGGTCGGTACAACGCGCGCCGATTGCACCAAGGAGGGCGCCTGTTGGGTGTTTATCCAACAGCGCTTCGGGCAGTTCATGTACGGCTACTACCCGGGCGATCTGCGCTGGCGTGTGGACCTGACTGTGTGGCTGGCCATCGTCGGCGTAGCGCCATTGTTCATCTCGCGCTTTCACCGCAAGGCGATCTACGGGCTGAGCTTTCTGGTGTTATACCCGATCATTGCCTACTTCCTGTTGCACGGCGGCATCTTCGGCCTGACCAACGTGCCCACCAACCGGTGGGGCGGCTTGATGCTGACACTGGTCATCGCCACTGTCGGCATCGCCGGCGCCTTGCCGTTGGGCATTGTGCTGGCCTTGGGGCGGCGTTCGAACATGCCGGCGATTCGTGTGATCTGCGTGACCTTCATCGAATTCTGGCGCGGCGTGCCGTTGATCACGGTGCTGTTCATGTCCTCGGTGATGCTGCCGTTGTTCCTGCCTGAAGGCATGGGCATCGACAAGCTGCTGCGGGCGCTGATCGGCGTGATCCTGTTCCAGTCGGCCTACGTGGCTGAAGTGGTGCGCGGTGGCTTGCAGGCGATCCCCAAAGGTCAGTACGAAGCGGCCGCGGCGATGGGCCTGGGTTACTGGCGCAGCACGGGCCTGGTGATTCTGCCGCAAGCCCTGAAGCTGGTGATTCCGGGGCTCGTCAACACGGTTATTGCGCTGTTCAAGGACACGAGCCTGGTGATCATCATCGGCCTGTTCGACCTGCTCAACAGCGTCAAGCAAGCCGCCGCTGACCCTAAATGGTTGGGCATGGCCACCGAAGGCTATGTGTTCGCCGCCTTGGTGTTCTGGATTTTCTGTTTTGGTATGTCGCGCTATTCCATTCATTTGGAACGTAAGCTCGACACAGGCCACAAGCGTTAGGAGTTGTTGTTATGAGCGAAGCGAGCAAACAGCCTGTGAGCCCTGAAGGCATTATCCAGATGCAGGGCGTCAACAAGTGGTACGGCCAGTTCCACGTGTTGAAAGACATCAACCTCAACGTCAAGCAGGGCGAGCGTATCGTGCTGTGCGGCCCGTCGGGTTCGGGCAAGTCCACCACCATCCGCTGCCTTAACCGTCTGGAAGAGCACCAGCAGGGCCGCATCGTGGTCGATGGCGTGGAACTGACCAATGACCTCAAGCAGATCGAAGCGATCCGTCGTGAAGTCGGCATGGTGTTCCAGCACTTCAACCTGTTCCCACACCTGACCATCCTGCAGAACTGCACGCTGGCGCCGATGTGGGTGCGCAAGATGCCCAAGCGCAAGGCCGAAGAAATTGCCATGCATTATCTTGAGCGCGTGCGCATTCCGGAGCAGGCGCACAAGTTCCCGGGGCAACTGTCCGGTGGCCAGCAACAGCGTGTGGCCATCGCGCGTGCCCTGTGCATGAAACCGAAAATCATGCTGTTCGATGAGCCGACCTCGGCGCTGGACCCGGAAATGGTGAAAGAGGTTCTGGACACCATGATCGGCCTGGCCGAAGACGGCATGACCATGTTGTGCGTGACCCACGAAATGGGCTTCGCCCGCACCGTGGCTAACCGCGTGATCTTCATGGACAAAGGCGAGATCGTGGAACAGGCGGCGCCGAATGACTTCTTCGACAACCCGCAGAATGAGCGGACCCAGTTGTTCTTGAGCCAGATTTTGCATTGATCGATGTTTGAAACGCTAAACCCGGCCTGGTGCCGGGTTTATTTTTTTGCCTGTTCAAGACGTTTTGAGGGCATCTTGTGTTTCGTTATGGGGCGTGCAAGTAAAGGCGTTGCGCAGGTCCGCACCTTCGGCCAGCTCTTTGGCATCGGCGAGCAAATGTGGGTAACGGTCCAGCAGGCGCATTAACACCGTCAACGGTTTGGGCGGCGTTATTTCGCCGCGTTCGTAGCGTGAGAATGCGTTGTGCCCGCCACCGGAAAGCAACTGCACGGTTTCTTTTTGCGTGAGGTGCAGCTTGCGGCGGATACGCTTGAGTTCGGCTCCTATCATCCGCCGAGCGGCGTGCAGCAGGTCATCACTTGCCTTGGCATGGCGTTCGCTGCTGTCGGGGTCATACATGCCGTCCTCGCACAGTTGGCACTCCCAGCCCGATAGAGCCTCAATGCGCTGTTCCATGCCTTTGATTCGCAGGGTTTCACTGCGGCCCTCAAAACGCACCATGGCGTCGGGGGCGCCGCATATGAAGCAATGTTGGGTGTTCATAGGTTCATCCCTTTAAGGGTGATTTTACCAATCGAAAATACTGCTCCTTTTGCTGCTTATGAACCCTAGTGCGTTGCCTTTGCAGGCAACTCCTCATAGGCTGTAGGAAAATTCATCCTATGATTGGACAAAAACGCAAAGCCCATGACAGACATCGTCCCCCTGATCAAACGCTCCCTCGTCGACCAGGCCCTGGAGCAGTTGCGTCGGCGCATCACCGAAGGCAAATGGGCCATCGGCGAGCGCCTGCCCACCGAGCCCGAGTTGTCCGCCGAGCTGGGCATCAGCCGCAACACCGTGCGCGAAGCCATGCGTGTATTGGCGTTCTGCGGCTTGATCGAAATCCGCCAGGGCGACGGCAGTTATTTACGCTCGATGACCGACCCGTTGGGCGCGATGCGCGCGCTGTCTCACTGCACCCTGGAGCAGGCGCAAGAGACCCGGCAGATTCTGGAAGTGGAGGCCATTGGGCTCGCGGCGTTGCGCCGCACAGCTGAAGACCTGAAAAATTTACGCCAAGCCTTAAGCGTCAGCGCCGAGCTGTACCACGGTGACCTGGAGGCCTATATCAGTGCCGACCTGGTGTTCCACAAGCACTTGGTGGACGCCGCGCACAACCCGGCCTTAAGCGAGTTGTATCAGTACTTCTGCGCCATTGTCGGCGCCCAGTTGCGCCAGACCCTGAACATCTCACCGCGGCGCCAGGCCGTGTTCGACCTGCATGTCGCCCTGCTCGACGCCGTGGAGCACCAAGACCCGGAACGCGCCAAATCCCTCTGCCGGCAGTTGATCAATGAACCTTGAAGCCAAACGCACCACCGAACTCAATGCGCTGCTGATCGACGCCGAAGCCGACGACGACGTGGTGCAGCATACCCCGCCGGTGGTCGCGCGGCCGTGGCTGTTGCTGTTGGGCCTGATCCTGGTGGCGCTGAACCTGCGCCCGGCGCTGTCGAGCCTGTCGCCGCTACTGGCTGACGTATCACACAGTCTCGGACTGTCGGCGGCCAAAGCCGGTTTGCTGACCACCTTGCCGGTGTTGTGCCTGGGGCTGTTTGCGCCGATGGCACCGATCCTGGCGCGGCGCTTCGGCGCTGAGCGGGTGGTGCTGGGGATTCTGCTGACGTTGGCGGCCGGGATCATTCTGCGCAGCTCCTTCGGTGAGGTCGGCCTGTTCGCCGGCAGCCTGATTGCCGGTGCGAGCATCGGCATCATCGGTGTGTTGCTGCCGGGTATCGTCAAGCGCGACTTTGCCAAGCAGGCCGGCACCATGACCGGCGTGTACACCATGGCGCTGTGCTTGGGCGCCGCGTTGGCGGCCGGTTCGACGGTGCCGCTGAGCAAGTATTTCGGTGACAGCTGGAACATCGGCTTGGGCTTCTGGATTCTGCCGGCGCTGGTGGCGGCGCTGTTCTGGTTGCCGCAAGTGGGGCAAAAACACGGCGCGCATCAAGTTGCCTACCGCGTGAAAGGTTTGTTGCGCGATCCGCTGGCCTGGCAGGTGACGTTGTACATGGGCCTGCAATCCTCACTGGCCTACATCGTGTTTGGTTGGTTGCCTTCTATTCTGATTGGCCGCGGTCTCACGGCGACCGAGGCGGGGCTGGTGCTGTCTGGTTCGGTGATCGTGCAATTGGCCAGTTCCCTCGCCGCGCCGTGGTTGGCTACGCGTGGCAAGGACCAGCGCCTGGCCATCGTGGTGGTGATGCTGCTGACCCTTGGCGGCTTGTTTGGTTGCTTGTATGCCCCACTTGATGGCTTGTGGGGTTGGGCGATCCTGTTGGGTCTGGGCCAGGGCGGCACCTTCAGCCTGGCGCTGACCCTGATCGTGCTGCGCTCGCGTGATTCCCACGTGGCGGCCAACCTGTCGAGCATGGCCCAAGGCATTGGTTACACGCTGGCTTCCATGGGCCCCTTCGCGGTCGGCCTGGTGCATGACTGGACCGGCGGCTGGAACGCCGTGGGCTGGATCTTCGCAGTGATCGGGCTGGGCGCGATCATCGCCGGGCTCGGCGCCGGGCGTGCGTTGTATGTGCAGGCCGCCAGCGAAAAACTCCAGGGTTAGAGATAGACCACTTCCAACGTGGCGGAGCCGTCCATGGGCGTCTCCACACTCAGGTCCAGGTTCTGCTTGGCGTTGATCACCGCTTCCAATGTCAGGGTGCTGGTCAGGTTCTTGATCGCCGACGGTCCGGCGGTGCTGCCGACCACATCGGTAAAGCCCAGTAAGCTCTTGGAGCCGATATCAATGGGGTTGCTGTTGGACGTGCGCCAGGCCAGGCCACCGGTGGTGGACTCGGTGCCGTAGGTCACCGGCAGGGCATCGGCCACGGTCTGCTTGGGATCGAAACTCACCGAGTACACGCCGAGTTTGTTGCCTGCGCTGTCCAGCCCCAGCCCGTAATAGATCTCGCTGTTGACATGGGCGGTGCCGTCGCGGTTATCGCGCATGCGCAAGGCGTAACGGCCAGGGGCGTTGCAACTGACGGTCAGCGTCAGCGATTTAAGTGGCAGCCGGGTGCCGGTGGTCTGGTTGAGGTCCTTCTGAGAGATCTTGCCGAAATCGATCAACCCGCCAGCGGACAACACGGGCGTGCAGGCCATGGGTGTGATCAGCCCACCCACGGTCAGCTCGGCGGTGGACGCGGCGTTGGCCGCAGACAGGCTGGTCAGCCACACGCCGGCAGTTAATGTGCTCAACAAGATTTTCATGATTCAGTTCCTATAAGTACGTCATGGTCAGGGTCACGGAACCATCAATGGGCATCTGTTCTGTCAGCGGCAAGGTGCTGGCAGGGGCGATGGTCGGCGTGATCTGCAGGTCTGCGTTCAATTGTTGTATCGGTGTCGGCGTCAACCCCGTGGGCACGGAAGTAAACGACGTGAGGAAGGCGTTCGACAGCAGGCTTGTCGGAGCCCAACTTGAGGACGTGGTTGAGCCAAGGGGGTACATACCGACGCCATCGGCCATGATCGAGTTGAGGCGCAAAGACAGGTAGCCGAGCTTGTTGTCGCCACTGACGTGTCCCAGGCCGAATCGAGTCGGGCTTTCATCGTAGCTGGACCCAAGGCGGTTATCCCTCGGCTCAATCGCCAGCAGCGTTGATGCCTCACAGGTGATCGCCAGGGGCAGGTTGTGGACCGCAAGCCTGGTGGGTTGATCGACGTGCAGGTCGCTGGCGGAAATCTTGCCCAGGTCATACACACCGCCGTTGGATAAGCTGGGCTCGCAGGCACTGGGAGTGATCAACCCGCTGACGCTCAGATCAACGGTTGAGGCTGCTTGGGCCGCCAAGGCTGTGGCCAGGCATGCCAGGGTGGTCAGAGAGATCAGAAACGCTTGCATGTTATGAACCTATAAATAATAAATTTCGAGAGTGCCCGAGCCATCCAGCCGCACCTCGCTGCTCAAATCCAGCGAACCAAGAGGCGCAATCATCGCTTCCAGGCTCAGCGTGGCATTGAGGTTTTGAATGGCACTGGGGCCGCTGGTGCTGCCGGATGCAGCGCCAAAACCCAGGTAGCGATTAGCGCCGACGGCAACGACCCCCGCGCTGGCGCCGCTCCACGGTCCCTGGTCGGTGGCGGAGTGGGTTTGAAAGACTTGGGCGAAGTTGTCGGCGGTGATGCGATCCGTGTCGAACAACAACCGATAGCGGCCGATTTTCTGTTGGCGAGCGTCCAGGCCTAATCCATAAGTGCTTTCATCGGCGACGCCGGTCGCCGAACCCTGGCGGTTGTCCTGCATGCGAACGGCGAAGGCGGTCGGCCCATCGCAGGTCACACTGAGCGACAAGGTGCGTGGGGCCTGAGGGGTGTCCTGGTCCAGATTCAGGTCGCTGACCGACAGCTTGCCAAACTCCACATGGCCACCGTTGGACAGGATGGGTGTACACGCCGCCGGCGCAAAGCGCGCTTGCAGGCGCAGTTCCCGCGAGCGCCCGGCAGTGATGGCGTCGAACAGCCCAGCGACGTCCCAGGTCACGGCATCGCGCACCCGCGCGGCGTCTTCGCGGGCCCAGGCACTGGCGTCGATCTGCAATGACAAGTTGCGCCCGGTTACCGGCATGCCTGCGCGCATCGGCACGAGGCCGTGGTCGGGTTGCCACGCCAGATGCGTGCTGATAGCGGAGGGGGGCAGCCCCTGGCCTGCAATCACACCCAGTTCCACCGCCTGCCCGTCCAGCAGCGCTTCACTGACCCGCAGGCCATAGCTGCCGCGCTCGGTAAAGCGAAAACGCTCCGGCCCGGCGCCCAGTGCGCGATAAAACAGGCTCATGTCGGTGGGTTGCGGGCAATTCAGCGTCAGGCTGATACGCCGTTCCCCCAACAATCGCTCAGGCGCGGGGACTAACGCCACGGCGCGGTTCATCAGGCCAAAATCCAGCTGCGCCTGGCTGAGGTTGAGCTGGCACTCTTCGGCGGCCCAGGCATTTGCGCTCAGCAGCACAAAACCCAAGGGGTATAACGCGTGTTTCAGGCCCATGGTGGACATCCTCATGGTTGGCGGCACCGGGCCGGTGCGGTTTCGAAATACACGTCGGGATCGGCGTGTTTGGGCAGTTCAAAGTCCAGTCGGCAACGTGGCTGCCCCGGTGCCTTGACCCACAGCGCGCGTGGGTCAAGTACGTCAGGCAGGAACACTTGGCTGCCTTCCTGCACCAGGGTGATGAACTCGCCGTCGGCGCTGCTCACGGTGGCGCCGCGTGGCAACGGCTGGCCGCTGTCGGTGGTCACGTTCAACAGGGCGCGACGGGTGAGGGCGACGCCGAAGTGCACCTTGTCGACTGCACCGCGTCCGGCAGCGATCACGGCCAGGCCGTTGTGGATATCAGCATTGCGCGGCAGTGAGCGCGCCTGCACTTCCACCGGGCTTCGGCCATAGGCGTTGAGTTGCGGCACCACCGCCTGGCCTTGCCAGTCGGTCCATACCGGGCCGCTTGGGGTGCTGACTTTGATCCCTGCCATGTCGCCCACCGACATTACGGCAAACGTGTCGCGCACCGGGTATGGCGAGAAGGTCACGCCGTCCTCATGTAACACCGCGCCACCGCGGGCGCCGCCTTGATAGCTGGCACGCTCGTCGTTACTGCGGGTGTAGTTGAAGTCCAGCTGGCTGTACCACGGCAACGCCGATACGCCGACCGACGACTCCACTTCACGGTCACGGCTGTCGCGTTCCACGCCTACCCGGTAGCTCAATTGATCGTTGAGTTGTTCGCTCACGCCCGCACCGAGGCGGTGCTCGCCCCCGGTATTGCGTACCCAGGCGCGCCCACGCCGGCTCTCACCCAACGGCACACTGATGTTCAGGTAAATACTGTCGTCGTTCTGCTGGCGGCCGCCCACTTGCCATTCGGCGCTGGCCGACACCGACACCTGGCCAAAACTGGTGCCCCACGATGCCAGCGCACGGCTGCTGCTTTCACCGTCATACGAGGCGGTGCGCGCGACCCCGGCGCTGAACGCCCCCAACGTCGGGTGCGCCCAGGACGCGGTAAAACTTTGCTGGTCGCGGTAACGCGTGCGCTGTTGCTCTTGGCTATTGCCGACGTAGGTTGAATCCTCGAGGTCGCGGTAACCCTGGGAGCGCCACGAGCCTGCGGTGCTTACGGCCCAGCTGTCACTCAGGCGCTGGGACCAGGACAGGTCGGTTTGCACGCCGCGCTCTGTTCCCTCGCGCTGGAGGCTGGCTTGGGCTGCCTGTGCGGTGAACTGCAGTTGGCTGTCCTGCCAGGGTAACCAGCCCAGGCTTGCACCCGCCGAGCGATAGGCATCCGCCACCAGCCCGCCAGCGCTGACGCTGAGTTGAGGGTGCACTGGGCCGCTCCAGCCCGCACTGATCACCCAAGGCTCTTGGGCGTCGCTGTTGCCGATCTGCCGCATGCGCCCAGCCGCCACCGAATAGCCCGGCGCGGGCAGGCCCAGACCGAGCATGGCGGCGGGCACGGTAAAGCGGCGTTCTTCGCCGGTGGTTTCCTTGACCGTGACTTCCACGTCGGAACGGCTGTTCAAGCGGCGCACGTCGGCCAGGGCAAACGGCCCCGCGGGCACTACGGTGGAGTGGATCAACGCGCCGTTCTGGCGGATTTCCACCTGGGCCGGGCTGTTAGCGATGCCGGTGATGGTCGCGCCCTGGTTCTGGTCCTGCAACGCGGTTTCGGTCAGCACCTGGGCGCCGGTAATCTGCGTGCCGGCCAGCACCGGGTTGTAGAGGCTGATTTGCCCGGCCTGCAACACCGCCTGCTGCTCGGCAAAAGTGCGCTGGGCGTAGGCGTCCAGGTGGGTGGTGCGCGAACTACTGTCCTGCCAGGTCTTGACCTGCCGGCTGCGCACGATCCAGTCGCCGGCGTTGAAGCCGACCTCGGTGTTGGCCGAGCCGAAGCGGCTGCTGTTATCGCCAAACTCGTTGTAGAGGCCGGTCAGGTCGTAGTTGAGCAGCAAGGCTTTGCCGCCGGTCTGGTAGCCGGAAATATCCTGCTTGGCCGGGCGCAGCGCGTCGGTCGGCACCACCAGCGCCAGGCCCAGACCGGCCGGGTCCTGCTCTATCACGGTTTGCGGGTAGCGTTCGATAAAGCGATGGCAGGTGGTCGTCCCGTCGTCATCGGGCACAATCAAGTTGCCCGCATCCAGCAGGGCACGGCTGAAACACAGGCCGCCCTGGCGGTCGAACGCCACGTCGACGCGGCCACGGCGCTGGCCATTGATACTCAGGTTGAGCGCATGCCGGCCCGGTGCAAAACGCGGGGCTTGCAGCAGTTGGTTGGCCAGTTCCGGGTCGATTCCGCGCCGGGACAGGGTCTGGGGGTCGAAAGAGCCGGCGAGCAGGTTGCTCGCCAATGGCGCGCCGAACGGCAGTGCGCCGCCCAGGGTCAGTGCCAGACTCGTCAGTATTCTGCGTGCGTGGCGCGGTGAAACGCCAGGCACGGCTCTGCCGTCGCTGTCAGTCATGCTGTGCTCACAAGGTCGTACTCAAATATTGGGTGGCTTTGGCGGGCCACTCTTTTTTATAAGGTGATGGGTGCTTCGTAAGGCGCCACGGCAAAGCCATACACTGTGGCCGGTTGCAGTTGCACGCGGTTGGCGCCGGTGCCTGTGGCGGTCACGCTCAGGGTTTCACCTGGCAGCACATAGGTGCGCGGCAACAAGGCCGAACCGCTGCCGGGCAGCAGCCGTAGTTCTTGGGCCAGGCGCACCACGTAAGGTGTCGGGTTGTGCACGCTCAATTGCGCTTGGCTCAAGCGCCACTCCAGCCCAGTCCAGGGCGTGCGGTTGGGGGCCAAGCCCTTGGGGTGCAGGATCACCGGCAGGTTCTGGCGCACCGTCACGCCCACCTGTGCATGCCCAGCCAGGGCCGCCGAACGGCCCTGGGGCAGGCCTTCAAAGGTCACCCGTTTCAAACGTTGGGTGGTCAGTGGCTCGGGCGATTGCAGGATGAAGCGGATCAGTTGGCTCTTGTCCGGCTCGACTCTAGCCAAGGGCGGAGTCACAAACAGCAGCGTCGCCGTGTCTTCGGGAATGTCTTCAAGGGTGACGTGCAGCAGGGCCAGCTTACCGTCGGTGTTGGTTACGGTGACTGAGGCTTCGCCGTCGGCCTCGTTGACGATCACCACCGAGGTGTCGGGCACCATACCATCGGCCAACACCACGGCAGGGCTGCCGATCGCCAGCGCCAGCGCGCCGAGGTAAAGACCTGTGAGGCGAACGCAGATGAATATCCGGGTCAAAACGGGTAGGGCAGTCATGGCTACAAATACCTCAGGTCAAGCATGATTGAACCGTCCAGCGGCACTTCCTGCTTGAGGGTCAAATAGGTGGCGGCGTTGATGGATGTGTTGATTTGCAGGGTGGCGTTCACCAGGCGATGGGGTTCCGGCACCAGCGTGCCCGGGCTGGCGAAGCCCATGTAGTTGTTCGGGTAGGCCTTGGATTCGGGGAACCACGTCTCACCTTGGTTGCTGGAGGCCAGCACCAGTACGGGCTGGTTGTCGGCCGTGACCTGGCGAATGGTCAGGGAAATCATGCCCAGCCGCTCGGTGGGCGCATGAGTATTGTTGCCCAGGCCGTAATAAAAACCCGGCCCCAGGGAGGAGTCGGCGCGATTGTCCACGCCTACCAGTACGAACAGCACCGGTTGGTTGCAGCTCACCTCCAGGCCCAGTTCTTGAGTGGGCAGGTCTTTGAACTCGTACTGGTTGAGTGTGTGCGCCGGCACTTTGCCGTGGTCGACGATGCTGTCGGGCGACAACGTCGTGGTGCAGGCGCTGGGCGTTATCAAGCCGGTAACGTTCAACTCGGTGCTGGACGCCGCCACTACCAACGAGCTGGTGCCGAGCACGTAAAGCAGGGCAAGAAGGCGTGAAGAGATGGGCTTCATGAGGAAAGTTCACCGGTTGCCTTGTTCATCGTTTGTGTACAGGGCAAGGGCAGGCGTGAAGACCTGCCCTTGTTCGATGCGCATGGAATTACAGGTAGCGCACGATAAGGGTCACCGAGCCGTCGATGGCGACCTCGTTGGTGAGGGTCAGCCCGCTGGTTTTGGCGATAAAGGGCATGACGTGAAGGTCGGCAGTCCATTGCTGGACTGGAATGGGCGCATTCACACCGGTTGCGGCTGGCGCGAGGATGTTGTCGCGCATCAGTTGGCGCTCGGAGCTCCAGTTGGCGCCATTGTCGTAGGAACCGATGGTGCTGATCGATGCACCATTGGAAAGCGGGTTAAACAGTTTGAGTTCCATGCCGCCGAGTTTTTCCGTGCCATTGATCATGCCCAGGCCAAATTCCATGAAATCGTTGTTGGAGTCAGACCCTTCGCGGTTGTCCTTGGCCTCCATGGCCACCAGGGTCTCGGCGTCACAATCGAGGGTAAACTGCAGGATTTGGATAGGCAGAGAGGTCGACTTGTCGGCATTCAAATCCTTGGCCGAAACCTTGCCGTAATCCACGACCCCGCCGTTGGTAAGCCCCGGGACGCAGGCGCTCGGGACAATCAGGCCCTTGACCGTCAGGTCGGTGCTGGAGGCGGCAAAGGCAGTGCTGGCGGCTGCCAACATCAGGCTGCCGATCAGGGTGTTGAGGGACTTACTCATGGTGTTGCTCCTAATGAGGAACGGAAGAAAAAGCGCAATTACCAGTACTTGAGTTGCAGCGTGGCCTGGCCGTCGATAGGCACTTCATCAAGCAGGGTCAGGTCGCGGGACGGCACGATGATGGTGAATGCGCGCAGCCTCGCCCGCAGGTCTTTGATGGCGACGGGGGTGTTCGGGCCTCCCGTCGCTGCGAACGACGTCAGTGCCTCATGCCCCAAGTAGGGCGATAAGCTCCAGCTGGCGCCGCCGTTGCGCGAGACGATCACGTTGACTGCGGTTTCATCCGCAATCGGATCGAATAACGTGAAGGCGACACTCCCCAGCTTCTCGTCTTCAGGAGTGGTCCCCAGGCCGTGATGCGCCGGGTTGATGGCCGAGGTGCCAGCGCGATTGTCCGAGGTCGTCAGGGTGAAAAGTGTCTCGCCGTCGCAATGCACTTCAAGTTGCATTTCAGCGGGGTCCAGCAACGTGGGCTTCGTCTGTTGCAGGTCCTTGACGGCCATCTTTCCGTGGTCGATCACGCCGTCATTGGTCAGGTATGGAGTACAGGCATTGGGGGTAATGATCCCGGTGACACTCAAGTCGGCATGACTGGCCGCGAGTGCGCCGGGTGCGCAGGCTGCCAGCAGAAGGGCAAGAGCGGCGGGGGGGAATTTCTCCATGGGCACAGGTCCTTGTGAGCGATGCAGTAAAGCCGGTGGGTTACAGGTAGCGCACTTGCAGGGTGGCGGAGCCGAGGATCGGTACCTCGTTGCTCAGGTCCATCCCCGCGGTGGGGGAGATGATGGCTTGCACGTTGAGGTCTGACGTGACGTTCTGGACTGGCGTGGGGGCCCAGTTGCCTGTTGATTGATCGCCAAACGAAGCGAGGAAGGAGAGTGGCAAGGTGTCACCCAGGTAGTTTTCCTTCCAGGTGCGTCCGTTATCGCCCGACTCAAGCACGGAAATCGCCGCGCCGTTGTTCATTGCATTGCTGAACGCCAGGGTATAGCCACCCAGTTTTTTACCGCTGACCAGGCCCAGGCCGTAGGCGTTATATGAGTCATAGGCATCGCCTCGGTTATCGACGCCTTGCAGGGCCATCAGGGTCGGGGCATCACAGGTGAGCGTCATTTGCAGGAGGCTATCGCCGAGCCGCGTGTAGGCGTCCGGTTTCAGATCCTTGGCCGAGACTTTTCCGTAGTCGATTACGTTGCTCGAAAGACCGGGCGTGCAGGCGCTGGGTGTTATCAGGCCCTTGACGGTCAAGTCTGTGCTACTGGCGGCAAAAACCGTTGAGGTGCTGGTGAGCAACAGCGCGGTGCTTAACAAGGCGAATACGGTGTTCATTTCAGTAGGTTCCAGTACGGGTCGGCTTGTCGCGTAATGACGTATCGGCGCGCACAGTCAGACGTCGACTCATGTTTTCGGGGGAATGCTCAGGGAGGCCATAGACCGCCCCTGGCAAGAGTGGGCAGTAATCTAGCGACAGGTCTGCGCTGGCGACATGCAACAATTACGACAATGCTGCGAGTGAGGGAAAAGGGACTTACTTGTGTCGGAATAATTGACTGCTAATGTAGGTAAATCATCAGTTTCGTAGTTGTTGTATCGCCATCACGGTCTTCAAGCGCTATTTTTTTGCCGCGATGACAGTCATGTGAATGTCATAAGACGCTGCAAAGTGCCTCGCCTTTGACTGTCGCGTCAGCGCTCCTCAGCCCTTTTTCGGGACTACCAGCGCTGCATTACCGACAACTTCAACGAGGTGAGCGAGAGTGCTTTCGAGCGATACCTCTTCACAGCAGGTTCCTTTCCATTTTTCTCCCCCGGATCACTGGCGCCAAATGGCGGTACTGGTGGCTGAAGATCATTCGGCCTATCGAGCGCTGTTGGGCTGGCTTCTGGAAAAACTCGGGCTCGGCCATGAAGTGGTCGGTGATGGTTGTGAAGGCTTGGCGGCGATCACCCGCAGGCGCTTCGATCTGGTGATCAGCGATTGTCAAATGCCGCTGATGGATGGCTATGCCCTGGCCCGTGCAATACGCCTTCACGAGCAGCAAAATGGCTATCGACGGGTGCCGATCATCGCGCTGACCGCCAACCTGCGGGCTGATGATCCCCAGCGCTGCCGTGATGCCGGAATGGATGCGTGGCTGGTCAAGCCACTGACGTTTGCGCAGCTGTACGATGTGCTGGGGCGTTGGCTGCCGGGCCCGCCATGCGGCGTCTCGCCATCTGCCCCTGGGGGCTTAAGGGCCTGGCCGACCCGAGCGGACCTGATCCAGACGTTCGGCAGCGAACTCGTGGTGAACCAGATGCTTGACAGCCTGTTGCGCGAAGCCCGCAAGGACTGTGCGGCGCTGGCATATGCGCGCCTTACAGCGAACGCACAGGTCGTGCTGGAGCGGTTGCATCGTTTGTTGGGAAGCCTGGCGTTTTTAGGGTGTGATGATCTGGAAATGCAGGGTGGTTTGTTGATTGAACGGGTCCGCGCCGATGGTATCGGATCGAGCCTGTGCAGCTTGAAGGCGTTTGAGCATGACCTCAAACTTTACTTCGCGTACGTGAGTACGATATGACGCTTCGATTTGTAGGAATTTATTCTTTTGCATTGTAGTTTTTAGATGTGAGTACTTTCCTTTTATTTTGTAGGTTTTATGGCGTCCGCTATCTGGCATTGGGCGCGGCTAAAAAGTGCTTCTGTTTGGCGGTTGTTGAGGAGCGACGGCGGGGGTATTTTGCGCGGATTCAATTTGCCATCATCCGTGGGTAGCTATGCTTCGAGTAATTATTGCTGACGATCATCCCATCGTGCGTATCGGGCAGAGAGTGGTGATCGAGGCGGGCGGTAGATGCAAGGTGGTCGGTGAGGCCAGTGGTCCCGATGAACTGCTTAGCTTGTTGGCTAAGGTCCCCTGCGACTTACTCATCACTGACTTCGCCATGCCTGGCGGCCAACAGGCCGACGGCTACGGTTTGCTGAGCCTGTTGAGTCGCCAGTACCCGGGGTTGCCGGTGATTCTGGTGACGATGTTTGCCAATATCGCCACCTTGCGTGCTTCTTTTGCCCATGGCGCTCGAGCCATCGTGGCCAAAAATGCCTCGGCCAAGGAGTTGCCCCAGGCGATCAAGGCCGTGTGTGCTGGCCAGAGCTTCGCCAGTGAGTCTCTGCGCGAGCAACTGGTGGAAGCTGGCGGCGGCGATCAGTCGCAACAGCCGCAGTTATCCGGCAAGGAGCGAGAGGTGGTGCGCATGCTTGCCAGTGGCTTGACCGTCAGCCAGATTGCGGCACGGGTCAACCGCAGCATTTCCACCATCAGCAAACAAAAAAGCACGGCTATGCAACGGCTGTGTATTTCGACGGATGTGGACTTGTTTGCCTATGCGCGTGCCGCTGGAATGGTGCCGTAGAGCGTTGCAGTTGTAGGACGGCGCTCAATTAAATGGAGCGTCGGTGGAATTCGTAATATGTGTATTAAGTCTTAACGAATTAGCCACTAAGTTGTCAGGGTCGCCACGGCTATTCACGGGGCGGCATAACATTCCTAGTCTATTTAGTTGAGTCGAACTTACAGCTCGGCAGTGCGTCCCTGTGCGCGTGTTTATGCTGTTAATTATCGACCGAAAAGTGAGCATTAATATGCAATCGTTTCGTGTGCTTATAACCGCCGGCTGCTTGCTCGTCGGTGGTTCCAATGCAATCGCTGCGTCCAGCGCGGACCTCAGTGTCGTGGGTGTGATCACGCCGTCGGCGTGTACGCCAACCTTGTCCAATAATGGGGTGGTGGATCATGGGAAAGTCTCGTTTCAGGACTTCCCTGCGTCGGGCGAGAAAGAACTGCCAGACGCTACGCTGAATTTGAAAGTTGACTGCAGTGGGCCGATGTTGATGGCCGTTAACATTACGGATAACCGCGCCGGTACCGCGACGTCTCCGTATCAGTCGGGGGATAAGTCACATTTTGGTTTGAGCCTGGCCAGCGGCGGTCAAAAGATCGGTAGGTACCGACTGCAAATGGCCAATGCTACCGCTGACGATCAACCCGCAGAATTGATCGAATCCTGGGATGGTAATGAGTGGGTGTATGCCAACAATGCGGTCTGGCAGCCAGGCTTCAGGCGCACCGCCAAAGACCCGAGTAGCGCAGCACTCACGCCCTTGGCCATGACGACCTTCAAACTGGATGTAATAGTAACCACAACCCTCGCGCACAAGAATTATCTGCCGATGGACGAAGAAATCTATTTAGACGGCAGCGCCACCATGGAGGTCAAGTATATGTAGCCCCGCCGGGTATCACTCAGGGGGCATGGCTTTCCCTCGCCGCGCGGACTATCGTTCAACACCCCTGACTATCGTGCGAAACCTGCCCATGAGTGATGCCCACAACGCTCTGATCACCGAGTTCTACAGTGCCTTCCAACGCCTGGACGCCGAGGCCATGGCCGCCTGCTACACCGACGACGTACTGTTCAGCGATCCGGCGTTCGGCGAGCTGCGTGGCCGTGATGCTGGCGATATGTGGCGCATGCTGACCACCCGCGCCAAGGACTTTTCGCTGACCTTCGACCATATACGCAGTGACGAAACCACCGGCAGCGCGCATTGGGTAGCGACTTACCTGTTCAGCGCCACCGGCAATACGGTGGTCAACGATATCGGCGCACGGTTTGTGTTTCGCGATGGCAAGATCTGCGAGCACCACGACCATTTCGATCTGTGGCGTTGGTCGCGCCAGGCCTTGGGCCTCAAAGGGCTGTTGCTGGGTTGGTCACCCGCGTTGAAAAACGCCGTGCGCGCCCAGGCACTCAAAGGCCTGAAGGCATTCCAGGCCGGTCGTTGATAAGATTGGCACTCCTTTGGTTTGCCGAATCGACCTGTGACTGATCTTTCTGAACCCAAACCCTGGTTTGTCTACCTGGTGCGCGCCGCCAATGGCTCGCTGTATTGCGGCATCAGCAATGACCCGGTGCGCCGCTTTGCCTCGCACCAGAGTGGCAAGGGCGCGCGTTTCTTCCTGTCCAGCCCTGCCGTGGCGTTGGTGTATACCGAGCAATGCGCGAGCAAGGGCGAGGCGCTGCGCCAGGAACGGCTGATCAAGAAGCTGAAGAAGAGCGCCAAGGAGTGTCTGGCAGCGAGTGGTTCATAGATTTGACTGATGGGTTCCCATTGCTCCCACGCGCGGTTTTGCAGGCTAAGCTAGCGGCTCATTTATTGAAGCGGAGCCTGGCATGTCTGAGTTGATCCTGCACCACTACCCGCAGTCCCCCTTTGCTGAAAAAGCCCGACTGCTGCTGGGCTTCAAAGGTTTGTCCTGGCGCTCGGTGTTGATCTCGCCGGTGATGCCCAAACCTGACTTGACCGCCCTCACTGGCGGCTACCGCAAGACGCCGGTGTTGCAGGTCGGTGCCGATATCTACTGCGACACCGCCTTGATCGCTCACCGTCTGGAGCAGGAAAAGTCCGCCCCCGCGCTGTTTCCCCAAGGCCTTGAACTGGTTACCCAAAGCTTCGCCGCCTGGGCCGATTCGCAGGTGTTCTCTCACGCTGTGGCGCTGGTGTTCCAGCCCGAATCCCTGGCGGTCAAGTTCGCCAAGGTGCCGCCGCAGATGCTTGAAGTACTGGTGGCTGACCGGGCCAAACTGTTCAGCGGTGGCACTGCCACCCGCGTGCAATTGGACCTCGCCAAGCATCAATGGCCGACGATCATCAGCCGCATCGATCAGCAATTGCAGCACCAGGCAGGCGACTTCCTGTTCGGTGAACCGTCGATTGCCGACTTTGCCCTGGCTCACTCGTTATGGTTCCTCAAAGGTTCGCAGGTGACGGCGCCGTTGGTGGATGCCTATCCCACCGTCGCCACCTGGCTGGACCGCGTGCTGAGCTTCGGCCATGGCACCGCCAGTGAAATGAGCGCCACGCAAGCCTTGGAAGTCGCGCGTAATGCGACGCCTGCGGCCTTGCCGGATGAACAGTTCGAGGATTTGAACGGTTTCAGACCGGGCCAGCAAGTCAGCATTTGCGCCACTGACTACGGCACCGACTTGGTGGCTGGCGAGCTGCTGTTTGCCGGGCGCGAAGAGCTGATCCTTCGGCGTACCGACGAGCGGGGCGGCACCGTGCATGTGCACTTCCCGCGCTTGGGTTTCCGCATTCAGGCGCAATAAAAAATAGTTGCCAACAAAGGTGAGGTAAATCCACCGCCCATCCGTGTAGTGCTTGAAACTGCGATCTATTCGCATTAACAGCGTTTTCTACACGGGTGCTCACAGCATGAAATCGACGGCGGGCGGTTGGGTAAAACAGTGGCTGGGAGCCTCGGTATTGGCGGTGTCGGGGCTGGCGTTGCTGCCGATGGCTGTGGCGCAGGCGCAGGCGCAGCAAAGTGCCCAGTTTAACTTTGCTCTGGCAGCCAAACCGCTGCCCCAGGCCCTGAGCGATTTTAGCCGGGTCACCGGCATCAGCGTGATCTACACCGATGAAGCGCCCTACGGCCTCAGCGCCCCGGCGGTCAGTGGGCAGATGAGCGCGACCCAAGCCCTGCAACGCCTGCTCGGCGACTCAGGTTTTACCTTTCGCCAGATCGACGCGCGCACCCTGGCCCTCGAGCCCGTGCCCACCGACGGCGCGGTCAACCTCGGCGCCACCACCATCAGCGGGGCCGGCCAGACCCAGGACAGCACCAGCTACCAGCCACCGCCCACCAGCTCGGTGATGCGCTCCCATGGCCTGCTGCTGGAAACCCCGCAAACCGTCAACGTGGTGCCCGCCCAAGTGCTGCGCGACCAGACCCCGCGCAATCTGGACGACGCCCTCGCCAATATTAGCGGTATCACCCAGTCCAACACCTTGGCCAGTACCCAGGACGCGGTGATGTTGCGCGGCTTTGGCGGTAACCGTAACGGCTCGATCATGCAGGATGGCATGCCGGTGGTGCAGGGTCGTGCGTTGAACGCCACCGCCGAGCGCGTTGAAGTGCTCAAAGGCCCGTCCTCACTGCTATACGGTATTCAGGACCCGGGCGGCGTGGTCAATATCGTCAGCAAAAAGCCCGAGCTGGTGCAATCCACTTCCCTGACTGTGCGCGGCTCGACCTTCGGTGACGGCAAGAACGGCAGCGGCGGTAACCTCGACACCACGGGCCCGATTGGTGATGGCGGGCTGGCCTATCGCCTGATTGTCGACCATGAAGACGAAGATTATTGGCGCAATTTCGGCACCCACCGCGAGACGCTGGTGGCCCCGTCCCTGGCGTGGTACGGCGACACCACCCAAGTGGTCTTCGCCTATGAACACCGTGAATTCCTCTCGCCGTTCGACCGTGGTACGGCTATCGATCCCAAGACCAACCACCCGCTGAACATCCCCGCGACGCGTCGCCTGGATGAGCCGTTCAACAACATGGAAGGCCGCTCCGACCTGTACCGGCTGGAAGTCGACCACGATTTGAGCGACGACTGGAAAGCGCATTTCGGCTACAGCTGGAACCGCGAAACCTACGATGCGAGCCAAGTGCGTATTGTGTCGGTGAACCCCAACGGCACCCTGACCCGCAGTATGGACGGCACCCGGGGCGCGTTGACCACTGATCGCTTCGCCACGATGAGCCTGGAGGGCAAGGTGTACCTCGCAGGCATGCAGCATGATCTAGTGTTCGGCCTGGACGATGAATACCGCAAAATCTACCGCGCCGACCTGATTCGTCAGGCGCAACGCAGCCCCTTCAGCTACATCAATCCGGTCTACGGCAAGGATGTACAAGGCACCACCGTCAGCGCCAAGGACAGTGCCCAGACTGACCTGCTGCGCAGCGACTCATTGTTCCTGCAGGACGCCATCCACCTGACCGACCAGTGGATCCTGGTCGGCGGCGTGCGCTATCAGATGTACGACCAATACGCCGGTAAGGGCGTGCCATTCAAGGCCAACACCAACGGCAATGGCCAAGCCTGGGTGCCGCGTGCTGGCCTGGTGTACCGCTACACGGATGAGTTGTCGTTCTACGGCAGCTACACCGAGTCGTTCAAGCCCAACTCCACCGTCGCCGCCTTGGCCGATGGCAGCACCTTGACCGGCGACCTCACGCCGGAGGAATCCAAGTCCTGGGAATTGGGGGCCAAGCTCGACATTCCTGGACGGATTACCGCCAGCGCGGCGTTGTTCAATATCGACAAACGCAACGTGCTGGTGTCGGTGGGTTCAGGTGCGAACACCGTCTACAGCATTGCCGGGCAAGTACGTTCGCGTGGCCTGGAGTTGGACGCTACCGGTCAGTTGACCGACCGATGGAGCGTGATCGGCAGCTACGCCTTCACAGATGCCGAAGACATCAAGGACAAAGACCCGACACTTGAGGGTAACCGCCTGCAAAACGTGGCCAAGCACACCGGCTCTCTCTCGGCGGTCTACGACTTCGGCAATGTGTTCGGGGGGGATCAGTTGCGGGTCGGCGCGGGTGCTCGTTATGTCGGTGAGCGCGCTGGCGATGCCGCCGACGACTTCAACCTGCCCGGCTACACCGTTGCAGACGCGTTCGCCACCTATGACACCAAGATCGAAGGGCAGAAGGTCAAGTTCCAGCTCAATGTGAAGAACGTGTTTGATCGCACTTACTACGCCTCCGCCGCGAGCCGGGTGTTTGTGTCGCTGGGGGATGCGCGGCAGGTGTCGGTGTCGAGTACGCTCCAGTTTTAATGTCAGGCGGGCTGTCGTGGATAGCGGGCTTACTGCGGCCAGCCCGCTCGCCACGAAGACATTGAGCTGGTAGCGTTGCTGCCACTGAAGACTTTGCGGGAAAACGATACTGATGCAGTTGGGCAGATGGATACATACCAGCGCAATGCTGGTCGGCTTGAGCTTTTTACTGGGCGGCTGCGCGAGTGTTTCGCAGACCTCCAACTCACTTGATCAATTGCTGGCCGATCCAGCGCTGCAGGGCGCCACGGTGTCGCTGATGGTGCGTGACGCGCGCAGCGGCAACACGCTCTACCAGCACAACCCACGCACACGGTTGGTGCCTGCCTCCAACCTCAAACTACTGACCACCGCTGCAGCGATGGACGTGCTGGGGCCGCAATACCGGTTTTCCACGCAACTGCTGAGCAACGGCATACGCCAGGGCACTCGCCTGACCGGTAACCTGTACCTGCGTGGCCTGGGCGACCCGACCATTCAGTTCGCCGACTACCAGGCCCTGGCGGCACAACTTGCCAGCCAAGGTGTTCGCCAGGTGCAAGGCGACCTGGTGTTCGACGACACCTGGTTTGACGCCGAGCGGCTGGGCGTCGATTGGTCCCATGATGATGAAACTACTTACTACGGCGCGCAGATTTCAGCGCTGACCGTGTCACCCAATTCGGATTTTGATGCAGGCAGTGTGCTGGTCACGGCCAAGGCGCCGGTGCGTGTCGGCCTGCCTGTGAGCGTCGAGGTCTTCCCGCCGACCGACTACCTGCAACTGAGCAACCGCGCTGTCAGTGGGTCAGGTAACACCTATGGCATCAACCGCCGCCACGGCACCAACCTGTTAGAGCTCAGCGGCGCAGTGGCACCGGGCCGGCAGAGTCCACAACTGATCAGCGTTTGGGAACCGACACAACTGGTGGCCAATCTGTTTGAGCAAGCCCTCAAGCAGCAGGGCATCACCGTGTTGGGCCGTCGGGTGATGGGGGCTACCAGCCCGGCCGGCGTGACGGTGCTGGCCGAGCATCAATCGGCGCCGTTGCAGGAGCTGATCACGCCACTGCTCAAACTCTCGAACAACAACATGTCTGAAGCGTTGCTCAAGGCCATGGGCCGCCAGACCGCGAATAGCGGTACAGCGGCGGCGGGCGTGGTGGCCGTCGCGGGGTTTCTCAAGCGCCAGGGTGTGGATACCGCGACGCTGAAGCAGGTTGACGGTTCCGGTCTGTCGCGGCAGAACCTGGTGTCGGCGCAAACCCTCACCGACCTGCTGTTGGCCGCGAGCAAACAGCCATGGTTCAACGCCTGGTACAACGCGCTGCCGATTGCTGGCAATACTGAGCGCATGACCGGTGGCAGCCTGCGCTATCGCCTGCACGGCACACCGGCCGAGAACAATTTGCATGCCAAGACGGGTTCCATGGGCGGCGTGTCGTCTTTGAGTGGCTACATCACCGACGCCCACGGGCGTCAGTTGGTGTTCTCGATGATGAGTAACAACTATGTGGTGGCGGGCGCGAAGGTCAAGGCCTTGGAAAATCGCGTGGCAGTGGCCCTGTCACGGTGGGACGATTGACTTAGGGCTGATAGCCCATCCGCCAACTCACGGCCCGGGTCGCCGCCAGCAAACGCTGCGCCGCCGGGCCATCTTCATCGGCGTGGAACAGTGAAGTAGGGCCGACCACGGTCATCACCGCCGCCACCTGGCCGACCGCATTGAACACCGGGGCCGACAATGCATCGACGCCGGGCATCAGCAAACCATGCACAAAGTGCAGGCCGCGGCTGCGGATCTGTTCGCATGTGCTGGCGTAGGCCTGATTGTCGGCCAAGGCGTGGGCGAGACCGGCTTGGATCTCACGCTCACGCAACTCCACGGTTTCCCGCGACGGCAGGTAAGCGCTGAACACCAGCCCGGTGGAGGAACTGAGCAGTGGCAGCACTGAACCCAACTGCGTCACTACCGTGATCGCGCGCACCGCCGGCTCGATGTGCACCACCGTCGCGCCCTGGTTGCCCCACACCGCTAAAAAGCAGGTTTCATTCAATTCATCGCGCAGCTCCGCCAGGGGCAGGGCGCCGACTTTCAGCACATCCATGCTGCCCAGCGCCGCTAAACCCACCCGCAACGCTTCGCGGCCCAGGCCGTAATGGTTGGTGACGGTGTTCTGTTCGGCAAAGCCTGAGGCAATCAGCGCCTGCAAATAGCGGTGGACCTTGCTCGCCGGCATCTGCACATGCTCGGCCAGGCGCGACAGCGAAGTGGCCGGTGACAGTTCGGCGAGGGCCTTGAGGATATCGGTGCCCACTTCGGCCGAGCGGACTTTCTGTTTACCGGTGTCGCGGGGCTTTTCCATGGAGGGACGAGAATCCGAGAGATGAATGGGCGTCTTTATAGCTTGACGGTCGACAGTGATCAAATTACGTTATGCGTAACTGGATTACGATAAAAATAACTTCCGTACAGAGGATGATTCATGAACCTCGAATACCAATCGGGCTTTGGCAATGAATTCGCCAGCGAAGCCCTGCCCGGCGCGCTGCCCGTCGGCCAGAATTCCCCGCAAAAAGCGCCCTATGGCCTTTACACCGAACTATTCTCCGGCACGGCCTTCACCGTGCTGCGCAGCGAAGCCCGCCGCACGTGGCTTTACCGCATTCAGCCATCAGCCAATCACCCGGCCTTTGTGAAGCTTGAACGGCAACTGGCCGGTGGGCCATTGGGTGCGGTGACGCCGAATCGGCTGCGCTGGAACCCGTTGGATATTCCCAGCGAGCCGACGGACTTCATCGACGGGCTGGTCGGCATGGTCGCCAACTCGGGCGCGGAAAAACCCTCCGGCATCAGCATCTACAACTACCGCGCCAACCGTTCGATGGAGCGCGTGTTCTTCAACGCTGATGGCGAACTGTTGATCGTGCCCGAGCAGGGCCGCCTGCGTATCGTCACCGAACTCGGCGTGCTGGACGTCGAGCCGCTGGAAATCGTGGTGTTGCCGCGAGGCCTGAAATTCCGTGTCGAACTGCTCGACGCACAAGCGCGTGGCTACGTCGCAGAGAACCACGGCGCGCCGCTGCGCCTCCCGGACCTGGGCCCGATCGGCAGCAATGGCCTGGCCAACCCGCGTGATTTCCTTACCCCCGTAGCCCACTACGAACACCACCAGAAACCGACAACGCTGGTACAGAAGTTCCTCGGCGAGTTGTGGGCCTGTGAGCTGGACCATTCCCCGCTGAATGTGGTCGCCTGGCACGGCAACAACGTGCCGTACAAATATGACCTGCGCCGCTTCAATACCATTGGCACCGTCAGTTTCGATCACCCGGACCCGTCGATCTTTACCGTATTGACCTCGCCCACCAGCGTGCACGGCTTGGCCAACCTCGACTTTGTGATCTTCCCGCCGCGCTGGATGGTGGCCGAGAACACCTTCCGTCCGCCATGGTTCCACCGCAACCTGATGAACGAATACATGGGCCTGATCCAGGGCGCCTATGACGCCAAGGCCGAAGGCTTCCTGCCCGGTGGAGCGTCGCTGCACAGCTGCATGAGCGCCCACGGCCCGGATGGCGAGACCTGCACCAACGCCATCAACGTGGAACTGGCGCCGCACAAGATTGATAACACCATGGCCTTTATGTTCGAGACCAGCCAAGTGCTGCGTCCCACACAGTTCGCCCTGGAATGCCCGCAACTGCAACCCTCTTACGACGCGTGCTGGGCCTCGCTGCCTGCCACCTTCAACCCGAACCGGAGATAACCGATGACTCAGCCAACCTTTACCCGCAGCTGGGTAGCCTCCGCCAACGGCCACCGTGATTTCCCTTTGCAGAACCTGCCGCTGGGCGTGTTCAGCATCAATGGCTCGGCCCCGCGCAGTGGCGTGGCGATTGGCGATTCGATTCTCGACCTGCACGCTGCGCTGGATGAGTTCGAAGGGGAAGCACGGCGTGCCGTTGAAGCCACTGCCGGTGGCCAACTGAACGCGTTTTTTGAACTCGGCCGTGGCCCGCGCGTAGCCTTGCGCGAGCGCCTGCTGGCACTGCTCGCCGAAGGCAGCAAGTTGCACACCCGTGAGGCGCAGGTGTTGCACCGTGCGGCTGATTGCCAGATGCACTTGCCGGCAAAAATCAGCGACTACACCGACTTCTACGTAGGCATTGAACACGCGCAGAACGTCGGCAAACTGTTCCGCCCTGACAACCCGCTGCTGCCGAACTATAAGTACGTGCCAATCGGCTATCACGGCCGCGCCTCGACCATTCGCCCATCGGGCACCGAGGTGCGCCGTCCTAAAGGCCAGACCCTGCCAGCCGGCCAGTCCGAGCCGACTTTTGGCCCCTGCGCGCGCTTGGATTACGAATTGGAGCTGGGCATCTGGATCGGCCAGGGCAATGCCATGGGCGACTCGATTGCGATTGGCGACGCCGCCGAACACATCGCCGGTTTTTGCCTGCTCAATGACTGGTCCGCACGGGATATCCAGGCTTGGGAATACCAGCCGCTGGGCCCGTTCCTGTCGAAAAGCTTTATCACCAGCATCTCGCCGTGGGTCGTGACGGCCGAAGCGTTGGCGCCGTTCCGCAAAGCCCAACCGGCGCGCCCAGAAGGTGACCCGCAGCCGCTGCCGTACCTGCTGGACACGCGTGATCAGGCGGCGGGTGGGTTTGATATCGAGTTGGAAGTGCTGCTGACCACCGCCGCGATGCGCGAACAAAACCTGGCGGCCCATCGCCTGACCTTGAGCAACACTCAACACATGTACTGGACCGTGGCGCAAATGGTTGCACACCACAGCGTCAACGGTTGCCAGTTGCAGGCCGGTGACCTGTTTGGTTCAGGCACCTTGTCCGGGCCGCAGCCGGGACAGTTCGGTAGCCTGCTGGAAATCACCGAAGGCGGCAAAAAGCCGATTGAACTGGCCTCCGGCGAAGTGCGCAAGTTCCTCGAGGACGGCGACGAAATCATCCTGCGCGCACGGTGCAGCCGCGAAGGGTTTGCCTCCATCGGCTTCGGCGAATGCCGTGGCACCGTGGTCGCGGCGCGCTAAGAGGGCAGGGCGATGGAACTCTACACTTACTACCGCTCCACTTCGTCATACCGGGTACGTATCGCGCTGGCGCTCAAGGGGTTGGACTTCACTGCCGTGCCGGTCAACCTGCTGGTGCCGCCGGGCGGCGCTAATCGCCAGCCTGAATACCTGGCGATTAACCCACAGGGCCGTGTGCCGGCGTTGCGTACCGATGACGGCGAGCTGTTGATTCAGTCGCCAGCGATCATCGAGTACCTGGACGAACGTTACCCACAGGTGCCGCTGCTTTCCAACGACCTGGCGACCCGTGCCCATGAGCGTGCGGTGGCCTCGATCATCGGCTGCGATATTCACCCGCTGCACAATTCCAGCACTCAGAACTTGCTGCGCAAGTGGGGGCATGATGAGGCGCAATTGCTCGAGTGGATCGGGCATTGGATCAGCCAGGGCTTGGCCGCAGTGGAGCAGTTGATTGGCGATACAGGCTTTTGCTTTGGCCAACAACCGGGGCTGGCGGATGCGTTTCTGATTCCGCAGCTGTACGCGGCGGAGCGTTTCAACGTGCCGCTGGCGGCGTACCCGCGTATTGGCCGCGTGGCGGCCCTGGCGGCGCAGCATCCGGCGTTTGTGCAGGCGCATCCGGCTAACCAACCGGATACACCAGACACACCCTAAATCAATGTGAGAGGCGCTTGCTCCCGATTGCGTGGGTCAGCCGACACAATCATCGCTGACAAACTGCTATCGGGAGCAAGCCCCCTCACAGATTGGATTTGCGTCACCCCATAAAAATAAAACAGGTACCTTGCGATGCACAATCAGATTGCCAGCTTTCGCGCGGCACTCGACGCCCGCCCGGTGTCGCGCTATCAGTGGTTGATCCTCCTGTTGTTGGCGCTGCTGCTGGTGACCGACGGCTACGATGCCCAGGTGCTGGGGTATGTGGTGCCGGCGTTGGCCAAGGATTGGGGCCTGGAAAAAGCCGCGTTTGGCCCCGTGTTCAGTGCCAACCTGCTCGGCCTGACGCTGGGCTCATTGCTGGTGACGCCGCTGGCGGATCGCTTTGGCGTGCGCCGCATCCTGCTGGCCTGCGTGCTGATCTACGCCAGCCTTACGGTGTTGATGGTATTCGCCAATTCCCTGACCACGCTGATGGCCGCGCGGTTTATCTGCGGCATCGGCATGGGCGGCGCCATGCCCAGTGCGATGGCATTGATGTCGGAGTATTCGCCGCCACGCATGCGTACCTTGATGGTGACGTTGGCAGCCTGCGGTTTCTCGTTCGGTGGTGCGGCGGGCGGATTTGTGGCGGCGGGATTTATCGAAGGCTACGGCTGGCAGGCGGTGTTCCTGGCAGGCGGTGTGACGCCGTTGCTGTTGTTTCCTTTCCTGGTCTGGCTGCTGCCTGAATCCCTGCCGCGTTTGCTGCGCGATGCATCGCCGTATGCGCGGTTGCAAAAGGTTACGGCGCGCATGCTGCCCGACTGGCAGCCGCCGCTGGCCAGTGAGGCTGAAAGCCGCCAGGAACAAGGCAGCAAACTCACGGTGGTGGAGCTGTTTCGTAACGGTTACGCGCGCCCGACCATGCTGATCTGGGCGACCTTTTTTGTCAGCCTGATCCTGCTGTATTTCATGATCAGTTGGTTGCCGTCGTTGCTGCTGGAAAGTGGCCTGCAATTGAAGCAAGCCAACCTGGTGACGTCGATGTTCCTGTTTGCTGGCACCTTGGGCGCCATCGGCATGGCGTGGTTCGCCGACCGCCTGAAAAGCAAAGTGCGGCTATTGTCCGGTGTGTTGGCGGCGGCTGCGGTGTGCACCGTTCTGCTCGGCTTGAACCACGATAATCCGCGCTATCTGGTGGCGTGTGTGTTCGCCGCCGGGTTCTGCATCATCGGCGGCCAACTGACCCTCAATGCGTTCGCCAGTAATTTCTACCCGGCGCACGTACGTGCCACTGGCACTGGCTGGGCGCTCGGAGTGGGGCGATTCGGTTCAATTTTGGGGCCGTTGTTTGGCAGCATGCTGCTGGCGATGCATATTCCGGTGCAGCAGATTTTCTTCTTCTGCGCGATTCCGGCTGTGATTGCCGCGTTGTTGATCATTCAAGTGCGTTCGCCTGGATCCACTGCGCCGAAGGAGCCGTTGCACAGCGATATTCTCAAAGCGCCGGCCAATCACTGACTCAACGCGAATCAAATGTGGGAACTGGCTTGCCTGCGATAGCCATTGTATGGCTGACTCACCGCCATCGCAGGCAAGCCAGCTCCCACCCCATTAATGCACCACTGAGTTGGGCGGCAGGTGCCCCAGCCGCTCGGTCAGGCGCAGGCGCTGGATCGGGTCTTCGCTGAGTAACAAGGCGTGCTCCAGGTCATAGCGCTCGGCGCTGGGGCAATCCAGGCGTTGATACAAACTGGCCCGTGCCAGGTAGTCGGCCGCGCTGGCATTGCCCAGCTCCAGTACGCGTTCGGCGTCGATCAGCGCGGCCAACGGGTTATCGTTGGAGAGATGTAACTGGCGCAGGTTGCGTGACAGCCGTTGCAGGATCGAGCGCGGTTCGGCGGTGACCAAGTGGTCGGCCTGTAACTTGAGATTTGGCCCGTACTGACGATGCAGCAACTCGCGGCAATCATTGGGGTACAGACGCCGCCCGCCGCACGGGTCCAGCAGGTGATCGGCGCCGGGCACGCGTAGCAGAAAATGGCCCGGAAAGTTCACGCCGACCATGGGGATATTCAGGCGTCGCGCCAGCTCCAGCGCGATCAGCCCCATCGCCAGCGGCTGCCCGCGTTTGCGCTGCAGCACCTTGTCGAGCAGGGCGGCGGCAGGGCGCAGGGGGGTGAAGTCGTCCTGGGCGAACCCCAGGTCATTCATACGCCGCAACAGCGGCTGGCCGAGTTCATCCGCCGGCAACAGGGGCATACCTACGCTGATCTGTTGTTGCAGTAACGCAAGATCTTGCAGGATCACCTGCGGCTGCACGGCCGGGTCGTGCTCGGCCGCCATCCACAGCGCGGCTTCAAACAGCGCAGCGGGTGAACGGTCCAGGCAGGCGAAAAATGCTTTGCGGGGATTCATTGCGTTCTCCGGCGGATGCCCCCGTTTTAGCCTTGCTGTGAATTTTCGTCCAGTGACTTAAGAAATATCCTGTTTGCTTATGTCGTACGGCCTACGAAATCGCTCGGCTTATTCCAGCGTATTTCGGCAGATTTCAACCATGAGCCTATACTTGGGCCTCTACCAGAAGTGATTCGGGAGCTTGACGATGTTTGCGCTCATGCACAGCACCCGCCTTGAATCGCTGCACCTGAGCGTCGACCCGGTGACCGGGCTGAAGGCGATCATCGCCATCCATAACAGCCGCTTGGGCCCCGCTTTAGGCGGCTGTCGTTACCTCTCTTACCCCGACGATTTAAGTGCCGTGGCCGATGCTGCGCGCCTGGCCCAAGGCATGAGCTACAAAGCCGCCCTGGCCGGTTTGCCGGTGGGTGGCGGCACTGCCGTGATCATCCGGCCCGTGCACGTGGAAAGCCGCGCAGCGCTGTTCGAAGCCTTCGGGCGCTGCATTGAAAAACTCGACGGGCGCTTCATTACCTCGATCGACAGCGGCACGTCGGTGGCCGACATGGACTGCATCGCCCAGTACACCCGCTTCGTTACCAGCACCACCGCCGCCGGCGACCCCGCGCCGCATGCCGCCATGGGCGTGTTCACCGGCATCCGCGCCGCCGCCATGGCCCGTCTGGGCAGCGACAACCTCGAGGGCTTGCGCGTAGCCGTCCAGGGCCTGGGCAATGTGGGTTACGCCCTGGCCGAACAACTGCACGCCGCGGGCGCCGAACTGCTGGTCAGCGACATCGACCACGGCAAGGTACAACTGGCCATGGAACAACTCGGCGCGCACCCCATCGCCAACGACGCCTTGCTCAGCACGCCCTGTGACATCCTCGCGCCTTGCGGCGTCGGCGCCGTGTTCAATCGACTCAGCGTCGGCCAACTGCGCTGCGCCGCCGTGGCCGGTGCCGCCAGCGCGCAACTGACCAACCTGGACATCGCCGACCAATTGGAAGGGCGCGGCATCCTCTACGCGCCGGACTATGTGATCAACTCCGGCGGCCTGATCTACGTCGCCCTCAAGCACAGCGGCACCGAGCTGCCAGGCATCACCGCGCACCTGTCGAACATCGGCACGCGGCTGACGGAAATTTTCGCCCACGCTCAAGCCGAAAAACGCTCGCCCGCACGGGTGGCGGATGAGCTGGCTGAACGCCTGCTCTACCCGTAGCGCAGGCATTAAAAAGGCCCTGAATCAATGATTCAGGGCCTGTTCAATTCGGGCTTTACTCGGCCGTTGGGTTCAGCAACTCGGACAGCGCGTCCGGCTGGCTCTTGAACGCCTTGGCAAATACATCGCGGTTCTTCGCCATGTAGATCCCGGCTTCCTCCACCTGCTGTTCGCTCAGGGACGGCACGGCTTTTTGCAACACTTCTGCCAGCAACTCAGCGAGTTCAAGCATCTTGTCATGACGGTCAGCTTCGGCTTTATCCATGAACAAACGCTCCAGATCTCGGCTGCTGCGGTATACCACTTCGACGGCCATTCACCACCTCACATGCCTTCACGATAGTTGTCTTTTGCGAATACTGTATTTATATACAGCTAAAATAGTAAGCCAAACCATGGGGTTTGGGTAGCAGTTTTTTAATGTAGCTGGGAAATAGGGGTTTGCTAGAACGGAAATTTCTGACAACACGCTGAGGTTGCCGAGTAATCCTACCCTGGCTTACCTTCTCCGGGCCTGCATCGCGGGGCCGAGCTTGGCGGCTCGAACATGAAGAAGGAGAGCTTTCTTGATTAATACCGGAGCCGCACTATGCCAAACAATACTCACCGTACCGCCGATGCCTTGAATTCCGAGCCGCCCGTCACGCTATTCAGCGTCACACCTACAGTGGACACAGAAACCCTTCTGGCAAACGCCAGCGAAACCCTAAGCAGCGCCCGTGAAATGGCCAATATGCTGGCATTCGACCTTGAAGGCCCGCAGCGAAGCCTGGTCTTGGCGATTCACCAACTGGTAGAAATGGGCGGCTTATTAGTCGACCGAGCGCTGGAGCAAGTCGCACCCGCCTGAGGCAAAGCGCGTAACTGTGGCGAGCGAGCTTGCTCGCGTTGGGCTGCGAAGCAGCCCCAATTCAGGCGAACGTATTCTTCCAGTTAAAACCCATTTGCAGGTTTTAGGGGCGCTACGCGCTGGAGCGTCAGCCCGGCCCAACGGGAGCAAGTTGTGTTGTCACCCTGTGCCTCACGTCACGTCGCCATCATCTTATACCGGCCTCTGGCCTTTTTTCTGCATGCAGAACAACCGTCACGTCCAACCCGCATTATCCGGTCGAGCCGACCTAAGGAAGCATCATCGTGAAAATCAACTGGGCCGAAAAGCTGCGCCAGCAAGTCCATGGGCTGGCCGAGTCGCTGGGCAATTTGTTTGTCGAGACGTTCCATTACCTGGCGCTGTTCGCCATTGGTGCGGTGACCGCCTGGGCAGCGGTGATGGAGTTTCTGGGGATGCTGGAGACCGGGCACATCAAGATTGATGACATCTTGCTGCTGTTCATCTACCTGGAACTGGGCGCGATGGTCGGGATTTACTTCAAGACCAACCACATGCCGGTGCGCTTCCTGATCTATGTGGCAATCACTGCGCTGACGCGCCTGCTGATTTCCAACGTATCGCACCACAACCCGCCTGACATCGGCATCATCTACCTGTGCGGCGGCATTCTGCTGTTGGCGTTCTCGATTCTGGTGGTGCGCTACGCCTCGTCGGCGTTTCCGTCGGTGAAGGTTGAAGGCCCGCGTCGCAAAGGCGAGGTGAGCCTGGAAACCGAGAAGGGCGAGCTTTAAAGCCCGACGCTGAAGGGCAGGGTGTTGGCGGGCGGTCGCTGCAGAAGTTTATGGTCGCCGTCCGTCATCATCGTCAGGATCTCCATGGCGCTATGGCCCTGCTCGATGGCGATGCCAAATTGAATGCTTTGCACCAGCCGTTTGAGCCGTTGCGGGTCGTTGCGCTGTTCTGCGCTGATCATGCGTTTGGCGACCACGCCCTCCTCATTGGAGAGGGTGAGCATGATGCTGCCATCCAGCCGCTGGATGCTCAGGTTGACGCGGTATTGTGGGGTGAAGGTGTCGGTGATGATCTGAAAAGGATTGTCCATGGTGCGTTACCGCCTGATAAGAACATGCAGTCATTGACGACCGGTGTCGGGTTTAGTTCGCGTTACCTGACCACCGGCCACTCCGTCGCTGAGGGTTCACAAAGTCCGTTTGCCTCGTAGGCTGTACAGCAAAGGGCGTGCCGTATGGCGACCTATCTGACTGTTTCTAACCCCTGTGGGAGCAGGCTTGCCCGCGATTGCGGTGGATCAGCTTAATAATTTCTGGCTGACAGACCACTGGCGCGGGCAAGTCCGCTCCCACATTGGATTTGTGCTGTGGGCTATTTCAGGGCAACACAGAGAAAACGATCGCAGACAGCGCAATCAGCCCGATCACCACCACAAATATATTCGACACCTGCCCCGAATACTGACGCAAAGAGGGCACGCGGCGAATCGCATACATGGGCATCAGGAACAGCAGGCACGCAATGATCGGCCCGCCTAGGGTTTCGATCATGCCCAGGATGCTTGGGTTGAAGGTGGCCACTGCCCAGCAGGTCAGCACCATTAACAACGCGGTGCAGCGTTCCAGCCCTTTGGACGACATTGAGCGGTTACGCCCACGCAGGGATTTTACGATCAACCCCTGAAAACCTTCGCTGGCACCGATGTAGTGGCCGAGGAAGGATTTGGTAATTGCCACCAGCGCGATCAACGGAGCGGCGTAGGCGATCACCGGGGTCTGGAAGTGGTTAGCCAGGTACGACAGGATCGAAATGTTCTGCGCCTTGGCAGCCGCCAGATCAGCTGGCGACAGCGCCAGCACGCAGCTGAAGCAGAAAAACATGACGGTCAGCACCATCATGCCGTGGGCAGTGGCGAGGATGCCGCTGCTTTTGCGTTCTGCCTGTGTGCCATACACACGCTTCTGGTCGACGGCGAACGCGGAGATGATCGGCGAGTGGTTGAACGAAAACACCATCACCGGGATAGCTAGCCACAAGGTCTTGAAGAAAGCCGGCAGCGGCATGCCTTCGCTGGCGGAGGCGAAGAAGGCGCCGTTCCAGTTGGGGATCAGGCTGACGGCCAGCAATAGCAGGGCGGCGACGAACGGGTACACCAACACGCTCATGGCCTTGACGATCACGCCCTGGCCGCAGCGCACAATGGCCATCAGGCCGAGGATCAGCACCAGCGACAGGATCGCCCTGGGCGGCGGGGCCATGTGCAGTTGGTGCTCTATGAAGCTGCTCAGGGTGTTGGTCAGTGCCACGCTGTACACCAGCAGAATCGGGAAGATGGCGAAGAAATACAGCAGGGTGATCAGTTTGCCGGCACCGACGCCGAAGTGTTCTTCGACCACGTCAGTGATATCGCCGGATTTGCCTGACAACACAAAGCGCGTCAGCCCACGGTGCGCGAAGAAGGTCATCGGGAAGGCCAGCAACGCCAGCACAATCAGTGGCCAGAAGCCGCCGACGCCGGCATTGATTGGCAGGAACAAGGTGCCTGCGCCGATGGCGGTGCCGTAGAGGCCCAGCATCCAGGTGGTGTCGTGTTTGGTCCAGCCATTTGTAACGGAGGTCTCTGAAGCAGGATTTTCGGCAGCAGGTGTACGTACATCGGTCATCGGTATTGCCTCGTTATTATTTTTGCGCGGGCTCACGTATGGGGCGGGTAAAAGTGCTCCGATCAGCACTCCACCCAGCTGACCGCCAGGCCGCCCCGTGAAGTTTCTTTGTATTTGTCATGCATATCGGCGCCGGTATCGCGCATGGTGCGGATCACCCGGTCGAGGGAAATGAAGTGTTTGCCGTCACCGCGCAGGGCCATTTGTGTGGCGTTGATGGCTTTGACGGCGGCGATGGCGTTGCGCTCGATGCACGGCACTTGCACCAGGCCACCGACCGGGTCGCAGGTCAGGCCGAGGTTGTGTTCCAGGCCGATTTCGGCGGCATTTTCCAGTTGTTCCGGGGTGGCGCCGAGGATGTCAGCCAGGCCGGCGGCGGCCATGGCGCAGGCGGAACCCACTTCGCCCTGGCAGCCAACTTCGGCGCCGGAGATCGAGGCGTTTTTCTTGCAGAGGATGCCGACAGCGGCAGCGGCGAGGAAGAAATTGACCACGTCGTCGTCAGACGCGTCCGGGTTGAACTTCATGTAGTAATGCAGCACCGCCGGGATGATGCCTGCCGCACCATTGGTGGGTGCGGTTACCATGCGCCCACCGGCGGCGTTTTCCTCGTTGACGGCGAGGGCGAACAGGTTGACCCATTCCATCGCCGACAAGGTCGAGGTGATCACGTTGGGTTTGCCGATTTCCAGTAGGCTGCGGTGCAGTTTCGCTGCACGGCGTGGCACATCCAGGCCTCCTGGCAGAATGCCTTCATCACGCAAGCCTTGCTCCACGCATTCGCGCATCACCGACCAGATGTGCAGCAGCCCGCTACGGATGTCTTCGTCGCTACGCCACGCGCGTTCGTTGGCCATCATCAGCTCGGAAACCCGCAAGCCGTGCTTGTTGCACAAGGCCAGTAGTTCGACGGCGCTGGAAAATTCGTAGGGCAATTCAACATCGCTGGTAGGTGCGATACCGGAAGCAGCTTCGGCCGACTCGATGATGAAACCGCCGCCTACCGAGTAATAGGTTTGTTCGCTCAGCAACCCATTGTCGCCATAGGCGTGCAGGGACATGGCGTTGGGGTGGTAGGGCAGGCTTTCGTCCAGCAGCAGGAGGTCTTTGTGCCAGTTGAAGGCAATTTCCTGTGTACCTGCGAGTAACAATTGGCCGGTTTCGCGCAGTTGCTGGATACGTGCATTGATCGAGGTGGGGTCGACCTTGTCCGGCCATTCCCCCATCAAGCCCATCACGCAGGCGCGGTCGGTGGCATGGCCGACGCCGGTGGCAGACAGCGAGCCGTACAGGCGCACCTCGACACGGCGCGTATGACGCAGTAAATCTTGGTCGGCGAGTACTTGGGCAAAGGTCGCTGCCGCCCGCATTGGGCCGACGGTATGGGAGCTGGAAGGGCCGATGCCCACTTTGAATAGGTCGAAAACACTGATAGCCATGCTAAAGCCTTACAAGCAATGGAGTAGAAATCGCTGCCATGTTTTGTAGAGCAGGCGGAATTGGCGCGATACTGAGCCTCTAGATCGGCACTGACCAACGAATTATCCTAAGACACCCTTTAGCAGGACTAAACGCTATGACCCGGCCCCTTCATGGCCAGACCTACGTCTGGCTGCACGTTTTTTCCTGCGCTGCGCGGCATTTATCGTTCACCCGCTGCGCCGAAGAACTGCACATCACGCCGGGGGCGGTGAGCCAGCAAATCCGCCAGTTGGAGGAACGTTTGGGGTTTCGGCTGTTCCATCGGCGCGCGCGCGGTGTGGAGCTGAGTGCCGAGGGGCAACGGCTGGCGGCGACGGTGGGGGAGGCTTACGGCAGCATCGATGCGGAGTTGCAGCGGCTGGACGCGGGGATGATCAGTGGCACGTTGCGCCTACGCTCAATCCCGTCGTTTCTCGGTAAATGGCTGACCCCGCGTTTGCCGCGGTTGCAGCAACGCTTTCCGGATATCCAACTGCGCATGGTCGCCGAAGACAGCAGCATCGCGCTGCACGAAGGTGACTTCGACTTGGCTATCGACCTCAATGACGGCAGCTACCCCGGCCTGTTATCCACCGCCCTGCTCGATGAGCAGATTTTTCCGGTGTGTGCCCCCAGCCTATTGCGCGGTCGCCCGCCGCTGCATGGCCCGGCCGACCTGGCGCATTTTCCGCTGCTGCACGACATCACTGCCTGGCGTGGGAGTTATGAATACGCCGAGTGGGAGTTTTATCTGAACGCCATCGGCTATCACCACGCCGACGTACGGCGCGGCCACACCTTTAACCGCAACCACCTGACGATCGAAGCCGCCATCGCCGGCATGGGCGTGGCCATCGCCCGGCGCACGTTGCTCAACGATGAGTTGGAGCGCGGTACCTTGATCGTGCCGTTCGGCCTGGGCGTGCCGAACCATAAACGCTATGTGTTGCTGTATGCGCCGGGCGCGCTGAATCATCCGGGCGTACGCGCGGTGCATGACTGGCTGGTAGAGGAAGCGGGGATTTTTCGCGGATTGCACCCGTTGGGAGAGGGGCAATTATGAGGTTCGCTGGGCGTAAGAAGATGTAACTAACTCCCCACCCTAACAGTGATCTTGCTCGTCGTCAGGCTTAATTTGTAAAGTGGGATTTATCTTTGCAAAGGGCTTGAAATGTTCTTCTGACTGCTCAATTGTGTAAACAAGAGGTCATGGTTTCACCACCCCGGTGTTGCAGTTTGTGACCTCCCGCGAGCTAGCTGAAATAAGGGAAGAACTATGCAAATCCAAGTCAATAGCGATAACCATATTGAAAGCAGCATCCGACTGGAGGAGTGGGTACGTACTACCATTGAGAGCACGCTCGAACGTTACGAAGAAGACCTGACCCGCGTCGAGGTCTACCTGAAGGATGAGAATGGCGATAAGCCCGGTCCCCACGATTTAAGTTGCCGCCTGGAAGCGCGGCCAAAAGGCCATCAACCGCTGTCGGTACTGCATAAGGCCGACACCTTGGAACAGGCGATTGATGGCGCTGCCACGAAGCTTGAGCATGCGCTGGAGCATCTGTACGGTAAGTTACGCGGCAAACCACGCGCCGCCGGGCAAGCACTGCCTGATACCAAGGCCGACGAGGCCGAACTCGAAGAGGAATTTCTGGAAAACGAACAGGCTGCGCTTAACGGCTGATAGCTGACTGTTTTTTCAACCCTAACAAAACGGGCCTGCATCTGCAGGCCCGTTTTCGATTACCTGCCACGTCGGAAGAAATACCCGCTCAGCATCGCCAACCCGCCGGCACCGAAGCCCGCAAAGAGCATCGTCCAACCGGCGCCGTGGCGCAGGGCCGCCTGGGCATCTGCGCGGGCCAAGCCTAGTGTGTCCAGCTTGCCGGTCGCAATGTTTTGGCTGATGGCGGGCCAATCCAGTGCCGAGCTGGCGGGCAGTACACCGCAGAGGTGATGGCTGATCCCCAGCAACAGCACCAGGCCCATCAGCGCGATGTTGAGCGCCAGGGTGATCAGCCTGGCGCTGAGGTCTATGCCCGAGGCCATGCCCGCGCGGTCGGCTGAAACTGAGGCGGTGGTGGTGTTGGTGGTGGGCGAATTAGTCAGCGCCAACCCCACGCCGGTCATCACGCAACTGCCCAGCACCAGCACAATACTCGGGTGCTCGGCGGCATTGGCCGCGGCCATGGCGATAAACCCCGCGCCCGTCATGCACAGCCCCAAAGGAATGATGCGCTCGGCGCCGTAGCGCAGGGCCAGACGTTCGGCCAGCGGCGGCACCAATAAGGTCGGCAAGGTGTAGGCGAGCAGGGCGCCGCCGGTGGTCAGCGTGTCGTAGCCCAGGCCCGCTTGGAAGTACAGCGGCAGGTAAATCATGAACGGCCAGAAGCTGAAGTTCATGCCGATCGAGCCCATCAGCGCACCGTTGAAGCGCTGGATGCGGAACACTGAGACATCGAACATCGGGTGCGCGCTGCGTCGCTCGACAGTGATGAATAACAGCAGCCCGGCCAGCGACAAGCCTGCCCAGCCAAGCATGGCCGGCGTGCCAAAGCCGTTCTCGCTGCCCTGGGTGATGAAGTAAACAGAAGCGAACACCGACAGCGTCAGCGTCAGCATGCCAGCGATGTCGAGGCGATGACCGGCCGGGTCACGGGACTCCTGCACGCTGATGCGCAGCAGCACCAGTGTCAGCAAGGTCAGCGGCACATGCACCAGGAACACCCAGCGCCAGTCCGCGACTGCCAAAATCAGCGCGCCTACCATCGGCCCGAAGCCCAGGCCCACGCCAGCGATCACGCCCCATATCGCGAAGGCACGCGCTCGCGCCGCCGGCTCGCGGAACTGATGCGAAAGAATCGCGAACTGGCAAATCATCATTGCCCCGGCGCCCACGCCCTGGATAAACCGCGCGGCGATCAGCGTGGAGGCGTCGTTCGCCAGCCCGCAGGCCAGCGAGGCCAAGCCAAACAGCCACAAGCACAGTACCAGCATGCGTCGCCGCCCAAAGCGATCGGCCAGCGTGCCGGCCGCCATCAACACGCTGGTGCAGGCCAAGGTGTAAGCATTCATAATCCATTGCGCATCCTGGAAACCCGTGCCCAGCTGTTGTTCCAGGGTTGGCAGGATCACCGGCACGCTGGAGATTTCCAGGCCGAACATCAGGGCTACGAGGCAGACGGCGGTGAGCGCAAGGCCATCTCTGGCGGTGCGCGGTGCGCTGATGGCCGATACGGCGGCAGGCAACATGGGGGATTCCTTACGGTCAGGTGAGGGCACTATTCTCGCGAGAACAGGATTCCTGATTCGTGATAAGTTTTCCGTTAATAAGGGAATCAAGGGCGACAATAGAATCATGGCCACCCCGCGTTTTGATGGCGTTGAGCTCTTTCTGCAAATCGTCGAGAGCGGCAACCTGACCGAGGCCGCCGAGCGGCTGAACCTCACGCGTTCTGCCGTAGGCAAAGGCTTGGCGCGGCTAGAAGCACGCTTGGGCACCTGCCTGTTGCAGCGCTCTACCCGCCGCCAGCATCTGACCGAGGATGGGCAGGCGTATTACGAGCACTGCCTGCGTGCGCTGGCAGAGTTGGAGGCCGCCGAATCGGTACTGGAAAGTGGTCGACAACAGCCGCGCGGGCGGCTAAGAGCGAGCCTGCCGCTGGCGTTCGGTCACCACTATGCGGCGCCTGCTTTGTGGGGCTTGATGGACCGTTACCCGCAATTGGAAATCGAGATTTCGTTCTCTGACCGGCTGATAGACTTGGCGCAGGAAGGCTTCGACGTTGCCGTGCGCATCGGCCCGCTGCCGGATACCGACCGCTTGAGCGCACGCCGCTTGGGCGAACAGTCCGTGGGCCTGGCTGCGTCACCGGCGTACTTGCAACGCGTGGGGCGGATTGAGTGTATCGATGACCTCGCGGGTCACCGAGGCATTGCCTACCGGCGCAATACCTCACAGCATTCGGGTGTGCCATCGCCTTTGGTGCTGGATGACCTTCAGGCCGTGGCCGATGCCGCTATTGCGGGCGTGGGCTTGGCCTGGTTGCCGAGCTGGTTGATTGCGCACTATGTGCTGCGCGGCCAATTGGAAGCGCTGCTGCCGAGTTACCGCGACCAGCCGGCGCCGATCCATGTGATTTGGCCCACGGCCGCGCATATGCCGGCCAAGACGCGCTGTGCCATCGATGCTCTAGTCGCGGCAACGCCCAGTTGCCTGGCAGGCAGTTAGAACGCGATGGACGTTTGCACGTACACCGTGCGCGGTTCACCCACATATTTGCCCTTGTTGTTATCGTCGAACGAGCGCGTGTAGTACTGCTTGTTGAGGATGTTTTTTACACCGACCGCCACGTTCAAATCCGACAGTTGTGGGCCGAAGTCATACGCTGCGCGGCTGCTGAACAGCATGTAGCCGGGGATGCGTCCATTGGCACCGTCGGCCGTTTCCGCCTGGGTGTTGGCGTTGTCGGCGAACTGGCTGCTCTGGTAGCTGCTGTCCAGGTTGAGCTTCCAGCGGCCTTCGGTGTAACCGACGCCCAGGGTGCCTTTGTGCTTGGACGAGAAGGGCACGCGATTGCCTTTGTTCGAGCCGTCTTCGCGGATGGTTGCGTCGACGTAGGCGTAGGTGGCGTACACATCAAACCCGGCCAGCTCCGGGCTCAAGCCGTCGAGGGCGTAGTTGATGCTCGACTCGATACCCTGGTGGCGAGTCTCGCCACGGGCAATCACCGAATCGTTGGTCTGGTTGCTGTCGTACTGGTTGTCGAAGTTGATCAGGAACGCGCCGATTTCCGCACGCAGGGTGCCGTTGTCGTAGCGCGTGCCGAGTTCCCAGGTGCGGGCTTTCTCCGGCTTCACTTCGCCGCTGCTAACGCGGTTCGGCATCTGACTGTACTGCACGCTGCCGAACGAGCCTTCGGTGTTGGCGTAGAGGTTCCAGTCTTCGGTGAGGTGGTAAAGCACGTTCAACGCCGGCAGCGCGGTGTTGTAGTCGCCCTTGTACTTCACGTTGGTCAGGTTGTTGGTTTGTTGGGACTCGATCATCTCGTAGCGAATGCCTGGGGTGATGGTCCACTTGCCGATATCGATGCGGTCATCGACGAAAAACGCATTGGCTTCAGTGGCGCCACGCGTATCGCGGTCGTTGCGGCTGTTGGTGTCGGGCAGTTGCTGGTTGGCGCTGATCGGCGTGCGGTAGCGCAACTCGTGGCCGGCTTCGTTGATATAGCGGTAGCCGACGCCGACCTCGTGGCTGGTCGGGCCGAGGTCGAAGCCCTGAGCGAAGCGAGTTTCCAGGCCGCGTACCCAGTACTCGCGCGGCGACAGCGAAAGGAAGCTGCCCTGGTCCAGGTAGCCATTACGCAACGTGGTGGTGAAGAAGGTGTTGGCGGTGAATTCGCGGCGGTCTTCCTGGTAGCGGTAACCGGCGTTGAACATCGTACGGCGGCCCCAGAATTTGTCGTAGGGGCGCGTGGACTGATACGGGTCGGCCTTGTAGTCCCTCACATTCAAACCACCGGGCATATCGGCCTGGCCTTCGTAGTACTGCGCCATGGCGTTGAAGCTGTTGGCGTCGTCCAGCTGGTATTTGCCTTTGAGGATCAAGTCGTCGATGCGCGCGTTGCTGTTTTCGCGCCAGTCGCCGCCACGGGTGCCGGCGTACAGGATCGCGCCGCCGAGGCCATTGTCGGCCGTGCCGCCTGCCAGCAAATTGCCGGTGGTCTTGAAGCCATCATGGCGGGAGGACGGGCTGGTCTCGGTCTGCAAACCGCCTTTGACCGTCGGTGCATCCGGAATCGCGCGGGTCACGAAGTTGACGATGCCGCCGACGTTTTGCGGGCCGTAACGCACCGCGCCGCCGCCGCGTACCACGTCCACAGCGTCCATGTTGCCCATGCTGATCGGCGCGAACGACAGTTGTGGCTGGCCATAAGGCGCGAAGGGCACCGGGATGCCGTCCATCAGTACGGTGGAGCGCGAAGCCAGGCGGGGGTTGAGCCCGCGAATGCCGAAGTTGAGCGCCATGTCATGGCTGCCGGTGCCGTTGTTTTCCGGGGCGTTGACGCCGGGGATACGGTTGAGCACGTCACGTGCCTGGGTTGCGCCCTGGCGCTCGAACTCTTCGCGGCGGATCACATCACGCGCGCCGGGGTGTTCGAACACGTTGGTTTGCGCGGCATCGCCGAGCCAGTCGCCGACCACGTTTGAGGTTTGCAATTGGAGGGTGGCAGGGGCGCTGGCCTGCTGCAAACTGTAGGCGTTCTCGCCCTCGGCGCGGGCGTGCAGGCCGGTGCCTTCGAGCAGTTTTTGCAGGCCATCGTCGGCGCTATAGCTGCCCGACAAACCACGGCTTTGCATACCCGCTGTAACCTCGGAGCCAAAGGAAATCAGCACGCCGGCTTCGCGGCCAAATTGATTCAATGCCGCTTCCAGCGACGCCGGGGCGATGTGATACGGCTTGGCATCGGCGGCCATGACAGGTGCCAGCGCGGTAAGGCTGAGGCTGGCGCCCAGTAGGAGTTGGCGCAAGGTACGGGCGAGGAGCGTCGGTTGCTGGGGCATGAAGGGCGGTCCTGAGAAGGAAGGATCAAGGTGGCTTTCCTTCTCTGTCACGCGAGGTGTGGAAAACGGCTCATTTGGTTTGAAAATAATTTATGCGCGTGCCTGGACGGTCACCCAGTAGCGGGTAAACCGCCGCACTTTGACCGGCAGGCTGACTTCCAGCAGGTCGAGGATGCGTTCGCTGTCATCCAACGGGTAGCTGCCGGACAGCAGCAGGTTGGCCACTTGCGGGTCGCAATTGATCTGGCCACGGCGATAGCGACCCAACTCGGCAAGGAAGTCTTCAAGGCGCATATGCGCCGCCACCAGCATGCCGTCCGCCCAGGCGCCGCTGTTAGCGTCTGTAGGGCGCGGGGTGTCCCAGCCTTTGCGGGTGAAATTGACTTGGCGCGAGGCCTCGACGGTCAGCGGCAGGCCGCTGTAGGTATTAGGCATCACGTCGACGTGGCCGTCGAACACTGCCAGTTGGGTATGGTCGTTGAACTGGCGCACGTTCAGCTGTGCCGCTTGGCTGCTCAGCAGGCCTTGCCCGGTCAGCACGTGCAGCGGCGTATCGCCTGGGCGGGCGGTCAGCAGGATTTCGCCTTCAAGCAGGCGGATCAGGCGTTGGTGGCCATCAAAATGCACATCCACCGAGCTGCCGGTGTTTAGCTGCAACTGGCTGCCGTCGGCCAACTGCACCGTGCGGCGCTGGCCGACAGGGCTGCGGTAGTCGGCGCTCAGCGGCGGCAAGATAGGTTGTTGGCGCAAACTCCAGACTGCGGCCGAACCGGCGCCGAGTATCAGCAGCAGCTTGAGGGCCTGGCGCCGGCTGCTGGATTTCGGTGCGTTCAAGGCGGCATGGGCCAAGGGAGAGGGCATGCCACGCAGGCGTCGGTTGACGCGCTGGATATGATCCCACGCGCGCTGATGTTCACTGTGCGCTTCCAGCCATTGTTGCCAGGCCGCTTGCTGGCGCGGGTTGAGCGCGCCTTGCTGCATTTCCATTAGCCAGTGCACAGCTTGCTCGGCGACATGCGTGGAGACGTTCACAGGGCGAAGTAGCAGCGCATGGCGGCTTTATTCAGGTGGCGTTTGACCGTGGCGATGGAAATGCCCAGTTCGGCGCCGATTTGTGCGTAGGTCAGGCCGTCGAGCTGAGCCAGCAGGAACGTGCGTTTGACCTGACCGGGCAGGCCGTCGAGCAGTTGGTCCAACTCCATCAACGTTTGCAGGATGATTGCGCGGTCTTCTTCCGACGGCGTCACCTGTTCGGGCATGTGCGCCAGTGCATCGAGGTAGGCGCGCTCCAGCTCCTGGCGGCGGTAGAAGTTGGACAGTACGCGCTTGGCCACAGTGGTGAGGAAGGCGCGGGGTTCGATCAGCGTCGGAGTTTCCCGCGCGGTGAGCACGCGGATAAACGTGTCCTGGGCCAGGTCGGCGGCGTTTTGTGGGCAGCCGAGCTTGCGTCGCAACCAGCCGGTGAGCCAGTGGTGATGGTCGTTGTACAGAACTTCGACGGTGTTGGACGGCTGCAACGCGATCACTCCATAAGCATCGGCATACTTTAGAGAACAAGAATTGTTCGCATTGTAGGTCGCGTGACGAGGTTCGGCAATCCGGCAAGGCCGGTGATTCATCCGTTCTCTTTTGCTTATGAGAATATTTATCATTAATATTGCGCGCTGATGAACCTGGCGTCTCCCGCATGAAAAGCAAAACTTCACTGCCCGTTGCCTACCGCCTTGCCGTCACCTCGCGTGTGCTGGCAGCCGTGGTGGGCGGTTATCTGATGGCGTCTCTGGCAGCGGTCTGCCTGGCGTTGTGGATACCCACGTCCCGCGCCGACGCGGTGATTACCGGGATGATGAGTTCGTTCGTGTTCTACCTGCTGGCGGTGCTCTGGTGTTTTGCCTGCCGCACCGCGTCGCGCGCCTGGGCGGGTGTCATGGTGCCAAGTGCACTGTTTGCCACGCTGGCAGGTGTAGGTTTTTGGATGGCTCGCACATGAAAGAGGGGTTTCGCCAGGCGATGGCCTGGTTGCATACGTGGGCCGGGTTGATTTTTGGCTGGCTGCTGTTTGCGATTTTCCTGACCGGCACCTTGGCGTATTTCAAAGACGAAATTACCCATTGGATGCAGCCCGAAGTGCAGGCTTATCCACTGGACGATGCGCGCAGCCTCGCCGCCGCCCAAACCTATCTGCAGGAACAGGCGCCCAATGCCGCGCGTTGGTTTATCACCCTGCCGGACAGGCGTGACCCCGGCCTGTCGGTGATGTGGCAAGACAAAGTCGACCCCGGCAAGCGCGGCAATTTCACCCAGAAAGTCCTCGATCCGGTCACCAGCCAAGCGGTCGAGGCCCGTGAAAGCATGGGCGGCGAGTTCTTCTACCGCTTCCACTTTCAGCTGCAAATGCCCTACCCGTGGGGCCGTTGGTTGTCGACCATCGCCGCGATGGTGATGTTCGTCGCGCTGATCACCGGCATCATCACCCACAAGAAAATCTTCAAGGACTTCTTCACCTTCCGCCCGCGCAAAGGCCAGCGTTCCTGGCTCGACGGGCATAACGCAGTGGGCGTGCTGGTGCTGCCGTTTCACGTGATGATCACCTACAGCAGCCTGGTGATCTTCATGAACATGGTGATGCCCGCACCTATCGTGGCTTCCTACGGCGACGACAGTCGTGGGTTTTTCAATGAGGTGTTCCCCAATATCAACAATGCGCCGGCGCTCGGCCAGCCGGGTAAATTGCTGCCGTTATTGCCGATGTATGAGCAAGCACGCGCGCAATGGGCCGGTGGGCATGTAGGCCGTTTAGTGGTCAACAACCCAGGGGATGTGAACGCCTCGGTCAATGTGGTGCGCTCAGGTGCCGACCGCGTGGCGCATGATTTCGGCAGCAGCGTGTCGTTCAGCGGCACTACCGGCGAGTTGTTGCGCGTCAGTGGTAAGCAGTCGTTACCCGCTGCAATTGGTGGCAGCTTCTACGGCCTGCACATGGGCCATTTCGCTGGCCCGGTGCTGCGTTGGTTGTACTTTATCTGTGGCCTTGCGGGCACGGCGATGATCGGCACGGGCCTGGTGATCTGGCTCGGCAAGCGCCAACTCAAGCACGCCAAAACCGGCGTGATGCCGTTTGAACTGCGGCTGGTGGAAGTGTTGAACATGGCCAGTATGTCCGGGTTGATGATCGCCATAGCAGGGTTTTTCTGGGCCAACCGTTTGTTGCCGGTGAGCTTTTCCGAGCGCTCCGACTGGGAAGTGCAGGCCTTCTTTATCGCCTGGGCCTTGAGCCTGTTGCACGCCGTGCTGCGTCGAGGTCGTCAGGGCTGGGTTGAGCAATTGAGCTTCGCCGCGTTGCTGTTTGTGACGATTCCACTGCTGAACGCGCTGACCACCTCGCAGCATTTGGGTGTGTCACTGGCCCGTGGTGACTGGGCCATGGCCGGTTTCGATCTGACGTGCCTTGCCAGCGGCCTGTTCCTGACCTGGGCGGCCTGGAAGATGCAGCACCGCACGGCGCCGCAGTCCAAGGCCCAAGGCACACGGGCGTTGACGCTTAAGCAGGAGGCGAACTGAATGTTGCTCGCGCTGCTGATGTGCTACGCCGGGTTTACCGCATTGTGCCTGTCCACCGACCGCCATCACGGTGAGCTGCTGCACAGCAAGCCCTCATCTGCGCGACGCCTCACATTACGTGCGGTCGCAGGGTTGCTGCTGGCGCTGTCGATTGCGCCTGCGATGGTTGTCTCGGGCCTGGCCCAAGGCCTGGTGGAGTGGTGCGCCGTATTGATGCTCAGCGCATTGCTGCTGGTGTTGCTGTTGCCGTATCGGCCAAGACTGGCCTTGATCCTGGCGGGCGTCGGCCTGCTGGCCAGCCCTGTCGCGGCGTTCGCCTTATTCTGAGCCTCCCATGATCATCAGTACGCCACCGGACCCCCAAGACAGCCCGCACACCGATGCGGCCGGTGGGCGTGCGCATTTCCTGCAGGTATTTTTGTCGCAGCGCGCGCAGATGGAAGCCCTGGTCAGTCGCCGCGTGGGCTGCCGTGCCACGGCGGCCGACTTGGTGCAGGACCTGTTCCTACGCTTTTGGCGCCGGCCGTTGGTGCAGGTCGAAGAACTCAGTACCTACTTGCTGCGCTGCGCGGGCAACATCGCCATCGACCACTTGCGCAGTGAAGGCGCCCGTGCACGTAGCAGCGAAGGCTGGCTGCCGGAACAGCAGGACAATCAGGGTTCAGAGCCCCAAGCCGCCCTCGAAGCAGGCAATGACCTGCGCCATGTCGAGGCCGCCCTGCGCAGCTTGCCGGAGCGCACTCGGCAGATTTTCCTGCTCAACCGCATCCACGGCCGCAAATACGCGCAAATCGCGAAGGCCATGGGGCTGTCCCAAAGTGCGGTGGAAAAACATATGATGCGTGCCCTCGAAGCCTGCAAGGCCAGCCTTCGCGAACCCATGCACGCACGCACGCCAGGGAAAGCACCGTGAACGCGCCCCCCACGCCCGCCCAGGAACAGGCCGCCCTCGACTGGCTAAGCCTGCTGCACGACCAGCCCAGCAGCGGTGACCAAGCTATGTTCAGCCACTGGTTGCGTGCCGATCCTGCGCACGTCGAGGCCTACGCTCAAGCGCAGGTGCTGTGGGAATTGAGCGAAGTACCAGCACGCAAACTCGCGGACGAAGACGCCTTGGCCCTGCAGGGCTACCTCAACGCGATGGACACCGCGAAGCGTGCGCGCCTGGTGCGCTGGTCCGGCGCCTTGTCTATGGCCGCCTGCCTACTGGTGATGGTGTCGATGGCGGCCGGTTGGCAGCCGTCGCGCTGGGTCGATGACGTTGGCGCCGATTACTTCACGGCACCGGGGCAAGTGAAAACTGTGACCCTGGCCGATCAATCCCAAGTCACCCTGGATGCCGACAGCGCCATCGCTGTGGATTTCAGCCACGGCGAGCGCCATATCCAGTTGCGTCGCGGGGCGGTTTTTTTCAGCGTCACCCATACCGGCCAGCCGTTTGTGGTCGGCGCTGGCAGTGGCGAAACGCGGGTGCTGGGCACACAGTTCGAAGTGCGCCTGCAACCGGCCGGGGCCCAGGTGACAGTGTTGTCCGGCCAAGTTGGCGTGACGCCGTCCAAACAGGGCCAGCAGCAAATTCTGACCGCAGGCCAGCAAGTGGCCTACGCCGAGGGGCTGGCTGAACCGATGCACACCGTCGACAGCGAATCACGCCTGGCCTGGCGTGACGGTTGGCTCAACTACTACAAGGCGCCACTCGCCGACGTGGTACAGGACCTGCGCCGTTACTTCCCTGGCCGAATCCTGCTGCTGAATGATGAGATGGCCGCCAAACGCGTCAGCGGCAGCTTTCCGAGCAAGGACCCGCAGGCGGTGTTGAATGCCTTGCAGGCGGTGCTCGGGTTTGAACAGCACAACCTGTTGGGCCGCATGATTGTGCTGCGCTAGTTACCCATCAAGCCTTAGTTACGCGTAACTATCCTCGAGACGGCCTCTACGCGCCGGCCCCACCGAACCTTCATCGCAATCACCCAAACTTGTCACCAAACCGTTACACGTGGCGTGGATCATCCTCGGATTCCTGAACAAGTGGTCAGGAAGCTAAGCGTCGTCTGCCAACCCAGTGCCGGCGCGACTGCCCCATACAACAGAGCAACGTCAGTAAGGGATCTACAGGTGAACTACAACAATCTTTATGCCCTGCTATTAGCCTCGGGCCTGGGCGGCTTTGCACCGCTGGTTTTGGCGGACGACGCACAGGATGTGGGCTCGGTGAATATCGCCGGCAAACAAACGCTGGGCAACGGGCACATGATTCGCGAAGAAAGTGCCAAGGCGCGGTCGACGGTGACCAAGGAAGCCATGGACCAAATGTCGGCGACTGCCAACGCCATCGACAAGCTCAAATATACGCCGGGCATCAACGTTTCCAGCGATGATGCCAGCGGCACCAGTGGCACCAACTTCACCATGCGTGGCATGAGCTCCGATCAGGTCGGGGTGTCCGTTGACGGCGTGCCGATCAACGACTCGGGCAACTACAGCGTTTATTCAAACCAACTGGGCGACCCGGAAAACCTCGCCGAAGTGTTTGTCACCCAAGGCTCCTCCGAGGCGGACGGCCCGCACATCGGTTCCAGCGGCGGCAACATCGGCATGATCACGATCCGGCCGACTAAAGAGTCCGGGTTATTTGCCAAACAGATCGTCGGCGCCAATGACCTGCGCAAGACCTTCGTGCGGTTGAACACCGGCGATTTCGGCGGCCTCAAGACCTGGATATCAGCATCGCACCTGGAAGGTGATAAGTGGCGCGGCAAAGGCACGATGCGTAGCGACAAGGTCGAGTGGAGCAGCCTGTTCGAAGACGGCAGTGGCAACTCCACACTGGCGACCGTCAAATACAACAACCAAGAAAACTACAACTACAGCACCCTGAGCAAGGCGCAATTTGAGAACGAGGGGCGGCGCAAGGACTACGCGCAAACTCCAGTTTACAAGTCCGGCCTGCTGTCTTCGTCCTATAAGCTCAACCGCAATCCGTTCGAAAGTGTCAACGCCACGCTCACCCAACGTTGGCAGTTGCAAGACAATTTGGCGCTCACGGTTACGCCGTATTACTACTGGGCCAACGGTGGCAGCTTCAGCGGCCAGACCGCTTCAAGCCTGGGGCCCAAGTCCGACAAGGCTGGCAACTACGACCTGAGCAACCTGAAATCGGACAACTACTACCGCCCTTCGTGGACCGAGACCTGGCGCCCTGGCGTCACCGCGAAAATGAAGTGGGACATCAACGAACAACACAGCCTGGATTACGGCTACTGGTATGAGCGCGCACGCCAGCGCCAGACCCAACCCTTTATCGGGATCAACCGCGAAGGTGCACCCGATGATGTGTGGGGCGACTATAACAGCGGCGGCCAAGTGGTCGACAAGAACGGCGCGACCGTACAAGGCCGCCACTACTACACCGTCACCCCGTCGCAGAAGCTCTGGGTGCAGGACAGCTGGCAAGCCACCCCCGACCTGAGTTTTGTCGGCACCTTGGCTTACCAATATGTCGAGCGTGACGGCAACAACCTCGGCAGCCTGTACGACAAGCCGGAAAAACGTAACACCCGCTACCACCAGTTCCTGCCGGGCTTCAGCGCCAAGTACCAGGTCGATGAGAGTAACCAGGCGTTCTACAACGTCACCCGCAACATGCGTACACCGCCGAACTACGTGCTGTACAACAAGGGCGACTCCGTCAGCCTCAAGTCGGAACTGAGCTGGAACCAAGAACTCGGCTGGCGCTACAGCGAAGAAAACATGGCGCTGAACGCGACCCTGTTCTACATCAGTTTCAAGGATCGCCAAGTGTCGACTACTGACTCCGCCGGTGACTACATGGTGCTCAACGTCGGCAGCGTCGAGAACAAAGGTCTGGAGCTGGAGTGGAGTGGCCTGCTGCCACATCACTTCAACTACTACGCCTCGTACACCTATACGAAGTCGGAGCAGCAAGACAATTTGCTCAGCAAGAACGTGTTGTTGCCGACGGCGGGCAAGCAACTGGCCAACGTGCCGGAAAACATGTTCAACCTGGTGTTCGGGTATGACGACTCGCGCTTCTACGGCAACATCGCGGGCAAGTACGTCGGCAGCTTTTATGGCGATTTGACCAACAAGGAAAAAATCGACGGCCGTACGGTGTTTGACTTGAACGCCGGTATTTACTTGCCGGTCGACAAGAAGGTCATCAAGTCAGCGACCCTGCGGTTTTCGATGCTTAACGTGTTCGATAAGGAGTACTTGAGCTCGGCACGCACCGTGGCGTTCAACTCGGCACCGGTCAATGGCCTGGGGCCGAGCACGGCGTATTACAACGTGGGGGAGGAGCGTACGGCGATGGTGTCGTTGGAAGCTAACTTCTAAGGACGCTGCAGAACTAAATGTGGGAGCGGGCTTGCTCGCGAAGGCGGTGGATCAGTCAATACATGTGGCGACTGACACTGCGCTTTCGCGAGCAAGCCCGCTCCCACATTTGATCTGCTGTGTTTTACAAATGGGGTTACTTCAGCGCGGCCATGATCGCTTCAGGGTTGAACTCGCGAATCAGCGTGCCATTCACGTCCACAAACGGAATCCCGCCACCGCCCAACGCCTCATACGCCTGGCGCGCCTGGGCGTCTTTCTCGATATCCAGCGCCTGGTACGGAATGCCTTTCTGGTCCAGAAAACGCCGGATCTGCTTGCAGTAGCCGCACCACTCGGTGGAGTAGAGCACCACGCGCGCCGAGGCGCGTATTTGCTCTGACGCCACCTGCGAGGGGTTGAACAGCCGCTCGATCTTGCCCCAGTTCTGGATCACCACCACAACCAGTAGTACCAGCAGGACTTTCTTCAAGACCCCGCCGAGCATCAGTTTCGGCGCTTGAGCTGGTCGGTCAGTTGGGTCGGCAGGCCCTTGATGATCAAGGTGCCCGCGGCTTCGTCGTACTCGATCTTGTCGCCCAGCAGGTGCGCTTCAAAACTGATCGACAAGCCTTCAGCGCGGCCGGTGAAGCGACGGAACTGGTTGAGGGTGCGTTTATCGGCCGGGATCTCCGGCGACAGGCCGTAGTCCTTGTTGCGGATATGGTCGTAGAACGCTTTAGGCCGATCTTCATCGATCAATCCCGACAGTTCTTCCAGGCCCATCGGCTCGCCGAGCTTGGCTTGACTACTGGCGTAGTCCACCAAGGTCTTGGTTTTCTCGCGGGCGGATTCGTCCGGCAGGTCTTCACTTTCAACGAAGTCGCTGAACGCCTTGAGCAGCGTACGGGTCTCGCCCGGGCCGTCGACGCCTTCCTGGCAGCCGATAAAGTCGCGAAAGTACTCCGAAACCTTCTTGCCGTTCTTACCCTTGATAAAGGAGATGTACTGCTTGGACTGCTTGTTGTTCTGCCACTCGGAGACGTTGATGCGTGCTGCCAGATGCAGTTGGCCCAGGTCGAGGTGGCGCGAGGGGGTTACGTCCAGCTCATCGGTCACTGCCACGCCTTCGCTGTGGTGCAGCAGGGCGATGGCCAAATAGTCGGTCATGCCTTGTTGGTAGTGGGCAAACAACACGTGGCCGCCGGTGGAGAGGTTGGATTCCTCCATCAGCTTTTGCAGGTGCTCGACCGCCGTGCGGCTGAAGGTAGTGAAATCCTGGCCACCGTCGAAATATTCCTTCAACCAGCCGCTGAACGGGTGCGCGCCGGACTCGGCATGGAAGAAACCCCAGGCCTTGCCTTGTTTGGCGTTATAGCTCTCGTTGAGGTCGGCAAGCATGTTCTCGATGGCCGCGGATTCGGACAGCTCGGAATCGCGGGCGTGCAGAACTGCGGGTGTGCCGTCGGGTTTTTTGTCGATCAGGTGAACAATGCAATGACGGATCGGCATAGGCTTCTCGGCTGGTTGAAGGGGAGCGGTTGGCCTCCCCAAAAAGTCGCCCAGTGTACCGCACCCATTGGGCATGGCACGCTTCGAAGGACGTTTTGGCTGCTCTCTGACGGGCGATATGCCTTTTTTTCACGGTTTAGAGCGATAAAGCTGACCAAATGGGTATGTTGAGGCGGATATTTCCCCGTCTCTGTGCTAGTTTTGCCCCGTCTTACGCCAAGTCTCGGCGTTAAGCGTGCATTCAGCATCTGTCAGGTCGAACCAATCCCCGTTTCAAGCATCTATAACCCCGATCTCCGTGGTTATAGCCGGGGGTGCCAGGCCATGACGGTCGGGCTCGATGGCTGACACTGCACTCTGCAATCCATATGAATTTGATAGGGAAGGAACACCACAATGGCTATTACTAAAGACCAACTGATCGCTGACCTGGCTGAAGCAGTAGACGCACCGAAAACTACCGTGCGCGCTCTGCTGGACCAACTGAGCCAAGTTGTTGCTGATCAGCTGGAAAACGGCGGCGAAATCACTCTGCCAGGCGTTGGCAAACTGAAAGTGACCGAGCGTCCAGCCCGTACTGGCCGTAACCCTTCGACTGGCGCTGCCATCGAAATCGCTGCCAAGAAAGTTATCAAGCTGGTTGTGGCCAAAGGCCTGACCGACGCTGTTAACAAGTAAGACGCAGCAAAAAAACCGTGCTCCGGAGCAATCCGGGCACGGTTTTTTGTTGCCTGCGATTTGTGCCGGGCTTTGTGTGGTTAGTCGCGAACCCAGCGCTGGCGCCAGATCTGCTGCTCGTTCTTGGTCTGGAAGGTCCAAGCTACAAAGCGGCTTTGCTTCTGGCCCTGGGACATCTCCACCACTTGGCTTTCCAGCACGCCGGCTTTTTTGAGCGCGGTCTCGATCGCGGGCAAGTTCGACGCTTTTGACACCAGCGTGCTGAACCACAACACCTTGTGGGCAAAGTGCGCACTCTCAGCGATCAGCTGCGTCACGAAGCGCGCTTCACCGCCTTCACACCACAACTCTGCCGACTGGCCGCCGAAGTTCAGCACCGGCAACTTGCGCTTGGGATCGGCCTTGCCCAGGGCGCGCCACTTACGCTCGCTGCCCTTGGTGGCTTCGTCCATGGATGCATGGAACGGCGGGTTGCACATGGTCAGGTCAAAGCGCTCACCCGGCTCCAGCAGGCCCAGCAGGATCTGCTTGGGGTTGGTTTGCTGGCGCAGTTGGATGACCTTGCTCAAGTCGTTGGACTGCACGATGGCTTTAGCGGCGGCCACGGCGATAGGGTCGACTTCGGAGCCGAGGAAATTCCAGCGGTACTCCATATAACCAATCAGCGGATAGACGCAGTTGGCGCCCATGCCGATGTCCAGCACCTTGACGATTGAACCGCGCGGGATCTTGCCGTCGTTGACGCTGGCCAACAGGTCGGCAAGGAAGTGCACGTAGTCCGCGCGCCCCGGCACAGGCGGGCAGAGGTAATCCTGCGGGATATCCCAATGCTGGATGCCATAGAACGATTTGAGCAGTGCCCGGTTGAACACCCGCACCGCGTCCGGGCTGGCGAAGTCGATGCTCTCTTTGCCATAGGGGTTGAGGATCACGAATTTCGCCAGTTCCGGCGTGGTCTTGATCAGCGCCGGGAAGTCGTAACGGCCTGTGTGGCGGTTGCGCGGGTGCAAGGTAGCCTCTTTGCGCGGCGCGACGGGCTTGGCCGGGGCTGCGGTTTTAGGCTTCTTGCGCGGTGGTTTGGGTGTGCTGGGGGCGGTCATGTTGATTCTGGTGTTGGCTCAAAGTGGTGGGCATTGTCACACATTCCTGACTGAAAACAGGAATATCTATCTTTTGGGGGAGTAACCTGGATGTGCGTGTAATCGTAATTATAACGTGACGACTTATTCTTTAATGATTAGTTGACCTGTTACTTCTGACAGTAGATTGATGGTTTTTCAGTGTGTTAGTTTTTTATTGAAATATCAGGTTGGCCTCAATCTACTTAAGGTGATAACACAATGAATAAGCACTTTTCTGTAATTTTAGTTGGATCGATGTTGCTGGCGATGAATGCGTGGGCGGCTGAGGAGTCTCCTTCGGAGAATACGATGAATGGTAAAGCCGCCGGGACTATTATTGTAGAGTCAGCAGGCGCGTCTGCGTTTCGGGTCAGTGATGGCGACTTTGCCGATCCGCTCACTATTGGAGTGGCTGGGTCTTCACTTAGAGAAGGTAAAAACCTCTTTATTGAGAATATTGGTTCAAAGGCGACTAATATTAACATCCAGAATACAACCCTTGCTTCTCCGCTGAATCTTCCGGCGGGATCAAATGTCCAGTTTACTGTTATCTCGGGGAAATGGGTTTGTAAGGGGGTCATGGCGAATGGGAAAGTGGGCGATCCGGGTACAGGCCAGGTAAATGTTCCACCTGTATCGCAATAAGCCCGCCCTCAACCTGCTGCTCGCTCGTGGCAAGTTGATAGTTGCCATATTGATCAAAAAGCGCCCATAAAAAAGAGACCTGAGAAGGTCTCTTTTTTACATGGTTTCCAGCTTACAGACTGGAGATCCACACATGTGCTCGGCCAGCTTACCCAACGCCCGCTCAGCCTCGGCCAACTTGGCGGGTTCCTTCTCGATCACTTCAGCCGGCGCATTGTCCAAAAACGCCGAGTTGGACAGCTTGCCGTCCACTTGCTGCACGGCCAAGCTCGTACAAAGAGCATGGCAAAGACATAGTGATCGGCAGTGTGCTACGCGGGTTTGAGTATGCGAAAGCGCAAGTCAGAGCCAAGGTTGAGCATCCGTTTCGGGTGATCAAGCGCCAGTTTGGCTATACGAAAGTGCGCTTTCGTGGTCTGACGAAAAACAGTGCTCAGCAGACGACGTTGTTCGCCTTGTCGAACTTGTGGATGGTGCGAAAACGATTGTTGAATACTGGAGAGGTGCGCCTGTAATGCGGGCTAATCGCCCTGAAACAGCGCGACTTAGAGGAAAATCATGAATTAAGAAGTGGAAAGGTCTAATGATTCGACCGAATCAGCGCTTTTTGAACCTCACGCAAAGAGGGGATCAAAAAACGGTGGGTACTTCAGACCTTCCTTAGGGGGTGCACTTTCAACTTGGTGGCGGCGTGTATCAGGCCGATGCCGGCTCCCGAGTGCATCGGGAGCGCGGTGTTAGCGAGGTCTCCATCGTGAGTAGGAGATGTTGCTTGGTTAAACTCGATTAGCCAATGAGGCGTCCATGTCCAGTACGAACATGCGCCATTTTGAATGTCTTATTCTTTTGATTTCTGCGACGCCAACGAAATCCCGAATAGGACCCCGGCAAAACGAGCCGTATATTTTTTTGTAGTTCTGCGCTTGAAGTGACGTGATCAATTCGCTGAGCGGTATCTGACCCTTTGGGCGAATAATATCGATACTATGGGCCGCTGCTAATTGTTTCATTACTTTGTCCAGGTCTTGCGGCGTTTTGAGAATATCGTTGGTTACCATGTCTTTAGGCTTGAACTCGGTCAAGATATAGTCGGGTGCTAATTTGGGGTTAAGTGAATTGTGTGCTTTGCTTATATAGTTTCCATTCAGCCTTCCCGAAAGATGCTGTAGCAATCGGCTATCATCTGTCGCAATTGACGCGCCTTTAGGTGCGAAAAAATGAAGGTCCACTCCTGATGGAAGAGCGAATCGGAACTTCTCGGCACGCGACGCTCCGTGGCTGTAAATATACGCTTTAGTAGCGTTCGGACCTCCGCTGTAAAGCTCATATGAAGCGGGTCCATTGTGAAAACCAAGACTCCGTGTCTTAACGGTCAGCGTTTCAACGCCCATCTGGCCTTTGGCTATGCTGCCGTGTTGATACGCGAGACTGGTTTCCCTGGCTGCCCCCTTTGCCCCTGCTCTTGCAGCGCGCAAAGCTAGCCCGGCGCCTGCGCCTGCTTCGAGCAGACCGGTCCCGAGTGCAGCCCAACCTAATGCTTCTGAGAGGTCAGGGTCACTTTCTCGTAGTGCCGCAGAGGCGATACCAAAGCCCGCGGACACAGTAGCTAAACCTACCGCTGCTACCGTCCACCCTATTGAAGCACCGCCGGTAAAGGGTGCCAGTGCGATACCGATTACGCCGATCCCCACAGCGGCTACAACCGGGTTTTCGATCACTGGCGCGTGGGTAATGACAGAGTATTGGTTCAAGACCTCCGCGAACCCAGAGGGGTCACTTTTATTGACCGGGTCGTTGCTGCAATACCGATATCGATTTGATCCACCTGCACCAAACGGACTGATAGGGTCAGGAGCGTCAAAGCTTTGTTTCGCGGGATTGTAGACTCTCGCTCCGTTCCCCAGAGGATAATTACCGGTAACGCTGTCCATGGGGTGGCCGTTAAACCCAACCCACGAGCGCTGATCGATGGTATGAGGGCGATAGCCGTATGGCGTGTAAACAAAGTATGAAATTGAATTGGTAGACAGGTCGTAACTGGCAATCACCGAGCCTTTGATGTCTTTTACCTCGAAACTGCGGCTTGTTGTTGGCATGTTGCTGTCTTGGTTGATACTCTGCTGCAGCAATAAGCAGGAAGTGCTCTGGTTCATCAAAATGGAAGTGCGGTAGCTAAAAACTCCATTGCTGCTAAATACACCTTTCCGAGCGTATTGGAAGTCATCTTTATAATAGTACTGGTCGTAGTGGCCCGTACCTGAGCACCCAGCGAGTCGGCCAATGTTGTCGTAATGGTAGTCGAAACGTTGTTGTGCGTCACTGTGAACGGTTAATTGACCCTGGATATTGTAAGTGAGTGGGAAGCCGTCTTTGTTTATAAAATAACCAAGGCTGTCATATTTATAAGAATGGGTTTGTTGAGTCGTACCTCTCTGAAGTGTAGTGGATTGAGGTTGGCAGGGGTCTGCAGCCCCAAATGTGTATTTATCGATAAACGTACTGCCATTGCTTGTCACGGTACATTGAATCAGGTTGCCGGCCATGTCGTATATAAAATCCTGTCGGTCAATCACATAGCGGTCAGGCGTGGAGGGTTTATGGGGGCCGCTGCACAGATAGGTTTCGAGTTGCCCTCTGAAATCGTAACGGTACTCTTCCTTGCGCAACAGTGATGCACCTTGGAGTATTTCCATTTCAGCGATTAAAGAGGTGGTATACGTTGTTTTTAATGTAAGGGGTGGAAAACCTGTGGCATTGAATTGACGTTGAATTTCTTGACCGGATGCGTTGTAAGTGTACGCAGTCGTCATGGTCTTACCATGGGTTAGATCATTCAATGTTTCGGATTCCAGTCTACCTAACGGGCCATATATAAAGTCTACGGTCAGCGTTGCGCTGGCGCTGTTCAGTAGACGGCCTTGGGTGTCGTAAGTGTATTGAGTGCTGTTACCGAACGCATCAGTTGATCGCAGTAAGAGGCCTTGAATGGAGTATTCGTATCTTGCTTGAGAGGTAGTTGAATCACTACCTCGGTTAATGCCTCCGGTAATGGTTTCAGTAAGGGTGCGGGTTTGCGCGTCCCAAGCATTGCTCAGCTTAATGCGAGTAGATGAGGTGTTCGTTGCGCTGGGTTGAGTATCTGCTTTGCCCCAATTCCCGCTTCCGATATAGGCATAGTTCACTTTAGTGCCGCCGAGTACGGTAGCCGTCACGCGGCTCAGGCCATCTACTGTCTGGGTGCCCAGTGAAACTGTTTGGCCGCTGGATTCCAGCTTGGCAGCTGTCGCTACGGGTGCTTGGATATGGGCAGGAAAGTCATTAATCGTTGTGATACCGGCGGTTTCCATACGGCTTACGCGACCAAAAGCGTCGTAATTACGGTGAATCGCATATGCCTCGCTTGAAGTCTCGGTGGTCAGACGACCTAGGGCGTTGTAGCGATACGTCTGTGAGCTCACGAACTTACCATTGGCATGAAGATACGACTCGTGGCGTTGTTCTCCACCGGGTTCGTCGAATACCTGTATGGTGCGCCCGCCCGTTTCACTGCCTTGTACTACCCAGGTTGAGGTCTTGCGGTTGACCGGGTCGTACGAAAAATTCTCGGTCTCACCACTCGCGGCCCACTTGATTTCTGAGAGCTGCCCCCAGCGGTCATAGCTGAAGTTACGTGTTTGCGGGGGCAATTGCGTTTTATTGGCGGTGTAGTCGAATTGTGTCGTGGACGCCTCTCGACCTTGGGCGTCGTAAGTTATTTCGTATAACTTCAGCCATGAACCATCAGTGTGTAGCCACTCGTTTCGGATGGGGCGGCCCAACGTATCAAATACGTCTCTGCTTTGTTCTCCGAACGGGCTGGTACGCGTTACTTGAGTTTCGGTGCCAGCGTCTACGTAGGTGAAAGTGGTCGTGCCTTTGAGCTCGGGCTCGCCGGCATATACGGTTTGTTGGATTATACGGCGCTGCGCGTCGTATTCGTAAAGGGTCGTATTGTCTTGGGCATCAATGTGGGCCTGAAGCAAGCCGGTGAGCGTTTGAATGACTTGAGTTCCGGTGACTGCAGGTGCAGTGCCCGCGGTCACATAAGTGGTTGTAGTGAGTTGATTGTTGGAAAGCCCGTAGCCGATCGCAGTACTGACTACAGAGCCCGGAACGACCTTGCCGGCGGCGTCAAGGATAGATTGCGTGCTGTTCAATAACCGCCCATGGTGAGGTGAATTAATGTCAGTATCATAAGTATTCTCTTCAAGCACCATGTTGCCGTTCGCCCATGATGAGAGCCTGCCATTGGCATCCCCAACCGGGTTATAGATTGTCAATTTTTTCGAAGGTTTGAGGGTTGGACCTTTTACCAGGGCGTCTTTGACCGGCAGCCCATCGTAACTGTAGAAGGTCCACTGCAAGTCAGTCCGTTGGCCGTTGTTCAGGGTATAGACCTTTTCGGATTCGACGTGAACCTTGAAGTAATTTGGGTCGCCAGGGCAACGAATGGCCACCGGGAGGTTGAAGGTCTGTTGACCGTTACTGGTGACGTAAGGCGAAATAACCTTTTGGCGCAGCTCACGTGTACCCCAGGTCAACCCGGCTTTACCGAACAGCTGGTATCCCCAGCCGATAGGGTTTGCGTAATCACCTATGGCCGCAATAACACTCAAAGGCGTTGTGGGAGTGTTAACTCTTTCTGTTTTGACGAGTATGTCTTCTTCCAACATTCCCCGATAATAAGTCCACTCCGTTGTTACGCCGTTTTCTGTCTTTGAAATGATGTTGCCTAAGGTGTCCATTGTGATAACGACGACTTCCGTGCGAGCGGTCAGGTCGGGGTTGGTGTAGGTCGTGCTAGTGGTGCTTTCAATACGGTCTGGGAGGGGGTCATTAGCGGCACCCGTGAGGACAGTCCCTCCGTTTTTCACGGTTCTACTTAACTCAACGGTTTTCAATAATAAGCCATCTACCCAAGTTGTTTCTTTTGTCGGTAGGCGGTTGGTCGAAAACTGATATTCAGTTTTTTTATTGCCTATCTCCGTTACTGAGGTGATTTGGTTGCCTTTTGAGGTGGTGTAAATATATTGATTGTTTTGTATGATGGTCGCGTTGTTGTCGGTAATAAGGTGGTTGGAAACTTTGCCGTTCTGATAACTAATTGCCTCCGTGAGTCCGCTGCTGTGTTTTATTTTGCTGATAGAGTCGGTGTACTCGAACGCTGTCGTGTCTATCTGGTTGCTCTGCCGTACTGTACTCAACAAGCCCTCGGTAAATTGAAAATCCATCGTGTAATTGTCGTTGGTTCCTGGCCATACATCGAAAGTGACCTGCATTATGCTGCCGAGCATGGTGTAACCAACGGTCAATAGGGTTCCTGACTCGTCGGATACTGACTGTAGGCGTGGGAGCCACAGGTTTATGAATGAGTTGGTTTCTTTAATCAAATCCCATTGGAGGTAAATTTTATGCCCAGAGGGTGAACTTATTGTAGTTGGAAGATAATAGCCTTTATCTATTTGCGGGTTGGATGAGGGGGCTCGGAATTTGGTAAGACGTTCTTGTTTTCCACTTTTATGTGTGAATTTAAGTTGCTCGCTATCCCGGCTGATAACGACGTGGGGTAAGGCAATATCGCTTTTTCCGTCCCATGTCCAACTGGCTCCGTTCTCTAAGTAAATTTCGCCGAAATTGTTGCTCGGAATTATTGGTAGACGGTCTTCGTAAAAATAAGCATGGTTAAATCGGATACTACAATTTTCGAGGTAGTGGGTGCCGCGGCCCGACGTGTGGTAAACCTTCAGATCCAAAGTCGGGCCCAACCCATTATTTCCAACTAATTCAGCTATCGGGATAAATGTGCAAAATGCGCCCGAAAAGGGGTCGACCCCATGAATATTCGGGCTACCTTCGTCAACGACACGTTGTTTAACAGCTGTCGAATTAGCCATCTGGAAACTCCTTAAAAAGTAGGCTGCCTCCGTGCTTCAAAATGATGCACGGCAGAGAGCTTTGTTTCAGAGTAATGCCGCTTTCCAGTGGGTTGATACTGTCAATGTTGACAGTTTTTTATAACTTTTCGCGCTTAAGTGTCTCCATAGTTAGACCAGTTAATTTTGCGCAAAAAAAGAGACCCGAAGGTCTCTCTTTTTATTCCAGCATTGACTTACAAGCTGGCAATCCGACTGCGTTGCTCCGCCAACTTGCCCTGAGCCTGTTCAGCTTCAGCCAACTTGGCGCGCTCCTTATCGATCACCTCCGCCGGCGCCTTGTCGACGAACGCCGCGTTGGACAGCTTGCCGCCCACTCGCTGCACTTCGCCTTGCAGGCGCAGGATTTCCTTATCGAGACGGGCCAATTCCGCGCCTTTGTCGATCAGGCCGGCCATCGGCACCAGCACTTCCATCTCGCCGACCAGCGCGGTCGCGGACAGCGGTGCTTCGGCGCCGTCAGCCAATACCGTGATCGACTCCAGCTTCGCCAGCTTCTTGAGCAGTGCGTCGTTCTCGCTGAGGCGACGCTGATCTTCGCTGCTGGCGTTCTTCACAAACACTGCCAACGGCTTGCCCGGCCCGATGTTCATTTCGGCACGGATGTTACGCGTGCCCATCATCAGGGTCTTGAGCCATTCGATATCACTTTCGGCCGCTTCATCGATGCGCGCTTCATTGGCCACCGGCCAAGGTTGCAGCATGATGGTCTTGCCTTCGATACCGGCCAGCGGCGCGATGCGCTGCCAGATCTCTTCGGTGATGAACGGCATGAACGGGTGCGCCAGACGCAGCGCCACTTCGAGTACGCGCACCAGGGTGCGGCGGGTGCCGCGCTGGCGTTCGATCGGCGAGTTTTCGTCCCACAGTACCGGCTTGGACAGTTCCAGGTACCAGTCGCAATACTGGTTCCAGATGAACTCGTACAAGGCCTGGGCGGCGAGGTCGAAACGGAACTGGTCGAGCTGGCGGGTAACTTCGGCTTCGGTGCGCTGCAGCTGCGAGATGATCCAGCGATCAGCCAGGCTCAGCTCATAGGCTTCGCCGTTCTGGCCGCAGTCTTCGCCTTTATCCAGCACGTAACGTGCAGCGTTCCAGATCTTGTTGCAGAAGTTGCGATAGCCTTCGACGCGGCCCATGTCGAACTTGATGTCGCGACCGGTGGACGCCAGCGAGCAGAACGTGAAACGCAGGGCGTCGGTGCCGTAGCTGGCAATGCCATCGGCAAACTCGTCGCGGGTCTGCTTCTCGATCTTTTTGGCCAGTTTTGGCTGCATCAGGCCCGAGGTGCGTTTCTGCACCAGGGTTTCCAGGTCGATGCCGTCGATGATGTCCAGCGGGTCCAGGACGTTGCCCTTGGACTTGGACATCTTCTGGCCCTGGCCATCACGCACCAGGCCGTGTACGTACACGGTCTTGAACGGCACCTGCGGCGTGCCGTCTTCGTTCTTCACCAAGTGCATGGTGAGCATGATCATCCGGGCAACCCAGAAGAAAATGATATCGAAGCCGGTAACCAGCACGTCGGTGGAGTGGAATTTCTTCAGGAACTCAGTCTGTTGCGGCCAGCCCAGGGTCGAGAAGGTCCACAGGCCCGAGCTGAACCAAGTGTCCAGTACGTCGTTGTCCTGTTGCAGGGCGATGTCCGCGCCGAGGTTGTGCTTGGCACGCACTTCGGCTTCGTCGCGGCCTACGTACACCTTGCCCGACTCGTCGTACCAGGCCGGAATGCGATGGCCCCACCACAGTTGACGGCTGATGCACCAATCCTGGATATCGCGCATCCACGAGAAGTACATGTTTTCGTACTGTTTAGGCACGAACTGGATGCGGCCGTCTTCCACGGCAGCAATCGCAGGCTCGGCCAGCGGTTTGGTGGACACGTACCACTGGTCGGTCAGCCACGGCTCGATGATGGTGCCGGAACGGTCGCCCTTCGGCACTTTGAGGCCGTGGTCGTCAACGCTTACCAGCAGACCGGCAGCGTCAAAGGCCGCCACGATCTGCTTGCGCGCTTCGAAACGGTCGAGGCCGGCGTATTCGGCCGGGATCTTGCCGTCGATGCTCTCGTTCAGCGTGCCGTCCAGGTTGAACACCTGGCAGGCCGGCAGTACGGCGGCGTTCTTGTCGAAGATGTTCAGCAACGGCAGGTTGTGGCGCTTGCCGACTTCATAGTCGTTGAAATCGTGGGCCGGGGTGATTTTCACGCAGCCGGTGCCGAATTCAGGGTCGCAGTAGTCGTCCGCGATGATCGGGATACGACGGCCAACCAATGGCAGCTCGACAAACTTGCCGATCAGCGCCTGGTAGCGTTCATCGTTCGGGTTAACCGCCACGGCGGCGTCGCCGAGCATGGTTTCCGGACGGGTAGTGGCGACGATCAGGTAGTCGTTGCCTTCAGCGGTCTTGGCGCCATCGGCCAGCGGGTACTTGAGGTTCCACAGGAAACCTTTCTCGTCGTGGTTTTCCACTTCGAGGTCGGAAATTGCCGTGTGCAACTTGGTGTCCCAGTTGACCAGGCGCTTGCCGCGGTAGATCAGGCCGTCTTCATGCAGGCGCACGAAGGCTTCTTTCACCGATTCCGACAGACCATCGTCCATGGTGAAGCGCTCGCGGCTCCAGTCCACAGACGAACCGAGGCGACGGATCTGACGGCTGATGTTGCCGCCGGACTGGTCTTTCCACTCCCAGATCTTCTCCAGGAATTTTTCGCGACCCAGGTCGTGACGGTTTTGGCCGGTGGCTTCGAGCTGGCGTTCCACCAGCATCTGTGTGGCGATACCGGCGTGGTCAGTACCCGGTTGCCACAGGGTATTACGGCCCTGCATGCGGCGGAAACGGATCAACGCATCCATGATCGCATTGTTGAAGCCATGGCCCATGTGCAGGCTGCCAGTGACGTTCGGTGGCGGAATCATGATGGTGTAGGACTCGCCCGCACCTTGCGGGGCGAAGTAATTCTCGGACTCCCAGGTGTTGTACCAGGAAGTTTCAATGGCGTGCGGCTGGTAGGTCTTATCCATGCGCGGCGGGACCCTATTGGCATTTATTCAGGAAAAGCCGGGAAGTATAGCGGGGATGAGCCAGCGCGCGTAGGGCGAGGTGATGGGCGATGTAAAAAACTGCATCACCCGGTTGAACTCGATGTGGTTTACACAGGCTGGCACTCTCTTTTTGAGCGAGGGTAATTGTTACGTAAGCCCATTCTGGCAATACGCTGCTGTTCAGACCGATTTAGCCCCGTGAAATGGACGCTTGGTCGCTGGTATCGCACGCTGAGTCATTGTGCTTCGCGCGTCACCAGCTACCGTGCGACCAGACTGGTTTATGTCTTGCTCATGGTCAGGATAACTGCTGTCCAGCCAGACACCTGACCACCGTTGGCATTGAATTCCGCCAGGGCCAGTGGCGTCGAGCTGGAGTAGATGTCCTGACTCAGTTGCAGTTGCCAATCACCGTTGCTGTCAGCTTGAGGTTTGCCAAACAACACGCTGCCGCCTTCAAGATAAACGTAGACGATGGCATTGGGCGCGGCTTTGCCGGTCAGTAAGGGACGCAGTGAGTTGACGGTGGTGGGGCTGGTGAGTTGAGGCGCGCTGCCGGAAGGCAAGGCGTTACTGGTGGGTGCAGTGCTCATGGTCAGGGTAACTGCTGTCCAGCCAGACATCAGAGCACCGTTGGCATTGAATTCCGCCAGGGACAGCGGCGTCGAGCTGGAGTAGATGTCCTGACTCAGTTGCAGTTGCCAATCACCGTTGCTGTCAGCTTGAGGTTTGCCAAACAACACGCTGCCGCCTTCAAGATAAACATAGACGATGGCATTGGGCGCGGCTTTGCCGGTCAGCAAGGGGCGCAGTGAGTTGACGGTGGTGGGGCTGGTGAGTCTGGGTGGGCTGCCCGGCGGCAGGGCGTTGCCAGAACCAGATAGTGCGATGTTAAGCGTATGGGCCGTATCGGCCGATAGCCTAGCGGATTGACTGAACTGGCCGAACTTCAACGTGACCTGGCCAGGAGCAAGATCTTGAGGAAATGGGTAGGTCCAGTTGCCGTTGGCGTCGGCATAACAATCGCCGTAGTAGACGTTGACGGCATCATTGTGCACACCAATCCTGGCGTTGGGCGCGGCTTTGCCGGTGAATGTTGGTCGGAGTGCCTGGACGGAGCTGTTGTTGGCCGGGCTGTTGATGACAGGTGGGGTGCCATCGGCCATGGCGCCGCCCCCAGTGCTCGTCAATAAAACCGTCAACTGCACACCCACCCAAGGCGATAAAGCGTTGCCCCCGGCATCATTCGCGATCAACGCAAGGTCTACCCAGTTATTGGCATCAACGACAAGGTCAGTAGTCGGCGTGGCTTCCCAATAGCCATTACTGTCCGCACCCACTGAAGCGTAGTAAACGCTGCCACCCGAATGGGCAATCACGACCGTCGCATTCGGTGGAGCCGTCCCTGTAAGCCATGGACGAAGGGAGTCAACGATAGTCAGGCTGGTGAGAACGGGGGAGTTATCTGACTGGGAGGGGCCATTTCCCGCTATTTGAGAAGGGGAGCCAACGTGAAAGGGAAGATTGGGTGCATACCCTTGGCTCAGGTCGTAATAGGCGGTAACTGAATAGGGGCCCAAAGGTAGTGCTACGTGGGATTGGGTCAGCCAATTGCCGTTTCCATCGACGGTTGTTTGTGCAACGACTAGACCGGTATTTGATTGGCATATGGTGACAGGCTGGCCTGGAATTCCTTCGCCGAAGAAAATCGGGAATTGCGCAGGTGTCCATTCGGTAATTGGATAAAATTGAGTAGGAACGCCCATCATCTAAATCTCCGACAAGGAATAATTTCAGATGAGCTTTGTCCCAAATCGCTGGTGCATCTACTGTTAGAAATACCAGTTACGACAGGTGGTCATGTCATGATGTGAGTGGATGCATGCCCTCCTTGGCACCGGCCGCGTCGCGACATAGGCATTCTCGGCAGGCATCCTGGATCAAGATTGATACTGATTGAGCAACCGCTCCATCCGCGCATCCATCCGCCGTTTGATCTCGGCTTCAATATGCGGCGCAAAGTCGTCGATCACATCCTGCATGATCAGCCGCGCGGCGGCACGTAGTTCATTGTCCAGATGCAGCAGCAACGCATCGGGGGCTTTTTCTGCGGCGGGTGCCGGTTCTGCAGCAGGGGCCGGTTTGAGAGGTTCAGGTGCGGGAGGTTTGCCCCCGACCATGTCGAACAACAGCGGAATCTGTACCTCGCCATCGACCGTTTCGGTCAGCAGCGGCGGTTGCAAGCCATCATCACCGAGCAATTGACGGATCGACTCGAGGTCGTCCAGCAGGTGGTCGTCTTTCTTTGTAGGGTTTGGCGTGTCCATCATGTACTCAAAGTCGTTGTAGCCGGTGATCTTGCAGAGAATAGCCCTGTTCGCGGTAGAAACGGAAACTCTCCCGCGCGGCCTGACGAATAGCCGTGTCTTCCACCACCACTTCCGCCACACGGGCAAACGCTTTGGCAAAGGCCGGTACTTTCAGGTCCAGGTTGACCAGCAGGTCATGGTGATCGCCGCAGTTGTCGCCCAGCCCTAGTACAACCGGGCTTTCGGGCTCGGACTCGGCAGGGCCATGGGGCACGAAACTTTCGCCCTTGAAGCGCCACAGGCGGGCGTCAAGGTCTTCACGCTGAGCGGCATCGCTGCAATGCAGGTAGATGCGGTGGCCCATGCGCCAGGCTTTTTCGGTAAGTTTGCAGGCAAAGTCCAGGCGCGCAGTGGGATCGGCGCTGGGCAATATATAGAAGTCGACTTGGGTCATTGCGGTTCCTGAGACCGGGACGCCATGAAGGCCGCCCCGGAATCTTCAGTTTCAGGCTTTGGCGCGATCCAGCAGGTACTGGGTCAACAGAGGAACCGGACGGCCACTGGCGCCCTTGTCCTTGCCGCCACTGGTCCAGGCCGTACCGGCGATGTCCAGGTGCGCCCAGTTGAAGTTCTTGGCGAAGCGCGACAGGAAGCAGGCGGCGGTGATGGTGCCGGCTTTTGGACCGCCGATGTTGGCGATGTCGGCGAACGGGCTGTCCAGTTGTTCCTGGTACTCGTCGAACAGCGGCAGTTGCCAGGCGCGGTCGTCGGCAGCCTTGCCGGCGCTGAGCAGTTGCTCGATCAACTCGTCGTTGTTACCCAGCAGGCCCGAGGTGTGAGCGCCGAGGGCGACCACGCAGGCACCGGTCAGGGTGGCAATGTCGATCACGGCCTGTGGCTTGAAGCGTTCGGCGTAGGTGAGGGCATCGCACAGCACCAGACGGCCTTCGGCGTCGGTGTTGAGGATCTCGACAGTCTGGCCGCTCATGGTCGTGACGATGTCGCCCGGGCGTGCAGCACCACCGCTTGGCATGTTCTCGGCGCAGGCCAGGATGCACACCAGGTTGATCGGCAGCTTGAGTTCCAGCACGGCACGCAGGGTGCCGAACACGCTGGCGGCGCCGCCCATGTCGTATTTCATTTCGTCCATGCCGGCGCCCGGCTTGAGGCTGATGCCGCCGGTGTCAAAGGTGATGCCTTTGCCGACCAGCGCGTAAGGCTTCTCGGACTTCTTGCCGCCGTTGTATTGCATCACGATCAGGCGTGGCGGTTGGTCACTGCCCTGGCCCACGGCATAGAACGAGCCCATGCCCAGTTCCTTGATCTTCTTCTCGTCCAGCACTTCAACCTTCAGGCCCTTGAACTCCTTGCCCAGCGCCTTGGCTTGTTCGCCCAGGTAGGTTGGGTGGCAGATGTTCGGCGGCAGGTTGCCCAAGTCACGGGTAAACGACATGCCGTTGGCGATGGCGGTGGCGTGGGTGACGGCGCGTTCGACTTCAGCCTGGGCGGCTTTGATGGTCAGCAGGGTGATTTTCTTGATAGCGCGCGGTTCGGCCTTCTGGCTCTTGAACTGATCGAAGACGTAACCGCCGTCCACCAGGCTTTCGGCCAGCAGGCGGGTCTTGCCGTAGCTGTCGCGGCCTTTTACTACGATTTCATCGAGGGCCAGTGCCGCATCGGTGCCGCCCAGGCCTTTAAGAGTGGTGAGGATACCGCTGATGATCTTGCGGAACGGGCGGTCGCCCAGTTCGGCGTCCTTGCCCACGCCTACCAGCAATACGCGGTCGGCTTTGAGGTTGGGCAGGCTTTGCAGCAGCAGGCTTTGGCCGACTTTGCCGGCCAGGTCGCCGCGCTTGAGGACCGCGCTGATGGCGCCGCCGCTCAGTTCGTCCAGTTGCTTGGCGGCGGCGCCGAGCTTGCGGCCCTCGCCGACAGCGACCACGAGGGTGGCGGTTTTCAACGTTTCGGGGCTAACGCTTTTTACAACCAATTCCATTTTCGGGTCCCTTATGAAGGTCTGTGAGCCTGAGTCTGTACGCAGGCTTTAAAGCGTGGCAGCTCTGTAAACCGCCCGCGACAAAGGCCGCAGTTTGAACCTCGCAAGCGAAGCCTGACAACCCTTGCTGCATGCTTTGTGCACGCGTGTGAGCAAGCTCCGTGACAGGCGCGGCCAATCACAGGATAATGCGCCATCTTTTTTACCGGCCCGTGCACATGGGCCGACTCGGTATGCTTGCTTGTTTGGCCGCCTTAGCCTGACAACCCTGGAGTGTCTGGTTTGATCGTCTTCCGTTATCTGTCCCGCGAAGTCCTGTTGACCCTGAGTGCCGTGAGTGCGGTGCTGTTGGTCATCACCATGAGTGGTCGTTTCGTCAAATTCCTTGCGCAGGCCGCCTCTGGCGCCCTGGATCCGGGCTCTTTGTTCCTGATCATGGGCTTTCGTCTGCCGGGGTTTCTGCAGTTGATCCTGCCGCTTGGCCTGTTTCTCGGCATCCTGCTGGCTTACGGCCGCTTGTACCTTGAAAGCGAAATGACTGTGCTCTCGGCCACCGGCATGAGCCAGCAGCGTCTGTTGGCTATGACCATGGTGCCGGCCGCCGGTGTTGCGCTGGTGGTGGCGTGGTTGAGCATGAGCCTGGCACCTCAGGGCGCAATGCAGTTCCAATTGTTGCTGAACAAACAGGATGCGATGACCGAGTTCGACACCCTCGAGCCCGGGCGCTTTCAGGCGCTCAACGACGGTACGCGGGTGACCTACACCGAAACCATGACCGATGACCGTGCCAACCTCGGCGGCGTGTTTATTTCTCAGAAAAACCAGGGCGATAACCAGAAAGACCGTGGCATTTCAATTTTGGTGGCCAACAGTGGTCGCCAGGAAGTTCGCCCTGACGGCAGCCGTTACCTGATCTTGGAAAATGGCTATCGCTATGACGGCAGCCCAGGTTTGGCTGATTATCGGGCGATCAAGTACGACACTTATGGCGTAATGCTGGCTAGGCCGGAGATCAGCGAAGAGGTGACCGACCGCGACGCGCTGCCGACGGCGTCGCTGTTCGGCAGCCAGGAGCTGCGCTCCATCGCCGAGTTGCAATGGCGCATTTCCCTGCCGTTGCTGGTGTTTATCGTGACCTTGATGGCTGTTCCACTGTCCCGGGTAAACCCGCGTCAGGGTCGTTTCCTCAAGCTGCTCCCGGCCATTCTTCTGTATATGGCCTACCTGACCATCCTGATTTCCGCCCGTGGCTCCTTGGAAAAAGGCAAATTGTCGCCGGTCCTGGGCTTGTGGTGGGTACACGGGATTTTCCTGATGATCGGCCTGGGGTTGCTCTACTGGGAACCTATCCGTTTGAAAATGAAGAGCCGTCGTGGCCTGAAGGAGTTGGCTCGTGGCTAAGCTCGACCGCTACATTGGTAGCAGCGTACTGATCGCCATCCTGGCGGTATTGGGCATCATCCTCGGCTTGGCGTCGTTGTTCGCCTTCATTGATGAAGTGGGCAACGTCACCGACACTTATACCGTTACCGACGTACTGAGCTACGTGGCGCTGACCGCGCCGCGTCGTCTCTACGAAATGATGCCGATGGCCGGGTTGATTGGCTGCCTGATCGGCCTGGGCACCCTGGCCAGCAACAGTGAACTGACCATCATGCGCGCTGCCGGTGTGTCCATCGGTCGTATCGTCTGGGCGGTCATGAAACCTATGCTGCTGCTGATGGCCTGTAGTGTGTTGATTGGCGAATACGTGGCGCCGCCGTCTGAAGCCACCGCTCAGGCCAATCGCGCCCTGGCTCAAGGCTCGGGCGATGCGCAGAGCGCCAAGCATGGCCTGTGGCACCGCCAGGGTGATGAATTTATCCACATCAACGCCGTGCAGCCTGATGGCCTGTTAATTGGTGTGACGCGTTACACGTTCGACAAAGAGCGGCACATGCTGACCTCCAGTTTCGCCAAGCGCGCGCAGTACAGTGCCGAGAAATGGACGCTGAACGATGTCACCACTACGTACTTTCGCAACGTCGGGCAAGGCACTAAGGCCAGCACCGAGGTGATCAACGTGCCGACCGAGCAATGGGACATCGCCCTGAAGCCGGAACTGCTCAATACCGTGGTGATGATCCCGGAAAGCTTGCCGATCTCCGGTTTGTGGAGCTATATCCACTACCTCAAGGACCAGGGCTTGAATAACGGCCGCTACTGGCTGGCGTTCTGGGTCAAGGTGCTGCAGCCGGTGGTGACCGCCGCGCTGGTGTTGATGGCCATTTCCTTTATCTTCGGCCCGTTGCGCTCCGTGACCTTGGGTCAGCGGGTGTTTACCGGTGTGCTGGTGGGGTTTACCTTCCGCATCGCCCAGGACCTGCTCGGCCCGTCGAGCCTGGTATTCGGTTTCTCGCCGCTGTTTGCAGTGCTGGTACCGACGGCTATTTGCGCCCTGGCCGGGTTCTGGCTGTTGCGCCGAGCCGGTTGATACCGCGCTTATGAACAAAAAATGCCCCGGTCGAGAGATCGGGGCATTTTTGTTCTGGTCAGCAAAGATGACGTTTGGCCTGAGCATCAGGTACAATTCCCGGCTATTTTTCAGCGGGCAATCTGCCTGCAGCCTTTTTGAGTGTTGATCCGTGAGTGATTTGAGTCATATCCGCAATTTCTCCATCATCGCCCACATTGACCATGGCAAGTCGACGCTGGCCGATCGATTCATCCAGATGTGCGGCGGCCTTGCCGAGCGTGAAATGGAAGCCCAGGTCCTGGACTCCATGGACCTCGAGCGGGAACGCGGGATCACCATCAAGGCCCACAGCGTTACCCTGTACTACACCGCCAAAGACGGTATCAAGTACCAGCTGAACTTCATTGACACCCCCGGCCACGTTGACTTCACCTACGAAGTCAGCCGCTCGCTGGCGGCCTGTGAAGGCGCCTTGCTGGTGGTCGATGCGGGCCAGGGCGTAGAAGCCCAGTCCGTAGCCAACTGCTACACCGCGATCGAGCAGGGCCTTGAGGTCATGCCGGTACTGAACAAGATCGACCTGCCACAGGCCGATCCGGACCGCGTCAAAGAAGAAATCGAAAAAATCATCGGCATTGACGCCACCGACGCCGTCGAGTGCAGCGCCAAGACCGGCCTGGGCGTTGACGAAGTGCTCGAGCGTCTGGTCAAGACCATCCCAGCGCCTACTGGCAACTACGAAGATCCGCTGCAAGCGTTGATCATCGACTCCTGGTTCGACAACTACTTGGGCGTTGTTTCCCTGGTACGTGTGCGCCACGGCCGGGTGAAGAAGGGCGACAAGATCCTGGTCAAGTCCACCGGCAAGATCCACCTGGTGGACAGCGTCGGCGTATTCAACCCCAAGCACACCGCCACCACTGACCTTAAGGCCGGTGAAGTAGGCTTCATCATCGCCGGTATCAAGGACATTCACGGTGCACCGGTGGGTGACACCCTGACCTTGAGCTCCACCCCTGACGTCGACGTGCTGCCCGGCTTCAAACGCATCCAGCCGCAGGTTTATGCCGGCTTGTTCCCGGTCAGTTCCGATGACTTCGAAGACTTCCGCGAGGCCTTGCAGAAGCTGACCCTCAACGACTCGTCGTTGCAGTACACCCCGGAAAGCTCCGACGCCCTGGGCTTCGGCTTCCGTTGCGGGTTCCTGGGCATGCTGCACATGGAGATTATCCAGGAGCGCCTTGAGCGCGAATACGACCTGGACCTGATCACCACTGCGCCAACGGTTATTTTTGAGCTGGCGCTGAAAACCGGTGAAACGATTTACGTCGACAACCCGTCCAAGCTTCCAGATCTGTCCTCTATCGAAGACATGCGCGAGCCGATCGTGCGGGCCAATATCCTGGTGCCGCAGGAACACTTGGGCAACGTGATTACCCTGTGTATCGAAAAACGTGGCGTACAACACGACATGTTGTTCCTCGGTACCCAGGTGCAAGTGACCTACGATTTGCCGATGAACGAAGTGGTCCTGGACTTCTTCGACCGTCTCAAATCCACCAGTCGCGGCTATGCTTCGCTGGATTACCATTTCGATCGCTACCAATCGGCTAATCTGGTGAAGCTGGATGTGCTGATCAACGGCGACAAGGTCGATGCCCTGGCGCTGATCGTGCACAAGGACAACGCGCACTACAAAGGTCGCCAGTTGACCGAAAAGATGAAAGAACTGATTCCGCGCCAGATGTTCGACGTCGCGATCCAGGCCGCCATTGGCGGGCAGATCATTGCGCGGACCTCCGTCAAGGCACTCAGAAAGAACGTACTGGCCAAATGCTACGGCGGTGATGTAAGCCGTAAGCGCAAGCTGCTTGAGAAGCAAAAGGCCGGTAAAAAACGCATGAAGCAAGTGGGCAACGTGGAAATTCCACAAGAAGCCTTCCTTGCGGTGCTCAGGTTGGATAGTTAGGTCCTATGTCGCTAAATTTCCCGCTGTTGCTGGTCATCGCCGTTGCCGTTTGCGGTCTCTTGGCGTTGCTCGATCTGGTGTTCTTCGCCCCGCGTCGGCGGGCGGCTATCGCCACCTATCAGGGCAGCGTCAGCCAGCCCGATGCGGTGGTGGTCGAGAAGCTGAACAAAGAGCCTTTGCTGGTTGAATACGGCAAGTCGTTCTTCCCGGTGTTGTTCATCGTACTGGTGTTGCGTTCGTTCCTGGTAGAGCCGTTTCAGATCCCGTCGGGTTCGATGAAACCTACCTTGGACGTCGGCGACTTCATCCTCGTGAACAAGTTTTCCTACGGGATCCGTTTGCCGGTGATCGACAAGAAAATCATCCCGGTGGGTGACCCGCAACGCGGCGATGTGATGGTGTTCCGTTTTCCGGCTGATCCAAGCGTGAACTACATCAAGCGTGTCATCGGGTTGCCAGGTGATGTCGTGCGTTACACCGACGACAAACACCTGTATATCAACGGTCAGTTGATTACCGACCAGATGATCGGCACCACCTATGATCCACCGCTGGGTGATGTTGCAGTCTATAAAGAGCAGGTCGGTGATTCCGAGCACCTGGTCCATAAAGCCATGGGGCGCTCCATGCCGGGTGGCCAATGGACTGTCCCGTCGGGTCACTACTTCATGATGGGCGACAACCGCGACAACTCCAACGACAGCCGGTACTGGGATGACCCCAACATTCCCAAGGACCTGCTGGGCATGGTTCCCGACGAGAACATTGTCGGCAAAGCCTTTGCGGTTTGGATGAGCTGGCCGGAACCCAAACTCAGCCACCTGCCGAACTTCTCGCGGGTCGGGCTGATCAAGTAATACCAGCGGCGCTGTGAACACAGCGCCGAATGCTTTTCTGGGGTTGGGACAATCAATCGTCCTGCCTCATGCAGCGCCCACCAGGAATTGAATTTGAACATTGCGTCAATCTTCGATGGCCGCCGGTGCCACCAACTAGATATGGATAAACCGTGACCGTTTCTCTAAGTCGTCTCGAGCGTCAGCTCGGCTACACCTTCAAGGACCAGGAATTGATGGTCCTTGCCCTCACACACCGCAGTTTTGCCGGGCGTAATAACGAGCGCCTGGAGTTCCTCGGTGATGCCATCCTCAACTTCGCTGCCGGTGAGGCGCTGTTCGAGCGTTTCCCTCAAGCGCGCGAAGGCCAGCTGTCGCGCCTGCGTGCACGCCTGGTGAAAGGCGAGACCCTGGCCGTACTGGCCCGTGGTTTTGGCTTAGGCGAATACCTGCGCCTGGGTTCCGGTGAATTGAAAAGCGGCGGTTTTCGTCGCGAGTCGATCCTCGCTGATGCCCTCGAAGCGTTGATTGGTGCGATCTACCTCGATGCGGGCATGGAGACGGCCAAGGAACGTGTGGTCGCCTGGCTGGCTTCGGAAATCGAAAGCCTGACGCTGGTCGACACCAATAAAGACCCCAAGACCCGCCTGCAGGAGTACCTGCAGTCCCGTGGTTGCGAACTGCCACGCTACGAAGTGGTGGATATCCAGGGTGAGCCGCATTGCCGCGTGTTCTTCGTGGAATGTGAAATCACCTTATTGAATGAAAAAAGCCGAGGTCAGGGTGTGAGCCGTCGTATTGCCGAACAGGTAGCGGCCGCTGCAGCACTGATTGCCCTGGGCGTGGAGAATGGCCATGACTGATTCAACCGCAACACGCTGTGGCTATGTTGCCATCGTCGGCCGCCCGAACGTGGGCAAGTCCACGCTGCTGAACCACATCCTCGGCCAGAAGCTCGCGATCACCTCGCGCAAGCCGCAGACCACCCGTCACAACATGCTCGGCATCAAGACTGAAGGCAGCGTGCAAGCGGTCTATGTTGATACCCCAGGCATGCACAAAGGTGGCGAGAAAGCGCTTAACCGTTACATGAACAAGACCGCTTCGGCGGCGTTGAAAGACGTCGATGTAGTCATCTTCGTGGTTGACCGCACCAAGTGGACCGACGAAGACCAGATGGTCCTCGAGCGCGTGCAGTACGTCACCGGCCCTTTGATCGTCGCGCTGAACAAGACCGACCGCATCGAAGACAAAGCCGAGCTGATGCCGCACCTGACGTGGTTGCAGGAGCAACTGCCGAACGCCCAGATCATGCCGATCTCGGCCCAGCACGGCCACAACCTTGAGGCCCTGGAGCGCGTGATCGCCGGTTACCTGCCGGAGAACGAGCACTTCTTCCCGGAAGACCAGATCACCGATCGTAGCAGCCGTTTCCTCGCTGCCGAACTGGTGCGCGAGAAAATCATGCGCCAGATGGGCGCCGAGCTGCCGTACCAGATCACCGTCGAAATCGAAGAGTTCAAGCAGCAGGGCAAAACCCTGCATATCCATGCGCTGATCCTCGTCGAACGTGACGGCCAGAAAAAAATCATCATTGGCGACAAGGGCGAGCGCATCAAGCGCATCGGCACCGAAGCGCGCAAGGACATGGAGTTGCTGTTTGACTCCAAGATCATGCTTAACCTGTGGGTGAAGGTTAAGGGTGGTTGGTCTGATGATGAGCGCGCGTTGCGCTCCCTGGGTTACGGCGACTTGTAAGGACACCGCAGGGCAAAAAAATGTGGGAGGGGGCTTGCCCCCCGATAGCGGTGGGTCAGTTAATAAATAAGTGACTGACACACTGCCATCGGGGGCAAGCCCCCTCCCACATTAGGTTTGTGTAGTTTTCAAAAATGCATTCCAGCAGTGAGAACCCATGTCCCAAACGCCACCCCCCAGCCAACCCGCCTACGTCCTGCATAGCCGCGCCTACCGCGAGACCAGCGCCTTGGTGGACTTCCTCACGCCCCAAGGCCGCCTGCGTGCAGTCTTGCGTAGCGCCCGAGGCAAGGCTGGCACGTTGGCCCGGCCGTTTGTGGCTCTGGACGTGGAGTTTCGTGGCAAGGGCGAGCTGAAAAACGTCGGTCGCCTGGAAAGCGTCGGCACCTCTGCCTGGCTCAATGGCGAAGCACTCTTCAGCGGCCTCTACCTCAATGAGCTGTTGATTCGCCTGCTGCCCGCCGAAGACCCGCACCCGGCGGTGTTCGATCACTACGCTGCCACGTTGTTGGCCCTGGCCGAAGGCCGCCCCCTGGAGCCGCTGCTGCGCGCTTTCGAATGGCGCCTGCTCGACGACCTGGGCTACGGCTTTGAACTGAGCAACGACCTGCACGGCGACCCCATCGTCGAGGACGGCATGTACCGCCTGCAAGTCGACGCTGGCCTTGAGCGCGTGTACCTGCTGCAACCCGGTCTGTTCCAGGGCGCCGAGTTGCTGGCCATGAGCGAAGCCGATTGGACCGCGCCTGGCGCGTTGTCTGCCGCCAAGCGTTTGATGCGCCAGGCGCTGGCTGTTCACTTGGGTGGCCGGCCGCTGGTCAGTCGCGAGTTGTTTCGAAAGCCCTGACAACCCCGTGTATGCTGTGCAGCGTTTCTTTCCCTTTTCAGGAGCGCTTCCGTGACCACCAGCAACCGCATTCTTCTTGGCGTGAACATCGACCACGTCGCTACCCTGCGCCAGGCCCGGGGCACCCGTTACCCCGACCCGGTCAAGGCCGCGCTGGACGCCGAAGAAGCGGGCGCCGACGGCATCACCGTGCACCTGCGCGAAGACCGCCGTCACATCCAGGAGCGCGACGTGTTGCTGCTCAAGGACGTACTGCAAACCCGCATGAACTTCGAGATGGGCGTCACCGAAGAAATGATGGCATTCGCCGAGCGCATCCGCCCGGCACACATCTGCCTGGTGCCGGAAACCCGTCAGGAACTGACCACCGAAGGCGGCCTCGACGTGGCCGGCCAGGAAGCGCGGATCAAATCCGCCGTGGAGCGTCTGTCGAGGATCGGTAGCGAAGTCTCGCTGTTCATTGACGCCGACCCGCGCCAGATCGAAGCCTCGCGCCGCGTGGGTGCACCGGCCATCGAGCTGCACACTGGCCGTTACGCCGATGCGACCACGCCCACTGAAGTGGCTGACGAGTTGCAGCGCATCATCGACGGCGTGAAGTGCGGTTTGAGTGAAGGCCTGATCGTCAACGCTGGCCATGGCCTGCACTACCACAACGTCGAAGCCGTGGCCGCGATCAAGGGTATCAACGAGCTGAATATCGGCCACGCGCTGGTGGCCCATGCGCTGTTCGTCGGGTTCAAAGGCGCTGTGGCCGAGATGAAAGCGCTGATCCTGGCGGCCGCCAAGCCTTAAAAAACAATAAAGATCCAATGTGGGTGGGAGCAAGCCCCCTCCCACATGAGAAGCCTTACTGTTTAGCCAATGCAGGTGTATCGTATCTGCCCTTTGCAGGCCTGAGTCTGCGGCAGATACGTGAGGTTGTTGTGTCCCGATCCTTTTCCCGTCGACAAATCCTGGGTGGTCTTGCAGGCCTGGCCGTAGTGGGTGCCGGTGCCGGTGGCGCCTACCGCTACTGGTTGGGGAAAGTCGCCGAGGCCGAAGCGGGGCACGATTACGAGCTGATTGCCGCACCGCTCGACGTGGAGCTGGTTGCAGGCCACAAGACCGAAGCCTGGGCGTTCGGCCCATCGGCGCCGGGCACCGAGTTGCGTGTGCGTCAGGGCGAATGGCTGCGGGTGCGCTTCATCAACCACCTGCCGGTCGCCACCACCATCCACTGGCACGGCATCCGCCTGCCGTTGGAAATGGACGGCGTGCCTTACGTCTCGCAATTGCCGGTGCTGCCCGGTGAATACTTCGACTATAAATTCCGCGTGCCTGACGCCGGCAGCTACTGGTATCACCCGCATGTGAACAGCAGCGAAGAACTCGGTCGTGGCCTGGTCGGCCCGCTAATCATCGAGGAGCGCGAACCCACCGGTTTCAAGCACGAACGCACCCTGAGCCTGAAAAGCTGGCACGTGGACGAAGAGGGCGCCTTTGTCGCCTTCAGCGTACCCCGAGAAGCCGCGCGTGGCGGCACGGCCGGGCGCCTGTCGACGATCAATGGCGTGTCCCAGGCGGTAGTCGATTTGCCCGCCGGGCAGATCACCCGCGTGCGCCTGCTCAACCTCGATAACACCCTGACTTATCGCATTAATATTCCCGGCGTCGAAGCGCAGATCTACGCGCTGGATGGCAACCCGATCGAGCCGCGCCCACTGGGCAAGGAATACTGGCTGGGCCCGGGCATGCGCATTTGCCTGGCGATCAAGGCGCCGCCGGCTGGCGAAGAACTCTCTATCCGCAATGGCCCGGTGCGCCTGGGCACGTTCCGTTCGATCGCCAATACCGACGCGCCAACCGAATGGCCACCGGCGCTACCCGCCAACCCGATTGCCGAGCCAGACCTGGCCAACGCCGAGAAACTCAACTTCAATTTCGAATGGGTCGGTACTGTCTCAGTCGATGACGGCAAGCCGCCGAGCCTGTGGCAAATCAACGGCAAGGCCTGGGACATCACCGACAAGACCTGCGCCGACCGCCCGATTGCCACGCTTGAGAAGGGCAAGAGCTACATTTTCGAATTGAAGAACATGACCCAGTACCAACACCCGATCCACCTGCACGGCATGAGTTTCAAGGTGCTCGCCTCGAACCGCCACAAGGTGATCCCGTACTTCACCGACACCTACCTGCTGGGCAAGAACGAGCGCGCTCGCGTGGCGTTGGTGGCGGATAACCCGGGGGTATGGATGTTCCACTGCCATGTGATCGACCACATGGAAACCGGCCTGATGGCCGCGATTGAGGTGGCGTGATGCGTCAGGTTCGCCCCACAGCGATCATCGACCGCAGCCGCGATCAGGACTTCATGCGCGAAGCCCTGGCTCTCGCGGCTCAAGGCGCAGCATTGGGCGAAGTGCCCGTGGGTGCGGTGCTGGTGCAGGGCGGTGAAATCATCGGTCGCGGTTTCAACTGCCCGATCAGTGGCAACGACCCCAGCGCCCATGCCGAAATGGTCGCCATCCGCGCCGCCGCGCAAGCGATCAGCAACTATCGCCTGGTCGGCAGCACGCTGTATGTGACGCTGGAGCCGTGCAGCATGTGCGCGGGCCTGATCGTGCACTCACGCATCGCGCGGGTGGTGTACGGCGCGCTGGAGCCCAAAGCTGGGATCGTGCAGAGCCAGGGCCAGTTTTTTACCCAGGGCTTTCTCAACCATCGGGTGTTGTTTGAAGGTGGGGTGTTGGCCGAGGAATGTGGGACGGTGCTGAGTGAGTTCTTTAAGGCTCGCCGAGCCAAACCCACACGCTAAAGAATACTGAAAACCAATGTGGGAGCAGGCAAGCCAGCTCCCACATGTTGATCTCCATTTTTTCAGGAAGATTCGGGTTACTTCCTCGCGATGATCACTGCCCGCATCGGCGCCGGCAGCCCTTCAAGGGTCTTGCTGTGATCGTCCGGATCGAGGAAATCACTCAGCGATTGGAACTTCATCCACGGCGTCCCGCGCTGTTCCTCGACCGTGGTCACGCTCACGTCCACACAACGCACTTCACTAAAGCCCGCGCGGCGCAGCCACAACATCAGCGCCGGCACCGATGGCAGAAACCACACGTTGCGCATCTGCGCGTAGCGGTCCTCCGGCACCAGCACTTGCTGCTCATCGCCTTCGACCACCAAGGTTTCGAGTACCAGTTCGCCGCCTTTGACCAAGCAATCTTTCAGCGCCAGTAAGTGCTCGATGGGCGAGCGACGGTGATAGAACACGCCCATGGAAAACACCGTGTCGAAGCCCTCCATGTTCGGCGGCAGGTCTTCAAACGGGAACGGTAAGTGCCAGGCCCTTGGCGCCGACAAATAGCGCTGCACCGCCTGGAACTGGCAAAAGAACAGCCAGTTCGGGTCCACGCCAATCACGCTATCGGCACCGGCGCCGAGCATGCGCCACATGTAGTAACCGTTACCGCAGCCCACATCGAGGATGCGTTTGCCTTTCAGATCCAAGTGCGGCGCAACCCGCGACCACTTCCAGTCCGAACGCCATTCGGTGTCCACGTGCACGCCGAACAAGTGGAATGGGCCTTTGCGCCACGGGCTCAAGCCCATCAACGCGGTGTGCATTTGTGCGCGGGTGGTGTCGTCGCAATCCGTGTCGAGGGTCAAGCCGTTGAGCAAATCGACCTCGCTGGGCTGGATGTTCGGCAGCGCATCCAGCGCACTCTGCCAACGCTCAAGGTCGCCGTGACCCTTTTCCATCTTGCTATCGAGTTGTGCTTGCAGGCCCTGGGCCCACACGGCCAAGGGAGTGCCCACCAGATGGCGGGCGAGGGGGGACAGATCAATCATGGCAAGGCAATCAACGAGGCAAAGTTAAGACACTGGAACCACGGCACGACTTTCGAGAACCCGGCCGCCAACAGGCGTTCGCGGTGTTCTTCGAGGCTATCGGGCTTCATGACGTTTTCGATGGCGCTGCGCTTCTGGGCGATTTCCAGTTCGCTGTAGCCGTTGGCGCGTTTGAACGCGATGTGCAAATCGGTGAGCAACGCATGCTCTTGCGGATCATTGAAGCGCAGCTTTTCTGAGAGGATCAACGCACCGCCCGGCAACAGCGATTGGCGGATGCGCCCGAGCAACGCCAGGCGCTCATCGGGGGCGATAAATTGCAGGGTAAAGTTCAGCGCCACCACCGAGGCCGGTTGGAACTGCAACGCGAGGATATCGCCCTCGATCACCTCAACCGGCAGCAACTCCTGGAACATTGAGTCCTGGCCATTGAGGTATTCGCGGCAACGCTCGACCATCGCCGCCGAGTTATCCACCGCAATCACCCGGCAGTCGTCCGTACGCACATGGCGGCGCAGCGCTTGGGTGACCGCGCCGAGAGAAGAGCCCAAGTCGTAGAGCACGCTATTGGGTTGGGCAAATTGCGCTGCGAGCACGCCGAGGTTCTCGACGATAGTCGGATAACCGGGCACCGAGCGCTTGATCATGTCCGGGAACACCCTCACCACGTCCTCGTTAAAGGCGAAGTCTGGCACCTGGGGCAGGGGCTGGGCGAATAGGCGATCGGGTTCTTTGCTCACGGCTGTTCCGGCGACGAAGGGGGAAAGGCCGGCATTTTAGCCAAGTTGGCCCTCGTGTGCGCGGGTTGTCTGATGGAAAGCAGAAGCGGTGATGCCCCACTGGCCCAGCCAATACGTGGTAATCAACAAATACGGTGCCGCTTCAAAGGCGACCACAAACCGATTGATGCCGATGAGCGTGTCGGAAAATACAAACGACACCGCCCCCGCCGCCGCCAACAGGGCCGATTGCTTGGGTACGTCACTGCCCAACCGTGCCAATGCACGCCAGAGCATGGCGCTGATCACCAGTGCATAAACCACGACGGGTATCAGCAAATCGCCCAGGCCATGGGAAATCAGGATGCCCAGCAAGATAGCGCCCACGCCCAGCGCCAATACCAGTGGTAACACCGCCAGGCGGCGGCAATCGCTGAAGTAGGCTTTCAAATACGCCAGGTGCGCGAACAAAAAAGCGCCGAGGCCAAAAATAAACAGGTCGCCCGGCCACGCGAGCAATACATCGCCCACCAAGGAACATATCAGCCCCAGGCTGATCCAGCGTCGATAGTCGGTGGGCGGCGCATCATGCAACCAGCCCAGCAGCGCCAATACCGGCAGCGGTTTGACCAGCAGGCACAGTAAGGCCGCATGGGTGCTCAGGCCGTAGATAAATGTGCTGGCGCCCATCAACGCAAGAATCAGCCAAGGCATATCAGTTCACCGTAATGGCGCAGTCGAAGGTTTCGGCGGGTTCGGCTTCCGGTTCCCAGGGTTGCTGGGCGGTCAGGCGCAGACGGCCTTGGCCGGCAGCAAAGGCCTGGAAGCGCCAGGTCGACTGGCCGCCACCACCGATCACACCGGATTCTGTGCTGCTGTAAACCTCAGGGCTGAGTGCGCGCAGCACACCGCCGGCGGAATCCTGGATGGCCCAACGGTAACCAGTGGTGGGGTTGCTCGGTAAGGTGAGGGTTAGGTTTTGTCCGGATTTAAGCTGGAGCGGGCAGGCGCTCTGGTTTTCCACGGTGACGTTTTGCTTGGGGGCACTGGCGCACGCGGCCAGCAGGGCAAGGCTCAAGGGGAGAAGCAGGCGGGCAGCGGTCATGGGGGCTCCGTTGTTTGGCGACGAAGGGCGAGCATAACCGAAGATGAGGCAAGGTGTGGCAGAAGGGCGCAAGAGTGGGGCCACCGACGCCATCGCGGGCAAGCCCGCTCCAACAGTTGACCGGGTTGTCTTTGACAACACCGATCCTTGTGGGAGCCGGGCTTGCCCGCGATGAGGCCCTTACAGCCACTAGAGCACTATCAGAACAACACCTTTGCCACATCCGCAAAGCGCTTGGCAAAGTGCACCGTCATGCCTTCCTTCAGATACTCCGGCAACTCCTCAAAGCTGCCGCGATTCGGCTCCGGCAAGATCAACTCGTGAATCTTCTGGCGGCGCGCCGCAATCACCTTCTCACGCACCCCGCCAATCGGCAGTACATGCCCGGTCAGCGTCAGCTCGCCGGTCATGGCCACGCCTTTTTTCGGCGGTTGGTTACGCGCCAGCGACAGCAGCGCACTGGCCATGGTCACGCCGGCGCTCGGGCCGTCTTTGGGCGTGGCGCCTTCCGGCACGTGCAAGTGCACGAAGGCTTCGTCGAAGAATTTCGGATCACCGCCAAACGACTTCAGGTTCGAGCTGATATAGCTGTAGGCAATCTCGGCGGACTCTTTCATCACGTCACCCAACTGCCCGGTGAGCTTGAAGCCTCGATTGAGCGTATGGATGCGCGTCGCCTCAATCGGCAAGGTCGCGCCGCCCATGCTGGTCCAGGCCAGGCCGGTGATCACGCCGGTGCCGGACAACACTTGTTCATTGCGGAACACCGGCATGCCCAAGGAGCTTTCCAGGTCCTTGTTGCCGATCTTGATCACCGAGTCCGGCTCGTCCAGCAGCTTGACCACGGCTTTGCGCACCAGTTTGCCCAGCTGTTTCTCCAGCTGGCGCACCCCGGCTTCGCGCGCATAGCCGTCGATCAACGCGCGCAGGGCGCCGTCGCTGATGCTCAGGTTGTTTTTCGACACGCCGGCTTTTTCCAGCTGTTTCGGCCATAAGTGGCGTTTGGCGATGGCGACTTTTTCTTCGGTGATGTAGCCCGACAGGCGAATCACTTCCATTCGGTCGAGCAGCGGGCCGGGGATTGAGTCCAAGGTGTTCGCCGTGCACACGAACAACACCTTGGACAGGTCCAGGCGCAGGTCCAGGTAGTGATCGAGGAATTCGACGTTCTGTTCCGGGTCGAGGGTCTCCAGCAGCGCCGACGCCGGGTCGCCTTGGAAGCTCTGACCCATCTTGTCGATCTCGTCGAGCATGATCACCGGGTTCATTACTTCCACATCTTTGAGCGCCTGTACCAGCTTGCCGGGCAGGGCGCCTATGTAGGTGCGGCGATGGCCCTTGATCTCGGCCTCGTCGCGCATGCCGCCGACGCTGAAACGGTAGAACGGCCGGCCCAGGGACTCGGCAATCGATTTGCCCACACTGGTTTTGCCCACGCCCGGCGGACCAACCAGCAGCACGATGGAACCGGCGACTTCGCCCTTGTAGGCGCCCACCGCGAGGAACTCGAGGATACGGCTCTTGATGTCATCCAGGCCCGCATGGTGTTTATCCAATACTTTGCGCGCGTGTTTCAGGTCGAGCTTGTCCTTGCCATACACGCCCCACGGCACTGAGGTCGCCCAGTCCAGGTAGTTGCGGGTCACGGCGTATTCCGGCGAACCCGTTTCCAGGATCGACAGTTTGTTCATTTCTTCGCTGATGCGTTTTTGCGCCTGGGTCGGCAGCACTTTGCCGACCAGGCGTTGTTCGAACTGCTCGACGTCCGCGCTGCGATCGTCCTTGGTCAGGCCCAGCTCCTGCTGGATGACCTTGAGTTGTTCCTTGAGGAAGAACTCACGCTGATGCTCGCCGATCTTGCGGTTCACCTCGGCCGAGATTTCTTTTTGCAGGCGCGCGACTTCGACTTCCTTGCGTAGCATCGGCAGCACTTTTTCCATGCGCTTGAGCATAGGCACGCAGTCCAGCACTTCCTGCAGCTCGTTACCGGTGGCCGAGGTCAGCGCGGCGGCGAAGTCGGTGAGTGGCGACGGGTCGTTGGGGCTGAAGCGGTTGAGGTAGTTCTTCAACTCTTCGCTGTACAGCGGGTTGAGCGGCAGTAGTTCCTTGATCGCATTGATCAGCGCCATGCCATAGGCCTTGACCTCATCGGTCGGCTCGGTCGGCTGGTGCGGGTATTCGACTTCCACCAAGTACGGTGGGCGATGGTGCTTGAGCCAGGTCTTGATGCGCACGCGGGTCAGGCCCTGGGCAACGAATTGCAGCTTGCCGTTCTCGCGGCTGGCGTGGTGCACCTTCACCAGTGTGCCGTACAGCGGCAGGCTCGAGGTATCGAAGTGGCGTGGATCTTCCGGCGGCGTATCCATGAAGAACAGCGCCAGGGAATGGTGGTCGGATTTGCTCACCAGTTCCAGGGTCTCGGCCCACGGTTCTTCATTGACGATCACCGGCAGCACTTGCGCCGGGAAAAACGGCCGATTGTGGATCGGGATGATGTAAACCTTGTCCGGCAGGTTTTGCCCCGGCAGGGCCAGGCCGGTGTTGGACGATGTTTCGTGTTCAGCGTTTTCCGGATCGGCGTAATCGTTGAGGTCGATGTCCGGGAGTTCTTGCTGGTCGCTCATGGGGCACCTGCATAAGGAAGTATGCAAGTTAGATGGGGCGGTGCAGCGGTGGTTTCAATGGCCGGGCGCAGTTAGCAACATATTGCATAATATTTTCGACAGCGGCGCTTTACGCCTGTAAGAGCGGAACCAATAGCAGCCGTTACCCAAATGACGGATATGTACCCAGCCCCCCGCTACAACCAAAGAATTCAACCCATAAAAAGATGTGTGGATACCTAAGCTGCAATGGCGGTGCATCAGCCACTGATGTGTTGGCTGGCAGACCGCTATCTCAGGCAATCCAGCTCCCACATTTCAGAGCGCGTGGGGTTAGCTGATCTTGTGGAGGTAGGCGGGAATCGGCTGTTCCGGTAGCACCGACAACACCTTCAAACGCTGCAACATACGCTGACTGGCCCGTTGCAAATGTTCACGCAAACTCAGCGCCGCCGCATCGAACGCACCGTGCAGCAATAGCTCAAGAATCAGTCGATGTTCGGCAAGCATGGCGGGATCCGCGCCGATCCCCAGCAAACGGTAAAAAATTCGGCTGATGATCATCGGGCTCTGGCCCTGGCGAATCAGCGCGGCGATCTTGCGGTTTTGCAGGCCAGCGAGGCAGCGCTGGTGCAAGTCCTGTTCGATTTGCTCAATGGCTTCCAGGCTGCACTGCATACTTTCCTCGGCATCCAGCACGCGCTGCAACATCGTCTCGAGCATTTCGCGGTCGAGGTTCGGTGCACTCTGGCGCAGCGCTTCAGGTTCCAGGCAGGCGCGCAATTCGTAGTCTTCGGTGACTTCGCGCGCGGTCAGCGGCCCAGCCAGCCATTGTGAATAGGGTTCTTTTTCCACCAGGCCGCGATCACGCAGGCGCATCAGCGCTTCACGCACTACGGCGCGGCTGACGCCATAGTGGTCGGCGGCGGCTTGCTCATCCAGCCGGTAGTGGCCGAAGGCAATGCAGGTGGACAGCGCCGCCCCGATTTCCTCGACGATCCGTTCGCCCAACGGCCGGGTGTCCACCAGTTCGTCGTCGCCATTCAGGCCCAGGTGCGCGTGGCTCAAGGGCAGGCGTAGCGGTTCCATGGCCAGGCCTTCGGGGTTGATCAGGTAACCGCGGCCGTTGAAACGACAGATCAGGCCCTCGTCGTGCAGCAGGTCCAGCGCCTTGCGCACCGGCACACGGCTGGTGCCGAACAACTCGGCCAACGGTGCTTCCAGCAAGACCAACCCGTGGCGTGCAGTGCCGTTGACGATCGCGTCACGCAACACTTGGTGAATCATCGCGTAACGGGAGGCCGAGGCGGACACTGCTTTCATCGCATTCTCTGACGTAAAAAGTTCTGAGTTGTGTAGGACGTAGGCCGTGGATTCTCTCATAGATGCACCTGTCACTCTGCGCCACGTCAGTGGCACATTTTTGGGGCCTTACCAATTGCGCTGTTACTTTTTGCACCAAAATGTACTTATTAATAAAAGATACAATATTTCATTGCGAGCCTTTTCCCGCGCTTGGGCCTGGCAATTTTGCTTCCTACAAAACCATCTAGGCCGTAGCTCTCGGCGAGAAACCTCATTCGCGCAAAAAACGCTGCCAAGAGACTGGCACGAAAGCTGCCTCTATAAAATGTACATTTTATTAATATATACATTTTTTGAGGTGCATTCTGATGTCAGACGCCACGTCAATGGCCGAAGCGTTCGCCAGTGGTCGCAGCGACCCGGTGCAAGTCTTCGAGCAGGCACTTCTGCACGCGAGCATGGCCCCAAGCGTGTTTATCTGCCTGACTGACGAGCGCGCCCGCCGCGAAGCTGAAGCCTCCGCAGCGCGCTGGCGAGCCGGCCAGCCCTTGAGCGTGTTCGATGGTGTGCCCCTGGCCTGGAAAGATCTGTTTGATGTCGCCGGCAGTATTACCACAGCCGGTGCCGCCTACCGTCGCGAGGCGCCAGCGGCCTTGCTCGACGCGCAGAGCGTGGGGCTGCTGTGCCGCGCCGGGATGGTCAGTCTGGGCAAGACCAACCTCAGCGAGCTGGCGTATTCCGGTCTGGGCCTGAACCCGCATTTCGGCACGCCTTACAATCCCCATAGCGCTGATCAACCGCGCATTCCCGGCGGTTCATCGTCAGGGTCGGCCGTCGCCGTGGCCGCCGGGATCGTACCGATCGCCATGGGCACCGACACCGCCGGCTCGATCCGTATTCCGGCTGCGCTCAATGGTGTGGTGGGCTACCGCAGCAGTTGCCGGCGCTACAGTCGCGACGGGGTTTTCCCACTGGCGCACACCCTCGACAGCCTTGGCCCGCTGACCCGCAGCGTGCGTGATGCGCTGGCCATCGACGACTTACTCAACGGCCGCATGCAAACCCATAGCCCTCGCAGTCTCAAGGGCCAGCGTTTTGTGCTTGAGCAAGGAACACTGGAAGACATCGAGCTTGCCGTACGCAACAACCTGCTGCGCGCGGTGGACCAACTCAAAGCCGCTGGCGCACTGATCGAGGTGCGTGCGTCGGCCACCTTCCAAGCCACTCTCAACCTGATCAAGCAGTGCGGCTGGCTCGGCTCGTTCGAAGCTTTCGCCTTGCACGAAGCCTTGCTCGACAGCCGCGATGCCGAGCGACTCGATCCGCGCGTACGCCGCCGCCTCGAAGCCGCGCGTTCATTGCCCGCCAGCCAGTTACTGCAGCTGACCGATGCGCGCCGGCGCCTGCAACTTCAACTGGTCGACGAGCTCGATGGCGCTGTTCTAATCACCCCGACCGTTGCCCATGTCGCCCCACCGTTGGCCCCGCTGGAAGCCGATGACGACCTGTTCGTAAAAACCAACCTCGCCACCCTGCGCCTGACCATGCCCGGCAGTTTGCTCGACATGCCTGGCGTCAGCTTGCCCAGCGGGCTCGATGCCCAGGGCCTGCCCACCGGGTTGCTGCTCAGTGCCCCGACGGGGGAAGACGCACGCCTGTTGCGTACGGCGTTGTCTGTCGAATCTGTGATGACTATTTAAGGAGACACACCATGGCTAAAGACATTCTCTGTGCATTTGGCGTCGACGTTGACGCCGTCGCCGGCTGGCTCGGCTCCTATGGCGGCGAAGACTCGCCGGACGACATTTCCCGTGGCCTGTTCGCCGGTGAAATCGGCGCGCCGCGCCTGCTCAAATTGTTCGAGCGTTACGGTCTGCGTACCACCTGGTTTATCCCGGGTCACTCGATGGAAACCTTCCCCGAGCAGATGAAGGCGGTGGCCGACGCTGGCCACGAAATCGGTGTGCACGGCTACAGCCACGAAAACCCCATCGCGATGACGGCTGAGCAGGAAGAAATCGTTCTCGACAAGTCTATCGAGCTGATCACCCAAGTCACCGGCAAACGCCCCACGGGCTACGTCGCGCCATGGTGGGAATTCAGCAAGGTCACCAACGAGCTGCTGCTAAAAAAAGGCATCAAGTACGACCACAGCCTGATGCACAACGACTTCCACCCTTACTACGTACGCAAGGGTGACAGCTGGACCAAGATTGACTACAGCCAGCACCCTGATACCTGGATGAAACCCTTGGTGCGCGGTGAAGAAACCGACCTGGTTGAGATTCCCGCCAACTGGTACCTCGATGACCTGCCGCCGATGATGTTCATCAAAAAAGCCCCCAACAGCCACGGTTTCGTCAACCCGCGCCATCTCGAAGAAATGTGGCGCGACCAGTTCGACTGGGTCTACCGCGAGCACGAGCACGCGGTGTTCACCATGACCATCCACCCCGACGTGTCCGGCCGCCCGCAAGTGCTGCTGATGCTCGAGCGCTTGATCGAACATATCCAGAGCCATGCGGGTGTGCGCTTCGTCACCTTTGATGAAATCGCCGACGACTTTATCCGGCGCCAACCGCGCTCCTGATCTGAGTCATCCGTGACCTGTGGCGAGGGAGCTTGTTCCCGCCAGGGCGCGAAGCGGCCCTAAAAAATGGGACAGCTACGCAGTCCAGCGAGAGCAAGCTTCCTCGCATCAGCTAGAGGTTCCACCTTAGCGAGTTGGCATTTGCCCCTAACCTTGTGAGGCGCGATCTATGTCCATCTACAACAAGCTTGACCTGACTGGCTGGAAACCCCGGCAACTGACGTCACAGGAAGTGCGCTTCGCCACCTGGATCGCGTTTTTCGCCTGGGTGTTTGCAGTGTATGACTTCATCCTGTTCGGCACCTTGCTGCCGGAGATCGGCCGGCACTTCGGTTGGGGAGAAGTGGAGCAGGCGGAAATCGCGACCTGGGTGGCGGTGGGCACGGCGGTGGTCGCCTTTGCCATAGGCCCTGTCGTCGACAAGTTGGGCCGACGCAAAGGCATTATTTTTACCGTGGCCGGGTCTGCGCTGTGCTCGGCACTCACCGCGATTGGTGGGGCGTGGGGCAAATCGCCGCTGATTTTGATCCGTTCTTTGGGCGGTCTTGGCTATGCCGAGGAAACCGTCAATGCCACGTATCTGAGCGAGCTATATGGCGCCTCTGAAGATCCGCGACTGACCAAGCGCCGTGGGTTTATCTATAGCCTGGTGCAGGGCGGCTGGCCGGTTGGTGCGTTGATCGCTGCCGGTTTGACCGCGCTGTTGCTGCCCATTATTGGATGGCAGGGTTGCTTCATCTTCGCGGCCATTCCGGCGATTGTGATTGCGATCATGGCGCGCAAGCTCAAGGAGAGCCCACAGTTCCAGATTCACCAGCGCATCAGCGAGCTGCGTAAAAGCGGCGCGGTGAAGCAAGCGCAGAACGTCGCCGTAACCTACGCAGTGGATTACGACGAACACAGCAAGGCCGGCCTCAAAGCCGCGTTTCGTGGCCCTGCGCGTCGCGCGACCCTGGTGATCGGTGCCGCGCTGTTGCTCAACTGGGCAGCGATTCAGGTGTTCAGCGTGCTCGGCACCTCGGTGATTGTCAGTGTGCACCACATCTCGTTCGAGAACTCGCTGATCATCCTCGTGCTCTCCAACTTGGTGGGTTACTGCGGTTACCTGACCCACGGCTGGATGGGCGACAAGATCGGCCGCCGCAACGTTATTGGCCTGGGCTGGATGCTTGGCGGGCTGGCATTTGCCGGCATGTTGTTCGGCCCGAGCAATATGCCGATGGTGGTCGGCCTTTACAGCCTGGGTCTGTTCTTCCTGATCGGGCCGTATTCGGCGGCGCTGTTCTTTATCAGCGAGAGCTTCCCTACCAGCATCCGCGCTACCGGCGGCGCGATTATCCATGCCATGGGCCCGATTGGTGCGGTAGTCGCAGGTTTCGGCGCTACCCAAGTGTTGTCCGCCGGCAGTGACTGGCAGACCGCTGCGCTGTGGTTCGGCGCATTGCCGTGTTTCTTGTCTGGCGCGCTGATGTTTGCCGCCCGCCATGTGCGTCCGGAAACCGTTCAGTGAGGAATGTGTGATGAAGCGTAAAGTTGCCTTGATTACGGGGGCCGCTAGTGGCATCGGCCAAGCCCTCGCCGTGGCGTATGCGCGCTGCGGCGTGGCGGTGGTGGGCGGGTATTACCCGGCTGATCCGCATGACCCGCACACCACGGTCGCCCTGGTGGAAGAGGCGGGCGGTGAGTGCCTGATGCTGCCGCTGGACGTCGGCGACAGCGCCTCGGTAGACGCGTTGGCCGCACAAGCGGTGCAGCATTTCGGCCGCCTGGATTACGCGGTGGCCAATGCCGGCTTATTGCGCCGCGCGCCGTTGCTGGAAATGACTGATGAGCTGTGGAACGAGATGCTCAATGTCGACCTCACCGGGGTGATGCGTACCTTCCGCGCTGCGATTCGGCATATGAACGAGGGCGGCGCGCTGGTGGCGATTTCGTCGATTGCCGGTGGCGTGTACGGCTGGCAGGAACACAGCCACTACGCGGCAGCCAAGGCCGCAGTGCCGGGGCTGTGCCGGTCGTTGGCGGTGGAGTTGGCGCCGTTGGGGATTCGTTGCAATGCGGTGATTCCCGGGTTGATCGAGACGCCGCAGTCGTTGGATGCGAAGAACTCGTTGGGGCCTGAAGGGCTCGCGAAGGCTGCGCGGGCGATACCGTTGGGCCGGGTCGGGCGGGCGGATGAGGTGGCGTCGCTGGTGCAGTTCTTGACCAGTGAGGCGTCGAGTTATATGACCGGGCAGAGCATCGTCATCGACGGTGGACTAACCGTACGCTGGCCCGACTGATGTACTGGATTTAACGGTGGGAGAGGGCAGGCCCCTCCCACATTGGGACTGTGCCTGTTTCAGGAGAATTTACATGCCGCAACTCACTCACCGCCGCGCCGTCATTACCGGCGCAGGCAGTGGCATTGGCGCCGCCATCGCCCGCGCTTACGCCGCCGAAGGCGCGCGCTTACTGCTGGCCGACCGCCACGCCGCCAGCCTTGCCGAAACAGCTATCACCTGTCGCAACCTCGGCGCTGAAGTATTCGAGTGCCTGGCCGATGTCGGCACTGTCGAAGGCGCCCAAGCCAGTGTCGACCGTTGCGTCGAGCAGTTTGGCGGCATTGATATTCTGGTCAACAACGCCGGCATGCTCACCCAGGCGCGCTGCGTCGACCTGTCCATCGAGATGTGGAACGACATGTTGCGCGTCGACCTCACCAGCGTGTTTGTCGCCAGCCAGCGCGCCTTGCCCCACATGCTCGCGCAGCGCTGGGGGCGGATCATCAATGTTGCCTCGCAGCTGGGCATCAAGGGCGGCGTCGAGCTGACCCACTACGCCGCTGCCAAGGCTGGCGTAATCGGTTTCACCAAATCACTGGCGCTGGAAGTGGCCAAGGACAATGTGCTGGTCAACGCCATCGCGCCCGGCCCTATCGAAACGCCGCTGGTGGGCGGCATCAGCGCCGACTGGAAGCGCGCCAAGGCTGCTGAGCTGCCGCTGGGCCGCTTCGGCTTGGCCGATGAAGTGGCGCCCACCGCCGTGTTACTCGCCAGTGAGCCAGGTGGCAACCTGTTCGTCGGTCAAACGCTTGGCCCGAACGCTGGCGATGTCATGCCATGAGTGAGGTTTAGCCATGTGCGGACTCTGCGGGCTGCTCGGCGAAGAGCTGCACTGGAGCGACCCCTTGGGCGATGAACTGCCCAGGCGCCGCGAACGCTTGCGCCGGATCGCGGCGATCAACCAGGTGTTGGCGGCTTTTCGGCTCAAGGTCGAAGACTTCCAAGGCGCCTCTTATCTGTTGTTGGGCGCCACCGGCAAGCAGGCGTTGGCGAGTGGGTTGGATCAACTCTGGCAGGCGGCGGAAACCATGCTTGGCCGCCCATTGGACCCGCTTGATCCACGTCTGCTTGATTACCTGGAGTCGTCATGAGCATTGCCCTTAACGTCATCACCGGCTTTCTCGGCAGCGGCAAAACCACCTTGCTCCAGCGCCTTCTGCAAGGCGAAAGCCTCGGTGATACAGCGCTGTTGATCAATGAGTTCGGCGATGTGGGCATCGACCATCTGCTGGTGGAAGAAGTCGCGCCAGACACCGTGTTACTTCCCAGTGGCTGCGTGTGCTGTTCGATTCGCGGCGAGTTGAAAGACGCGCTGCTCAGCTTGTTGCAACGCCGTGAACGCGGTGAAATCCCAGCCTTCAAACGCGTTATCCTGGAAACCACGGGTCTCGCCGACCCGGCGCCGATTCTCGCCACGTTGAACAACGACATACAGTTGCGCGGACGTTTCCATATCGGCCTGGTGATTACGCTGGTCGACGCCAGCCACGCCGAGCTTCAGGAGCGCTTGCACCCGGAATGGCTGGCCCAGGTGGCGGCGGCAGACCGATTGCTGTTGAGCAAGACTGACCTGGCAGGCGATTGCGCGGCGTTGCGCGCGCACTTGCAGGCGCTCAATGGCGGTACGCCGATCCTCAATACCCATGACATTCATAGCGGCGACCAACTGCTGCTCGGCGAAGGTTTGCGCGGCGCCAAGCCCGCCGTAGAAGTCAGCCGCTGGCAGCTGTATCAACCCCACACGGCGACCCACGGCGCGGCGCAAGTCTGTTGCCTGAGCTTCGACCAGCCGCTGGATTGGGTTGGCTTCGGGGTGTGGTTGTCGATGCTGCTAAGATGCCACGGCGAACGAATCCTTCGCGTCAAAGGACTGCTTAACGTGAACGCAAGCTCCGCCCCCATTGTCATTCATGGCGTGCAGCACTGCCTCCATGCCCCCGTGCACTTGCCCGCGTGGCCGGGCACTGACCGCCAGTCCCGACTGGTGTTTATCCTGCGTGGTCTCGACCCGGTACTGTTGCGGCGCTCTTTCGACGTGTTCTCGCGACGGTTCGCAGCATGATTACGCTGCGCGTGCTGGGTACGTCCGTAACGTTGCTGGAATGCTTGCGTGTGCGGGCCGAGCAAGAGTTGGGTATTCGCCTGGTGTATCAGGTGCACGATGTCGCGCAAGCCCAGCGCATCGCCGTGATGCAGCCCGGGAGCTATGACCTGTACGACCAGTGGTTCCACAACGTCGACTTCGTGTGGCCGGCGCGGGCGATCCAGCCCATCGACACGCGGCGCATTGCGCTGTGGCATGAGATCAACGACCTGCCCAAGCGTGGGCGGCTGTCGGCCAACGACCGCCTGGGCAGCGGCAGTGTGCCCAGCGAGCGGCTGTTCGTGCAGCACGACGGCAGCCTCGGCAGTACGGTGACCGAGCGCATCAGCATGTTGCCGCTGACGCATAACGCCGACAGTTTTGTCTACCGCCCCGAGCGAATGCCTGAAGGGTTCAGTCACGGCAATGAAAGCTGGGGCTGGCTGCTTGACCCGGCCTGGCGTGCGCGTACCGCGTTGCAAAGTGATGCCGCCATTGGCGCTTTGGATGCAGCGTTGGCAGTGCAGGGTGCGGGGCTGGCGCACTTCAAGGACATCGGCAATATGAGCATCGAAGAGATCGATGTGCTTGCCGACGTTCTGGTGCGCAAGCAGAAGGAGGGGCATTTTGCGGCGTTCTGGTCGGATGACGAAGAGGCGGCGCAGTTGATGCTCAGCCCTAGCGTGGATATCCAGAGTTTGTGGTCGCCGACCTTGATGCGCCTGCACCGTGCGGGCGGGAAATACCGGTTGGCGGTGCCCTGCGAGGGTTATCGCGCCTGGTTTGGCGGCTTGTCATTGTCGCGTCATGCCCAGGGCCCGGTACTGGATGCGGCGTATGCCTATCTGAATTGGTGGCTGTCGGGTTGGCCGGGAGCGGTGATGGCGCGCCAGGGTTATTACATCGGCAATCCGGCACAAACTCGCGATCATTTGAGTAGCGCCGAGTGGGATTATTGGTACGCCGGTAAACCTGCCCGCGAAGAGCTGTTGGGCAGTGATGGGTTGCCGTTGATCGATATCGGTGATGTGCGCGATGGGGGTTCCTATGAGCAACGCATGGGACACATTGCAGTATGGAACTCGGTGATGGATGAGCACAATTACCTGGTCCGTCGGTGGGCGGAATTTCTGCGCGCTCGGGCCGTGGGGTGATGAGTCCATAGGAAGGGCCGGAAAGCCGGCCCTCTAGTCACATCAGGTTTTTTGGGGCGAGAAGTAATCGATTTGCGCGGTTATATCGACGGCTGGGATCGGCGTGCATCATGCCAGCCGAAAACCAGAAAATTTCTACAGAAACGACGGACCAGTTCGGTGTTCGCGGCATTGGTTTTGCCGTCGTTATTCACATCCCTGCTCACCGCACGGTATCAGGTATGCCATGGGTATCGAAAACTTCAGCAAATACCTTGAGGTATTTATCGAAGGGGACATCCAGGCTAAACCAGTTGAACTCAATGAACTGTTGGGCGAACTCAAGCGCCATCACTTCATTCCGTTTGTTAGCAACACCGTTATTGTTGATGTCGACGGCCAGGCTCGAATCAAGTTTACCGTCACTGTTTATAACGAACAGGGTGGCGCTTAGAGTAAGAGGCTTCGCGAGCCCATTATCGTAAAAGTCCAGATAAACCATATCAGGCTTGTCGCTGCCATAGATATCATGGGCACGTATGATTAATTAGCGCATAAAAAACCTATAGATGAGACTGCCTCGAGTGGTCCAGTGACTACAACGTTACCGGGGTAAACGTGCAGGGTTTTGCCACGTGAGCGTTATTCCAGTCGCACTTCAGAAAGAGACGTGCCATGTCCACCACGAGCGTGGTATCCCAAGGGTCGGTCTTCCAATCGCCATTTACGTCTGCGTTGAGCGTGACATAACGTCCGGCAGGGTCATTGAGAAAGACACAGGCGGCGGCTTCGACCAACGTCTCATCGGTCGGTGCCCCTTCGCCTTCATGAAATCTCAGCCTGACCAGGTCGGGCTTGCCGTCAAGGTCAAGGTCTTCAGCAAGGACTTCAAGGTAGCGGTTAAACGGCTGATCAACCTTCCACCATTGGAACTTGAGAAAACTTCTGGCCAAGGCGCGTGCCAACGCGCTATCGACGGTATTGCTGACGCCGTTACCATTAATGTCTTCGGCCAGCACCCACTTTAAACTTCCATGGTCGTGTTCCTGCGTATTCATGACCAGCGCTTCGGCAACAGCCTTAGCGTTTACGCCATCAAAAAACTCTAAATAGACCGCGTCGATTACATCGTTATCGTAGTCGTCTTGTGCTGTTATCTTCAAATAACGCATCGCCACTTCCTTGGGAAAAGAAAGTCGATATTTTCATAGCTCGAATCAGGATTCTACGAACGCCGTCGGACGCCAAGTGTCGGAAAACGGAGATATATATGCATGACTCACGCCCTCAAGACAGCTGGCTGTCGTCAATAATGTGACGGTGAGTTTCCAGGCTTCACTGAGTGTACATATCCCAACTCCCAGCTAATCTGCTAAAGCCGGATATTCAATTAAAATAGATGGTTTTTTGACGCCAGATCAGCAGTCGTCAGGGATGCGCATGACAAAAGGAAGCAATGGCACACAGAGGCGAGCGCTGCCGAAGGGCGCGGTAATGAAGTGGCGCCACACTTTCCAGACCCGCATCGCCGGGGTCTTGGCGCTGTTGTTGCTGGTGGTCGTGGCCGCCACCTATTTTGCGGTCAAGGCCGCCACCACCCGTGCCATGGAAAACCAGGCCCAGGTCCAGCTCAGTACAGGCATCCAAGTTTTTGAACGCTTGTTGGACTTGCGCGGGCGTCGTCTGCAGTACGGGTTGGACTGGCTCACTGTCGATGGCCCATTCAAACAAGCGGTGATCGAAGGCAAGGCCGAATCGATCCTGGCCGCGCTGCGTCGGCATGGCACGGGTATCCATTCCACGGAAGTGTTTGTGTTGGGCCTGAACGGCAAGGTCATGGTTAGCACCTTGCCTGTGCCAGTACAGGGCGAGCCGTTTCTCTATGAGGAGGCCTTGCGCCATGCGCGGCGCAGTGGCCAGCAGATGCTCATCGTCGCCATGAACGGCCAGCCCTATTTGTTGGTGCAGGAAGAAGTGTTCGACCCGGAGCCCATCGCTCGCGTGGTCATGGGCTTCCCGATGGACAGGCTGTTCGCCAATGAACTGCGTTCCATGAGCAACCTCGACGTGTCGTTCCTCAGCGTGCAGGACGGCCACGTCGGCGAGTTGTTCAGTACTCAGCCGCAAGCCTATCAGGCCTCCATCGTCCATAGGCTGCACGAAGTACATCTGAACCCTGATGCTCAGATCAGCCTATTTCACGGGCAACGCGTGCTCAGCCAGGTGTTGCCACTGGCCAACACGGGGCACAACGATGAGGTCCGCGTGTTGCTGCAAAGCCCACTGGATCACGCCTTGGAATCCTTTGCGCCGCTGGACCGACAGTTTCTCGGGATTGCCGTGGCGGTGCTGTTGGTGTCGCTGGCGGCCGCTCTATTGTTGGCGCGGCGCGTATCCCGGCCGCTCAATGCCTTAGTCGAAGCCGCCGAGCGAATTGGCGACGGCGATTACCATACGCCGGTACGGGTACGCAGCCATGACGAGTTCGGCCTATTGGCCCGTGCCTTCAATGCCATGCAAAGCGGCATTGCCGTGCGCGAGCAACAGTTAGCCCATAACGCCCTGCATGACCCGCTCACAGGTTTGCCCAACCGCGCCCTGGCCATGGAGCGTCTGGGCAGCGCGATCAGTGCGCGGCGGCCGGTGGTGTTGCTGTACCTGGGGATTGAAAACTACCGACTGATCAACGAAGGCTTTGGCCCTCAGGGCGTAGAGAAAATGCTGCGCGAAGCCAGCCGATGTTTGTCCATGAGCCTGTTGGCCAGCGACACCGCCGCGCGCATTGCTGGCAGTGAGTTTTTGCTACTGCTGGAAAACACCGAGATTGACCGCGCCGTGGCCCGCGCTGACCGCCTGTATGGGCTGCTTACCGAACCCCAGCGCATCGGCCATGACGAAGTGCGTCATGAAGTCAGTATCGGCATTGCGGCATACCCCACCGACGGCCAGCAGGTGGACGAGCTGATCAGCCGCGCCGCCATTGCTCGGCATGATGCGGCGAGCTTGCCCGGGCATCTGCAGATCTATCAGCAAGACCGCGAGCGGGCGCACCAGCGCCAGATCACGCTGATCCGCGACCTGCGTCGCGCGGTCGTGGAGGGCGAGTTGTTCCTGTACTACCAGCCCAAGCTCGACCTCAACCTGGGGCATGTACGCCAGGCGGAAGCCTTGCTGCGTTGGCAGCACTCGACGCTAGGCCAGGTGTCACCTGCCGAATTCATTCCGTTGGCCGAGCGCACCGGCAGTATGGGTGGCCTGACGCTGTGGGTGATCGAGGAAGCCATCCGCCAGATCGCCGATTGGGCCCAGCGCGGGTTGCACATGCAGCTCTCAGTGAACATTTCGGTGGACGACCTGGCTGATGATGACCTGGCCATTCGCGTCACCGCATTGCTGATGCAATACCAAGTATCGGCCGAGCACCTGATTTTCGAGATTACCGAAAGCGCGATCATGCACAACCCACAGCAGGCCCTCGGCGTGCTTGAACAACTGCGCAGCTACGGCATCAGCCTGTCGGTGGATGACTTTGGCACCGGCTATTCGTCGTTGGCGCAATTGCAGCGTTTGCCGGTGCAGGAATTGAAGATCGACCAGTCGTTCATCCGCAACCTCGACAGCACCAGCGGTGACGGCGTGATCGTGCGTTCGACCATCGAAATGAGCCACAACCTGGGGCTCAAAGTGGTGGCCGAAGGGGTGGAGTTCGAGCCCAGTCTGACGTTGCTCAAGCAGTGGAAATGCGACACGGCCCAGGGTTACTTGATCAGTCGACCGTTGACCGCCATGGCGTTTGAAATGTGGATGCGGCGCGCGCGGATTGTCGTGTAAACCCGACCTCCAGAACACCACCTGAACCCTGTGGGAGGGCGCTTGCCCCCGAAAGCGGTGTGTCAGTGGAAGAATCCACGATTGGTACAGCGGCATTGGGAGCAAGCCCCTCTCGCATGTCGTTCGCGGCAGGCACAAAAAAGGCGGCTACCCATCAGGTAGCCGCCTTTATTTTTGCCGCCGGTATTCCTTAATCCGGCAGTTTGAACGCCATCACATAGTCACCCTGCTTGGTGCCCAGCGAGCCGTGACCGCCAGCCATGACCAGCACGTACTGCTTGCCGTCCTTGCCGGTGTAGGTCATCGGGGTGGTTTGCGCGCCTGCAGGCAGGCGGCCTTCCCACAGTTGCTTGCCGTTTTTTACGTCATAGGCACGCAGGTACTGGTCGAGGGTGCCGCTGAGGAAGGCCACGCCACCGGCAGTGGTGAAGGTGCCGCCCAGGCTAGGCACGCCCATAGTCAGCGGAATTGGAACCGGCGAGCTGTCACGCACGGTGCCGTTCTTGTGCATCCAGATGGTCTGGTGGTTGGTCAGATCGACTGCGGCCACATAACCCCACGCCGGTGCCTGGCACGGCAGGCCCAGAGGCGACAGCAGTGCTTCGAGGATCACGCCGTACGGCGCGCCTTTGTTCGGCTGCACACCTTCAGTTTCGCTGACTCGTGGGCCTTGCTTGGCGATATCGGCGGCCGGGATGAGTTTTGATTTGAACGCCATGTAGCTCGGGTTCACGAAAGCAATCTGGCGTACCGGGTCGACGGAAATGCCACCCCAGTCGAACACGCCAAAGTTACCTGGGTAAACGATCGAACCTTGCAATGATGGCGGGGTGAACGGACCGTCGTAGCGCATGGATTTGAAATCGATCCGGCACAGCATCTGGTCGAACGGGGTCACGCCCCACATGTCGCGTTCTTTCAACGGCGGCGGCATGAAGTTCAGGTCGGACTTCGGTTGAGTCGGCGAGGTGTGATCACCGGCCACTGCGCCTTGCGGTACAGGGATTTCGTTGATCGGCACGACCGGCTTACCGTTGCTGCGATCCAGCACGTAGATGCTGCCTTGCTTGGTCGACGCCATGACTGCTGGCTTGACGCCGTCAGCGGTCTTGATGTCGATCAGCGAAGGCTGGCCGCCTACGTCCATGTCCCACAGGTCATGGTGGGTGAATTGGAAGGTCCACTTCACGTGGCCGCTGTCGATGTCCAGAGCGGTCAGGCCGGCGCTGTATTTTTCCGAGTCTTCGGTACGGTCACCGCCGTATTGGTCGGGCATCTGGTTGCCCATCGGCAGGTAAAGCATGCCGAGTTTTTCATCAACGCTGAACATGGACCACATGTTCGGCGAGTTGCGGGTGTAGGTTTTGCCTTCGGCCAACGGGGTGGTGTCGTCCGGGTTGCCACTGTCCCAGTTCCACACCAGCTTGCCGGTGTGCACGTCGAACGCGCGGATCACGCCGCTCGGCTCGTCGGTGGAGACGTTGTCGGTCACGTGACCGCCGATCACGACCAGGTTCTTGGTCACGGCCGGTGGCGAGGTGGAGTAGTAACCGCCGGGGGCGAAGCCGCCGATGTTGGCACGCAGGTCGACCTGGCCTTTATCACCGAAGTCTTCGCACATTTTGCCGGTGTCGGCGTCCAGGGCGATCAGACGGGTGTCGGCAGTCGGTACGAAAATGCGTTTCGGGCACACCGCGCTGACCGGAGCAGCGCTGGCGCTGCCGGTAGGGCTTTGTTCGGAGGCGTACACCGCGTCATCGTGATACGACACGCCACGGCAGGTCATGTGCGCCCAACCCTTGAAGTTCGCGGCGCCTTCGCTGCTGATCTTCGGGTCGAAACGCCAGATTTCCTTGCCGGTGTCGGGGTCCAGGGCAATCACTTGGCTGTGTGGGGTGCACACGTAGAGCATGCCGTTGACTTTCAGCGGGGTGTTTTCTGCGGTGGTTTCACCGGGATCGCCCGGGCCAGGGATGTCACCGGTGCGATAGGTCCACGCCGGCACCAGCGTGTGGGCGTTTTCCGGGGTGATCTGCGCCAGAGGCGAGTAACGATCACCGAAGGCCGAGCGGCCATAGGAATTCCAGTCGCCATCGGCCTGGGTCGGCGCGGCGCTGGCCATACCTGGCACGGCGTCGCGGTCCAGTTGGCCGGTCTTGACCATCTCACCCGGGTTGGTGAATTGGCTGGCCAGGGCGGCAGCACCGGCCAGCACCACGGCTACGCTCAGTGCGCCAGTGCCCAGCGGCGCGGGTTGGCCACGCAGCAACGGACGGCGAAACCACGGCAGCAGCATGACAATGCCCAAGGCGAATAGCAGCGCCAGGCGCGGCACCAACTGCCACCAATCCAGGCCGACTTCCCACAGTGCCCACACGGTACTGGCGAACAGCACCAGTGCGTATAGGCCCAGTGCGGCGCGGCGGGTGGCCAGCAGCAAGACGCCGGTGAGGGCGATGCCGATACCGGCCAGCAGGTAGTACAGCGACCCGCCGAGCATGCTCAGCTTGACGCCGCCGGCCAGCAAGGCCAGCCCCATGATCAGCAGCAAGATCCCCAGCAGCCTGGGCAGCAGGCGGCTTGGGCTTGAAGCACCATCAGTGCTCATAGTGTGTTTCTCCGTGACGTTGGAATTATGTAACCCCGTGCTTCACTGTAGATGACGATTCGGCGCGGGCTTGGTTCAGCGTTAATTCGGTTTTTCTGGGGATAAGGGGGTTATCCACAGGCGGGCGATATATTCTAGGGCGCAGGTCGGTGTAAGACAGCGCTGTCTATGAAGGGGGATGTATTCGGCAAGATGGGATCGACCGCGGAAGTGAAACGTTTCAGTTCGTTGCGGCAAGGATAAAGCGCTGATGCGCCAAGAGAAAGCGCAAATCGCAAGATGCATCATTTCAGATTTGGTAACAGTGACTAAGTGTCGCTGCAAAAAAATGTGGAAGGGGGGCTTACTCCCGATATCGGTGAGCCAGTTACATAAGCTGTCTGACACACTGCTATCGGGAGCAAGCACCCACCCACAGGGGATTTGTGGAGGGAATTAGAAGGTCGTACGCACGCCAAATTGCACACTGCGCCCCGGCGCCGGGGCAATATCGCGCAGGATCGAGCTGGCATAGCGCACGGTCTGGTTGGTCAGGTTTTCGCCATTGACGAACGCCAGCCACTGACTGCCACCGACATTAAATCGATAACCCGCACTTGCGCCCAAGGTGGTGTAGCCATCGGTGCCGCTTTCGTTATCCGGCACACGCCCTTGACCCGCTGCATGTTCCACGTCGATTCGTGCCTGCCAGCGGTCCAGCTCCCAGAGCAAACCGCTGTTCAAACGCAGGGGCGCAATGCGTGGCAAGGCTTCACCCGTGTCGAGGTTGGTAGCGCGGGTGTAATCACCCGACAGCTCTAGAGCGAACTTGCCGTAGGCACCTTCACCCAGCTTCCAGTGATCTTGGGCTTCGAAGCCGGCGAAACGTGCGCGCACGCCGGAGTATGTGTACTCAGGGATGCCGTCCGCGTCCTCTTCACCTTCATCGTTGAGCGTGCGACCTGTGCCCAACAAGCCGATGTAATTGGAGAAGCGGCTGTAAAACACGCCGAAGCTGCCCTTGTGGGTGCCATTGTCAAAGCGCAGCGCGAGGTCGCTGGACACGGCTTTTTCTTTCTTCAGGTTGGCGTCGCCCAGCTCGTAAGTGCCGGTGGCGACGTGGGCGCCGTTGGCATACAGCTCGTAGAAGGTCGGTGCGCGCTCGGTATAGCCAAGGGTTGCGGCCAGGGACCAGATCGGCGTCAGGGTGTACACCGCGCCCGATGACAGGCTGCCGGCCGTGAAGTTATTGGACTTGTCGGCACCGGCGAAGCGCGCGTTGCCCTTGGTGTTCGGGTCGACGTTGGTGTGTTCCAGGCGCCCGCCGAGGCTGAGCTTGAGGCGTTCGGTGGCCTGCATTTCTTCGAGGATGAACAGCGCGCCGGCGTTGGTGTCGGTCTGCGGGACGAAGGCTTCTTCGCCCAGGGCCGAGAACTCGTTGCGCGATACCTGTGCGCCGACCACGCCATCAAACGGGCCGATCGGCTGGTGGCGCGCCTCAACGCGTGCCTCATATCCCTTGTTTTTGAACACTGTGCCGGTTTCGCCGCCTTCGATTTCGCGGTGCTCGTAGTCGGTGTAGCCCGCGTCGAGTTTCAACGAGGTAAACGGGCCTTGCAGGTTGCGGATCTCGGACGCAAAAGCGTAGTGATCCTGCTTCATGCGGATGCGCACGTCCTGCTCGGCGGGTGAGCCGTAATTGGCGTCGTAGTTGCTGTAGGACAGCCCGGCGTAACCGTCATCCCAGGTGTAGGAACCGCCGACTGCGCCGCCGTCTTGGCGCCCATTGCTGTTACCCAGGCGGCCGTTTTTGCTGGGGCTATCGTCGGTTTGTGGGGCGTGGCGACTACGTGCCTGCCCGGGGATTTTCAGGTCGTTGAATTCCCGCGCATTGGCGTCCAGGTGAAGGGCGAAGGTGCCGTTGCCGGCTTCCAGCTTGCCAGCGCTGCTGCGGGTGGTGTCGGCGCCGCCGTAGCGCAATTCACCGGCGCCGTGGATGCCTTCGATGGCTTCGGTGGGGATGCGATTGTCGAAGGTGTTGACCACGCCGCCGATGGCGCTACCGCCGTACAGCAGGGCGGCCGGGCCGCGCACGATTTCAATACGCTCGACATTTACCGGGTCCAGCGGCACCGCATGGTCGTAGGACAGCGACGACGCATCGAGCGCGCCCACGCCGTTGCGCAGGATGCGAATGCGGTCGCCGTCCTGGCCACGAATGATTGGCCGGCTGGCGCCTGGGCCAAAGTACGAGGACGACACGCCCGGCTGCTTGTTGAGCGTTTCGCCGAGGCTGCCTTTTTGTTGCAGGGTCAGGTCATCGCCTTCCAGCACGGTGGTCGGCGCGGCGAGTTGCTCGCTGCCCAGCGGGTTGCCGGTGATGACTTGGGGTTGCAACTCAAGGGCGTGGGCTTCGGAGCAGATCAGCAGGGCGGCGGCGACTGGGGTCAAGCGCCAGAGAGAAGAGAGGGACATCGGACATTCCTTGGCAAAGCTGCACAAAAAGAGAAGGCTTAAAAACGGTATCGAATCCGTTACTTTTGATAAGTATCGTTACAATATAACATCTCTCTTTTTACTGAAAAGAGGAACTTTTTCTCAAGGGCTATATTCAATGCAGTGCTTCCACCTCTACCCCCTGTCGGCTAAGGTGCGCGGCTGTGTTTCCTATTTTTGCAAAAGGCCCGGCATGACCGCGACAAGCAACGACCCACTCCACGGCGTGACCCTGCAACACGTCCTCACCACTTTGGTGGAGCATTACGAATGGGCAGGCCTGGCCGAGCGCATTGATGTGCGCTGCTTCAAGAGCGACCCGAGTATCAAGTCGAGCCTCACGTTTCTGCGAAAAACCCCGTGGGCGCGTGAGAAAGTCGAAGGCTTATACGTGAAGCTGATGCGCACCAAACGCCCGTTGGACTGAGCGCATGAAGCGGTATGTGGCGGCGGCAGCATTGGCCGGTTGGATCGGGCTGGTGATTCAGCAGTACCTGATTTTCTATTCGCGCTGGCAGGTCGGCGCGAGCCTGCTGGGCGGGCTGATCAACTTCTTCAGTTTTTTCACGGTGCTGACCAATACGCTTGTCGTCATGGTGTTGAGCTATGCGCTGGTGACACGCGAATCGGCGGCGAAACGGTTCTTCCTGGCGCCCCCGGTCAGCAGTGGGATCGCCACGAGCATTATCGTGGTCAGCCTGGCCTACAACGTGCTGCTGCGGCACTTATGGAGCCCGACGGGTTTTCAATTTATTGCCGACGAATTGCTGCACGACGTGATGCCAGTGTTGTTTGTGGTTTATTGGTGGCGGTATGTGCCCAAAGGCACATTGCACCTCAAACACCTCTGCGCCTGGGTGATCTACCCGTTGATGTACTTCTCTTATGCGCTGCTGCGTGGGCATTTGCTCGGGCAGTATCAGTACCCGTTCTTTGACGTGGACACGCTCGGTTATCCACAAGTGTTTGTGAATGCCGGGGGGATTCTGGCGGGGTTCATCGTGATTGCATTGGCAGTGGTGGGGCTGGATAAATTCTTAAAGCCCCCGCAGAACTGAATGTGGGAGCGGGCGAGCCCGCTTCCACCGTTGATGTGTGTTCGGCTTACTCTTCCTCGTTGCCTTGCGCGCGCCAGTAGCCTACGGCCTTGAGGAATTCTTCATTGACTTTGTGCGTGTCCAGCAGCACACGGCGAACCTGGCGTGACAGCTTGGTTTCGGTGGCGACAAAAGTGTACAGCGAGCCGCTCGGCAGCGTCAGATTGCGCACCGTGTCGGGCAAGTCGTCCTGGCCGCGAACTACCCAAATCACGTCCACATCCGCTGCGCTTTTCAGTTGCTGTTGTTCCGACACATTGGCGATTTCGATCACCGCCAGCACCTTGCGCCCCGCCGGCAGTTCTTCCAAGCGGCGGGCAATGGCCGGGATTGCTGTTTCATCGCCAATCAGCAAATAGCTGTCGAAGATGTCCGGCACGATCATTGAACCGCGTGGCCCGCCGATGTACAGGTGTTGGCCGACTTTCGCCTGCGCGGCCCAGGTCGACGCAGGCCCATCGCCGTGCAGTACGAAGTCGATATCCAGCTCGCCGATACTCAGGTCGAAACGCCGTGGCGTGTAGTCGCGCATGGCCGGTTGCGGGCCGTCGCCCTTAATGCTGAAGCCGGGGCTTTCCAGCGCTGCTTGCTCGGCGGCGTTTTGCGGGAACAGCAGCTTGATGTGATCGTCACTGCCCAGGCTGATAAAACCGGCGAGTTCAGGGCCACCCAAGGTGATGCGGCGCATGCGTGGAGTGATGTCGACCACGCGCAGTACATCCAGGCGGCGACGCTTGATTTCATGGGTAACGCGATGGATAGCTTGAGTATTCATAGGTTTTTCCCGTCGGCAATGGCTTGAGCGGTGCTATTGAGCAGCGCCGCGACACGATCGATTTCTTCCGGGCTCCAGCGCCCGTGGTGCGAATGCAAGGCGTGGCGCAGGTTGTGCACCGCCTCGTGGATTTGCGGCGGGCGGTCCTGGCCACGTAGCGAGCGCTTGCTGACATCGATGCGCATGCGCACGCCGTCAAGAGCAACGGCTTGCTCGCTTAAGAAGAGACGACCGGCGTCGGTGATTGTGTAGCGCTTTTTTCCGCCATCGGCGTTGCCGGCGATCAAATCGCTCTCTTCCAGAAAAGTCAGGGTGGGGTAAATCACTCCCGGGCTTGGGGTGTAGGCGCCGTCGAACAGGCTTTCGATCTGGCGGATCAGGTCATAGCCGTGGCAGGGCTGCTGTGCGATCAGAGAGGGTAACAGCAGCTTCAAGTCGCCAGCTGCGAAAACCCGTGGGCCGCGCTCGCCGCGTTCCCGGCCAGAGCGTTTGTCGAAACCGTCACCGCCATGGGCGGGCCGTTGGTGGGGATGTTCGCTCATGTTGCCTCGCTCCAGACATGTTTAGACATAACTTAAGATATATCTTTTTTCTGGGCAACTTGACCCGACCGATGGCGGGTCTGCAGCTGGATGGTCAGGCTCGGTCCCACACCGGATCGCGATCAGCTCCGGTTTTTACCCGCTCCGGCCCGTTTCAATGACGATTGCTTTAGCCCAGGCGTGCAGCTCCCTTGCTCCAGGGTCGGCAAGAGAGGGGTGTCTCAAGGCAGTATTCAGACTGGAGGCGGTGGGGGAACCGGCGGTGTTCAGTCTAAAGGGGTTGTTTGTGGCGCACTGGCAGGAATGCCCCAGTCGATTTGCCAGGCGCCCGTTTTTCAGTGCGCACTCGCCGTTGACAGGCACAGTGTCCGGCTGCCCGGCTGCAAGTACGGCATCAAAATCGGCGCCATACCTTTGAGCACCTGCACAGGCAGCGCTGAGGTGAACTTGAAGCCTTGCGCTGAACTGCCCGGTACAAAGGCGGTGAGGGTGCCGAAGTGGCGGTCGCCAATATAGAACACAAAAGTGGCGGTGCGGTTGATCGCCTTGGAGCTGAGCACCCGCCCGCCGGCACCGATGGCTTCAATGCGGTTGTCGCCAGTGCCGGTCTTGCCGCCCATGGCCAGAGGTGTGCCGTCCGCCAGTTTGAAGCTGCCGGCCACGCGTTTGGCGGTGCCGGCATCCACCACTTGGGACAAGGCCCCGCGCAGCGCCCGCGCCACCTCCACCGGTATCACCCGTTTGCCGGCGACGGGGTCGTTGATCATCTGGGTTTCATAGGGCGTATTGGCGGCGAAGTGCAGGCTGTCGATACGTACCACCTTCGCGCGCACACCATCGTTGAGGATGATCCCCATCAACTCCGCCAGCGCTGCCGGGCGGTCGCCGGAGCTGCCAAGCGCGGTGGCCAGCGACGGCACCAAGTGGTCGAACGGATAGCCAACTGTTTGCCAGCGCTGGTGAATTTCGAGAAAGGCTTCAACCTCAAGCATGGTGCGGATGCGACTGTCGCGCGCGCTCTGATGGCGGCTTTTGAATAACCAGCTGTAAACCTCCTGGCGCTCGAACCGGCTGGCCTTGACCACCTCGCTGAAGGTCGCCTCGGGATGGTTGAGCAAGTAGCCGATCAACCACAGGTCCAGCGGGTGGACCTTGGCGATATAGCCCTGGTCGGGCAGGTCATAGGTGCCGGGGCCATAGGCCTTGTAGAGTTTTTGCAGGCGCTCGTCGGTGAGCTTCTCACTGGTTTTGACGCCGGTCAGGTGTGCGCGCACGAACAGGTTGAAGCTCTCCTGGCTGGCTTCGGGCAACAAATAGCGGTGCACCGCGGCCAGGCGAATCGGTGTGGCGCGCAGGCCGTCGAGGAACGTATCGAGCCGCGCCTGGGTGTCTTTCTTCTGGTACTTCTTCCAGAACTTGCGCAGGAAGGTCGTGCCTTCGCGATCGGCAAAATCGGCGAGGTACTCCTGGCGGCGCGGGTCATTGTCGTCCTTGAGCAACGCGGCGCTGTTGTTGGCAGCGGAATAGGTGGTGTAGCGCACCACATCACGCATCAGACGAATGAACGGCAGGTTGATCGACTCGCGCAGAGCATCGCGCAAGGAGGGGCTGCGGCCATTGTCTTCGTTGCGAAAGTTGTGGAAGTGATGCAAGCCGCCGCCGGTGAAAAAGCTTTCGCCGGGGCTGGCCGAGTAGGTGCGATCAAGGGCGGCGTCGAGCATTTTCGCCAGGGCTTTATCCGGCGCCTGGATCAGGTAATCGAGGGCCCAGCGGCTCAAGCGATCCTGCTCGTCGACCGTGACTTTTTTCAACGCGTCGGGGGGGTGGGCGGCGTACTTGTCGTGCAGCTCGGTGACGATTTGCAGGTAGGTGGTCAGCACCCGCAACTTAGCGGTGGAACCCAATTCCAGTTTGCTGCCTTCGTTGATATCGAAAGGCTGGTCGGTGTTGTCGGTTTGTACGCGCACCCTTGAGCCGTCCGGCGTCAGTTCGAACAAGGTGAAGCTGTAGCGCACGTGCGCGGTGTTGGCCGGGGTCAGCAGGCGTTCGCCGAGCAGGCCGACCTGGCGCGCAAAGTCTGGGTCGGCCAGGTGCTTAAGGTAATCACTGACCTGGCCTTGCAACGGTGCCTGCAGAGTGGTGGTGGCCGCGAGGTCAAGACGGTCGAGGTCGTACAGCGGCCGGTCGAGCAGGGTGGCCAGGCGCGCGCGCGCCATGCTGATGCCTTTGTTGGTCTCCACCGGTTGCATCGTCGGTTGTTGCAACCAGTCACGGTAGCTGACCTTGGCCGTCAGCGCCGCTTGCAGCAGTGCCGGTGTGATGACGCCGTTCTGCGCCAGCAGGCGCAGGTGGCTGTCGGTGAGTTGCGCCAGTGCTTCGCGGCCTTTGACCAAGTAATGAGAAGGGCGGCGCTGGGCGATGATCAACGACAATACTTCACGCAGGGCCAGGCCTTGCGCTGCGCTTACCGGGCCAGCCAGCGCCTGATTGACTTGGTTGAAATCGACGCCGTACCACACCCGCAAACCCTCGGCCAAACCGTGCACTTCGCCGTGGCCAGGCACCGCCGACAGCGGCACGCTGTTGAGGTAGTCACGCAGAACATTCTGCCGTGCCGGTAAGGTGTCCGGCCCATCGCGATAGGCGCGTACAGCGGCGGAAAACATCTGCCGCAGTTTTTCCTCGCCCGACACCGTCAGGCCCTCCGGGGAATGGCGGTATTTTTCCAACTGCGTGGCCAAGGTGCTGCCACCGGCACTCTGGCCCGGTAGGTGCAGCACCTTGGCGACTTGCGACCACGCGGCCTTGGCAAAGCGCGGCCAGTCCACGGCGGGGTTGGCCTGGGGCTGGTTAGGGTCGAGCAGGTCACGGTTTTCGATAAACAGCAGGCTGTCGACCACCACGGGCGGGATCGCAGCGAAGCTTTGGTACAGCTGTTGCGGGTAGTGGTATTGGTACAGCGGCACGGCGCTGCAGTCCGTGATGGACAGCCCAGCCTGGATTTTTTCCGCATAGGGCACAAACAGGCCCTTGGCGCTGTAATCCATCAACGCAGGCGAAAAACGCGCTTGGGCCTCAATCACATAACCGCGCTTGAGCAGGCGCGGCACGAATGTGCCGAGGTTGCTGTAACCCAGACGCCGGTCGAACGGCCCGGCGCCGGGATAAACCATGGCCTGGCTGGGGCCAGGCTCTACCTGATAGGTGAGGTTGCGCGCCAGGCCGCTGAGCGCCTGGGCCTGCAGGCGGGAGGTGCGCATTTCTTTGGCGGCGCCAACCCCCAGGGCGACCAGCGCCATCAGCACGAGCAACCCGAACAAGCGCCGCACATAGCGGGACCTGGGTTCATTTTTGGGTAAGGGCGCTGGGTCCGAACTGCCTTGTAGTTTCGCAGCCTTGCTCGATTCGGTTTGCCACAGTGCGCCCATAGTCGATTGATCCCTTTACGCAGATTGATCGGACTTGCCTGAAGCTTAGTCGCTGGGCGCTGGGTGTGAGGGAATTGCGTGCTTTGTCTGTGGCTGTTGTGCTTGTGACGAGCGGAGCAAGCCCGCTCGCCACAACAAGCCATTTGTCAGCAGGGTGCGCCGCGACGTTTTGTCGCCCGCTGCAGGTCATATGCTCCTGTAAAATTGCATTTTTGCCGGTGCTTCCCCTAAATTGGTACGTTTTTATAGTGAATGAACCTGCTCTGAGCTTTTTATACTGCACGCCCCGCTGATCTTGCCTGGCAAGAAGGGCCCGTCCATGAGGCGGTCTCGTTTCGACAAGGACGCAGGTTTACCGGCCTGCACCCTGGAAACTCGACGGACAATCCAATAACAAAATGAGGTTGTACCCCTATGCCAGTCGGCAACCCACTGCCCCATGGCGAGACCGCTCAAGGCGGCCCGCTCAAACGCGAACTTGGTGAACGGCATATTCGCCTGATGGCGCTCGGCGCCTGTATTGGTGTCGGCCTGTTCCTGGGCTCGGCCCAGGCCATCGAAATGGCCGGCCCGGCGATCATGCTGTCCTACATCATCGGCGGCCTGGCGATCCTGGTGATCATGCGCGCCCTCGGCGAGATGGCGGTGCACAACCCCGTCGCTGGCTCATTCAGCCGTTATGCCCAGGATTATCTTGGCCCATTGGCGGGTTTTCTCACCGGCTGGAACTATTGGTTCCTGTGGCTGGTGACTTGTGTGGCGGAAATCACCGCCGTCGCGGTGTACATGGGCGTTTGGTTCCCCGACGTACCGCGCTGGATCTGGGCCCTGGCGGCCTTGGTCAGCATGGGCACCATCAACCTGATCGCAGTCAAGGCCTTCGGTGAGTTCGAATTCTGGTTCGCGTTGATCAAGATCGTCACCATCATTGCGATGGTCATCGGTGGCGTCGGCATCATCGCGTTCGGTTTCGGCAATGACGGCGTGGCGCTGGGTATTTCCAATCTGTGGGCCCACGGCGGCTTTATGCCCAACGGCGTGCAGGGCGTGCTGATGTCCTTGCAAATGGTGATGTTCGCCTACCTGGGCGTGGAGATGATCGGCCTGACCGCCGGTGAAGCGAAGAACCCGCAGAAGACGATCCCAAGTGCCATCGGCTCGGTGTTCTGGCGCATCCTGCTGTTTTACGTCGGCGCGTTGTTCGTGATTCTGTCGATCTACCCGTGGAACGAAATCGGCACCCAGGGCAGCCCCTTCGTGATGACCTTCGAACGCCTGGGTATCAAGACCGCCGCCGGCATCATCAACTTCGTGGTGATCACCGCTGCGTTGTCCTCCTGCAACGGTGGCATCTTCAGCACCGGGCGCATGCTCTACAGTCTGGCGCAGAACGGACAGGCGCCGGCCACCTTTGGCACCACCTCGAGCAACGGCGTGCCCCGTAAGGCACTGCTGCTGTCGATCTTCGTGCTGTTGCTGGGCGTGCTGCTCAACTACATGGTTCCGGAAAAAGTCTTTGTGTGGGTCACCTCCATTGCCACATTCGGCGCGATCTGGACCTGGCTGATGATCCTGCTGGCCCAGCTCAAATTCCGCAAAAGCCTGAGCGCGGCCGAGGCGGATGGCCTCAAATACCGCATGTGGCTATACCCGGTCAGTTCGTACCTGGCGCTGGCATTCCTGGTGTTGGTGGTGGGCCTGATGGCGTACTTCCCGCAGACCCGAATTGCACTGTACGTAGGCCCGGTGTTTCTGGTGCTGCTGACGGTGCTGTTCTATGTGTTCAAGCTGCAGCCGACGGCTGCCGGCCTGGGCAAACCCCGCTCGGCTTGATGGTCGCCGCTGCGAAGCTTGCCCTTGGGCAAGCTTCGCAGTTGTGGCTAATGGGCGGGGCTTGCGCCGAGCGGCGCAGTTCAGCGCGGGTGGTGTTCACCTAGCGCCGCTTCGGCAGTCGCACGCGGCGCCTGGTTGAGACGCTTGTTCAACTCCATCCAGGCAGCCAGGGCCGACATCAACACCACGCCGACCAGCGCCGTCAGCAACTGCATGGCCACGGCGTCATTCGCCAGTGCATTGAGCATATCCGCCAGGGGCGCCAGCACTACACCCAGGCAGAATACTTCCAGGGAATATCGGCCCATCTGGCAGATGCGTTCGGCCAGCCGGTTTTGTGTCCAGCCGCGGCCAGGCAGCAGCTTGGAGGTGACATAGGCCAGCGCCAGGAAATGCACCAGGCGTACCGGTGACAGGTCGGTTTTACTGATGGGGTACAACCAGTTGCTCAGTGTTGCGGGCATCACCGCGTCATGGATGTGCGGCCATAGCCAGGACAGCGTAATCACACCGGCCAGCACCACATAAATCGCCGCCGCGACAAACAGCGGCTGGCGCTGCAAAGGGCGCGTGTCGGGGGCGATTGGCCGCTGACTATGAATCGCCGCAGCGCCGCCCAATACAAACAGCAACTGCCAAGTGATCGGGTTGAAATACCACACGCCATCGGCGATGGCGCGCAGGTTCCAACCCATCCACGGCGCCATCAGGTACACCGCCAGCGACACACCGATCACCGCCCAGGTGGCGCGCACCATCAGCGGCAGCACCACGGACAAGCCTGCCAGCAACACGATGTACAGCGGCAACGGGTCCATAAGATTGGGTTTGAAGCGCAATAACAGCTCATCGGTCAGCGCCTGTTGCGGGTGGGTGACGAAGTGTGTCAGGCCCATCTCCGCCACCAGGTCGCGGGTTTGCACATGGTTGTTGGCGTAAAACACGATGCCCATCAGCAGCGCCAGCAAGAAGATATGCACCACGTACAGCACCCAGGTGCGGCGCAGGATTTTCAGGCAGGCCATCCAATAGCCTTCGCGTTGCATCACTCTGCTGTAGGCCAGCACCGAGGCGAACCCAGCGAGGAACACGAAGACCTCTGCCGCATCGCTGAAGCCGAAGTTTCGTAAGGTGATCAAGCCGAGAGGATTGTGGGGTACGTGATCCCAGAAAATGAAGATCAACGCCAGGCCCCGAAAAAAATCGATGCGCGGGTCGCGTCCGTTCAGCATGGCAGCGGGCTCTTGAACAAATGGTTTAGTAATTACCGGCGAACGGCAGGGTTTTCGCCCGCCACACGTCGGGCGGGCGCAGGTTGGCGGTATTTGTAAGCAATTGCAAAGGCTGGGTATTACTGAATGTCTCTAGACATCAATGACCACCAATGTGCCGTAGCTGCCGGCAAGCACACCATGGGCGGTACCGGCTTCGGCGAGGTACATCCGGCCGGTTTCCACACGGATTTGGTCGGGTTCAGCAGCAATCGGGTGTTTAGAACGCATCCATCAACAGTACCCGGCATGGCTTGGCTTGGTGCGCATTAATTTGCGGCACCAGCCGGGTGAAGTGTTCGGTTTGGCAGTGCGCATCGAGCGCGGCCTGATCGGGCCATTGCTCGATGAAAATGAAGTGCCCCGGGTTTTTCTGATCGACAAACAACTCGTAGGCAATGCACAGCGGTTCCAGGCGGGTTTTTTCGACCAGCTCGGCGTACCACGGTCGCACGGTTTCCAGATGTTCGGGCTTGATGAAGTCTTCAGCGATGACTTTGAGCATGGCCGGTGTCTTCACGCCGCCGCGATTTCATGCGGCTCAAAACTGTCCGCCCGCGCCATCTGCCACATGCGCGAATAGAACTCGCCGTTGACTTCACCGGTGAGCAATTCACCCGGCTTGAGGAACACATGCAACTGCGAGAACAGCTTGATTTCAGTCGCCGACATACGCCGCACCAAGTGCTTGGCCGACAGCTGCGACGGATGCTCCAGGCCAGCCGCCGCGAGCATTTCCGCCAGCGCCTTGAGGGTGTTGCGGTGGAAGTTGAACACGCGCTGGGCTTTGTCCGGCACTACCAGAGCGCGCTGACGCAGCGGGTCCTGGGTGGCGACGCCGGTCGGGCATTTGTTGGTATGGCAGCTTTGTGACTGGATGCAGCCGATGGCGAACATGAAGCCGCGCGCGGAGTTGGCCCAGTCGGCGCCGATGGCCAGGACGCTGGCGATATCGAACGCGCTGACGATCTTGCCGCTGGCGCCGAGCTTGATTTTGTCGCGCAGGTTCAGGCCGACCAGGGTGTTGTGCACAAACAGCAGGCCTTCACGCAACGGCACGCCGATATGGTCGGTGAATTCCACAGGCGCGGCGCCGGTGCCGCCTTCCTTACCGTCGACCACGATAAAGTCCGGGAGAATGCCGGTTTCGAGCATGGCCTTGGCAATGCCCATGAATTCCCAGGGGTGGCCCAGGCAGAACTTGAAGCCCACTGGTTTGCCGCCGGACAGTTCGCGCAGTTGGGCGATGAATTGCATCATCTCGACAGGTGTGGAAAACGCGCTGTGACGCGACGGCGAGATGCAGTCTTCGCCCATCATGATGCCGCGGGTTTCGGCGATTTCCTGGGTGACCTTGTGCTTGGGCAGAATCCCGCCATGGCCGGGCTTGGCGCCCTGGCTCATCTTGATTTCGATCATGCGCACTTGCGGGTTCTGTGCCTGCACGGCGAAGCGTTCCGGGTCGAAACGGCCGTCGCTGGTGCGGCAGCCGAAGTAGCCGCTGCCCAGTTCCCAGGTCAGGTCGCCGCCGTTTTCGCGGTGGTAAGGGCTGATGCTGCCTTCGCCCGTGTCATGGGCAAAATTGCCAAGCTTGGCGCCTTGGTTGAGCGCACGAATCGCGTTGGCGCTCAGTGAGCCGAAGCTCATCGCCGAGATATTGAACACCGACGCCGAATACGGCTGTTTGCATTGCGGGCCGCCGACCATCACACGAAACGCGCTGGGGTCGCTCAACGGCGCGGGGCGCATGGAGTGGCCGATAAATTCAAAACCTGACTGGTAGACGTCGATCAAGGTGCCGAAAGGCTTATCGGCCGTTTCGTTCTTGGCGCGCGAATACACCAGCGAACGCTGTGAGCGCGAGAAGGGCAGCGCGTCGCTGTCGGACTCCAGCAGGTACTGGCGGATTTCCGGGCGGATGGCTTCCACCAGGTAACGAATATTGCCCAGGATCGGGTAGTTGCGACGCACCGCGTGGGGGCTTTGCAGTAAGTCGAACAAGCCGATCAGGGTGAGAATGCCGGTGACCAGGGTGATTGGCCACAGCCATTCATGTTCGATAAAAGGCAAGCTTACGAGGGTGAAAATGACGCACACGGCAAAGAAGGCGTAACGGCTTAGTAACGACAGGCTCATACGGTTTTCCTTGGTTCACTCATCGGCTAGGCGTTTTGCGCCTGAAGAAAGATCGAGAACAGCTCCGACTGGGATTTGATCCCAAGCTTGCTGTACATGTGTTTCTTATGGACTTTCACGGTTTCAACAGAGATTTGCAGCTTACGAGCGATTTCCTTGCTGGAGCAACCGCTGAGCATCAAGCGGCCCACATCCAGCTCACGGGCGGTGAGTTGCGCGCCCCAATCATCATTGTGCATCGGCGGCTGCGGGGCGCTGACCTGATGCAGCTCATAGGGCAGGCGCTGGCGCAGCAGGCTCAGCACCCAAGGCTGGATCAGCGACAGCAGAGCAATCTGCTGCGGGTCAAAACGCTGTTTCGAGCCCAAGGACAGGCATAGGGTACGCCCATCCGGCAGTTGGCAATTAAATTGGATTTCATCCGCCACGACGTTCAGGCGGAAGTAGCGCTGGTAGTACTCGGTGAGTTCAAAATGCTCGGGCGCGACGTCCGCCAGGCGAAACAGCCCGGTGCGTGAGTGCTCGCGGCTGGCGATGTAGAAGGGGTCGAGCAAGTACAGACCGTTGAGGTAGTCCTGGAATAAATGGTCCGGCGTGCCGTCGGCGCCCGGGCATTCGGCGAACACCAGTGGGCGGTGTGCGCTGCTGAACAGCAACACCACCCAGCTATCGAACGGCACGTAGTGGTCGAGTAAACGCACAAGCTGGGTCCAGAAATTGGCCTGGTCTAGGGCGTCTATCATTTGCCCCACCGAGCGGTGCCAGGCGATGTCTTGCAGCGAGACTGTCATTCGTCTACCCCCAATGGGTTACCCCGGCGGCGTGATTTCCCCGGCGGGTGCGGCTGCGCATACTGCGCCACAGATAAAACAACAGGACTTCCCATGAAGGTCGAATTTGCCCAGTTGGCAGGTCGTGATAACGGCACAGCTTACAACCTTGAGCGCGCCCTGGCGGCAATTGCTGCCTGCGCCGCCGACACGCAACTGATCGTATTCCCGGAAACCCACCTGATGGGCTTCCCGTCGGCCGAGACCGTGGCTGCTATCGCCGAGCCGTTAGGCGGCCCGACTGTACAGGCCGTTATCGAGGCCTCCCGCGCGCGCAATATCGCCGTGGTGATTGGCATGGCCGAGCACGACGACGGCCAATTTTATAACACCACTTTGCTGATTACCCCGGAAGGCATTGCCTTGCGTTATCGCAAAACCCACCTGTGGGCCTCGGATCGCGGCGTGTTCACGCCAGGGGATCGCTACGCCACGTGTCTGTGGAACGGCGTGCGCGTCGGCTTGCTGATCTGCTACGACATCGAGTTCCCGGAAACTGCCCGCGCCTTGGCGCAACTGGGTGCCGAACTGTTGATCGTGACCAACGGCAACATGGACCCGTACGGCTCCACGCACCGCACCGCAATCATGGCCCGCGCCCAGGAAAATCAGGCGTTTGCGCTCATGGTCAACCGGGTCGAAGAGGGGGACGGCGGCCTGTTGTTTGCCGGTGGGAGTGCCTTGGTTGACCCATTTGGCACCTTGCTGTTTGAAGCCGGGCGTGAGGAAGGGCAGTTCACGGTCGAGCTGGACCTCGACCAACGGGTGGCGGCTCGCAAGGACTACCGCTACCTGGATGACCAGCGCTTGAAATTGCCGGGTGAGGTGATTGAGCGCACAGACGGGACGCGCGAACTGCTGATTCCCCAAGTTTAACGCTGACACCCTTGTGGCGAGGGAGCTTGCTCCCTCGCCACAAAAGCTGCATCCATCATAAAAATATTGCTCGTGTTTCACCGACTTCAGTTCTGCCATAACTCTAATAAATCTGCGGAGAATCGCTCATGGCTCGTTTGCAACGCACCCTGTCGTTAGGGTCGGTGGTGCTGTTTGGCATCGCCTATATGACGCCGATCATTGTGCTCGGCACCTTCGGCATCCTCGCGCAATCCACTGCGGGCATGGTCCCCGCCGCGTACCTGGCGGCGCTGGTGGCGATGTTTTTCACTGCCATGAGTTACGGGCGCATGGCCTCAGCCTTCCCTGTAGCCGGCTCCGCCTACAGCTATGTACGTAAGGCCATCAGCCCCAAGCTGGGCTTTATCGCAGGTTGGGCGGTGTTGCTCGACTACCTCTTCTTACCCATGGCCATCTGGTTGATCGGGGCGGCGTATCTGCATTCGGCATTCCCTGCGGTGCCGCAGTGGCTATGGGTGCTGGCGTTTATCGGCATTACTACGGCGATCAATATCATCGGTCTGAAATTGGCCAACGGCATTAACGCCCTGCTGATGCTGGTGCAGTTCCTGGTGCTGATTGCGTTCGTCGCACTGTGCATCCATTACATCGGTGGCGATGCGAGCAAGCCGCTATGGACCATCGCCCCGTTCTTTAACGGGCAGATGCACATGCCGCTGATCATGAGCGGTGCGGCCATCGCCTGCTATTCGTTCTTGGGCTTCGATGCGGTGAGCACCCTGACCGAGGAAACCCGCGACCCACGCCGTACCATTCCGCGGGCGATCATGCTGATCACCTTGATCGGTGGGCTGATCTTCGTCGGCGTGTCGTATTTTGTGCAGATCGCTCATCCGGCGTTCGAGTTTGCCGATGTGGATTCGGCGGCTTACGAAATCGCGCGCAATATCGGCGGTGACCTGTTTGTGTCGATCTTCCTGATCGGCTTGATCGTCGGCCAGTTCGCTTCGGGGCTGTCGGCCCAGGCCAGTGGTTCGCGCCTGTTATTCGCGATGGGCCGTGACGGTGTGTTGCCCAAGTCGTTCTTCGGCACCTTGCATGCGCGCTTCGGCACGCCGGTCAACAGCATCCTGTTGTGTGCGGTCGTGGCGTTACTGGCGTTGAAGTTGGATGTGACCACCTCCACCTCGTTCATCAACTTCGGTGCATTCCTGGCGTTCAGCCTGGTGAACCTGTCGGTGATCTTTCACTACTGGATCGGTGCAAAAGAACGCGGCGTGCGTGAGGTGATCCTGTTTCTGCTGTTCCCGGCCATCGGCTTGCTGGCGGACCTTTGGCTGATGGTCAGTTTGGATCACCTGGCGATTTACTTGGGCGTGGTGTGGTTGGCGATCGGCCTGGTTTACCTGGGATTCCTAACCCGTGGCTTCTCGCAACAGCCGCCGGAAATGGACTTCCAGGAAACCGCTTAGAAGCCTGAGGTCTATTCTTATTGCAATAGGTTCTCGTTTGGGTGCATGGCTTGTGTTACTGTGTAACAAATCAAGTGCACCCAGACGCCCCGGAGGCTTTATGAAAGCTGGTATCCATCCCGACTACCGCACCGTACTGTTCCACGACACCGCCGCCGACGTGTTCTTCCTGATCGGCTCCACCGCCGACAGCGATCGTACTCAAAAACACAGCGACGGCAACACCTACCCGTACATCCCGCTGGACGTTTCCAGCGCCTCGCACCCGGTCTACACCGGCCAGCAGCGCAAGACCCAGGCCGAAGGCCGGATTGCCGGGTTCAACAAGCGCTTCGCTTCGTTTGGTTCGAGCTCGAAAAACGCCGAGGCGTGAGGGCGGTCAAACCGTTTGGCGAATGGGCAGCACCACCCGAAAGGTGGTGCCTTTGCCCACTTCGCTGCTGACAGAGATAACACCGCGGTGTTTTTTGACGATGCCGTAGGAGAGTGACAAGCCCAACCCCGTCCCTTCACCCACCGGCTTGGTGGTAAAGAATGGGTCGAAGATTTTTTGCACGCTGTCCGGGGCAATCCCGCAACCATTGTCTGTTACTTCCAGCCAGATATTCTCGCCTTCCACCCCGTTACTGATCGTGATGGTGCCGCGTTCCGGGCCCATGGCCTGCGCGGCGTTGATCACCAGGTTCATCACCACTTGGTTGAGCTGCGATGCCAGGCATTCGATATCCGGCAGCGGCGTGTAGTGCTTGATCACGTCGGCTTTGTACTTGAGTTCGCTGGCGACGATGTTCAAGGTTGAATCGATGCCCTGTTGCAGGTTTGCCCATTGCCAGGACTGGTCGTTGTCAACCCGGGAGAAGTCCTTCAAATCCTTGACGATCTGCACCACACGGCCAATACCTTCCTTGGATTCGCGCAGCAGTGTGGGAATGTCTTCCTTGAGGAAATCCAGGTCAAGGCGCCGACGCAGGGCTTCGAACTGTTCACCACCCAGTGCGGTTTCTGCCTGTCGATAGGCATCGAGCATTTCTTGCAATTGGTTGAAGTAGCCGCCCAGGGTGCCGAGGTTGGAGGAAATAAACCCCACCGGGTTATTGATTTCGTGGGCCACGCCGGCCGCCAGTTGGCCCAGAGAGGCGAGCTTCTCCGATTGCACCAGCTGGCTTTCCAGTTGTTTGCGCTCGTCGATCTCCACTTGTAACGCCTGGCTTGTCTGGGTCAGTGCCAGGGTGCGCTGTTCCACCAAGTGTTCCAGGTGGGAGTTTTGCAAGGACGCGCGTCGCGCCATGTCCCATTTAGCGGCCAGGGTATTGGCCATTTGCTGCACTTCAATGTTGTCGAAGGGTTTTTTCAGGATCAGTAGCCGGTCGTGGGCGTGCAGGCGGAACAGCAGCTCTTCCCAGGAGTAATCCGAGTAGGCGGTACACACCACCACTTGCAGGTTGGAGTCGACTTTCCAGAGTTCCTCAATGGTTTGCGCGCCGTCCCAGCCCTGGGGCATGCGCATGTCGACAAACGCCAGTGCGTAAGGTTTTTGCTCGGCCGTGGCCACTTCAAGCAACTTCAGCCCCTCTTGGCCACCGTAGGCTGAGTCCAGTTCGAATACGGGGCCTTGCGGTGCGTCGCTGGCGCCGAACAAGGCGGCCTCCATATCGTCCAGAGCCTGGTTCTGCGCCATGGGTGGCATGAGGATTTTGCGGAAGTCTTCGTGAATTGAGGGTGTGTCGTCGATCAGCAGAATGCGTCGGTTAGGGGCTTGGTTCATGCTTGGCCTGCTGCATCGTTGAGGGGGATTTGCAAGGTGAACACGGCGCCTTTGCCCGGCCCATCACTGTGGGCGGTGACGCGCCCATTCATTTCGATGGCGGCCAGGGCGCAGCTGTGCAGGCCGAAACCGTGGCCTTCCTTACGCGTGGTGAAACCGTGGGTGAAGATCCGCGTCATGTTTTCGGCAGGGATGCCTTCGCCCTCGTCCTTGACGCTGATCTGCAAGAGACTGCCTTCCACCGTGGTGATCGACAAGGTGATCTGCCGCGAGCGGTCGGAGAGGTTCGACATGGCGTATTTGGCGTTGCTGATCAGGTTGACCATGATCAGCAACAGCCGGTGTTTGTCCGCCATCAGTTCCGGCACCTCGGCGTACTCCTTGACCACCGTCACATGATGACGGCTCAGCGCCCCAGAATTCATGCGCAGGGCGTCGTCCATCAGTGCACTGATCTGTACCGGTTCCAGCAGGCTGGACACGCCGGCGTAGGACTGCTGAGTGGAAACGATGTCTTTGATGTGGTCCACGCTTTTGCTCAACTGCGCCAGTTCGTCGGTCAGGCCTTGTTGCTCAATGGCGATGGCGTCCACCAGTTGGTTGAGGTAGCCGGGCAGCAGTTTGCCTTTCTCGTCTTCGCGCAGGTAGGTGCCGAGGTCATCCGGGTGCTCGTTGATCAGTTGCATGGCTTTTCCCAACCCCAAGGCCTTGCTGGTGCGCAGCTTGCGCGTGACCAGCTCGGCGGAGATGTTCACGCTGTTGAGCACATTACCGACGTTGTGCAACACGTTGGTCGCGATTTCCGCCATGCCGGCCTGGCGCGCACTGTCGAGCAGTTCGCTCTGGGCGTCTTTGAGTTCGCGCGTGCGCGCCTCTACACGCTGTTCAAGGCTTTCATTGACCGCCTTCAAGGCGCGGTTGACCCGGTTGATCTCGGCAAAGCTGCGCATCAAGCGAATCGCCAGGTACAACAGCACTACCACCAGCAGTGTGGAAAACACCAGCAGGTAGCGGTGGTACTTCTGATCAATCAGGTCGGCGGCGGCCTGGTCTTGGTTGAGTTGGGTGGTCATGGCGTCGAGCTGATCGGACAGCGAGATCGCGGCAATGCGATCGAGCAGGTCGTTGACCAGGGGTTGTTCGCGCAGGATCAGCGCAATGTGATTGCTGAGAATTTCCACCGGCACCTGGAATTCTGCGGGCAGGCTTTGTCTGTTGATCGCCAGTTTGTTCAGGCCCACGAGGATGTCTGCGGCTTTGTCATCGCTCGTCACCTGGGCAAACTCCAAGGCGCTGAGCAGTAAGTCGTAGGTGTCGGTGGCGATGCTTTGCTGTTGCAGCTTGTCGGCGTCGTCCAGTTGCAGGAAATGCGCCTGTATGTCGTCCTCGGCCGTCGGCAAAAAGGCCAGGGAATTGCGCAGCACCGCATTGCGCGACTTGAACTGTTCCACCAGTTGCGCCTTTTCCTGGAACGACTGGCGGTACGTATCCCGCTCGGCCTGCCAACCGGCCAGGTTTGCGTGGCGGTGTTGCGCCTCGCGACTTTCCAGATTGGCCCACAGCGCGCTCATCTCCTTGAACGGGACCACCAGCGGGTCATAGTTGTGGGTGAGGGCGATCCGGGCCTTTAGCACTTCGACGTCCCATTGGGAGTTGAGTTGCTTGATCTGGCTGATCAGGTCGCGTGATTCGGTGTAAGTGGTGGACTGGTCGCCGACCGACTTGAGGTATAGAAACACCAGCACTGAGGCCAGTATCAAGGCAATACCGCTGAGCGTAAGCAGGCTGGCGAGGCGGGATGACTTCATAGTGGCTTGCCCGCCCATTCGCCGGTCAATGTCTTGAGGAATTGGATAATCAGCGTCTTGTCTTCAGCCGAGGGGATTCGCCCCAGCTGATACTTGAACATGACATCGACAGCCTCCTCAAGGGTCTTGGCCGAGCCATCGTGAAAGTACGGGGCAGTGACTGCCACGTTGCGCAGGCTGGGCACTTTGAACACGTTGCGGTCGTCGTCGTTCTGGGTCAGCAGGTAGCGGCCCAGGTCAGCTTCGGTCGGGTTGCCACGGGCCTTGAAGTAGTCACCCATCACACCGAACTTTTGGTACATGTTGCCGCCGATATTGGCGCCTTGGTGGCAGGCGATGCAGCCATAGTCCTTGAAGCGCAGGTAGCCATATTTCTCATTGGTGGTGAGGATGTCGGTGTTGCCTTGCAGGTACTGGTCGAAGCGCGAGTTGGGCGTGAGCAAGGTGCGTTCATAGGTGGCCAGGGCGTTTTGCACGTTGGCTGCCGTCACACCGTCCGGATAGACCTGCTGGAACGCGGCCTGGTAGGTGGGCAGTGCCGCTAAGGTCTGGACCACGGTCTGCCAGTCGTTGCCCATTTCCATGGGGCTGATGACCACCTGTTCAACCTGCGCTTCCAGCGTGTCGACCCTGGCGTTCCAGAATTGCTTGAAGTTCAGGCTGGCGTTGAACACCGTCGGGGTGTTGAGCGCGACTGGCTTGCCATCGAAGCCCAGGGAAAATGCCAGGTTGTCGTCACCGCCCATTTCCAGGTTATGGCAACTGGCACAGGACTTAGTGTTGTTGACGGACAGGCGTGTCTCGTTGAACAGTTGGCGCCCCAATTCCACGGTGGCCGCGTCCAGCGTTGGCACTGGCGGCAGTGGTTTGAGCGGTTCATCCAGCGGCGCTGCCGTCACGGGCAAGCAGGTGCCATAACCGAGGGCAAGGGTGATGCCCAGAACCGGTGGTAACAGGTGGTGCGTGCGCGGCGTGCTGTGGCTCAAACGGTCGCTCCTTGCGGTAAAAAGTCAGTGGTCAGGCATCAGGCTGCGTCGCCCGGTTGGCAATAACTGGGCGAACTCATCGGCCGCTACGGCTTTGCTGAACAGAAAACCCTGGCCTTCTTCACACTGGTGGGCTTTCAGAAACTGCAACTGCTCAACGGTCTCCACGCCTTCGGCGACGATGTTCAAGTCCAGGCTTTTACCCAGGCTGATGATTGCACCCACCAGTTGCGCGTCCGGGCTGTTGTCGCTCAAGCCACGAATGAACGATTGATCAATCTTCAGCACATCAATCGGAAAACGGCGTAAATAACTGAGGCTGGAATACCCGGTGCCGAAATCGTCGATCGACAGCCGCACGCCCAGGGTCTTGATCCCGCGCAGGGTGTTGAGTGTGTCCTCGACGTTCTGCATCAGCACGCTCTCTGTGATCTCCAACTCCAGCAAGTGCGGCGCCAGGCCCGTACGCTCCAGGATCGCCGCCAGGTTGGCGACAAAGTGTCGCTGGCGAAAATCAATCGCCGAGATATTCACCGAGATACAAATGGGAGGCAGGCCGGCAGCTTGCCAGGCGCGTGCTTGCTCGCATGCCTGGCACAACACCCATTGGCTCAACGGCACGATCAGGCCGCTGTCTTCGGCTACGGGAATGAAGGCTGACGGGTAGATCCAGCCATGGTCGGGCTGGTGCCAGCGAACCAACGCTTCGGCGCCGACGATCTGCCCGCTGTTCAAGTCCAGTTTCGGTTGGTAATGCAGGGTAAATTCATTGCGCTGCAGGGCCTGCCGGATGGCGCTTTCCAGGCTTTGGTGGGCCTGGGCGCGCAGGTTCATCTCGTCGATGAAAAAACTGAAATCGTTGGGGCCTTGGTCTTTGATGGCCCGCATGGCGGTTTCGGCTTTTTTGATCAATTCCACGGCGTTGGCGCTGTCATTGGGGTAAACACTGATGCCCACACTGGCCGTGACGCTCAGGTTGTGTCCTGCCACGTAGCGGGTGGTGCTGACGGCGGCGAGGAGTTTTTCGGCAATGTACTGGGTTTGCTGAGGGTGTTTGATGTCGTTGAGGATCAGCACAAATTCGTCGGAGCCGTAGCGAAACACGGAGTCCGACTCGCGCACCGTGGCCACCAGGCTCTGGCTGACGTGCTTGAGCATTTCATCGCCGACCGGGTGGCCCAGGGCGTTGTTGATACGCTTGAAGCGGTCCAGGCCGATAAACATCACCGCCAACTGGGTGCCATGGCGCCTGCAGACTGCGATGGCTTGCGTGAGGCGGTCGCCCAGCAGTGTGCTGTTGGGCAGTTCGGTCAGGGCGTCGTATTGCAGCAGATGCGAGACTTTGAGCAGTTCCTGCACGCGCTCCTCAATCGTGCGTTCCAGTCCGATCAGTTTGATTGCCGCGTCCTGTGCCAACTGCCATTTCCAGGTCAGGGCAGTAGCCATCTGGCGAATTTCCAGGTCGTCGAAAGGCTTTTTCAGGATCAGCAACTGGTCGTCGTACTTGAGGCGCGCTTCGATGGCTTCGAACGAATAGTCGGAGTATGCCGTGCACAGGGCGATTTGCAGGTGAGGGTCGACGTTCCACAGTTGTTCGATAGTTTCCAGGCCGTCCCAGCCTGGCGGCATACGCATGTCGATGAAAGCCAGAGCATACGGTGTGTTGTTGGCCAGGGCTTTGTTCACCAGTGTCAGGGCTTCCTGGCCTTGATAGGCCGAGTCCAATACAAAGGTCTGGCGCACGGCCGGGGCGGTGCCGAACAAGGTTTCTTCGATGCTGTCCAGTGTCTGGCCGCCCTGGGCATCGGCGCACAGGATCTTGCGGAAGTCCGCGTGGATCGAAGCCGTGTCATCGACGATTAGAATGCGTCGATTGGCCCGTCCTGATCGCGGCGTCATGGCTGATACCGAGAGACGCGCAACGGCGATTTCTGGCGCATAGGGCTTCCTTACCTTGAATGCTTCGATAAACAGTAACTGTCACCAGCTTCATGCCATAAGCATAGTCGGCTCGCTTGAATAAGTCGGCCAGTTGTCGTCAAATCAACCTCCATTACCCCGGCGTTCATCTAGCGCTCAATGCGTGAGCAAGTACAGCGATGGATCACGTCGGGTCGCAATGAATCAATCGTGTGTCATTGCCAGGAGGTGTCGCCATGGATGAACAAACTGCTACGACGTCCCCCTATACGCCCACTATTTTGCTGGTTGACGACGAAGAATCGATTCTCAACAGCCTGCGCCGCCTGCTGCGTGGCCAGCCCTATGACGTGCTGCTGGCTGGCAGTGGCGCCCAGGCCCTGGAAATCATGGCGGCCCAGCCCATTGACCTGGTGATGACCGATGCGCGCATGCCGGCCATGGACGGGGCCATGCTGCTGGCCGAGACTCACCGCCTGTACCCGTCCACCACCCGCATCCTGCTGACTGGCTATGCCGACATGGTCATGATGATCAAGGCGATCAATGAAGGTCAGATTCACCGTTACATCAGCAAACCCTGGAACGATGAGGAAATGCTCCTGACGTTGCGCCAGTCTTTGGAGCACCGGCATTCCGAGCGCGAACGGCAGCGTCTTGAGCAGTTGACTCGCGAGCAGAACGACCAGTTGAAAGCCCTCAACGCCACCCTGGAAAAACGCGTCGACGCGCGTACCAGCGAGTTGCAGCAAACCGCCGACATGCTCGACCTGGCCTACGATGAACTCAAACGCAGCTATGTGACCGGTACAGAAGTGTTTTCACTGCTGGCCAACCTGCGTCTGCCCAAGCAAAAACAGACTAACCGCCAACTGATCGAACTGATTCGCGTCTATTGCAAGGCTCAGGCGATGGACGAAGCCAGCGCCCGCGACCTGACCATGGCCGCAGCGCTCTATAACATCGGCAAGTTGAGCTGGAGCGACAGCATGATGGTCGCGCCCTCGGACATGCTGCATAGCACCGACCGCGAACGCTTTCGGGATTACCCGACCCAGAGTGAGTCGTTGCTGATGACCCTGGAGCCGATGAAGGACGCTGCGCGCCTGATTCGTCATCACCAGGAACGCTGGGACGGCAGCGGTTTTCCCGACCATCTCAAGGGCGAGTTGATCCCCTCGGGTGCGCGCTTGCTGAAACTGGCCGTCGACTTTATCGAGCTGCAAAAAGGTTTGATCCTCGAGCGCCAGATGAACAGCGATGAAGCGCTGCTCTACATCCGTAAATACGCCGGCAAGCTTTACGACCCGGACATGGTCGAAGACTTTGTGCAGGCTTGCGCCGCGTTCCTCAGTGACGTGACGCTGGGTGACCCGAGTGTGAAAGTCTTGACCACCCGTGAACTGACCGAGGGCATGGTACTGGCGCGCAACCTCAACGCCGATAACGGCATGCTGCTGCTCAACGCCGGCAAAGTGCTGAACCTGCCGCTGGTGGACAAGTTGATTGCGTTTGAGGCGATGGAAGGGGCCAAGTACTCCGTTTTTATCAAAGAGCCGGATGAGGCTGCACTTTCCGGTTAAGACGCTTTCCGTGATCCTTTCACTTTTGCATTCAAGGCAGTTTTTACATGACAGCTACCATTCGCATCGCCGCCGCTCTGCTGATCGGCAGCGACGGCCAGACTCTGCTGGTGCGCAAGCGCGGCACCCAGGCGTTCATGCAGCCAGGCGGCAAGATCGACGCCGGTGAACAACCCGCCCAAGCCCTGGCCCGTGAGCTGTTTGAGGAACTAAACCTGCGCATCGACCCAAACGAGGCCGTGTACTTGGGGCACTTCTCGGCGCCTGCCGCCAACGAGCCGGGTTTCACCGTGCAAGCCGAGTTGTTTCAGGTGCACATCGACGTGGCGGTAACGCCCGCTGCTGAGATCGAAGAGGTGTGTTGGATCGACCCGGCCGGTGACGGTGGCCTGCAACTGGCGCCGTTGACGCGCGACCTGATCCTGCCGTTTTACCGCGCATCGCTGAGCTGCGATGCATGATAATTCGTTCGCTTGGCGCCAACGACGCCGAGGCGTATCGGGCGTTGATGCTTGAGGCTTACGGCGCCTATCCCCAGGCATTCACCTCCAGCGTAGCGGAGCGCGCCTTGATGCCGTTGAGCTGGTGGCAAAAGCGCCTGGACAACCCGCTGGATTGGCTGCTCGGGGCATTCGATGGCGACGCATTGGCGGGCATCGTTGGCCTGGCCTTCGAGCCGCGTGAGAAGGCGCGCCACAAGGTGACCTTATTCGGTATGTATGTGAACCACGCTTACCAGCACAAAGGCCTGGGCCGCCAGTTGGTGGAGGCGGCGCTCGCCGAGGCGCGTAAACATCCGCGCCTTAAACTGCTTCAACTGACTGTCACCGCCGGCAACGACGCCGCCTTCGCGTTGTACCAGCGCTGCGGGTTTATTCAGTACGGCCTGGAGCCGCTGGCGGTGCGTGTGGGTGAGGACTATTTCGACAAAATCCACATGTGGTGTGAGTTGAGAACCGTGTGACGGCTAATATGACAGCGGGCTTGCTCGCGAAGACGTTGTGCCGATCAACACATGCGCTGACTGAACCACCGCTTTTGCGAGTACGCCCGCGCCCATGTTTTAGCCTGAGGCGCTTAACGCACAGCGCTGACGCCATCCAACGTGGAAAACGACGTGTCCTTGGCCGTCAGCAAAAAGTCGCGCATATATGGCGCATCCAGCATGTCCGCCCGAACTCCCGCATACAACGTCGCAAACAAGCCTTTTTCGCCCAACCGCTTGGCCTTCACGTAACCGCGTGAGCTGTATTCATGCAGCGCCCAATGTGGCATGCCGCACACACCACGGCCGCTGGCCACCAGTTGCATCATCATCACCGTCAATTCCGAGGTGCGCACCTGGGCCGGCTCCACGTCGGCCGGCTCCAGGAAACGGGTGAAGATATCCAGGCGGTCGCGTTCCACCGGGTAGGTGATCAGGGTTTCGGTGAGCAGGTCTTCGGGCACGATGTACGACTTGTTCGCCAGCGCGTGCTGGTTGGCCACGGCCAGCATGGCTTCGTAGGTGAACAGCGGCACATAGGTAATACCCGGCAATTCCAGCGGGTCGGAGGTTACCACCAGGTCCAGGTCGCCACGCGCCAGCGCCGGCAAAGGCGCGAAGGCGAAACCGGACGCCAGGTCCAGTTCGACTTCCGGCCAGGCATCGCGAAACTGGTCGATGGTCGGCATCAGCCATTGGAAGCAGCTGTGGCATTCGATCGCCATATGCAAGCGCCCGGCGGTACCGCCAGCCAGGCGTGCAATATCGCGCTCGGCACCACGCAGCAAGGGCAGGGTAGCATCGGCCAATTGCAGCAGGCGCAAGCCGGCGCTGGTGAAGCGCAACGGCTTGGTCTTGCGCACGAACAGCTGCATGCCCAGGCGTTCCTCCAGCTCTTTGAACTGATGGGACAGCGCCGATTGCGTCAGGTGCAGGCGCTCGGCGGCTTCGACCAGGCTGTCGGCTTCGCGCAGGGCGTGCAGGGTTTTGAGGTGACGAATTTCCAGCACGATGGCCTCCATGAGCAGAATTTGTGATCAATGTTAACGCATTGAGTTCTGCTCATGTTCATGCACAGAGTACCGGACCCGTTAATTGACATCCTTAAAGTGCTTGTCGGCCAAAGGCTTCCCAATGTTGCCACGCCAAATTTTCAGGTCGGCGAACCTTACTCCACCCTTTTCAGCGTCAATTTGCCAGTGCAAGCCCAGATACTGTTGCTCAGGGATTTTCAAATGCGCCTTGCCAAAAACGTCGAATGCCGAGTCTGCCTTCACGTAGTGAAAGTGGGCATACCACAAAGGCTTGCCCGGTGCCTGGCGGTCGTGAATGGCATATTCCTGCAAGTAGTCAGTTTCTCCATCGGGACGTTTTTGCTTCAGCCCACGGCGCCCGCCGACTTTGCGAATCTCTACGCGGTTCTGTTCCATCAGGTAGTCCAGATAGCCTTCGGTTGGTTTTTTGCTGGACAGCGTACGCTCGATACGCAGGGCCTGTCCGGCTGTCTTGAGGGGCGTTGCCCGATTGCGCAGGGGGGCGATCAGCGAATGGGTGGGGGACAGGCTTTGCAACTGGTTGGCCCGAAATTCCAACGCGTTGGCTTCACTGACTAACATGTGCTCAAGGTTGATCGGGTCCATTGTTGTGTAAGTGCGGACTTTGCTTTCGAATCCATCCACCGCATCCAAGCGGGCTTGAGCTTCGGTGACGATGGTGGGTAGGTCGTTGGGCAGCGCTGGGGGCTGAGTCCTGGCCTGGCTTTGCGCAGTGTTCAGGCGATAGCGCCGGCTATTGGAGATTTGGTCCCACACCTCGACCGTTTTCCCCTCGCTGTCCGTGACAATAAATTGTCTCGCTGATTGTTGTTGCGCCGCCTTCTCGGTGCCCACCAGTATCTGCCCATCCTCTGTTTCAAAGAGGTTTTTAGTCTGCTGGGCCTGGGGCTTGGTGTCGGCCTTCTTGATGCCCTTGCGGGCCCGCGCCGTGAGTTTTTTCATGATTTCCAGCATGTGTGAAACAGCGCTTGCGTCAAAGTGATCAGGTGACCGGGCGTTCCAGGTAGTCAGCTCAAGCTGAAATTGTTCATACACCTCGACGGTATTGCGTAGCACCTGGTTGCGTTGGGCCTTGCTGATGTTGGCCTCGGGAAGTTCCAGATGGGCGCTGATGGTGCGATCGAGCTTCTCGATGGCTTGGTGCAGTAGCCTTTCTTGATAGATCCAGCTAGAGCGTCCGGGTTGGCGCTGACCGTGCAGGGTTTGCAGCAACTGTCCGGCCTGCAAGGTCTCCAGACGGTGCGGGGTGAAAGCGTCCTGCAGCGGCAAGGCGATTTCCACGACGGGAGGCTTCATGGAAGGGACGGTAATGCGTTTAAACCAGATATCAATTTGTTTGAGTGCGACCTCTATCTGTTTCAGTTCATTGAACATTTCAAGTCGATTCTGTTTGAGCGCTTTCTCAGCATTCAGGTATTCAGTGCCGAAAGCGCGCATTGCCTGCATGCGTATCTTTAGTTCTGTCAACTGATCCAGCAAGCTATGCAACCGTCGATTGGCATTGAGTGCCAGGCGCGCGTAACGATCACTCGCCACCATGGCGTTTCGGCTTTGATTAGTGGCAATGGTCTGACGCAGGTGACTGCCTTGGAACCCTGCGGCTGATTCATTGACCGCGTACAGTTGCTTGGCGCGTTCAATGTCTGCGGCCAGCAGCGGGTCCACCGTCTTGGTGGCTTGCGTCCTCTGTGCCATGCCTGTCTCGGTGGTGGGCACACCGTATTGATTTTCCAATATCTCGACTTGGCCGTTGGTCATTTTTAGTTGTGCGTCGAACTCCATTGAGAGTCTATTGACTTCTTGTATGGCTACCTGGCGTTGCCGGTTTACCTGGGCTACCGATGACGGTGCTTGCTGTTCCACTGCGGCAGGTACGCGGGCGCCGGCGCCACGTGGCCTGCGGCTGCCGCCACCATAACCGGTAAGGCGGCCGCCATGCAGCGCTGAGTAAGTGTCCCACTGGCGGGCATGGTCCAGGGCGATGGCCGGGGCGTAATCCTTGCCTTGGGCGACCAGGCGCATTTCGTGCGTGGTGGGGTCAAACCTGACCTTGAACTGCTCTCCTTCACTCAGAATGAAGTGCTCGCCAGACGTGTGCCGTAAGGTGTGGCGATAAGGGCCTGTGTCCACGGGTTGCAGGCTGCCCGCATCCACGGTTTCAAGGTGTTGGTAACCGGCGAAGCGATGGCGGGTGGTGGTCCCCTGGCGCGCTTTCAACGACCGCCAGAAGCTGGTGCCCGAGAGTTGTTTCAGCTGGCGAGAGATCATCAGCAGCCGAGCCGTGCTGCCCTTTGCCGACGGTGTGGCGGCTGTGGCAGCGGCATCCATGCCTGCATAAACCAGGGACTCGAACACCGAGGCCAATTGATCAATGCCATGCCCGATCTCTGCGCGCCTGAACGCTGCGACTGCTTCGTACAGACTGTTGACGGCCTCTGCGATGCACACGGCGGTTCCGATAAAGGGCACAAAACCCAGGGCGATATGGATGCCGTTGATCAGGCGGCCGGTCTTGAGTTCGTGTTTCTCCTGCGCCAGGTCAGCGTTGGAGCGTGTTCCATTGCGGTTGGCCTCGATCAGGCGACCCATGTGCGCATCCACTTGATGGGCGGCCAGTGAGGTGGTAGCGGGCCAAGGCAGGCCAGCCCCGATAATCGCGTTGTAGCCTGTGATGGTGGCCTGGTCGATGCGCCCGATGTGTGCCTGCACATTGCCTTTGATCGCGCGACCCGCGACGTAGGCCACCATGCTGTCGAGCCGGCACAACTCAAACAGGGCAATGCGCGCTTGCTCAAGGCTTGCATAGCCTCGCAGGCAGCGTTCGTCGGGCGCATCAGGCAGGTAGAGCAAGGTTTTCCCCGAGTTGCGTTCCTCAATGAACGTGATGCCCGACAGTGTGATCGTGCTTTCCTCGTTCGTGTCCTTGCCACCTGCGCCCAGATGGGCTGGCAGCAGGCGGATGCGCTTGCCACCGACCTCCCAGGCGGCCGGGGTATTGGCATCAATCGCGATATTGAGCAGGTCCAGATACGCGTCATCATCGCGAAGGCCTTGCAGGCGGGCCAGCATGCTTTGGCCCTTGAGCATCAAGCGCAGGGGTTCGGTCAGGCATTCACGGCGATAAAGTTTTTGGTAGGTGGATTCCCCCGGTGCCCCCATGAACGTGGCACGGATCAGATTTTCGTATTTTTGTGCCAAGTTGAGATCTTTCACCGTGCGCGCCAGATAGTCCGCAGTGACACCGACCTTGAGCGTGTCACGCTCATGGGGGTCGTCGGCTGTCACCTCTACGCTGACGAATCCCAGGCGTGGGCTGATGTCGTCACCGATGTTGCGCAGGGCCAACTCGTCCAGGGATATCTTGCTGCGTTCTTTGCTGGGCACATCGACGAGTCTGACCGGCGTGCCCATAGCGGAACCTTCGATGAACTCCCTTCTTTGCACCACCGAGTCGGGCAGTTCCAGCTGGAGGGTGAAGCCTTTTTTGATCGAGAAATCCTTGCGTAAACGTGCGTCGAGCTTCTGCCTGACAAACACATCGCGAGGTGGCAGGGAACGCTCGATCAGCGCTTGCGAGCGTTTGGCTGCCGAGATGTAGTCATGCAACAGGGCCTTGAGCGCGTCGCGCTTTGCGGGGGGTTGCCTGCTAAGCCACGTGGGTACCTGTTCGGCCAACAGCGCAGCATTGTGTTGCTCGATGAGTTGCAGGTGCGCCGCCTCGCGTGCCGAGTTATCAGGTATCAGCAGGCCGGGAAGCGTTTGCTCGCGCAGTTTTTCCAGCTCGCCGGCAAGCTTTGATGCGTCTTCAGGGGCGGCCCAGGTCTGACGCAGGCGTGCGGCCTGTTCATCGAAGGCGGTCTGCTGGCTGCTCAAACTGTACTCGAACGGGTTTTTGGCCACTACCTTGAACCGCAGGGTCACTACGTCATCCTTAGGATCAATTCCAAACAGACCTTCTTCCAGCGCCTGTCGGGAGGCGAATCTTTGCAAGGCGCCGCCGTTGCCGGGCCAGTAAATAAAGTGCGTGCCGTCGCGTGTGGTCGGCGTCTGCGGATCCTGGGGTGGCAGGAAGACCAGCGGCCCGTTGAGTTCGGTAACGATGGGCGCGGGATTGCCGGGGAGCGTGACCGACAACGTCAGTGCCACGACGTCCCGCTCGGGCGTCACCAGTGCCGTTTCGATCATATGCAGTTCGTCTTCGCTGATCTGGTTCAAGGTCCGCTGAATGCGCGCCTCGATCTGCAAACCCTGATGGCGAGCGTGGTAGAGCGCGCTGTAGTGAGTGTTGAGCGCGACAAGATCCAGCGGCCGCCGGTTCAGCATGGCACTTGCCGCCTCTTCGGCGGCATTTTGCTGCACCTTCAGCGCGTCCAGTTGCTGCTTGAATGACTGCCAGCACGGGCTTGACGGGGTGTCACTGCCGAGCAGGCTTTGGAGTGCGCGGCGTTGCTGTTGCATCAGCGCGTTGCGCTGACGCGCGCCCACGCGGTTATGCAATTGGCCGAACTGCAGGAAGTTCACGGCGCTGAGTGTATCGACGTCGGGCTCTGGCAGCTCGGGAGCCTGGGCAAACAGCGAGTGGCTGTGGCGTTGGGCGTCGAGTTGGTCGATGTGCTGACGGGCCAAGTAGGCATGGTGGATTTCAATCTCGGCAGAGGACCTGATCGCATCTTGATACTGGTTTTCGACCAACTGCTTGAGCCAGAGGCTGATACCCGCTTCCAGCGGGTTGTTGTTCCTCTTGTATTCAATGGTTGCCCCAGCATCAATACCGGCGGTGGAGAACAATCCGGGTTGCTGCTCGAGCAGCCATCGCTCCATGTATACCCGGTGGGTGAAGCACTTCCATGCCGGTGCGCGGGTTGGCAGGTACAACAGTTGGTTGGCCGGTTCTTCGACATCGAGGGTCAGTACCCAGGCACCGGGCAGCGCTATGGCGTTGGCATTGATAGCGGAGGGCTTGAGCAGCAGTTGTTCGATGTAGATTTTCTGTATGTCGGACGTGGCCTGAGTCGGGTTGATCAGCCAGAACAAGGGGTCGAGGACTTCGGTATTGACCTTGCCCTCGGCCAGCACATGCTCACCGCTGGCTTCGAAATGAGCCCGGTAGAGCTCGGTCGCACGTTGGAGGCACGTCACCGGGGTCTTGGGTGCGCGCTCTGTGCGCCAGTACCGAAGCCAGTTGTCCTCGATAGCTTGCTCCAGATCCAGGGTTTTTAGCTCGTCGAGCAGCAGGCCAAGGGAGTAGCGCATCAGGGCGTGATTCGGCGGCAGATAGAGCACGCTGCCCTCAGGCACTTGCGCGGTGTCCAGGCTCGGGCGTTGTTGCATGTAGAGACAGGCGTCGGTCAGCGTAATCTGGCTACGACCGTGTTGTTGCGTGGCACTGAACTGCAGCACCACACGCTCACCGTCCAGTTGCCATTGTGCCTGGAGCAGCCGATTGATTGAGTCGCGTACCGTCGGGGCACCGGCCATCAGCGTGAGCATCTCGCGGCGGCAGTCTTTCCAGCGCTGGGTTGCGTCTGACAACAGGTCTTCCTCACGGGGCAATTGCAACGTTGGAAGTAAGGTGGCGAAGTCGGTAACAGGCTGTGGGCCTGTGGCTGCAGGCTCGGTTGTATCAGTGGAGAGAGTCGAAGACAGGCTCATGGCGCAAATGTTCTCGGTGGGTTCAAAACCCTATTAGAGAGCTACGAGTCAGGCGGTCGGCGTCATATAGGTATCGTAGCGACCGTTGAGCGGCATTCATCAAACTGTCACGCAAGTGTGGCTGCGCGCTTGAACAAACTTCATCAGACTCGCGCTCTACTGGGGTTCTGCGTTTCGGTGTTTTTCATGCGCGTGTGGTTTTTACTGGCCGCTCTCTTGTTCGGCCTGCCGTCTTTTGCGGCTTCTCGATGTGATGTCAATGTCCCGACGCAAACGGTCGACCTGGAAAAGGTGAGCATCGCCTATCAGAGTATCGGCCGTGCGTCCGACCCTGCGCTGCTGCTGGTGATGGGCCTGGGTGGGCAACTGATCCACTGGCCGGATGAGGTGGTGGTGGCTCTGTGCGAGCAGGGTTTTCGGGTGATTCGCTACGACAACCGTGACGTCGGCCTGTCGACGTGGCGCCAGCTGCCTGCCAGCGCCAACCTGACTTTCGAAGTGCTGCGCTACAAGCTCGGCCTGCCGGTGGCGGCGCCGTATACGCTGACTGATATGGCTGACGACGCCCTGGGTTTGATGGACGCGTTGCAGATCCGCCAATTCCATGTGCTGGGCGCAAGCATGGGCGGCATGATCGCGCAGCACCTTGCGGCCATGGCGCCGCAACGGGTTGAGAGCTTGACGTTGATCATGACCAGCTCCGGCGCCGAAGGCTTGCCAGCGCCGAATGCAGCGCTGGTGCAGTTATTGTCGCGGCGCAGTGCGCCCAATCGTGAAGTGGCGCTGGAGCAACAAGCTGATCTGCTGGCGGCATTGGGCAGCCCGAATGTGAAAGATGATCGCCAGGCACTGCTGCATCAGGCGGCGCTGTCTTACGATCGGGCCTTCAACCCGGACGGCGTCAAGCGCCAGATCATGGCGATACTCGCCGAGCCCAGCCGGGTGCCGTTGCTCAACCAACTGCGGGTGCCGACGCTGGTGGTGCACGGCACTGCCGACCCGTTGCTGCCAGTGATGCATGGCGTGCACCTGGCCGCGCATATCCAGGGCAGCCAGTTGAAGTTGATTCCCGGCCTGGCCCATCGTTTTCAGGAGGCGTTCAAGGCGCCGTTGCTGGCGGCGGTGTTGCCGTACCTGCAGGCCCATCGCGAAGATGCCGCGCACTGGGCGCAGATTGACTTGGGTCAGCCTTCGAAGGTGTTGTGAAGTTGGTGTATGGTGCAGCTTTTACGGCACGCTAATGCCGACAAGACTGCCCGCGAGGTCACCTACCATGAGTACTCCCCTGAAAATCGATTTCGTCAGCGATGTGTCTTGCCCCTGGTGCATTATCGGCCTGCGTGGGTTGACCGAGGCGCTGGACCAACTGGGTGCTGAGGTGCAGGCCGAGATTCATTTTCAGCCGTTTGAGCTGAACCCTGATATGCCCGCGATTGGGCAGAATATTGTCGAACACATCACTGAAAAATACGGTTCCACCGCAGAGGAATCGCAATCTAACCGTGCGCGTATTCGTGACATGGGCGCGGCGTTGGGTTTTGCCTTTCGCACGGATGGGCAGAGCCGTATCTACAACACTTTTGATGCGCATCGTCTGCTGCATTGGGCGGGGTTGGAGGGGTTGCAGTACAACCTTAAGGAAGCGCTGTTCAAGGCTTATTTCACTGATGGGCAGGATCCGTCTGACCATGCGACTTTGGCGATTATTGCTGAAGGTGTTGGGTTGGATATCAAGCGTGCTGCTGAGATTTTGGCCTGCGATGAATATGCGGCAGAAGTGCGTGAGCAGGAGCAGCTGTGGATTTCTCGGGGGGTGACTTCGGTGCCGACGATTGTGTTTAACGATCAGTATGCGGTGAGTGGTGGGCAGCCGGCTGAGGCCTTTGTTGGGGCGATCCGCCAGATTATCAGTGAGGCTAAGGGCTGATGGTTTCGTTTGGTGGTTTGAGTACATATCCGTTGCTGCGGTAACGGCCACCTAGGGTTCCGCTCTTACAGCGGGTCACTTTTGGAAGGACCCAAAAGTAACCAAAAGGTCCTCGCCCCACCACTCGGCACCTCGCTTACCCACGGATTCAAGCCTGCGTTCGGTCAGCGTGGTTAACGGGGCCTCTCAGATCAAGATCAAGAGCACGGCGGCCTAGTAGCCGACCTGAGTGGTTGAAGCAGAAGCAGGGCAGAAGCACAGCGGCACACTTTCTGTCTGATGTACCGAGATCCAATTGTGGGAGCGGGCTTGCTCGCGAATGCGGTGGTTCAGTTACAAATAAGCTAACTGACCCACCGCATTCGCGAGCAAGCCCGCTCCCACAGTTTTGACCGAGTTCAGATGCCAGTACCGCAGTGCTCTGCTTTTCTATGGGAGCTGGCTTGAGTTCAGCTTCCAAGCTCAGGCCGCCGTGCTGTTGATTTTGATCTTAGGCGCCCCGTTAAACCACGCTGGCCGAACGCAGGCTTTGGAGCGTGGCTAAACCGGCAGGACGCCGGTTTAGCCGCGATGGGCCAAGGATGGCCCATGGCGGCGGCCCACGGTCAAAAGCCTGCGTGAGCGAGGTGCCGAGTGGTGGGGCAAGAGTCCTTTGGTTACTTTGGGGCGTTTCCAAAGTGACCCGCTGTAAGAGCGGAACCCATATCAGCCGTTACCTAAATAACGGATATGTACACAGCCGCCAGCTGCCAGCCTTCAGTCAAACTTGTAACTGATCGCGGTCTGCACCTGCCCCTGATTCACATCCCCTTTTTCCTTAACAAGGGTGCTGTTGGCCGCCGACCCCACCAAGTGCGTCCAACTGGCGCTGGCCAACAACGACCAATGCGTCGCCAGCGGAAATTCAAAACTCTGGGTCAACGTCAGGTTCTGAAACCCCGCACTGGCGTTGTAGGCGCGAATACCCGAAGCTGCAGATTCCTTATCATCAACACCAAAAAAGGCCTGCGTCTGACGAGCATCGGCAAAGTGCGCCATCAGCCCAGTGCTGCCGATGATGCCGCCACCGAGCGGGTAGCCCAGCTCGCCGCCGAGTTTGCCCAGCACACCACTTCGATCACGGCTGCCGCCCACCGCCTGGCCGACCTGGGCGTACACACGCCAGAACTCAGCCGGTGCGTATTGAATGAAACCGCCAACTTCAGCCATGTCCTGTACATCGCGCAAACCGCGCAGTGAGCCATTGGCCGTGCGGCCCGGTAGATAGTTGATGTACGGGCCGGCGGTAATACCGTTGGTATTGAGCGCGCTCCAGGTCAGACCGTCGTCGGTACCCAGGCTGACACTGCCCCAGTCCAGGTCGAAGTAGGGAATCGGCTGGGTTTCGTAGCGGCTGCCGGTAGGGTCGTGGGGTTGGTAACTGACGCCTGCGCCCACTTCTCCGGTAATGCCCTCGGCGGCTGCCGAGCTGGAAAAGCTCCACAGCCCAAGCAAACCGGCGAATACAGCAGAAGTAACCTTGACCATGGAACGTTTCCTTATCTGAACTTGCGCGCATTCACGCGCGAAGGGTATCCCTGACGCAAGCACTCATCTTGTTTGTAGCAAGCTACAAAAATTGTAGCTCCTGCGACACATTTCACCCCAAGCAACGGCCGGAACCCCAGCCCCGCTGGGTTTTAACCAGTTGGCACAGTCCCTGCTATACCCCTGTGGCAAGCGCCCAAAGCGCAAATCTTCAAGCCCTCCAACTCAAGGACAGGCAATGATCCAGTGGCATATCGTGTGCGACTTCGACGGGACTATCACTCCCACCGACGTCATCGACAACGTCCTCCAACGCTTCGCAGGCGAAGAGTGGGAAACCATCGAACAGGAATGGCTGGATGGGCATATTGGTTCACGCGAATGCCTGAGCCGCCAACTGGCGCTGATCAAGGCGACCCCGGCTGAACTGCTGGCGTACTTTGACAGCGTTGAGATCGACCCGGATTTTCCGGATTTCGTCGATCACGTCATGGGCCTCGGTGCGACCATCGAAGTGGTCAGCGACGGCATTGAACAAGGCATCGCGCGCATCCTGTCGCGCAACTACGTGACCTTGCTGCCGATCCTTGCCAACCGCCTGCGTCAGGTCGACCAGAACAGCTGGCGCATCGACTTCCCGTATTCCAGCGATGCCTGCCGTGCCGCTTCCGGCAACTGCAAGTGCAAATCCACCCCGCGCAATAAGCGCGTACTGGTGATCGGCGACGGCAAGTCCGACATGTGCGTGGCCTCTACCGCAGACTTCGTCTTCGCCAAAGGCAGCCTCGCCAAGTATTGCGAAGCTAACAACATTCCTCACGCGCGCTTCGACACCTTTGCCGAATTGCCCGCTTTGCTGGCCAAGCTGCCTCAGGGTATCGCCGCCAACGCCAACACCTTTACTGCCGACAATCAGGAACTCTTCCATCATGTCTGATATCCGTATCGCCACCGCCGAAGACCAGATTCTTCTGGATAAAGAAGCCAAGTACTGCTCCTACGGCGACACTGTTCACTACATCGAGCCGCCGCGTATTTTCAGCCGTTGCGAAGGCTCCTACGTGTGGGACACCGAAGACCAGGCCTACCTCGACCTGCAAATGTGGTACTCGGCCGTTAACTTCGGCTACGCCAACCCACGGCTGAACAACGCGCTGAAACAGCAGATCGACACCCTGCCGCAAATCGCCAGCCAGTACCTGCACAAAGGCAAGATCGAACTGTCGGAAATGATCGCGGTCGACGCCAAAAAGAAATTCGGCCTCGACGGTCGCGTGCACTTCAACGTCGGCGGTTCGCAGTCCATTGAAGACTCGTTGAAAGTGGTGCGTAACGCCTCCAACGGCAAGAGCCTGATGTTCGCCTTCGAAGGCGGTTACCACGGCCGTACCCTCGGTGCATCGTCGATCACCTCGAGCTTCCGCTATCGCCGCCGTTACGGCCACTTCGGTGAACGCGCCAACTTCATCCCGTTCCCGTACCACTTCCGTGGCCCGAAAGGCATGACCAAAGAAGAATACGGCAGCCACTGTGTGCAGCAGTTCGCCCGTTTGTTCGAGACTGAATACAACGGCGTCTGGGACCCGAAAACCAACCAGTGCGAGTACGCAGCCTTCTACGTCGAGCCGATCCAGGGCACCGGTGGCTACGTCATTCCGCCGATGAACTTCTACCGCGAACTCAAGCACGTGCTGGACCAACACGGGATCCTGATGGTCTCCGACGAAATCCAGATGGGCTTCTACCGTACCGGCAAGCTGTGGTCGATTGAGCACTTCGACGTGCAGCCGGACGTAATCGTTTTCGGCAAAGCACTGACCAACGGCTTGAACCCACTGGGTGGCATCTGGGCGCGTGAAGAGTTGATCAACCCGAAAGTCTTCCCGCCAGGTTCGACCCACTCCACGTTCGCCTCCAACCCACTGGGTACGGCGGTAGGCCTGGAAATGTTCAAGATGACCAGCGAAGTCGACTACGGCGCGATGGTCATGGCTAAGGGCAAATACTTCTTGGAAGGCCTGCAAGACCTGCAGAAGCGTTTCCCGATCATTGGCGACGTCGACGGCCTGGGCCTGGCACTGCGCTGCGAAATTTGCGGCCCGGATGGCTTCACGCCGGACAAGGCGACCCTCGATTACATGGTCGAAGAAGGCATGAAGGGTGACATGGTTGTGGATGGCCAGAAACTCGGCTTGATCCTCGACGTGGGCGGCTACTACAAAAACGTGATCACCCTGGCACCGTCGCTGGAAATCAGCTACCCGGAAATCGACCTGGGCTTGAAGCTCCTCGAGCAACTGCTGGTTCGGGCGACCAAACGGTGAATACGTCCGGGATCGACCTCGGTGAAGGTGATGCCGGCTTCGTTCTCGGTGAAGGTCCGGTCGGGATCCTGTTGATCCACGGCCTGACCGGCACCCCGACGGAATTGCGTCAGGTCGCCAAAGGGCTGGCGAAGGCGGGTAACTGCACGGTGTATGTGCCCACCCTGGCCGGTCATTGCGGCGATAACAGTGACCTGCAGGCCACCGGCTGGCTGGACTGGTACGAAGGCGTGCGCAAGACCTTCGCACAGGTCAAGCAACGCCATGAGCAGGTGTTTGTCGGTGGTTTGTCCATGGGCGCGGTGATGTCGATGTATGTGGCCGCCGAGCACCCTGGCCAAGTCGCCGGGCTATTGATGTATTCCACGACCTTGAAGTACGACGGCTGGAGCATCAACAAGCTGGCGTTCCTGACGCCGTTGTTGATGAAAATCCCATTTGGCGTGCACATCTGCCGCTTTGAAGAGAAGCCGCCTTACGGCATCAAGAACGAGCGCCTGCGGGCCATCGTCGAGCGTCAGATGAAGGAAGGGGAGAGCAGCGAGGCCGGTTTACTGACCATGGAGGGCATCACGGTGCGCGAGTTGCACCGCATGAACGCCGTGGTCAAAAAACGCATGCCCGAGGTCAAGGTGCCTGCACTGGTGTTGCACTCCATTGAGGATGACATCACCAGCCGCTGGAACGCTGACTATGTGGAACGCCACTTGGGCGGCCCCGTGACCAAAATCCTGCTGGACAACTGCTACCACATGATCACCGTGGACCTGCAATACCGTCGCGTGATCGAGTTGAGCGCCGAATTTGTCGAGCAACATGCCGAGTCTATCCAGGCCCCCGTAGACTATCGACAGCGGGCATAAGCCTAAGGACGCGACGTGATCACCGCCCAAGCCTTCTCGACCATCCGGGCCATCCCGCGCAGTGCCTGGAACGACTGTTTTCCCGGAGCTCTGGAGGATTGGGATTTTTACGTCGCCGTGGAAAACGCCGCCATCGATGATTTCAAATGGCGTTACCTGGTTGTTTACGACGATGAAACGCTGGTGGCAGTCGCTGCCGCGTTCATCACTTATTATCGCCTCGACACTACGGTGTCGGGTGCAGGCAAGCGCTTTACCGAGCGCCTGGAGCGACTGTGGCCGGGTGTTTTGCGGTTGCAGTTGTATGCCATCGGCTCGCCAGTTGCCGAACGTTGCGATGCTGGAGTCGCCAGTAGCGTTCCTGAAGCGCAGCGCCCGCTGTTGATCAAGCACTTGCTTGAGGCTGCACGCCAGGATGCCCAGGCATTCGGGATTGGCCTGGTGGCGGTCAAAGACGTACCAACCAATGACCCGCACTGGGCAGACAGTTGCCGTGTGGCGGGGTTTCAGAGCATGCCGAGCCTGCCCAGCGGTTTATTGGCGGTGCCTTACGGTTCAGTGGACGCCTACCTGGGGTCGCTGTGCAAGGCGACCCGTAAAGACCTGCGCCGCAAGTTGCGTGCGCCGGGCCCGCGGGTGGAGTGGCGGGATAACATTGATGATGTGCTGCCTGCGGTGATGCGCCTGTACCAAGACACCCTCAGTCGCGCCGACTTGCAATTCGAGCGTCTGCCGGCGAGTTACTTCACCGGCATTCTGGAACGCCTGGAAGGGCGCGCGGTCTGTGCTCTTTACTGGGTAGACGAGCGACTGGTGGCGTTCAATTTGGTGCTGTTGGACCAGCACCGTTTGATCGATAAGTTTTTTGGCCATGACAGTGAATTCAGCCGCGACTACCACTTGTACTTCAGGTGCTGGCTGACCAATGTCGATTACTGTATTCAGCACAATATTCCCGTTTACGAGTGCGGTCAGGAAGGGTATGCCAGTAAGCTGCGTCTGGGTTGCGAGTTTCGGGGTAACAGCATGTTCTTTCGTCACCGTAATCGGCTGGTCAATGGCCTGCTTAAACTCGTGAAAATGTATATAAGACCGGATCGATCCGACCCTGCCATGGCTGCTGCGATAAGCGAAACCTGATGATCACCAAGACCCGCCAGAAAGCCCGCCCCTTTGCCATTTCGCGTTGGAGCGTCCAGCGCAAGCTGGTGCTGGCGTTCTGGCTGGTCAGCGTCATTCCTACCATGATAGCCGCCGAGCTGGCGGCGACCACGCTGTCGCAGATTTTCGACAGTAACGTGCGGATCTGGCTGCAGGAGTCGACCAAAATCGTCAAGGACGAGATTGGCGACATCCTTCATGACAACGCGCGCATGGCCAAGCTGTTCCTGCGCTACACCAGCCCGCCCTTGAACCGGCAGGCTGCCAAGCATGACCGGCTCACGGCTGATATTGCCGAGGCCACTGATATCGATGTGGTCTCGCTGATTCGCATGAGTGACCACAAGATCGTGTTCAGCACCGCGCCCGACGATGTCGTCAAGCAAATCAATCTGACCAGCAATGCGGTATTGCAAACCATCCAGGTGGCTGGCGTGAGTACGGGCCTGGTGGTCTCGACGTTCGAAACTAACCAGGAGGGCGTCGACTACGTATTATTGGTGGCGACTTACCTGGACAGCAGTTTCCTCACCAGTGTGGCCGATGTGCACTCTCTCGACCTGCGTCTGTACCTGGCCAATCCTTCGGGTTTTAACGAAATATTCTCGACCCAGCGTTTCGAAAATCACCCTTCGCGCATCCCCAAGAATGTCGAAACGGCTATGCGCGCCACCAAACAACCGAGCGAGCAGTTCACCAACAACTACAGTGGTTTGTACTGGCCGATCTTCAATGACGCCGGCGACTTGCAAGGCGTGATCTTCAGCGGTTTGCTGCGCCATACCAGCCTGGTTGGGCTGGTGAACCAGAGCAACCTGTTCTTGCTGATTTTCCTGCTCAGTTCGGCGTTGTCCCTGGGCGCTGGCGTGCTGGTGTCGCGGCGCCTGACCAAGCCGCTGCGGGACTTGTCCCAAGGCGTGGGCGCGGTGATCTCGGGCAATTATGAACACCGCGTGTTGGTCAGCGGCGGCGACGAGCTGGCGCAACTGAGCAGCACGTTCAACCACATGACCGAGCGCCTGGGCGAACTGCATCACCTCGAAGCCCAGTTGCGTCGCCGTGATCGGCTGCACGCGCTGGGCGAAGTTGCCATGGGCCTTGCCCACGAAATTCGTAACCCGTTGGGTATTATCAAGACGGCTACCCAACTGCTCCACCGTCGTGCCGACTTGCCGGAAACCGACAAGCGCCACCTGGAGTACGTGATCAGCGAGGTCAGTCGCATTAATGATCTGATCACCGAGTTCCTCGATTTCGCCAAACCCAACCCGCCGCTGCGGGTGCTGCAGAGCGCGCGCGCACTGGTTGAAGAAATCCTCGGCTTCTGCAGCCCGGAGTTGTCCACCCATAACATTGACGCGCACATTGATGACCAAGCACCCGGTGCGATGATCTATGCCGATGCCAAACAGCTCAAGCAGGCGTGCCTCAATCTGATTCTCAACGCCATCGATGCAATGCCGGCAGGTGGACGCCTGACCTTGGGCATTCGTAGCGTGGGCGGCAACACGATGATCAGCATCGCCGACACCGGCCAGGGCATTCCGGCGGATATGATCGAGCGGATCTTCACGCCCTTTGTCACCACCAAAGCCTCGGGAACAGGCTTAGGCCTGGCCAAAGTCTATTCGATCATGGAAAGTCACGACGGCAGCATCGAATGTGCCAGTGAGAAAGATGCCGGCGCCACCTTCAGCCTGTACATTCCGGCCCACGGTGAAGACGATGGCGACGATGAGGAAGGTCATGACGCATAACGTATTGGTAGTCGACGACGAGCCCAAGCTCTGCGACTTGCTGTCCTCGGCTTTGAGCCAGAGCGGCATTCAAGTGTTCACCGCGAGCAACGGCCTGCATGCACTCAAAGTGCTGGAGCAGGAAGACATCGACCTGGTGATCAGCGACTGGCGCATGCCGGGCATGGATGGGCCAGCGTTGCTGGCTGAGATAAAAGTGCGTTTCCCGGAATTGCCGGTGATCGTGATGACCGCCTACAGCACGGTGAAAAACGCTGTGCAGTCGATGCGCAATGGCGCTTATGACTACATTGCCAAGCCGTTCGATATCGACGAGCTGGACATCACCGTGGCCAAGGCCCTGCAGTTTCGCGACATCCTGCGCGACAACGCGCGGCTGCGCGCCGAGCTTGATCACCATGCGCAATTCGACAGCTTGGTCGGCGACAGCCCGGCATTTCGCCAGGTGTTGCACGCGATCGACTCGGTACGTGACAGTAACGCAACCATCCTGCTGACCGGCGAAAGCGGCACCGGCAAGGAAATGGTTGCCCGTGCGATCCACAAGCACGGCAGCCGCGCCGATAAGCCGTTCGTGGCGGTCAATTGTGCAGCCATCCCCGAAGGTTTGCTGGAAAGCGAGATGTTCGGTCATCGCAAGGGCGCCTTCACCGGCGCTGTGGCAGACCGGGTAGGGCGATTTATGCAGGCTGACAAAGGCACGCTATTTCTGGACGAAGTGGGTGATATGCCCTTGGCACTGCAGGCCAAGATTCTACGCGCCTTGCAGGAGCGTGTAATCGAGCCGGTGGGCGACCCACGAGAGCGCAAGGTAGACGTGCGGGTGATCGCCGCCACCAACAAAAACCTGCTGGATGCGGTGGCCAATAAAGAGTTTCGCGAGGACTTGTATTACCGCCTCAATGTGTTCCCGATCCCACTGCCAGCCCTGCGCGAACGTGCCGAGGATATCGTGCCACTGGCCCGACATTTCGCCCAGACCCTGAGCGCCACCGCCGGTAAGCGCATCACCGGCTTCAGCCCCGAGGCGTTGCAGGCCATGGCGGCCTACAGCTGGCCGGGCAATATCCGTGAACTGCAAAACTGCGTGGAGCGCGCGACCATCGTCGCGGCATCGCCGGTGATCGAAGACATCGATCTGCCGGCGTATTTGTTTGCGTCCAGGCCCGCCGAGGGTGGCGTCACGGCACTGTTGGGCGACAGCCCAAGCGTGCCTTCGGACCTGGATGCGGCCCTGGCGGAGGTCGAGAAAACCTACATTCTGGCGGCGTTGAATGAGAGCAACGGCGTGCAGGCGGCGGCGGCGGCGAAGATCGGGATTTCCGAGAGGAGCTTTTGGTATCGGTTGAAGAAGTTAGGGATTCAGGTCGACAAGATCGTGCGCTGATTTTCCAGGCACCCATCATTGCTCCCACATGTTTACCCAGTTGTGTCAGGTGTGGAGGCGTACCCACACCGTCACCAACACCGTCGCCGCCATCAACCACGCCACCGCCGCCACGGCGAGTGACGCTTCCAAGCGCATCCTGTCGACCATCACATAGAGCGTCGCCAAATACACAAAATACGGAATGATCGACCACATCCCAAACACGATGGTGGTCTTCAAATCCTCCAACGAACGGTCCTTGCCGACGATGTAATGCGCAATCAACGCAAAAGTCGGAAACAGCGGCACTAACCCTGCGATGTAATAGTTCTTGGTCTTGGCCAGCGCCGCCAAGATCAACACCACGGCCGCGCCAATGACGGCCTTTAGGAATAGGTCCATCAGTGGCTCAACCCATATTTCTTGACCTTGTCGAACAGGGTGGTCTTGGCCATCCCCAGTTCCTGGCTGGCCTGGGTCAGGTTGCCACCGCTGCGTTGCAAGGCGTCAACCAGCAGATTGCGCTCGAACGCCTCCACCGCTTCGGTAAAGGCCAGGCCGTGGTTGACGGTGCCGTTGGCGCTTTTTTTGAAAGCGGGCAAACCCAGGGCGAAGCGCTCGGCGACGTTGCGCAGTTCACGCACGTTGCCTGGCCAGTCGTGGCTCATCAGGCTCGACACCGTCTGGTTATCCAGCTCCGGCACGCTGCGGTCAAAGCGCAGCGACGACTGCTGCAGGAAGTGTTCGAACAATTGCAGGATGTCTTCCCGGCGTTCACGCAGCGGCGGCAGCTCCAGGGTCACTACGTTGAGGCGGTAGTAAAGGTCGCTGCGGAACTGGCTGGCGCGGCTCAGTTCGTCGAGGTCGGACTTGGTGGCAGCGATCACTCGGCAATCCACGGCCACGCTCTGGTTAGAACCCAGGCGCTCCAAGGTGCGTTCCTGCAACACCCGCAGCAATTTGATCTGCAGGTTGATCGGCATGCTTTCCACTTCATCGAGAAACAGCGTGCCCTCGTGGGCGTGCTCGATCTTGCCGATGCGCCGTTTGCCGGCGCCGGTAAAAGCGTTGGCTTCGTGGCCGAATATCTCGCTTTCGAACAGGTTCTCTGGCAGACCGCCGCAGTTCAAGGCGACGAATTGGTGGGAATGGCGCCGGCTGAAATCATGCAGGCAGCGCGCGACCAGTTCCTTGCCGGTGCCGGTCTCGCCTTCGATCAGCACGTTGGCCGAGGTGTCGGCGACGTTGGCGATCAGTTCGCGCAGGTTCTGCATGGCCGGCGAGCGGCCGATGATGCGGCCTTCCAGAGAGTTACGCTCAGCCAGTTGGCGGCGCAGCGACCACACCTCTCGCGCCAGCCCGCGTTGTTCCAGGGCTCGGCGGGCGACGTCGACCAGGCGTTCGGGCGAGAAGGGTTTTTCCATGAAGTCGTAGGCGCCGTTGCGCATGGCGCCGACGGCCATCGAGATATCGCCATGGCCGGTGATGAGTACCACCGGCAGGCTGTTGTCCAAGGCCTTGAGGCGGGTCAACAGCTCCAGGCCGTCGATGCCCGGCAGGCGAATATCGCTGATGACGATACCGGCAAAGTTTTCGCCGATGCGCTTGAGGGCCTCTTCGGCACTGCCTACGCCCACACTGGGAATGTCTTCCAGCGCCAGTGCTTGCTGGCAGCCGAGCAGCACATGGGGGTCGTCTTCGACGATCAGAACGGTGAGGTCGTCTTTAGAGGCGGTAGCGTCTGTATTCATGTCGACTCAGCTTTTTGGGTGCTTGCCAGTGGCAAGCACAAGACAAAGGCAGTACCACCGCTGGCGGGATGTTCCACGGCAAGGTTGCCGCCGGTGGCCGCAGCGAGACTGGCGGAAAGCGTCAGGCCAAGGCCCAGGCCCTGTTCGCCAGGTTTGGTGGTGAAGAACGGTTCGAATAGATGTTTGCGGGTTTCGGGATCAATGCCATGGCCGTTATCGCGCACGTGCAGGCGGTACTTGCCCTCAAACATGTGGCCGTCCAGCCACAGTTCGGGAGCCGGTTGTGCTTGCATCGCGTCGAGGGCGTTGCCGATCAGGTTAAGCAGGATCTGCTCCAGGCGCGTCTGGTCGATCTGCAACTGAGCGTTGGCGAAGTCGCGGTGCACGGTCAACGGCAGGCCGTCCAGGCGTGCACTGAGCACCTGGAACGCCGCGTCCACGGCTTTGCCGAGGTTGGCTTCGCCCTGGTCATCGCCGCGTCGGGCAAAGGAGCGCAGGCTGGCGGTGATGCGGCCCATACGGTCGATCAGTTCGTTGATGGTCTTGAGGTTGGCGCTGGCGGTATCGAGGGCGCCGCGTTCGAGGAAGCGTACGGTATTGCCCGACAGCGTGCGTAGCGCCGCTAGCGGCTGGTTCAATTCATGCGCGATGCTGGTCGACATCTGGCCGATGGCGGCGAGTTTGCCGGCCTGCACCAACTCATCTTGGGCGCGGCGCAAGGTTTCTTCGGCCTGGCGCCGTTCGCGAATCTGGCCCTTGAGCCGTTCATTGCTGGCACGCAGGTCGGCGGTGCGTTCGGCTATCCGCCGTTCCAGCTGGCTGTTGGCTTCCTGCAAGGCTTCCCGCGCGGCGAGGCGGGTGGCGATGACCTTGCGCCGCTCATTCCAAGCGATCAGCAAAAACGCGACCAGGCCAAACGCAACGGCCACCAGAATGCCCTGGTTGATCGCCGCGCGGCGCAGGTCATTGAGCGGGGTGAGCAGGGTGAAATTCCACGGTGTGTCGTTAAGGGGGCGGGTTTGTGCGAGGTAGCTGACCTCGTGCTCGTCGTTGACCACTTCGCTGTTGGCCGGGAAGGTCAGTTTTTCGGTGCCCTCATTGAGTCGCTCACGGGCCAGCGGCTCCAGTTCGTTAAGCGTTGCCCAGTAATATTGCAGGCTGTGGGCCAGGCGTTCTTTGGTGTCGTCGCTCAGCGGGCGCACGGCCTTGAGCCGGCGAGCCGGGTCGCTGGAGAGAATGATGATGCCGTTCTCATCGCTCACAAAGGCTTCGAGACGCGCGCGCTGCCAGCGTTCTTCGAGTGCTTCAAGGCGCACTTTGACCACGGCCACGCCGATGATCTTGCCGTGCTCTTCCAGGCCGTGGGCCAGGTAGTAACCGGGTTCGCCGTTGGTGCTGCCAATACCATAGAAACGGCCGGGCTGGCCGCGTACGGCGTTTTGGAAATAGGCACGGAAGGACAGGTCTTCACCCTGGTAACTGTCGGCATCGCGCCAGTTACTGGTGGCCAGCACGCGGCCGGTGGTGTCCATCACGTAGATGGCCCGGCTGCGACTGCGCCGGTTCAGGCCTTCGAGGTAATCGTTGACGGTCTTGCGAGTTTCCTGGTTTGGGTCGGCGAGCAGCGTGGAGACGCTGGATTCCAGTTCCAGAAGGCTTGGCAGGTAGGTGTATTTGCTCAGTTCGCTTTCGACGGTGCGCGCGTGCAACTCCAACTGGCGTTCGCCGTTGTCGCTGAGGGTGCGGATGCCGTAGTACTCACTGACCCAGAAGCCGATATAACCCAAGCCGATCATCAGGGCGATAATCAACGGCGGCAGGAACAGTTGGCGAATCAGACGAGGTTTCACGGCAAGTGATGGCGGTGCGGCGCGAAATTGGTTGGGGTCGCATTTCATCACAGATGCCTTGGGTCAACCAGAGCTTGCCAGCCCTGGCACGAACCTGTTTGTGTGGGAGCCTGGCTTTTGTGGGCGCCTGGCTTGCCCGCGATGCAGACGCCTCGGTATCACAGGGGCACCGAGGTGATGCCATCACAGGCAAGCCAGCTCCCACACAAGCCCGCTCCCACATGGGCGTGGTTTCCACAGTGGAAGCTATATAGGGCTTAGTGCTGCAGGATTTTCTCAAGGAAGTGCTGCGCGCGTTCGGAGCGGGCGCTGATGTCGCCGAAGAACTCTTCTTTCGGGCAGTCTTCGATGATCTTGCCGGCGTCCATGAAGATCACGCGGTCGGCCACTTTGCGGGCGAAGCCCATTTCGTGGGTCACGCACATCATGGTCATGCCTTCCTGGGCCAGTTGCACCATCACGTCGAGCACTTCGTTGACCATTTCCGGGTCCAGCGCCGAGGTCGGTTCGTCGAATAGCATGACGATCGGGTCCATGGCCAGTGCGCGAGCAATCGCCACACGTTGTTGCTGGCCGCCGGATAATTGGCCCGGGTGCTTGTGGGCGTGCGCCGACAGGCCGACGCGCTCCAGCAGTTGCAAGCCTTTCTGGGTGGCCTCTTCCTTGCTGCGGCCGAGTACCTTGACCTGCGCAATGGTCAGGTTTTCGGTGATGGTCAAGTGCGGGAACAGCTCGAAGTGCTGAAACACCATGCCCACGCGCGAACGCAGTTTCGGCAGGTTGGTCTTCGGGTCGGCGATGGAGGTGCCATCCACGACCACGTCGCCCTTCTGGAACGGTTCCAGTGCGTTGACGCACTTGATCAGGGTGGACTTACCCGAGCCGGACGGCCCGCACACCACGATCACTTCGCCTTTTTTAACCTCGGTGCTGCAATCGGTCAGCACCTGGAAGTCGCCATACCACTTGTTGATATTCTTGATAGAGATCATACGGCAAACCTTTTTTGCAGACGCTTGACCAGCAGCGAGGCGGAAAAGCTGATGATGAAGTAGACGACACCGGCGAAGATCAGGAACTCATTGGAGCGGCCAATGATGTCGCCGTTGGAGCGGGCGGAGTTGAGGAAGTCCACCAGGCCCACGGTGTAAACCAGCGAGGTGTCCTGAAACAGGATGATCGACTGTTGCAGCAGCAACGGGGTCATCTTGCGGAACGCCTGGGGCAGGATGATCAGACGCATGGTCTGGCCATAGGTCATGCCCATCGCTTGTGCGGCGGCCATCTGGCCCTTGGGGATCGACTGCACGCCGGCCCGCACGATTTCACAGAAGTACGCGGCTTCGAACATCATGAAGGCCACGACGCAGGAGGCGAACGCGCCGATCGGGGTGTCTTCGCCGGTAATCCAGCGCAACACGAACGGCACCGCCAGGTAGAACCACGTGATCACCAACAGCAGTGGGATCGAGCGGAAGTAGTTCACATAGGCGCCCGCCAAGCGCGACAACAGTTTGCTCGACGACAGGCGCATCAGCGCCAGGATCGTACCTAGGATGATGCCGCCGACCACGCCCATGACCATCAACTGCAAGGTCATGACCATGCCGTTCCACAGGCCTGGGATGGCGGGGATGATGCCGCTGAAATCAAATTCCATTATTTACCCCCCACGGAGATCAGGCCGGGCACCGCAACTTTCTTCTCGATCACGCGCATCAGCAACATCAGGCTCATGTTCAGGGTGAAGTAGATCAGCGTGGCCAGGGTGAAGGCTTCAAACAGGTTGGCCGAAAACTCGGCGGTCTGTTTGGTTTGCGCCAGCAGCTCCATCAAGCCGATCAAGGACGCCACGGAGGAGTTCTTGAACACGTTGAGGAATTCCGAGGTGAGCGGCGGAATGATGATGCGGTAAGCCTGGGGTAGCAGCACGTTCCAGTAGATCTGCGGCAGCTTGAAGCCCATAGCGCGTGCAGCGGATTCCTGGCCACGTGGCAGCGCCTGGATGCCGGTACGCACTTGTTCACACACACGGGCGGCGGTGAACAGGCCCAGGCACACGACAACGCTCAGGTAGGCCGAGGTGGTGGGGTTGAGGTCTTGTTTGTACCAGTCCTGCAGGTTTTGCGGCAGCAGATCGGGTATCAGGAAGTACCAGATAAACAGCTGAACCAGCAGCGGCACGTTACGAAACAGTTCCACGTAGCAGGTCGCGATGCCCGATACGATGCGGTTTGGCACGGTGCGCATGACGCCCAGAATGGACCCCAGCAACAAGGCGATAATCCATGCCACAACAGCGATGGCGATGGTCCAGCCCAAGCCGGCGATGTACCAGTCGAGATAAGTCTCGCTGCCCACGCCAGTGGACTTGAAGAACACGCCCCAGTCCCAGTTGTAATTCATTAGGGTCTCCCCTCGAGATCGATCGATGTACAAGCACCTGCTTGGGGGAGATCCATTCCCGCCCGACGTTGAACGTCAGGCACACACGATCGGCTCGAAAACCGCCAGGTCGAGTGTTCCAAATTAAAACAAGCAGGTAGTAACAGACACCTGAGGGAGGGTTGTCTCCCTCAGGGCATAAGCTTAGTCAGGTATCAGATTTTTACGTCAGGCGCTGGTTTGTCGCTTGGGTTAGCGATCAGCTCCTTAACCTTTTCGCTCATCGGGAAGTTCAGGTTCAGGCCTTTTGGTGGAATCGGGCTCTCGAACCATTTGCTGTAGATCTTGTTGATCTCGCCGGATTTGTACAGGGCGACGATGGCGTCATCCACGGCTTTCTTGAAGGCTGGGTCGTTCTTACGCACCATGCACGCGTAGGCTTCGAAGGACTGGGGAGTACCGGTGATGACCCAGTCATCCGGCTTCTTGGCCTTGGCTTCTTCACCGGCCAGCAGGGCGTCGTCCATCATGAAGGCAACGGCGCGACCGCTTTCCAGCATCTGGAAGGATTCGCCGTGGTCTTTGGCGGAGATGACGTTCATGCCCATCTGCTTGTCCGCGTTCATCGCTTTGATGATGCGCTCGGACGTGGTGCCAGCGGTGGTCACGACGTTTTTGCCTTTCAGGTCGGCGAAGTCGGCGTAGGACGGCTTGCCATCCTTGTCTTTCTTGACCAGCAGACGGGTGCCGATTTCGAAGATGTTGACGGTGAAATCAACTTGCTGGGCGCGCTCGGCGTTGTTGGTGGTCGAGCCGCACTCGAGGTCCGCGGTGCCGTTCTGGATCAGCGGGATACGAGTTTGCGAGGTGACCAGGTTGTAATTGGTCTTCAGATCGGGCTTGTTCAGGTCTTTTTTCAGGGCTTCAACGACAGCCAACTGAACGTCGTGGGAGTAGCCCACGGGTTTGCCCGAACCATCCGCGATGTAGGAAAACGGAATGGAGCTGTCGCGGTGGGCGAGAGTGATGGTGCCGGAGTCGTTGATTTTCTTCAGTGTGCCGGTGAGTTCGGCGGCGAAAACTGGAGTGCTGATCAGAGCAGCAGCGATAGCTGCGCCCAAGATATGGGGAACGATGCGCATCAATACTTCCTCGACATTTGTTTTTTTTATGAAGCCGGCTAAAACGGCTCTCTTGTACAGCGAATGCCCGTAACGGCTCCTGAAGCGTCTCAGGCAATCGTCAGGGAGTGTAGAGCATGAGTCGTGCCATACCTGAAATTAAAGGCTATCTACTTGATTTATATGAATATTAATTTTGTGTTACCGGAAGGTTTTCGCCGTTAGGTCCGGCAAACCGAATCGGTCGGGGCGTGGTGTTCGGAAAACCGAATGGCTGTGGCGGAGTGAGTGTATGTCCATTGCTGGGGCAACGACGGCTATCGGTTCCGCTCTTGCAGTGGGGCACTTCTGGAAAAGAGACCGGAATGCCTGTCCAGCCAAAAGTCCTTTTCAGCGCATCGGGCACGATGCCAAATGCCATGAAGTACTGTGCAAGAAACTCAATCGCTTGCTTGAGTTCGCGGCAAAGCCCAAGCCCTGGACCATCTTGATGGTGTCCTGCGGCGGCGCACGCTGGTTTGCACGGACTCATGTCTTTCGGGCGCAGGCATAAAAAAGCCCCTGGACCTTTCGGTGCAGGGGCTTTCCATTATGGCCTGATCAGGCCGCTTCAATTTTTGCGCGGTTCTGCTCAACTTTGGACAGGTAACGCTGCACGTTGTCCTGTTCTTGCGGGGTGGTGAACAGGCCAAGCTTGGTACGGCGCCACAGCACGTCCTGCGGTTGCGTTGCCCATTCTTCGGCGCACAGGTAATCGACTTCGCGGGTGTACAAGCCGCCACCCAAGTGGTCACCCAAGTCCGCCAGCGATTGCACGCCTTCCAGCAGGCGCCAGGTGCGGCTACCGTAGGTGGTGGACCAACGGCGGGCGATCTCGCTTGGCACCCAGTCGAACTTGGCGCGGATGGCCTCGGCCAACGCCTCTGGCGTGGTCATGTCTTCGCCGCCAGGCAGGCTGGCTTTTGCCGTCCAGCTTGGGCGCATCTGTGTGAAATACGGTGCCAGTTGCGCCATCGCCGACTCGGCGAGTTTGCGGTAGGTGGTCAGCTTGCCGCCGAACACTGACAGGATTGGCGCCTCGCCCGTGCCGCCGGACAGCGACAGGGTGTAATCGCGAGTGATGGCCGACGGGTTGTCTGATTCATCGTTGCACAACGGGCGCACACCGGAGTAGGTGTGGACGATGTCGTCACGGCTCAACTGCTTCTTGAAGTGGGCATTCACCACGTTGAGCATGTAGTCGGTTTCACCTTCGGTAATCGCCACTTTCGCTGGGTCGCCGGTGTATTCACGGTCGGTGGTGCCGATGATGGTCAGGTGGTTCAAGTACGGAATAGTGAAGACGATGCGCTGGTCTTCATTCTGCAGGATGTGCGCGTGCGCGCCTTCGTACAGTTTCGGCACGATCAGGTGGCTGCCTTGGATCAAGCGAATGCCGTAAGGTGAATCCAGCTTAAGGTCTTCCTTGATGAATTTGGCGACCCATGGGCCAGCAGCGTTCACCAGTGCCCGGGCACGGATCGAAAACAGGCTGCCGTCGGCGCGTTCCATGTTCATTTCCCACATGCCGTTGCTGCGGTGTGCGCTGATGCAACGGGTCTGGGTGTGGATGTGCGCGCCTTTTTCGCGGGCGGCCATGGCGTTGAGTACAACAAGGCGAGCGTCATCGACCCAGCAGTCGGAGTATTCGAAGCCTTTGGTGATTTCACTTTTCAGCGGGCTATCTGGGCCGAACTTCAGGCTTTTCGAACCAGCGAGCTTTTCGCGCTTGCCCAAGTGGTCATACAGGAAGAGGCCGGCGCGAATCATCCATGCCGGGCGCAAGTGCGGGCGGTGCGGCAGCACGAAACGCATCTGCTTGACGATATGCGGTGCCTTGCCCAGCAGTACTTCACGTTCGGCCAGGGCTTCGCGCACCAAGCGGAATTCGTAATGCTCGAGGTAACGCAGGCCACCGTGAATCAGCTTGCTGCTCGCGGAGGAGGTGTGGCTGGCCAAGTCGTCCTTTTCGCAAAGGAATACCGACAAACCGCGTCCGGCTGCGTCTGCTGCAATGCCGACGCCATTGATCCCGCCACCGATTACGGCAACGTCATAGACTTCGGCAAGCGGTGGAGCAGGCAAGGTGGAAGGGTTCATCGGCTGGCCTCGCGATTTTTTCGTCTTGGAATTCGAACATTAATGTTCATTTGCGAAAATGGTAGCTGATAAACGCGCGCGCAGCCACCCAACTTCGATTGAAAAAACTCATCGACGAGGCGAGAAAGGAAAATTTGTGAACATGAGCCTGGGGGAAGGCTTCATAAATGCCAGCCACATAGATTGCCATCGGGCGCCAACCCCTCTCACATTTCACCGAGTTCCAGCATGGGAGTGCGGTCGAATGCAGAAGGGGGTGCGACAGTGGCAGTGGAGGCGCTACACCACTTCCAGCCTGACCTTATGCTGGTTCAACAACTGCACCAACGCTGGCACTGGCTGTTGATCGGTCACCAAACAGTCCACCAAGCTGATCGGTCCCAAACGAATCATGGCATTGCGCCCGAATTTGCTCGAGTCAGCCGCGAGGATCACTTGGCGCGCATTGGCAATAATCGCCTGGGAAACCCGCACTTCCTGGTAATCAAAGTCGAGCAAACTGCCGTCTTCATCGATACCGCTGATACCCACCAGCGCAAAGTCGACCTTGAACTGGTTGATGAAGTCGACACTGGCTTGGCCAACCACACCGCCGTCACGCCGCACATTACCGCCGGTCAGCAGCACATCGAAGTCGTCCTTGGCACTGAGCATGGTGGCGACGTTGAGGTTGTTGGTGATGATTTTCAGGTGGTTGTGATTGAGCAGCGCACGCGCGATCGATTCGGTCGTTGTGCCGATATTGATGAACAGCGAGGCGTGATCGGGGATTTGCGCGGCAATGGCTTCGCCGATGCGTTGTTTTTCATCGCGCATTTGGTCGGCGCGCATGGCGTACGCGGTATTTTCGACACTGGAGTCATAGGCCGCGCCGCCGTGGTAGCGGCGCAGCAGGTTGGCGTCCGCCAGCTGGTTGATATCGCGGCGGATGGTTTGCGGGGTGACAACGAATAGCTGCGCCATCTCCTCGATGCTGACGTAACCGCGTTCGCGGACCAGTTCGAGAATTTGTTGCTGGCGGGGAGGCAGATTCATGGGGCGTCCTTTGGGCTGCCGTACAAAAGTGGCCCATGATGACGCAGCAAGCGGCTCCCCGCCAGTTACAACCCTATGTGGGTCCGGCGCTTGGCTTATTCAGCGCCTTCGTGCGGTTCCCAGTCGCGGGTGCGGCTCACCGCTTTCTGCCAGCCGGCATAGAGTTTCTCTTTGGTGGCTTCATCCAGCGTCGGTTCGAATTCGCGCTCGATCACAGCTTTGCCGCGCAATTCGTCCAGGCTGCCCCAGAAACCACAGGCCAGGCCTGCCAGGTAAGCCGCGCCGAGTGCGGTGGTCTCGCGCATTTGCGGGCGCTCGACCTGGGTGCCGAGGATATCGGCCTGGAATTGCATCAGGAAGTTGTTGGCCACCGCGCCACCGTCCACGCGCAGGGCTTTGAGGCGTTCGCCCGAGTCCTGTTGCATGGCGTCCAATACGTCGCGGGTCTGGAAGGCAATCGACTCCAGGGCTGCACGAATAATGTGATCCACGCGTACGCCACGGGTCAGGCCGAACAGCGCGCCACGGGCATACGGGTCCCAATACGGAGCGCCCAGGCCGGTGAAGGCGGGCACCAGGTACACACCGTTGCTGTCCTTGACCTTGCCGGCGAAGTATTCAGTGTCGGTGGCGTCGGCGATGATCTTCAGCTCGTCACGCAGCCACTGCACAGTGGAGCCACCGTTGAACACGGCGCCTTCCAGGGCGTAGGCCACTTCGCCGCGTGGGCCGCAAGCGATGGTCGTCAGCATGCCGTGTTTGGATTTGACCGCTTTGTCGCCGGTGTTCATCAGCAGGAAGCAGCCGGTGCCGTAAGTGTTCTTGGCCTGACCGGCTTCTACGCACATTTGGCCGAACAGCGCCGCTTGCTGGTCACCGGCGATGCCGCCGATAGCGATGCCGCTTTTGGTGCGGCCGTAGATTTCCGAGGAGGACTTCACTTCTGGCAGCATTTCGCGCGGTACGTCGAGAATCTCCAGCATCTTCGCATCCCACTCCAGCGTGTGGATGTTGAAGAGCATGGTGCGCGAGGCATTGGTGTAGTCGGTGACGTGGGTTTTGCCGCCGGTAAATTTCCAGATCAGCCAGCTGTCGATGGTACCGAACAGCAACTCGCCGTTGCGTGCACGCTCACGGCTGCCTTCGACGTTGTCGAGGATCCACTTGAGTTTGGTGCCGGAGAAGTATGGGTCGGTAACCAGGCCGGTGGTGTCGTTGATGTATTGCTCGTGGCCGTCGCGTTTGAGCTGCTGGCAGATCTCGGTGCTGCGGCGGCACTGCCAGACGATCGCGTTGTAGATCGGGCGGCCGGTGATCTTGTCCCAGACCACGGTGGTTTCACGCTGGTTGGTGATACCGATGGCGGCGACCTGGTCATGGTGCAGGCCGGCTTGCGCCAGGGCCTCGACCATTACAGCGCTCTGGGTGGCGAAGATTTCCATCGGGTCATGTTCGACCCAGCCGGCTTGCGGGTAGTGCTGGGTGAATTCGCGCTGGGCGGTGCAGACCACGTTGGCGTCACGGTCGAAGATGATCGCCCGGGAACTGGTAGTGCCCTGATCGAGGGCAATGATGTAGTTCTTATTCTGAATGTCGGTCATGTCGATTGCCTTAGACGGAAAATAAGGAAGTAAGGAATCAGCCTGGGACGCAAAGGGGCAGAGCGGACCAGGCCAGCGGTATCAGGAAATACGCGTCTTGCCGTTGACAGCCGTGTCAGTTGTTTCTTCAGCGATAGCAGGAGCGGCACTCGGCAGATGGCGGGCAATCAGCCCGCGATAGGCCGCAGCACCGAGGCACGCGCCGACAATCGGCGCGAAAATCGGAATCAGGAAGTAAGGAATATCGCGACCGCCGGTAAAGGCCATTTCACCCCAGCCGGCGAAAAAGGTCATCAGCTTAGGCCCAAAATCCCGTGCCGGGTTCATCGCAAAGCCGGTCAGCGGGCCCATGGCGCTGCCGATCACGGCGATCAACAGGCCAATCAGCAGTGGGGCCAACGGGCCGCGTGGCAGGCCATTGTTATCGTCGGTAAGCGCCATGATCACGCCCATCAGGATAGCGGTGATGACCATTTCCACTAAGAACGCCTGGGCTGTGCTCAGCAGGGCATGCGGGTAGGTGGAAAACACCGACGCCAACTCCAGGCTGGCCTGGGAGCCGCGCACCATATGGTGGGTTTGTTCGTAATCGAAAAAAAGATTGCTGTACAGCGTGTACACCAACGCGGCGGAACAGAAGGCGCCGGCTACTTGGGCGAGGATGTAGAAGGGCAGTTTGCGCTTGTCGAAATCGGCAAAAATACACAGGGCGATACTCACCGCCGGGTTGAGATGAGCCCCCGAAATACCGGCGCTCAGGTAGATCGCCATGCTCACGCCGATCCCCCAGATGACACTGATTTCCCACAACCCAAAGCTGGCACCCGCGACCTTGAGGGCAGCGACACATCCTGTACCGAAGAAGATCAGAAGCGCAGTCCCCAGGAATTCGGCCATGCATTGGCTCGAAAGTGAAGGCTGTTGAAGAGCAGTTGTCATGGAAAACCTCGATTGTTGTTCTTGTTTGGCGCGCGGCCTCAACGGGCTGTTGCGCGATTCTCACCGTGGCGTGGATCCCCGTCCAAGTCACAGCTTACTGCTGGAGTACTGCAGCTCTATTCCTACAGTATTCGGAAACGAAAAAATATAGACAAGAATGACGGCTGTCAAAGGTCGAAAGTGAACCATTGGTCATTTTCAAACTATTAGTCTGGTGAATGATCATGGTTGTCTCGGTCGCGGCGTATTGCGGGAGGGGCACACTAGAGCGTTTTGAGTGGGCTTGGCCTAGAATTGCACCTCTGTTTGCCATGCCTGGAGTAGCCATGACACCCGCATTGGACCTGTTGAAAAAAGTTCGCGCCGAACATCACATCCACAGTTACGAACATGACCCCAAGGCGGCGTCCTATGGCCTGGAGGCCGCAGAGAAATTGGGTCTCGACCCTGCGCAGGTGTTTAAGACCTTGCTGGCCAGCAGTGAGAAAGGCGAATTGTTGGTGGCGGTGGTGCCGGTCGTCGGAAGTCTGGATTTAAAGGCGTTGGCTCATGCGGCGGGTGTAAAAAAAGTCGAGATGGCTGACCCGGCAGCGGCGCAACGCTCTACGGGTTACCTGTTGGGCGGTATCAGCCCGTTGGGGCAGAAGAAGCGTCTGCGCACGTTTATCGATGTGACGGCGCAGCCGTTTGCGACAATTTTTGTGAGTGCCGGGAGGAGGGGGTTGGAAGTTGAACTGCCGGCGGCGGTGCTGGCTGAGCATACGCAGGCTAAATTTGCGCCGATTGGTCGGGTGTGAAACTCGCATTTTGAAGGCGACGAGATCTAATGTGGGAGCGGGCTTGCTCCCACATTTTGATCTGGTTTCGTCAGTGACTCAGCTAGCGGGGCTGTAACGGCGTACGCCGGAGTCGGATTTAGAAACCTGCGCCGCAACGCTGCCCGAGGCCTGAAACAACACCAAGTGTTCAGCCGCCACACGAATCCCCACATCGGCACCGACCTGATGATCGGCATGGCTGGGGAAAATCGACTCCAGCTGTGCACCTGTCGGCAGCTGCAGGCGGTACAGGGTCGAGGCGCCGAGGAACGTTTTGCCGACGATACGCGCTTTCAACGCGCTGTCGGGCGCGTAGACGATGTCATCCGGGCGCAGCAACACATCCACCGCGCCACCCGTGGGCCAGGTGTAGGCGCGATTGCCGCGCAAGTCGCCCAGTTCGGTGCTGACCGATTCCGGCGAACTCAATTGACCACGGATGAAATAGCCCTGGCCAATAAAGCTGGCGACGTACGGCGTCTGCGGTTCGTGATAGAGGTTGTAGGGCGTGTCCCATTGCTCAAGACGGCCTTCTTTGAAAACCCCCACGTGGTCACTGACGGCAAAGGCTTCTTCCTGGTCGTGGGTGACCAGAATCGCACTGGTGCCGCGCGCCTTTAGAATGTCGCGCACCTCGTGGCTGAGCTTGCGTCGCAGCTCGCCGTCGAGGTTGGAGAACGGTTCATCCAGCAACAACAGTTGCGGCTCCGGCGCCAGCGCGCGGGCAAGGGCGACGCGTTGTTGCTGACCACCGGAAAGCTCGTGAGGGAAACGCTTGCCCAGGTTCTTCAGGTTGACCAGCTCGAGCAACTCGGCGACCACGCGGTCTTTTTGCGGGTGCTTGCGAATGCCGAAGACGATGTTGTCGGCCACGCTCAAGTGCGGGAACAGTGCGTAGTCCTGGAACACCATGCCGATCCGGCGTTTCTCCGGCGCGAGGGTAAAGCCTGGGCTGGAAATCACTTCGCCGGCCAGGATGATTTCACCTTCGTACACTGGTTCGAAGCCAGCAATTGCGCGCAAAGTAGTGGTTTTGCCGCAGCCCGAAGACCCAAGCAGGCAGCCGATGTCGCCGGCGTTGAGGTGCAGGTTGAGGTTCTGCACCACGCGTTGATCTTGATAGCCGCACGCCAGATTGCGCAGGTTCAGCAGTAATGGCTGGCTCATGCGTGATGGTACGACGGCTGGACGAGGAGTTCGAGTAGCGCCTTTTGCGCGTGCAAGCGGTTTTCGGCCTGGTCCCAAGCGACCGAGCGCTTATCGTCGAGCAGGTCCAGGCTGATTTCTTCGCCACGGTGAGCGGGCAGGCAGTGCATGAACAGCACATCCGGCGCGGCCAGATCGAGCAGGGCGCGGGTCACCTGGAATGGTGCGAAAAGGGCGAGGCGCTGGGCGGTTTCTTCTTCCTGGCCCATGGAGGTCCAGACATCAGTGCTCACCAAATGTGCGCCGATCACTGCGTCACGTGGGTTGCGCACGAGGGTAACGCGACTACCTGCCTGCTCCAGGAAACGCGCGTCAGGCTCGTAGCCTTCCGGGCACGCGATGCGCAGTTGGAAGTCGAACTGGATCGCCGCTTCTATATAGCTGTTGCACATGTTATTGCCGTCGCCGATCCAGGCCACGGTCTTGCCTTGGATCGAACCACGGTGCTCAAGGAAGGTTTGCATGTCGGCCAGCAACTGGCAGGGGTGCAGGTCATCGGACAGGCCGTTGATCACCGGTACCCGGGAGTTGGCTGAAAATTCGGTCACGGTGCTGTGGGCAAAGGTACGGATCATCACCGCATCGAGCATGCTCGACATCACGATGGCGCTGTCGGCAATCGTCTCGCCACGGCCCAGTTGGGTGTCGCGCGAGGACAGGAAGATGGCTTGGCCACCCAGTTGGATCATGCCAGCTTCGAACGACACGCGGGTGCGCGTCGACGACTTCTCGAAAATCATCCCGAGCACACGGTTTTTCAAAGGCTCGAACAGTACGCCGCGGTTACGCAGGTCTTTAAGCTCAATGCCTCGACGGATCACGCTGACCAGCTCTTCGGGCGTGCAATCCATCAGGGAGAGAAAGTGCCTTGCGCTCATCATTAACTACCTTTTTGCAACAGACCGCAGATACTCAAAGCCTTGTTTATTGTGACAACGGGCGAGACCTGCGGCGAAAGCCGCACGGGGCGACGAAATAGGGGAAGGCGCGATCTTATAATTAAATGTCGCGTCTTACCAATAGGGCTACGGTTTTAAGGGTGTTCAAGAAGGGCGCCGGAGCGCTTTTGAAGACTGATTCCTGACAGCAGCGGCCCATTTGTACACTGGCGCCGAGACCTTTTGCAACGTGTGGGGGCGGTCTCAGGCCGGGTTGTGTCGGTTTCGACTGCCGTGCGTAACGCTATGAAACATTTGCACATGTTTAGCCATGTGTTGGCCTGATGCTCGTCGATTCACAGGACGAACGTTGCTGGTGCTCGTCAAAATCTCGGCCCATAGTCAGGTCAAAGCCCAATAAAGAGACTGGCCATGACCAAGACTCTCCACCACCGTGCCTGCCATCTGTGTGAAGCCATCTGCGGCCTGACCCTGGAAACTACCCAAGCCGACGACGGCAGCCTGGCGATCACCTCGATCAAGGGCGACCCACTAGACACCTTCAGTCGTGGGCATATCTGCCCCAAGGCGGTGGCGCTGCAGGACATCCAGAATGACCCGGACCGTCTGCGTCAGCCCATGTTACGGGTGGGCAGCGAGTGGCAGCCGATTTCGTGGGACGAGGCGTTTGCAAGGGTCGCCGAGCGATTGGCCAGCATTCAAGCGCGCCATGGGCAGAATGCGGTGGCGGTGTATCAGGGCAACCCCAGCGTGCACAACTACGGGCTGATGACCCATAGCAACTATTTCCTTGGCCAGCTCAAAACGCGTAATCGGTTTTCGGCGACCTCGGTGGATCAGTTGCCCCATCACCTCACCAGTCATCTCATGTACGGCCACGGCCTGTTGCTGCCGATTCCGGACATCGATCACACCGACTTCATGCTGATCCTCGGCGGTAACCCGCTGGCGTCCAATGGCAGCATCATGACCGTGCCTGACGTGGAGAAGCGCCTCAAGGCCATCCAGGCCCGAGGCGGCAAAGTAGTGGTGGTTGACCCACGGCGCAGCGAGACGGCCGCGATAGCCGATCAGCATCTGTTCGTGCGCCCTGGTGGTGATGCGTGGCTGCTGTTCGGCTTACTTAACACGCTGTTTAGCGAGAACCTCACCCGCGGGAGTCATTTGCCGGTTGAAGGCCTTGAGGACGTGCGTCGTGCCATTGCCGGGTTCACCGCCGACGCCATGAGCCTTCAGTGTGCGGTGCCGGCCGAGAAAATCCGCCAGTTGGCGCGAGACTTTGCTGCTGCGGATAAGGCGGTGTGTTACGGGCGCATGGGCGTATCGACCCAGGCGTTCGGCACCTTGTGTCATTGGCTGGTGCAGTTGATCAATCTGGTCACGGGCAATCTTGATCGTGTAGGTGGCGCGCTGTGTACCAGCCCAGCGGTGGACCTGGTGGCCTCGACTGGCGGCGGGCATTTCAATCGCTGGCAAAGCCGTGTGTCGGGCCGCCCCGAATACGGTGGAGAGTTGCCGGTTTCCGCCTTGGCCGAAGAAATGCTCACCGAAGGCGAAGGGCAGATCCGCGCCCTGGTGACCGTGGCCGGCAATCCCGTATTGTCGACGCCTAATGGTCGGCAGCTGGAGCAAGCCCTGGATGGGCTGGAGTTCATGGTCAGCATCGACCTCTATATTAACGAGACCACGCGTTACGCCGACCTGATTTTGCCGTCGACGTCGGCGCTGGAAAACGACCACTACGACACCACCTTCAATATGTTTGCGGTGCGTAATGTCACCCGTTTCAATCGGGCGATCCTGCCCAAGCCTGAAGGCGCTCTGCATGACTGGGAAATCTTTGTCGGCCTGGCCAAGGCCTTTGCGGCGCAGACCGGTTTGGCGCTTAAGCCGACCCTGCCGCCAGCGCAGATGATCGACTTCGGCCTGCGTGGCGGGGCTTACGGTGATGCGTCTGATCACAAGCTGTCGTTGGCGATGCTCGCGGAGCATCCCCATGGCGTGGATTTGGGGCCGCTCAAGCCCAACCTTGCCCTGCGTTTGAAAACCGCCAGCGGTCAGGTGCAGACCGCGCCTGCAGTGATACTGGCAGACCTGGCGCGGTTTGCGGCGCAGCCGGTGCCGATGGTCAACGAACTGCTGTTGATCGGCCGTCGGCATGTGCGCAGTAACAACTCGTGGATGCATAATTATCACCGCTTGGTGAAGGGCAAGCCGCGCCATCAGTTGCATATGCACCCTGACGACCTCGCCAGTCGGCAGTTGTGTGATGGTCAGCGGGTGCGTGTCAGCTCGCGCATCGGCATGATAGAAGTGGAAGTGGTGGCCAGCCTGGACATGATGCCCGGCGTGGTCAGCCTGCCCCATGGCTGGGGGCACGACCGCCCAGGCGTACGGATGAGCATCGCGAGTGGGCAGCCGGGCGCGAGTGCAAATGACCTGACCGATGAGCGGCAGTTGGACGAGTTATCCGGCAATGCGGCGCTCAACGGTGTGCCGGTACAGGTAGCCGCTGCGTAAGGAGCCCGACCACCGGCCTGGAATTTTGCGTTACAATGCGCCACCGTGCCGACCTGTGAGTCGCAAAGTTCCAGCCGAGGTGTTCCATGGATATCATCGAAACGATCAAAGAGCAGATTGCCAACAACACCATTCTGCTTTACATGAAGGGCGCGCCAAACGCTCCTCAGTGCGGTTTCTCCGCGAAGGCTTCCCAGGCCATCATGCAATGCGGCGAAAAATTCGCCTACGTGGATATCCTGCAAAACCCTGAAATTCGCGCCAACCTGCCGAAGTACGCCAACTGGCCAACTTTCCCACAACTGTGGGTAGCCGGTGAGCTGGTCGGCGGCAGCGACATCATCACTGAGATGGCTGCGGATGGTTCGCTGCAAGCGTTGATCAAAGAAGCAGCGGTAAACGCGGCAGCTAAGACTGACGCTTGATCCTGTGTAGAGTCGGCCTGCAATAAAAAGCCCCGCTTCTCGAAAGAGAGCGGGGCTTTTTTGTAGCCGGTAGAACTACGGGTTATTCACCCATCTGCGATTGCAGGTAGTTTTCCAGGCTGACTTTGTCGATCAGGCCCAGCTGGGTTTCCAGCCAGTCGATGTGTTCTTCCTGGTCTTCCAGGATATCTTCCAGCAGTTCACGGCTGCCGAAGTCGCCCTTGGTTTCGCAGTGAGCAATGGCGGCCTTGAGGTCGCTGTGGCTCTTCTGTTCGAACTTCAGGTCGCTGCTGATCATTTCCTGGGTGTGCTCGCCGATGTTCAGCTTGCCCAGGTCCTGCACGTTCGGCAGGCCTTCCAGGAACAGGATGCGCTTGATCAGCGCGTCTGCGTCCTTCATCGCCTTGATCGATTCTTTGTACTCACGCTTACCGAGCTTTTCCAGGCCCCAATCGTCATACATGCGTGCATGCAGAAAGTACTGATTGATCGCGACCAGTTCATTGGCAAGGATTTTGTTGAGTTGCTGGATGACTGAGATGTCGCCTTTCATGACTGGGGTCCTGCCCTGTAATAGCTGTGTATAGGGCGGAGTTTGAGCGGCGAAAACTCTAGTGTCAAACCTAAGTTATTGAATAATAAATGAAAATTAATCGGAATAAGAATGTTTGTGTTCCGCGTCTTGGCGCTAACTAATTGAATTGCAGGCATAAAAAACCGGACGCTAAGTCCGGTTCTTCAAAACACGCCTATTTAAGCGTGCGTAAATTCTGCTGAGTAGGGGAGCGCGGCCTGGGCTGTTTGCAGCTGCGTCAGGGTTTCCCGTACCACTTGCTTGGCGAGGCAAGCACATTTACCACACTGGCTGGCAACGCCGGTGGTTTCACGTACTTCCTTGTAGCTGCAGCAACCTTCATAGATTGCTTCGCGGATTTGTCCGTCGGTGACGCCAGTGCAGAGGCAGACATACATAAGGGAGAACCATCGCGGGTTTAAGGCTTAAGTGCGATGGATCTTAATGTTAACGAGAATGATTGTCAAAGTAGATTCGTAGGGTATTGCTGGGGGCTGCCGGCGCGCTGACGAACGGTTTTTTCAGTGTATGATGGTCGGTCTTCACGAAGCGTGACTGCGTCACAGGGCTGTCGCTTATCTGCGCCAGACTCGGGCCGGTCCTTTTACTTCAATCGTCACCCCTACATCAGGAGATAACCAATGAGCGTACTCGTCGGCAAACAAGCCCCGGATTTCGACGTACCAGCTGTCCTTGGCAATGGCGAAATCGTAGACAGCTTCAAACTGTCTGAAGCCATCAAAGGCAAATACGGCCTGGTGTTCTTCTACCCGCTGGACTTCACCTTCGTCTGCCCTTCGGAGCTGATCGCTCTGGACCACCGCATGGACGATTTCAAGGCGCGCAACGTTGAAGTGGTCGCCGTTTCGATCGACTCCCATTTCACCCACAACGCCTGGCGCAACACTGCCATCAATGATGGCGGCATCGGCAAAGTCAAATACACCATGGCTGCCGACATGAAGCACGACATCGCCAAAGCCTACGACGTTGAGTCCGAAGGCGGTGTGGCTTTCCGTGGCGCGTTCCTGATCGACGACAAGGGCGTTGTGCGCTCGCAGATCATCAACGACCTGCCGCTGGGCCGTAACATGGAAGAGCTGATCCGCCTTGTCGACGCTCTGCAATTCCACGAAGAGCACGGCGAAGTCTGCCCTGCCAACTGGAAAAAAGGCGACAAAGGCATGAACGCTTCGCCAGAAGGCGTTGCGGCTTACCTGACTGAGAACGCTGGCAAGCTGTAAGCCCGTTTCTCGGTACAAAAAAACCGGCCTGAAAAGGCCGGTTTTTTTATGTGCGGGATTCAACTTTGTCGCGAGTGGGCTGTTGTGGCGAGTGTGTCCGCCACAGAGCTCAGCTACACCTCAGTCGTTGAAATCTTCCCAGCCACCCATCTGCTTCCACCGGTTGACGATGCCGCAGAACAGATCGGCAGTCTTTTCGGTGTCGTAGCGAGCCGAGTGGGCCTCACGACCGTCGAAGTCGATACCGGCCGCCTGGCAGGCTTTCGCCAGCACGGTCTGGCCATAAGCCAGGCCAGCGAGGGTGGCGGTGTCGAAGCTGGAGAACGGGTGAAACGGGTTGCGCTTCATGTCCAGCCGCGCCACGGCGGCATTCAGGAAGCCCAAATCGAAGCTGCTGTTGTGGCCGACCAGGATCGCGCGTTTGCAGCCGTTGGCCTTCAGCGCCTTGCGCACGCCACGGAAGATATCGGTCAGCGCCGCTTCTTCACTCACCGCCATGCGCAGTGGGTGATCGAGCTTGATCCCGGTGAACTCCAGGGCTGCGGCTTCGATATTCGCACCTTCGAATGGCTCGACGCGGAAGAAGTGAGTGTGTTCCGGGAACACAAAACCCTGCTCATCCATGCCGATGGTCGTCGCTGCGATTTCCAGCAAGGCGTCGGTGGCGCAGTTGAAGCCGCCGGTTTCTACGTCAATGACAACCGGCAGATAGCCACGAAACCGCTCGGCCATCGGGTGACGGGAACCGCCACCACTGTGCTCGTGTTCGTCATCGTAATGGTCTTCACTCACTTGCTTTCCTCCAGCAGGCGCCAGCGCAGTGTTTCACCGGCGCGCAGCGGGATAACAGTCAGCTCGCCAAACGGCAGGCTGGCAGGGGCGGTCCAGTCTTCACGGACCAGAGTAATGCGGTCGGTATTCGCCGGCAGGCCATAGAAGCGCGGGCCGTTGAGGCTAGCGAACGCTTCGAGCTTGTCCAGGGCATTGCGCGCCTCGAATGCTTCGGCGTACAGCTCAATCGCCGCATAAGCGGTGTAGCAACCGGCACAACCACACGCAGCTTCTTTTGCGTGTTGGGCGTGGGGCGCGGAGTCAGTGCCGAGGAAGAACTTCGGGTTGCCGCTGGTGGCAGCGTCCAGCAGGGCCACTTGGTGAGTGTTGCGCTTGAGGATCGGCAAGCAATAGAAGTGCGGCCGAATCCCGCCCACCAGCATGTGGTTGCGGTTGTAGAGCAAGTGATGCGCAGTGATGGTCGCACCCACGTTGGCCGAAGCCTCGGTGACGAACTGCACGGCATCGGCCGTGGTGATGTGTTCGAACACCACCTTGAGCGTCGGGAACAGCTCGACCACACGGCGCATATGCTCGTCGATGAAGATCTTCTCACGATCAAACACGTCCACATCGCCACGGGTGACTTCACCGTGGATCAGCAGCGGCATGCCGACTTCAGCCATCGCTTCGATCGCCGGCAGGATCTTGTCGATACTGGTCACGCCGGAATCGGAGTTGGTGGTCGCACCCGCCGGGTATAGCTTGGCGGCATGGACAAAGCCTGTGGCTTTGGCCTGACGAATTTCTTCAGGCTGGGTGCGGTCGGTCAGGTAGAGCACCATCAGCGGTTCGAAGCGGCTGGCGGCCGGCCGTGCCGCGAGGATCCGCTGGCGATAGGCGTCGGCTTCAGCGGCATTACGCACCGGAGGCACCAGGTTAGGCATGATGATAGCGCGGCCAAACGTGCGCGCTACATCGGCCACAGTTTGAGGCAACGCAGCACCATCGCGAAGATGAATATGCCAGTCATCGGGACGCAGCAGGGTCAGGCGGTCGGACATTGGGGATTCCAGGCGGGTCAATCTGGTGGGAATGCTACCGGAAAAGACTCTTGCAGGCACTCGCTATCAAGTTTTGCAGGACGCTACCGATATCACTGGGTATGCCTTAACGACGTATGACGCCTTGAAGTGTTGTAGAAACCAGTGGAGCCTCCCGTGCGCCAGCATTACCTAGCCCTGCTCAGTGTGTTCGCCAGCCTGCCTGCGATGGCCCTCACGTTCCAGACACGTTTGGAGAACATTGAGTGGAAGGTGGAAGGTGACCAGTTTGAGTGCCGCCTGACCCAGCCGATCACCGATTTCGGCTCGGGTGAGTTCGTGCGTCGGGCGGGCGAGCAGGCGACCTTTCGCCTGAAAGCCTACAACGGCTCGCTGGGCGCGGGGTCGGCAACCTTGTTGGCTGCCGCTGCACCGTGGCAGCCGGGCCGGGGGGATATCAACCTCGGCGCCGTGCGTGCCGGTAGTGGCGATGTGCTCTTCAACAGCTCTCAGGCCCAGGCCGGGCGGCTGTTCACTGGGTTGCTGGAAGGGCGCAGCCCGACCGTGCGCCATTACGGACGTGACGGTGGCTACTCGGAAATCCGGCTGTTGCCGGTAAAATTCAACAAGGCTTACAACGACTATCAAGTCTGCACCACCAAGCTGTTGCCGATGAATTACGATCAGGTCAAACAGACCGAAGTAGGCTTCCCTGGTGGTGGCATTGAGCTGGACGCGGCTGCCAAGAAAAAGCTGGATGTGATTCTCGCGTTCATGAAAGCCGACCCCACGGTCAATCACGTCGAGTTGAACGGCCATTCCGATAACAGCGGCAACCGCCTGACCAACCGAGATCTCTCGCGCCGCCGTGCGCTGGCAGTCATGGACTACTTTAAAGCCGCCGGCATCCAGGAATCGCAGATCACGATGCGGTTCCACGGTGAAAGTTACCCACTGGTGCCCAACACCAGTGCCGCCAACCGTGCGCGCAACCGTCGTGTGAATATTCAGCTCGAACGCGTGGCAGCCCCCGAGAAACCGGCGCCGCAGGCCGCGGGCCCGAGCAATCCTGCACACACTTCATAAGGTGCGGCCATCGGTCGCCCGCTCGACATAATCTGTCGCTTTATCTTCATTTGCTGTCGCGCCTCTGTAAATTCACGGTTTTGGTCGGTAGAATCGACGGCTTTCCGTACAACCCCGTGGAGTGATGGCATGGCCGACGTAAACAAGGTCGTTCTCGCGTATTCCGGCGGCCTGGACACTTCGGTGATCCTCAAGTGGCTGCAGGATACTTATAACTGTGAAGTGGTGACCTTCACCGCTGACCTGGGTCAGGGCGAAGAGGTCGAACCTGCACGTGCCAAGGCGCAAGCCATGGGCGTGAAAGAGATCTACATTGACGACCTGCGCGAAGAGTTCGTCCGCGATTTCGTCTTCCCGATGTTTCGCGCCAACACCGTCTACGAAGGCGAGTACCTGCTGGGTACCTCCATCGCACGTCCGCTGATCGCCAAACGCTTGATCGAAATCGCCAACGAAACCGGCGCCGACGCCATTTCCCATGGCGCTACCGGCAAGGGTAATGATCAGGTGCGTTTCGAGCTGGGTGCCTACGCACTCAAGCCCGGCGTGAAAGTGATTGCCCCTTGGCGCGAATGGGACCTGCTGTCTCGTGAAAAGCTGATGGATTATGCTGAAAAGCACGCAATCCCGATCGAGCGTCACGGCAAGAAGAAGTCTCCGTACTCGATGGACGCCAACTTGCTGCACATCTCCTATGAAGGCGGCGTGCTGGAAGACACCTGGACTGAGCACGAAGAAGACATGTGGAAATGGACCGTCTCCCCGGAGAACGCGCCCGACAAACCACAATATCTGGAATTGACCTACCGCAACGGCGACATCGTCGCGCTGGATGGCGTCGAAATGACCCCGGCCACCGTGCTGGCGACCCTGAACCGTATCGGTGGTGAACACGGTATCGGCCGTCTCGACATCGTTGAGAACCGTTACGTGGGCATGAAGTCCCGTGGTTGCTACGAAACCCCGGGTGGCACCATCATGCTGCGCGCTCACCGCGCCATCGAGTCCATCACCCTGGACCGCGAAGTGGCTCACCTCAAAGACGAGCTAATGCCCAAGTACGCCAGTCTGATCTACACCGGCTACTGGTGGAGCCCTGAGCGTCTGATGCTGCAACAGATGATCGATGCCTCCCAGGCCCACGTGAATGGCGTTGTGCGCCTGAAGCTGTACAAGGGCAATGTGATTGTTACCGGTCGCAAGTCTGATGAATCGCTGTTCGACGCCAATATCGCCACCTTCGAAGAAGATGGCGGCGCCTACAATCAGGCGGACGCTGCAGGCTTCATCAAGTTGAATGCGCTGCGTATGCGCATTGCTGCCAACAAGGGTCGCAAGCTGTTCTGAGTGATGCCTTGGCTGTGAACGGTGGCCCCTGTTTAAGGGGCCACTTTTTTTTGCCTATGTATTCAAGGTTCTAGCTAGGGATGCCGCCAAATGTTTAAAGGCGTTTGATGGATGTTTATTGTTCGTCGGATATAAAAGTTGCTCCGCTGTATGCGTGTTGTTTGACATGTATGAACGATTTTTTAACACCTGCCTAGGAACTATGTCTTACAGAAGATTCACTATATAAGTGAGAATGGTATGTAAGACGAAGAAAATTCTGTAGGAATTAAGGATGTTAGAAAATATGTTGAATGGAACTAAAAGAGTCGGAATTTTCTCACCTGTTCATTCGTCTGGCGGCTGCACGCAATGGGCATTTCCTGAAAGTCTTGTGCGGCACGTTTACCTTGAACCGCTTATGCGGCGGATATTTCACTCAAAATATGTATGCCCCCGGAAAGTTCTGAAAGCCTGCATACAACCTAATGCATCCGAGTTAGTGTTTTTTTGTAGGTTAATTCCTTTATCGTTGTGGGTTGGGTCTCTGCTTGCTGTTGCTTGGGGGGGAGCGCTATGCCAACTAGGAAACGACTAGGCTATTGTGCTTGCTCTAAATAATTCGAACAGCGAAATTGGACTTTCTCATGAATAAAGTGCTGATCGTGGATGATCATCCCGTCATTCGTCTTGCTGTGCGCATGCTGATGGAGCGTCATGGTTATGAGGTCGTTGCCGAGACTGATAACGGCGTCGATGCGTTGCAACTTGCACGCGAGCATGTGCCGGACATTGTCATACTGGATATCGGAATTCCCAAACTCGATGGCCTGGAGGTTATCTGTCGCCTGGCGTCTACCAAGCAGCCCGCACCTGTCAAGGTATTGGTGCTGACGTCCCAGGCGCCCGGCCACTTCTCCATGCGCTGCATGCAGGCGGGCGCAGCTGGCTATGTGTGCAAGCAGCAGGACCTGACGGAGTTGCTGAGCGCTATCAAGGCGGTACTCTCCGGCTACAGCTACTTCCCTAACCAGGCCCTCAACTCCGTACGCTCCACTATGGGGAACGCCAGTGAGGCGGATATGGTCGAGCGCTTGTCGGGTCGAGAGATGATGGTATTGCAGCAACTGGCGCGTGGCAAAACCAACAAAGAGATCGCTGACGGCATGTTCCTCAGCAACAAGACCGTCAGTACCTACAAGACGCGCCTGCTGCTCAAGCTCAATGCGCGTTCGCTCGTGGATCTGATTGAGTTGGCTCAACGCAACGGCCTCGTATAACAGGAGGCGTGCGTTCCACACGACCTCGCATAGCCGGCAAAAAAAAGCCTCCGTCAGGGAGGCTTCCGGTCGAAGGCAGCTCGGTCAGAGATCGAAGTCGTAATCGGCCAGCTGTTTTTGCAAGCGTCGCTCTTCCAGCAAGTTATCGATAGTGCGACGTTTGCTCAAATTGGTCTTGGCCACCTCTGCCACGGGGGCTTCCCCGTCGTCATCCGCTTCGACGAGGTCGTCTTCTACATCCAGTTGTTCTTTGCCAGTGCTCATAACGTTAACTCCAGGCTAAGACTGCCGTTGGCGCTCCTTATAACGATAAACCACGAAAGGGTAAAAAAGATTTTTTCAATCGACTGATCGAGAAAACCCATCACCCCTCAATCGTCGGATGTCTTGTCCTTGTATTCGCACAGGTCTTCGATGCGGCAACTGCCGCAACGAGGTTTGCGCGCCTGACAAACGTAGCGCCCGTGAAGGATTAGCCAGTGATGGGCGTCGAGCAAGTACGGCTTGGGCACAAACTTCATCAACTGCTTTTCCACTTCCACGACGTTCTTGCCGCGAGCGATGCCGGTGCGGTTACTGACGCGAAAAATATGGGTGTCCACCGCCATGGTCAGTTGTCGGAACGCAGTGTTGAGCACCACATTAGCGGTTTTACGGCCCACCCCGGGAAGGGCTTCCAGGGCCTCACGGGTTTGTGGCACTTCACTGCCGTGCAATTCAACAAGCAGGCGGCAAGTCTCAATCACATTCTTGGCCTTGCTGTTGTACAGGCCGATGGTCTTGATGTATTCCGACAAACCCACCACGCCCAAGGCATAGATCGCCTCTGGCGTATTGGCCACCGGGTAGAGTTTGGCCGTGGCCTTGTTGACGCCAACGTCCGTGGATTGGGCCGACAGGATCACCGCAATCAGTAACTCGAACGGCGAGGAGTAGGCCAGCTCGGTTTGGGGTTCCGGATTGTCTTCGTGAAGCCTGCGGAAAATTTCCAGGCGTTTTGCGGCGTTCATGGGGCAGGCATTTCCTTGCAGGCGGTCAGCGTGATTTTCAACAGCGGGTACGGGCACTGCAGGATAAACCATCGCCATCACGACCGGCAGCACCTGTTGTGGATCAAACGCCGGTATGGGCGTCCACGTTGCGCTGCGCTTCATCAAGCTTGTATTGCGCGGCTTTCAGTTCATTCGCGCTGACACCTGGCTGGCGTTGCAACTTGCTGACATCGGCGCGGGCATAAGCCAGGGCGGTCTTCAGCTGGCGCAATCGGGCGTCGATGGGGCGTTTTTCTACCCGCTGCAAGTCCGGCCTTGGCTGCTCGCTGGCGACTTCGGCATCGTGCAGGGTTTGCTCGGCGGCGGTCAGTGCGGCATTCAACGTTGCAAGCTGCTGTTCGTCAGCATTCTGGTCCTGAGCCTTTTTCAAAGCGGCGCGGTGCATGGCCAGCTGGATTTTTGCGCGCTTGAGCTCAGGGTCTTTAATCGTCGTTGACGGCGGCGGGGTGTTCACCTCCAGGGCGACGAGCGCCTGCTCCGCCGCTTCGAACTGCCGCTGCAGCACGACAAGCTGCGACTGTTGCTCAAAGGTTGGCGGGTGACCAAACGCCTTCAATGACTTGTGCAGTTGGGCGCGGCTCATGGCAACCGTGATTTTGGCTTTCTTGATCGCTGCATCCTGGGCCGCCTGAACGCTGTCGACCGGTACAGGTGCAATTGGCGCTGAACGTTTGGCCCGTGCCAGGCGCTCAGCGAGCTTATGCGCCTCTTCGCGTTGCAGGCGCGCGTTACGTTGTTCATAGCGCCGCCGTGCCCGGTCGCGCTTGAGGCCACGTTCGTGGCGCTGATGATCGTTGGTTACCAGGCCACCAACAATCGGCAGCACTGTGGCGGCAGGGTGCATTTCAATGCAGTCCACAGGACAGGGCGCTACACACAGGTCGCAGCCGGTGCATTCATCGATGATCACGGTGTGCATCAACTTGGCGGCGCCCACAATCGCATCCACCGGGCAAGCCTGGATGCACTTGGTGCAGCCGATGCACTCGGCTTCGCGGATATAAGCAACCTGGGCGGGGGCGTCGCCTCGGCTGGTGTCCAGTTCCAGTACGGGCACACGCAGCAATTGCGCAAGGCCGGCGATGGTTTCCTGGCCGCCAGGCGGGCACTTGTTGATCGCCTCACCCAGCGCGATGCCTTCGGCGTAGGGCTTGCAGCCTGGGTGCCCGCATTTACCGCATTGGGTCTGCGGCAGCAGCGCGTCGATACGTTGAATCAGGTTCATGGGGTGATCATTGGCATGCCGGTTAAACAACGGGGCCTGTTGGGGTGAGCCCGCTGGTTGTGGCAGACGGGCCACTAGTGATCAGCAGGCTGTTGTGCCAAGCGGGGTTGTTGTGGCGAGCGGGCCAAGCCCGCACTTCACAACAAGCCCCGCTCACAACAAGCCTGCTCAGCCCAGCGTCTTACTTGATGCGTTGACCCGGCTTGGCGCCGCTATCAGGGCTCAGCAAGTAGATCTCTTCACCACCAGGACCTGCCGCCATCACCATGCCTTCGGAAATACCAAACTTCATTTTCCGTGGCTTGAGGTTGGCGATCATCATGGTCAGTCGGCCGTCGAGCTTTGACGGGTCCGGGTAAGCGCTCTTGATCCCGGAGAATACATTGCGTTGCTCATCACCGATGTCCAGGGTCAGGCGCAGCAGCTTGTCGGCACCCTCCACGGCTTCGGCCTTGATGATCAGCGCTACGCGCAGGTCCACGGCGGCAAAGGCGTCGAAGTCGATTTCCGGCGAGATCGGGTCTTTGGCCAACTCACCATTGCCCGCCGGTGCCGATTCGCCGGTGTCGGTCTGGCTGGCGACCAGGTCTTCTTTCGAAGCATCGGTCATGGCCTGCACCTTGACCGGGTCGATGCGGGTCATCAGCGGCTTGAACGCGTTCAACTGATGGTTGCTGAGCAATGTGGTGTGGTCGTTCCAGGTTAGCGGCGCAACGTTGAGGAACGCCTCGGCGTCGGCAGCCAGCAATGGCAGCACCGGCTTGAGGAAGATCACCAACTGGCGGAACAGGTTGACGCCTGTGGCGCAGATCGCCTGGACTTCAGCCTGCTTGCCTTCCTGCTTGTTCAGCGACCACGGTGCCTTGTCGGCAATCCAGGCGTTGGCACGGTCGGCCAGGCCCATGATCTCGCGCATGGCACGGGCGAAGTCGCGGGCTTCATAGGCGTCGGCAATGCTTGGCGCGGCGGCCAGGAAAGCTTCGGTCAGTTCCGGCGCGGCGTTTTCGGCCACCAGCAGGCCGGCATTGCCCTTGTGGATAAACCCGGCGCAACGGCTGGCGATGTTGACGACTTTGCCCACCAGGTCCGAGTTGACCTTTTGTACGAAGTCTTCCAGGTTCAGGTCGAGGTCGTCTACGCCACGGCCCAGCTTGGACGCGTAGTAGTAGCGCAGGTATTCCGGCGACAGATGGTCGAGGTAGGTGCGCGCCTTGATAAAGGTGCCACGCGACTTGGACATCTTCTGGCCGTTGACCGTCAGGTAGCCGTGCACGGCAATGCCGGTGGGCTTGCGGTAACCCGAACCTTCGAGCATCGCCGGCCAGAACAGCGCGTGGAAGTTGACGATGTCCTTGCCGATGAAGTGGTACAGCTCGGCGGTGGAGTCCTTGGCCCAGAACGCGTCGAAATCCAGCTCAGGCGTGCGATCGCAGAGGTTCTTGAAGCTGGCCATGTAGCCGATCGGCGCGTCCAGCCACACATAGAAGTACTTGCCTGGCTCGTCCGGGATCTCGAAACCGAAGTACGGCGCATCGCGGGAGATGTCCCACTGTTGCAGGCCGGCATCCAGCCACTCGGCGATCTTGTTGGCCACGGCGTCTTGCAGGGTGCCGCTGCGGGTCCAGGTTTGCAGCATCTGCTGGAAATCCGGGAGCTTGAAGAAGAAGTGCTGGGAATCCTTGAGCACCGGAATGGCGCCGGAGATGGCCGACCTTGGGTTTTTCAGGTCAGTCGGTGCGTAAGTGGCACCGCACTTCTCGCAGTTGTCGCCGTACTGGTCTTCGGTGCCGCATTTCGGGCAGGTGCCCTTGATGAAGCGGTCGGCCAGGAACATTTTCTTTTCCGGGTCGAAATACTGCGTGATCGAACGCGTGGCAATGTGCCCGGCGTCGCGCAGGCGCGTGTAGATCTGGCTCGACAGCTCGCGGTTTTCGTCGGAGTGGGTCGAGTGGAAATTGTCGAAATCCACCAGGAACTCGGCAAAGTCGGCGCTGTGTTCAGCCTGCACATTGGCGATCAGTTGTTCCGGGGTGATCCCTTCCTTTTCGGCACGCAACATGATGGCCGAACCGTGGGCGTCGTCCGCGCAGACATAAATGCATTGATTGCCGCGATGCTTCTGGAAGCGCACCCACATATCGGTCTGGATGTACTCAAGCATATGGCCAAGATGGATAGAACCATTGGCATAGGGCAGGGCGCTGGTGACGAGGATCTTGCGTGGCTCGGACATGGGGCTCGGCTACTTGATGAAACGGAGGTCGGCCACTATAAAGCGCCGGGAAATATATTTCACCCCGTGGCGCGGTTTCTGAATATTCCCAAGTCTGGAAAGCATGCCGTTGGGCGCCTGGAACGGTTAGGATAGCCGCCTGTTTCAGTCAGTCTTTTTTCGGGAGTAGCCCATGAGCGCCGTCACTCGCGCAGCGGTGGAAGCCGTTCTTCGCCAATACACCGACCCCTATTTGAACCAGGACCCGGTCAGCGCCGGCTGTGTACGCGCCATCGAGGTTCTGGGCGACCAGGTTTCAGTCCAGTTGCAACTGGGTTATGCAGCCGGTCTGTTCAAGAGCGGTTGGGCGCAGATGCTGCAAATGGCCATCGAGGGCTTGGACGGCGTACGTTCGGCCAAGGTCGACATCCAATGCGTGATCGCCGCGCACAAGGCCCAAGCGCAGATCCCGGGCCTGGCCAATGTCAAGAACGTGGTCGCTGTGGCGTCCGGTAAGGGCGGTGTGGGTAAATCCACCACGGCCGCCAACCTGGCGCTGGCTCTGGCCCGAGAAGGTGCCCGCGTGGGCATTCTCGACGCCGACATCTATGGCCCCAGCCAAGGCGTGATGTTCGGTATCGCTGAAGGCACCCGACCCAAGGTCAAGGATCAAAAGTGGTTCGTGCCGATTGAGTCGATGGGCGTTGAGGTCATGTCCATGGCCTTCCTCACCGATGACAACACGCCGATGGTCTGGCGCGGGCCAATGGTCTCCGGCGCGCTGCTGCAGCTGGTCACCCAGACCGCCTGGGGCGACCTGGATTACCTGGTGATCGACATGCCGCCAGGCACCGGCGACATTCAGCTGACCCTGGCGCAGAAAGTCCCGGTGGCCGGCTCGGTGATCGTGACCACGCCTCAGGACCTGGCGCTGCTCGACGCCAGAAAAGGCGTGGAGATGTTCCGCAAGGTCAACATCCCGGTGCTGGGCGTTGTGGAAAACATGGCGGTACACATCTGCTCCAACTGCGGGCATGCCGAGCATCTGTTTGGCGAGGGCGGCGGCGAGAAGCTGGCAACCCAATACGGCGTTGAAGTGCTCGCCTCGTTGCCGTTGGCGATGGAAATCCGTGAACAGGCTGACGGCGGCAAGCCCACTGTGGCGGCCGAGCCCGACGGGCAGATCGCTATGATCTACCAGGAGCTGGCCCGTCATGTCGGCGCGCGGATCGTCCTGCAAGAAGCAGCTGCGCCAGCCATGCCGACGATCACGGTCAGCGACGACTGATCGGTTTTGAAGGAAAACAAGCCTCGACTGTGTCGGGGCTTTTTTTCATGCCTGAGGATTCGTCAACGGTTCCCAAATACGCATTTACGCAATGGCGCGTGTAAGCATTCGCCTACTTTTGGGTAAGTGTTTGGTTTTTTTACCGCGCGTGTACGTCTTGAATTCGCGAAATATTTTTCTATCTTATTGAAATTAAACAATTATTTATTTCAATTTGAGTGCTGAAGTCTGTCAGCTCACTGTTTGGATCCCGTTGAACTTCCCTGGGAACTCTCTAACATCAGCCCTGTGTCCACGGATTGACACAGCCATCAAGGAACGATGGTTGAAGGAACGTCGCAGGATGCGATTCATCAGGACGATGAAAAGGAATACAGGGACTAGGGAAAAAATGTGGGCGGGTCATACCGCCCCTTTTTTTTGCCTGTAGAAAAGTGAAACCCACCCTGCAGAAAAGCAAAAAGGCCCGCAAGAGGCCTTTTTATTGGGTGGCGGCGCGTTTAGCGCTCGAGGTTTGCAATCTTACCTTTCTTGCCATCCCACTCCGCTGCATCAGGCATCGGATCTTTACGCTCAGTGATATTCGGCCAGATTTCCGCCAAATCAACGTTCAACTGAATAAATTCCTGCATCTCTGCCGGGACTTCGTCCTCGGAGAAAATAGCGACGGCCGGGCACTCTGGTTCACACAGGGCGCAGTCGATGCACTCATCCGGGTGGATAACCAGGAAGTTCGGGCCTTCGTAGAAGCAGTCCACCGGACACACTTCGACGCAGTCGGTGTACTTGCACTTGATGCAGTTGTCGGTAACGACGAAGGTCATTTCTAATTCTCTCCTCAGGCGGCGGCAGCGAAACCCCTTGTGGTGGGGTTCGCGAGGTTCAGGAGCGATAGTCTGCAGACCAGGCTAAAAGCCTGCAGCATCCCAAACCGCGCGAGAGTCTACCAGCTTGCAAGCGTCTGCGTTATATCCGAGTCTGCAGTGCATATAACATTTCGAGCGCTTTACGCGGCGTCAAGCCGTCCACGTCAAGCTTAGCTAACTCATCCAGCACCGGATGCGGCAAGCTGGCGAACATATCACTCTGGTGCGGCGCGCTCGGTTTGTTGCTGGCTTTGGCCGGGCTGGCCACGGGTATCTCGTGCGGCAGGGCAGTTTCTTCCAGGCGACTCAGGTGCTCGCGGGCACGCGTGATCACCTCGCTCGGCACACCGGCCAGTTGCGCCACGGCCAGGCCGTAACTCTGGCTGGCCGGTCCCGGCAGCACATGGTGCAGGAACACGATGCGCTCGTTGTGCTCAGTGGCATTGAGATGCACGTTAGCCACCAGCGGCTCGTTTTCCGGCAGTACGGTCAGCTCGAAATAGTGCGTGGCAAACAGCGTATAAGCGCGCAAGTGCGCCAAACGCTCAGCCGCCGCCCACGCCAGGGACAGACCATCAAAGGTGCTGGTGCCGCGGCCCACTTCGTCCATCAGCACCAGGCTGCGGTCGGTGGCGTTGTGCAGGATGTTGGCGGTTTCGCTCATTTCCACCATAAAGGTCGAACGGCCACCAGCCAGGTCATCGCTGGAACCGATCCGGGTGAAAATGCGGTCCACCAGCGACAGCTCGCAACTGGCCGTGGGTACAAAGCTGCCGATATGCGCCAGCAACACGATCAGCGCGGTCTGGCGCATGTAGGTGGATTTACCGCCCATGTTCGGACCGGTGATCACCAACATGCGGGTGTCATCATCCAGCGACAGGTCGTTGGCGACAAACGGCGTAGTCAATACCTGCTCGACCACCGGGTGGCGCCCCTGCACGATGCGCATGCACGGCTCGCTGACAAAACGCGGGCAGTTCAGGTCGAGGTTCAGTGCGCGCTCAGCGAGGTTGCTCAACACATCCAGTTCCGCCAGGGCGGCGGCGGTGTCTTGCAGTGGCGCCAAGCGGCTGATCAAGTCTTCGAGCAGCGCTTCATAGAGCATCTTTTCCCGCGCCAGGGCGCGGCTCTTGGCCGACAGCGCCTTGTCTTCAAACTCTTTGAGCTCAGGCGTGATAAAACGCTCGGCACCTTTAAGGGTTTGACGCCGCTGATAGTCGATTGGCGCCGACTCGGCCTGCTTGCTCGGCAACTCAATAAAGTAGCCGTGCACGCGGTTGTAACCAACCTTCAAGTTGGCCAGGCCGGTGCGGGCTTTTTCGCGGGCCTCCAGGTCAATCAGGAACTGCCCGGCGTTCTCGCTCAGCGATTGCAGCTCATCCAGCTCGGTGTCGTAACCGGTTTTCAGCACGCCGCCGTCACGGATGATCGCCGGCGGGTTGTCGATAATGGCTTTTTCCAACAGAGCCGCGAGGTCCGGGTAAGTGCCGGCCGTCACGGCGAGTTGTTGCAGGTGCGGCGTGTCCAGCTCGGTCATCGCCACTTGCAGTTGCGGCAGCGCGCTCAAGGCATCGCGCAGGCGTGCCAAGTCACGCGGCCGCGCATTACGCAGGCCGATCCGCGCCAGGATGCGCTCGATATCGCCGATTTCTTTCAGCTGTGGCTGCAGCATTTCAAAGCGATAGCCATCCAGCAGGCAGGTAATAGACGTCTGGCGCGCTTGCAGCACCGTCAGGTCGCGCAGTGGGCGGTTCAACCAACGGGTCAGCAAGCGGCTGCCCATGGCGGTCTGGCAACGGTCGACCACCGATTGCAGCGTGTTATCGCGGCCACCGGCCAGGTTGGTGTCCAACTCCAGGTTGCGACGGCTGGCGCCATCGAGCACCACGGTATCGTCCAGGCGTTCATGGCGCAGGCTGCGCAAATGCGGCAGGGCGGTGCGCTGGGTTTCCTTGGCATAGCCGAGCAAACAACCGGCGGCGCCGATGGCCAGGGTCAGGTTTTCGCAACCGAAACCTTTAAGGTCTTGCACCGAGAATTGGTGGCACAGACTCTTCAGTGCCGAATCCCGCTCAAAGTCCCACGGCGCACGACGCTTGGTCCCACGACGCTTCTCCGCTGGCAAGTCCTTAGGCCAATCATCCGGGATCAACAACTCCACCGGGTTGATACGCTCCAGCTCCGCCAACAGGTTTTCCCAGCCCTTGATCTCCAACACGCTGAAATTGCCACTGGTGATGTCCAGCACCGACAGGCCGAACAGACGCTCATCGCCCAACACCGCCGCGATCAGGTTGTCACGACGCTCATCCAGCAACGCCTCATCACTCACCGTACCCGGCGTAATAATGCGCACCACCTGACGTTCAACCGGCCCCTTGCTGGTCGCCGGATCGCCGATCTGCTCACAGATCACCACCGACTCGCCCAGCTTCACCAGCTTGACCAAGTAGCCTTCCAACGAATGGTAAGGAATCCCACACATCGGAATTGACTGCCCCGCCGACTGCCCGCGCGCGGTCAAAGTGATGTCCAGCAACTTGGCGGCCTTCTTCGCGTCTTCATAGAAGATCTCGTAGAAGTCGCCCATGCGATAGAACATCAACTGATCAGGGTGCTGGTTTTTCAGACGCCAGTACTGCTGCATCATTGGCGTGTGGGAAGACAGATCGGACGTGTTTTTACTCATTGGATAGTAGGCAAATTCGTTGAAAGTGATGGGGCAAAGGGGGCGCGTGGTCCAGTGTCGATCAGTTGCGGAGCGCGGACTTCCAAACGACGCAGGCCGAATGTGGGAGCTGTCGAGCTTCAGCGAGGCTGCGAAGGGATCGCCGCGCCGTACCTGCAGGCCGCAACGCCTGCATCGCTGAACTCCTAAAGCTCCACATCTTGCCCAATCGTGGTCGCGTAACTGATCGGCATTGGGCGCTTGGCCCAGCATTTTTTGCGATGGGCGCAAGGTTAACACGCGAAGTCGGCCCTTCGCAGTTCACAAAACGGCTAGGTAAAACACAAAAAAGGGGCGACGCAGTTATTCACATGCGCCGCCCCTTCTTACTTTCGCCCTTACTGAATGTTGCTGGGCGAATCCAACACCTTCACCACATCATCAATCACCGCTTTCACCATCTCCTGCAAGTAATGCGACGCCCAGGCGTAACGGTCCGTCTCCTTGGCCATCGCCGCATCTTCTGCGAGCCGCTTGGCAACGTGAAGAAGGTCGGAGGCGTGATGCAAGGCTTCGTGCAGGGAAACACCGCTGTTGACGCGGAATAGAGGTTGGTCGGAATGAAAGGAGAAGGGGGTGACGCCGAGGGTGGTTAACGCAGACGGATTTGTAGCGGTCATCGGTAAAGCTCCCATATCAATTGAGAGCTACCACATTCGTTATCAGGCGAATTGGGTGGCAGCTGTGCGCAGGCTGATAAACCGGAGATACAGGAACCCGGCAGACCCGAAGGTCTCCCACGCACAGCCGCCATTGCACGAAATGTTGGGCGAAAAAAAACGCCTGCAAATCGGGTTTTGAGGGCGCTTGGTGCGCCTGCATCTTGCCGGGTTATCAGGCCCGGTCGCTGAATTGGCAGCGACGGCGGGGAGGTTAGCGTGGTGGTGTGGTGGGTGCAACTAGGGAAATGAATATGTCGCTAAGCTGCTGTCGAAAAGCACATCGCGGCATGGATTATAAACGTGTCCCTGTGTGGTGACTAAATTGGCCCAATAAAAAGCCCGACTCTGGGTCGGGCTTTGAGAAGGAGGTTTGGTTGGAATCAGGCTCTTTTCGCCTCTGCCTTCATCATCACGAGATTCTGTTGCTTCGTCGCCTCAGTGAGAACCTCACTGTAAACGCGCTTTTTCTGATCAGATTTTGCGTCACGAATAAAGTCGGCAAAGGAGCTTTTTACGCCTTTGGACAAGCCCAGCTTGATCGAAATCATCAATGCGCTCCTGATGGTGGCCCGAGACTGGCCTCTAGATCGGCCCGTGTATGCTGCTCAGGGATATGGTAGTCAATCCTATCGACGCCCGCTTTGTAAAGCCGTCCAGAATTGTCGATGTGCTTGATGAGCAAATCCACGTGAACGTCGCTTCCGTACTCTAGCTTAAGCGCGTTCACTACGTCACGTGCTGCAAAGTACTGCTCGATGAAATGCTCTTTACGAATTCTTCTGCCTTCGGCCTCCTCGCGAGCCTTCACGAAATCCCAAGCAAGCATGGGGTTTTGATATACGTACAAGACCTGTACGAATCTTCCTTTTTTCAATGAGCGTTCAACATTGCTTCTGGCGACTTTGAGATTCGAAAAGGTGCCATCGAGTAGGAGGGACTGTCGTTGATCCAATGCCTGATCAATTATTTTCTCGACCAGAATTGAAACCCCTCGCTGGAAAAGCCACGAATTCGGCCCCTGATAAGCGGCAAACTCGTTGCGAAGTTCATCAGGATCGATTCGTAGAATGGGGGTGTCAGCGAATAGGTTCACAAGAGCGATTGAAGCCTCTGTTTTTCCCGCGCCGGGCGATCCAGCCATGAAGACGGATACAGGCGACTCCTCTGACGGGTAAATAGCTTTGTCTGTCAGGCGTCTGGCAATTGACTTCTTATTGGAGCGAGCAAAACGCAATGCTTCTTCTGAAATCTCAATCTCCGCGGGCGTCATCCTGTCAATATCGGGAAATGCGGCCTGTTCCATCAAACATCCCCATCGGTATCAGCGGTGTGTGAAAGACTATCACGCGGTTAAAGCCTCGCTACTCGACGAAAAATCTCCTAATACATCCTTGTCGATGCATTAAATATGCAAATTAGCATTTGCCAACCCCCAAATCTCCCGCCATTATCCCCGTTATGCAAAAACGCAACGTATCTATCGTCTTAAGAGAGCTGCTGGACCGCGACCGGATCTCCCCCACGGAGCTTCACCGGCGTACCGGCGTGCCTCAATCTACGTTGTCCCGGATCCTCAGCGGCAAGATCGTTGACCCGTCGGACAAGCACATCTCACGCATCGCCGAGTACTTCCGCGTCAGCACCGACCACTTGCGCGGGCGCGCGGCGGTGGGGGCTTTGCGGGATGACGGGCGCGACCCGATGCATTCGGAACTCAAGGACATAAGCCTGTGGGACGACGACACGCCCGTTAATGATGACGAGGTGTCGATCCCCTTTCTGCGCGAGGTTGAATTGGCTGCTGGATCAGGAAGATTCGTCATCGAGGAAAGCGAGAAGGCTAGCCTGCGTTTCGGCAAGCGCAGCCTGCGGCATAACGGTGTGCAGTTCGACCAGGCCAAGTGTGTGACGGTGCGCGGCAACAGTATGTTGCCGGTGCTGCGCGACGGCGCCACGGTGGGCGTGAATGCCGGCAAAAGCGGCATTGGCGACATCGTTGATGGCGACTTGTATGCCATCAACCACAATGGCCAGTTGCGGGTGAAACAGCTCTACCGCCTGCCTTCCGGGATTCGCCTGCGCAGTTTTAATCGCGATGAGCACCCGGACGAGGACTACAGCTTCCAGGATATCCAGGATGAGCAGATCAGCATCCTCGGTCATGTGTTCTGGTGGGGCATGTACGCCCGTTAACCTTCTTACGTAAGACCAAGCCCGCCAACGAGCGGGCTTTTTTTCGCCTGTAGAAAACCGTCAAACCCTTACCCCACAACGCTGTAAATGCATTGATGCATTTTACTGGGAAAAATAAATGCATTTGTGCATTGACTGTATATGCATACATGCATATTCTTCATCTCAAGCCAGCCAACAAGGCCTGGTGGAGGCGGCAAGGATGCTGCCAAGGAAGACAAGGAAGGCACGCAACATCGGCAAGGACGCCATCGAAGCGATGGAAGGGATGCCAGGCAACACCGGCAAGGATGCCGACGCTCTTTAGTTTCACCGCTTCAAAAAACAGGCAGCGATGAACCGGCCTTAACGGTTCAGAGGGTTGGCAACTGACCCGGGTGTGCAGCGTAAAGCACCAGAAGCAGTTATCCGGCAGACAGGGATCGTGGTCGGAAAAACATTGAGGAAAGAACCGTACCGCGCCAGTAGCGCCGAAGGTTCGAGGACATCATTACTGAAAAGCCCGGGCAACCGGGCTTTTTGGAATGCCTACCGATAAATGGATTTACCCCAACAAAGCCGGCACCGCGCCGGTAATGCTCAGCCAGGAGGCGTGACATGACAAACGAGCAGCAAGCGTTAGCGGAAATGCCTATCTGGCTGGTGATCGCACTGGCCGTGATCGGCGGTGTATCCGGCGAAATGTGGCGCGCCGACAAGGAGGGCGCGCGGGGTTGGTCGCTGATTCGGCGCCTGGCCTTGAGGTCCGGGGCGTGCGTGGTCTGCGGGGTGTCAGCCCTGATGCTGTGTTACGCCGCCGGCATGTCGATCTGGACGGCCGGCGCCATTGGTTGCCTGACCGCCATGGCCGGTGCGGATGTAGCCATCGGCCTTTATGAGCGGTGGGCGGCCAAGCGCATCGGCGTCAACCAAGGCTCCCGCCAGGACCCGCAGTAACCGTTGCAAGGACGCTACTTAAAATGACGCTTATCGAAAAACCCTCCCAACTGCCCCAAGCCATTGGCGACGCACTGCACGCCGCGTTCCCGGACCTGAAGGTCGGCACTCATCAAGACTTTCAGGGCGCCGAGGATAAAACCGGCGTATTGATCACGGTCGAGGGCAACGGCCCGGGCATTCGCTCCCGCGAAGGTCGTAAAGCCCACGCCTTGGCCATTTCGCTCAAGGCCATGGTCGCGCCGGGTGCATTGCCGTTTGATGCCTGCGACCTGGCCAGCCAACTCATGGACCTGGTGCTGGATAACCGCTGGAACCTGCCGCAGGCACAGTGCGATTTGCCGACGAATATCGTCGCCGCTCCCTCTCTGCGGGCCACTGCGCAAACGGACTACGACACTTGGACCGTTTCCTTCACGCAAACCCTCTATCTCGGGCCGGTGCTGCTCAACGATCCCACAGGCCAGCCGCTGTTTGCCCGCACTTGGGAAGTGTCGAACATCAACGACCCCGATCAATACAAACCACTGGCGGAGTAGCCCATGTTTGACGCGCTGTTACGCATGCAACTGGGGCCGATCATCGAGCGTTTAGTGGAGATGGAAACCCAACTCGAAGACTTATACCGACGCGCTGAAAGTTTCTGTCGAATCGGCGTGTGCCAGGAAGTCGATGCTGCCAGCAACACTTGTAAGGTCAGCCATGGCGACTTGCTCACACCGGCGATCCGCTTTTTCAACCCCAGCGCCGGTGCGCAGACCGAAACCCGCATCCCCACTGTGGGTGAGCAATGCCTGTTGCTCAACTACGGCGGCGGTGAGGGCGGCTCGCAGTCAGTGGCGTTGTTTGGCCTCAACAGTGATCGCTTCCCGCCGGTTTCCAGCGTGGCGACGCTGACCCGACGCCGCCATCAAGACGGCACCCAAAGCGACTACGACGACGCCAGCCACACCTTCAACTGGGTCAACGGCCCCACCACCTTCAGCGGTTCCCGCGAACAGGTCGACATCAAGGTCGGCGCTGCCCGCCTGACGCTGAGCGCCCAGAACATCACCCTGCAAGTCGGCGGCACCAGCCTGTTGCTGGATGCCGGCGGCGCGCACTTCAGCGGCCCGGTGGTGGACCACCAAGGACGCGTCATCAGCCCCCGATAAGGACATCCCATGATCGGAATCGATCGAAACACCGGGGCAGCCGTCGATGACTGGCTGCAATTCGTGCAGCGCGCCACCCGAGCGTTGACCACCCCTTTGGGCACCCGCCAGAAGCGTCCGCTGTATGGCTCGATGATCCCGCAACTGCTGGGCCAGAACCTCGGCGACGACCTGCTGATCCTCGCCCAAAGCCACGCCGCCCAAGCGTTCTACAACGCGCAGAACGGCATCGGCGACTTCCAACCCCAGGTCATCGTCGCCACCCGCCAAGGTGCCGGCCTGTTGCTGCGTTTTGCCGGCACCTGGAAAAACCGCCAACAAACCTTCGAGGTCGTGACATGAGCATGTTGATCCCCGGCCAAAACCAACTGGCGGAGCCGGCCATCGTCGCGGTAGATGAGTTCGAACCGTTGCTGGCTGAATTCAAGGCGTTCGTGGTCGATTACGTCGCCACCCGCGCGCCGCAAAGCGCAGCCAAACTCAAGGTCAGCCTCGACAACGAAAGCGAGTTACTGACCCTGGCCCTGGAAGCCTTTTGCGTGCGCCTGCAAACCCACGAGCGCAAATACAATGCGCGTATCAAGCAGATGCTGGCGTGGTGGGCCACCGGCAGCAACCTGGATGCACGCCTGGCCGACATGGGCCTGGAGCGCCAAGTACTCGACCCCGGAGACCCGGCGGCTTTCCCACCCGTGCCGTCGACGTTGGAAAGCGATGACGATGCGCGACTGCGTTATTACCTGGCGCCACACGCCCCGGCCGCAGGTTCGCGAATGCAGTATCGCCGCGAGGTTTTTACCCTCGGCGAGCGGCCTTCGGTGAACGTGCAAAGCGCGACACCGGGCGTGGTGACGGTCAGCTACACCTTTGATCCGGACGGCTATGCGGCCCAGGTCAAGGATGGCAATGGCCGACGCACTGCGCCCGGCGAAGTGATGGTCACCGTGCTTTCTCGTGAGGGCGACGGCACGCCGTCCGCCGATTTGCTTGACGGCGTTCGTCGCCATTTCGCACGGCCGGATGTGCGACCGGAGACTGACCTGGTCAGCGTGCAAGGTGCGCAAATCCTGCCGTACAAAATCCGCGTGGTCGCCAAAATCAACGCCGGCCCGGATTCGGGGCTCACTCAAGTCGCCGCACAGAAACTGCTGCAGGACTACGCAGCGTCTTGTCATCGGCTGGAAGGGCGGGTGGACCCGAGTTGGATTGACTATGCGATTCACAGTGCCGGTGCTGCGCAACTGCAGATCCTTGAGCCTCTGGCGCCGATCATTGCGACGGCCTTCCAGGCGCCGTTCTGCACCGGGGTTGAAGTGGAGGTGCGCACGCTATGAGTGAGCGCAAACCGAGCCTGTTGCCCGCCAACAGCTCGCCTTTGGAAAAAGCGCTGGATCAAGGCTTCGGTCAGTTACTCGAGCGAGTCATGCCGCCGTTTCCCGAGTTGATGAACCCGACGCATACCCCCGCCGATTTTTTACCGTATCTGGCGGCTGACCGAGGCGTGAACGAGTGGAGCGCTACTGCTCCAGAGGTCGAAAAGCGCGCAACAGTAAAGCTTGCCTGGCCGACCGCTCGGCAGGCAGGCACGCGTAAAGCGCTTGAGAACGCGGCCAAAGGCTTGCAACTGATCCCCGAAGTACGGGCCTGGTACGAACAGTCCCCGCGAGGCAAACCTTATAGCTTCGCCATCAGGGCTTTCTCCGAGCTGCCCTACAGCGAAGAAATCGATGCACGACTGGACCGGCGCCTGGCGGAGGCTAAAAGCGAGCGCGACACTTTTACTGTCACGGTGGGTTTGAGCGCGTTTGGCAGCCACTCCATCGGGGCGGCTACCGTCTGCGGTGAGCTGACCACTATTTATCCGATTGTTATCCAGGGGCTCGAAGCGTCCGGCGCGGCCTTTATGGCCTGCGGGCTCTACACGGTCGAAACCGTCACTATTTATCCACAGGGGTCCTAAATGGCCGACTTTTATACCCTGCTGACTAATGCAGGGATTGCTTATGAAACTGCCTGCAAAGCTGCTGGCGTACCGATCAAACTCGCGCAGATTTCGGTGGGTGATGGCAATGGCGCCGTCTACAACCCCGACGCCACTGCAAAAGCGCTGAAACGTGAAGTGTGGCGCGGGCCGTTGAATGCGCTGTTTCAGGATGAGAAAAATCCAAGCTGGTTGCTGGCCGAGGTGACGATTCCACCTGAGGTCGGTGGGTGGTATGTGCGTGAGGCTGGGCTTTGGACGGATACCGGGGTTCTTTACGCAATCGTTAAATACCCGGAGTCGTTCAAGCCGGTGCTTGCGACGTCGGGTTCGGGGAAAGAGTTCTATATTCGATCGATTTTCGAGACCAGTAATGCGGCGCTTGTGACGTTGTTGATTGATGACACGGTGGTTAAGGCAACGCGGGCGTGGGTGACGGGTTATGTGGCTGACGAGTTGGCCAAGCTGGATGCGAAACAGTCGGTGCGCGTGGTTTCTACCGCGAACATCGCATTGAGTGGCGCACAGCAAATTGATGGTTTTGCAGTTGTAGCGGGTCAGCGGGTGTTGGTGACTGGCCAGGCTGAATCGAGGGGCAACGGTATCTATGTTGTCGCCAACGGTGCATGGTCGCGTGCTTCTGATGCTGACAATAGCGCCAAAGTAACACCGGGTTTGACGGTTATGGTCGAGGAGGGCACAGCATTCGGTGATTCTCTTTGGGCCTTGGTCACGAATGGGCCGATAAGCCTCGGTTCGACGGCGTTGGTGTTTGAAATGCTGGTAGGCAGAACCGGTATTAAAGCGGGAACCTATAAGAGTCTCACTGTCGATAAGTATGGTCGGGCTACTGCCGGTACGAACCCGACGACTTTAGCTGAAAGCGGCATTCTTGACGCTCCGACCAAAGAAGATATGAAAAGTGCGCTGGCCGCAAAGGTATCGAAGGCCGGCGACATTATGACGGGGCCCTTGATTGCTTCCGCGGGTGTCCGCTCAAAAAAGGGTGTGCCGACCAACGACGCATCTGACATGGGCTACGCGTTCGGCGTCGATGGTGATTCTGGCTTGTTTGCGACGGAAGGCACGTTGCCACAATCCGGTAGTGAACTTCTGCTCATGTCCGACTCTACCGAATTGGCTCGATTCGGAGCTGCCAAATCAACCATTCTGAACGCGGTATTACCAGGTGCGACGACACCTACTGCGGCTCCCGAAACCAATGACACTAAGCTCGCCAATACTGCATTTGTTCAGAACGCCGTAGACGCAGCCTCAGCGAAGAAACTAGCCCTTTCTGGCGGGCAAATGACCGGAATGCTTATAGGCAAGGTAGGGACAGGCGGGCCCGGAAATCCGAACAGATGTGGGTTTGTTTTCGACGCTGATACTGGGTTGTTCAGTAGCGGCGATGGCCAGATCGAGCTGTTTGCTGATGGCGATATGTTGATGCGTAAACACACATCGGGGGCTCTTCAAATACTCAAAGGTGTTCGTGCGCCGAAAGGGCCCCCGAACCAGAGCGATTCTTCGAGCGTTTCCGGTTACTCCTTTGCTGAAGATGGCGATACTGGCATGTTCGCAGAGGGCGGCATCCCGCAGGCTGGGTCAGACATTGTCTTTCGAGTCGACAATATCGAGGCCGGCCGCATCAAAGCGGTGATGAAGTCCTCAGGGAAGAATGGTTGGGCACGTTTGCTTAATGGGCAAATTATGCAGTGGTGTGAGTTCACGGTCACTCATGTTCCTGGCGTTGCCGTGCCATGGACCATCGCCTATCCGACTTCTTTTCGTACCGCTACCTTTCAACCCATCCTAGGACTGGGTAGCGGTATTGGTCCTCATTTCCCTGCCTACAGTGTTGAAGGCTCAAGTTATTCCGGAGCTTCTGGCTTTGTATATTCAAATGACACTGGGATGCGTATTTACCGACTTTGGGCTATTGGAGAGTAAACATGACGGTCTTCTTTTGTGCGGTGACCTCAGCATTCTATGACGACGATATCTATGGTGATCAGTTGCCAAAAGACGCAATAGAGATTTCCGAGGATTTGCGTCAAGCGCTACTTGAAGCGCAATCATCGGGTAAGCAAATCACTGCGGGAAAAAATGGTCTGCCAGTCGCCGTGGACCCCCCTGCGCTGAATGTTGAACAGCAGGTTCAGCGTGAGCGATTTTGGCGAGACACCGAGCTGCTCAGGACTGACATGTTGGTGGCGCGTCATAGGGACGAACTTGATGCGGGACATATACCAACATTGACAGACGAGCAATATCGGCAATTGCAAAGTTATCGACTTGCTCTTCGTGGTTGGCCAGAGCAAACAGGCTTTCCAGACGAGTTACTTCGACCAGAAGTGCCACAGACAGGTTGAAAAAGGGCAGGAGCAGCGCGAAACATAAGACGCCCCTTTCTATTTTCCTTTAACACCAACTAACCCACACGAAAACCGCGCTGCGGTTTTTTTTATGCCCGGAGATCCACCCATGGCCAACCGCCAAACCTACACCGTCCTCATCCCATTCCCCACCGGAGGTGGCCATTGGTCCACCGCCGGCGAAGAGCTGGAACTGCTCGACGTCGAAGCATCCGCCCTGCGCACCGCCGGCCGCCTGGAACTGACCAGCGTCCTCAACTCCACCCCCAAGAAGGCTGACTAACCATGGCTGAGGTTTTGAACTTCGAGCACAACGGCATCACCGTGAATGCCACCGAATCCCCCGAGGCCATGGGTGGCCTGGGCGACAACGTTATCGGCCTGGTCGGCACTGCGCCGAACGCCCACGCGTCGATCCCGAAAAACGCGCCGTTTCGTATCAACAGCTTCACCACCCAGGCGCTGCTGGACCCGACCGGCGCTGAGTCGGGCACGCTGTTCCAGGCCGTTTACCAGATCCTCAAAGTGGTGAAGGTGCCGGTCTACGTGGTGATCGTGGAGGAGGGCGCAACCCCGGCCGACACCGTCAACAATGTGATCGGCGGCAATGAGCCAGCCACCGGCCGCAAGCTGGGCCTGGCGGCCCTGAGCAGCGTCCCGGAAGACCTGACCATCATCGGCGCGCCAGGCTTCACGGGCACCAAGGCTGTGGCCGGTGAATTCGCCTCTTTTGGCAAGCGCATCAAGGCGCGTGTGGTGCTGGATGGCAAGGACGTGTCCGTCGCCGACCAAGTGACCTACAGCGGCGAGCTGGGCGGTGCCGACCTCGGCTTCGACCGTTGCCTGCTGGTGCACAACATGCCGTCGGTGTACTCCAAGGCAGCCAAGAAGAATGTGTTCTTGTCGCCATCGTCGCTGGCCATCGCCGCTTTGGCCAAGGTCAAGCAGTGGGAAAGCCCAGGTAATCAGGTGACGTTCGCCGAGGACGTTTCCCGCGTGGTCGAGTACAACATCCTCGACACGTCCACCGAAGGCGACCTGCTCAACCGTTATGGCGTGAGCTACTACGCGCGCACCATTCTTGGCGGTTTTTCGCTGCTGGGTAACCGCTCCATCACCGGCAAGTTCATCAGCTACGTGGGCCTGGAAGATGCGATCAGCCGCAAGCTGGTCAAGGCTGGCCAAAAGGCCATGGCCAAGAACCTCACCAAGTCCTTCATGGACCTGGAGGTCAAGCGCATCAACGACTGGCTGCAAACCCTGGTTGCCGACGAAACCATCCCCGGCGGCAGCGTGTACCTGCACCCGGAATTGAACAGTGTCGAGAAGTACAAGAACGGCACCTGGTTCATCGTCATCGACTACGGCCGCTACGCGCCGAACGAACACATGATTTATCAACTCAATGCCCGCGATGAAATCATCGAGCAGTTTCTGGAGGACGTTCTCTAATGTTTACCAACCGTGTAAGACAGGCCATTGCGGCCACCCTTCAAGGCCTGCCGTTGTCCGCGACCGTGGAAGAGTTCACCCCGCCGAAGATCGAGTTCGACATGGAAGCCATGTCCGGTGGGCGCTTCATCGCTGAGGAAATGGCCAAAAGCGGCAAGGTGCTCAATGCCACGCTGGTGCTGCAAGGTGCCGGCCCGGAAATCATGCTGGCCCTCGGCGTGCGCTTGGGTGACGACATCCTGCTGAACGTGCGTGAAGCCGGCCAGGACCAGGATGGCAAGACGTACTTCACCTATCACACCGTCGGCGGCAAGTTGAAATCCCTGCAGGAGGCGAAGCTGAAGATGGGCGACAAGGCCACCACCACGCTGGAGCTGTCCTGCCGCACGTACAACCGTTTGGAAAACGGCATTTCGGTGATCGACATCGACGTGCGCACTCAGAAGTTCGTGCTCAACGGTGTCGACATTCTCGGCGATGCGCGCCGCGCCGTATTGATGCCTTAACGACGACGGTGATCTGAAGTGGGCACAGTCAATGTGGGAGCCGGGCTTGCCCGCGATGCAGGCTACTCGGTGTGTCTGGTGTACCGAGGTGATGCCATCGCAGGCAAGCCCGCTCCCACATTGACCGTGCTCGCCCTGAGATTTTCAAACACGCACTACAAGGAATTGCCCCATGGCCTGGATGCCACCGCTGCATATTCTGCTGTCTCCGATCACCGCCGACACCGGCGCGACGATCCAGCAGGTTCAACTCAAACCGCTGTACTACGCCGCGCAAAAAGCCGCGCTGGCCCGGGCCGGTGATGACGAGGACGACCAGTTCTTTGAACTGGCGAAACTCGCCACCGGCCTGTCGGAAAAAGAACTCGACCAACTCAAGCGTCCGGACTACGTGAGCATCGCCCAGTACGTGCATGAAATGTCGACGCGCCCTGCGTCGTTCTTTCTGAAGGCGCACGAAGAAGCGTCCCACGACAAGTCGGTCCAACTGCTCCTGCCCCTCGACGCCGCTGGCCGCTCGCTGACCGAACTGCCCCTGGAAATGCCCGCCCTGCGCGCCACCAAAGTGATGAAAAAACTCGCCACCAATAAAGAGCGTGCCGAGTTCATCACCGCTCACTGCACCGGCTTGATGATCCCTGACCTCGCCGGCCTGACCGTACCCGATTGGACGGAATTGCAGGAGCGTATCGACGATTTTTTAAATCAACCGGCGGACTTCTTTCGGCGCGCGACATCGAAGTGATCCTCGATGTGGTGCCGCTGATTTACTCGGTCAATGAGGCGGAAATCCTCGACTGGGACGCCGGCAAAGCATTGCGCCGCTACGACATTGCGATCACTCGCCTTGGCGTTAAACAGGAGTAAGCGGGATGCAAGAGACTCAATTTCAGACCAGGCTTGCTCAGCAAGATAAGCGCTGGATGCTCGGCGATGCGGATCTGGGCAATGTGCTGGCACCGTTTTCCGTACGCCTTGCCGCGCCTGTCAGTCTGAATGCTGCGCCGCAGCCGCAGCCGCAGCCGCAACCACAGTCGCAGTCGCAGCTCAGCTCGGCACTGGTCACCGTCAGCGTGGACATCAACGCCTTGACCCTGGAGCAAGTGCGGCTGCGAGAGACACTGGAAACCCTGACCAGTACGTTATTCATTACGGGCGCTACGCTGGCGGGCACGGTGGGCGGCACCGCTGCCAGTGAAGCGAAAAACACATCGAAAGGACAAGCGCCTGCCGACGAATCCTCACTCATCAAGTTTCTCAAGTGGTCGGGAGAAGGCCTGACGGGTTCGTTCAGAACCAAGGTTTCAGACAAGACCATTGAGGGCACGCTTGGCAGAGTTCCCGGCATAGGTGCGTTGTTCAAGGGCGCCAGCAAGGGCAATGATGGCTGCTGCCCAGGCGTCAGCGAGGCGCTGCGTGGGCGCGAGCGTTTTGGGCCCAAAAACACGCCGGCGCGCAAAGGTGCGGGCAGATCAAGGTTAGCGGGGTGGAGGAATACCTCCAGCAAAACAACCAGCGGGTTCACCGCGACGGTGCGCAGCCTGTTCGAGAGGGTTGGGAAGGCATTTGAAGGCCCGCGATTGGGCTTTCATAGCGGTGCATCGACTCAAGGGGTATCCCCGCGCCCGAGTCAGCCGCCCAATCGGCTGGGGGCCAATGCCGCGCGCAATCTGGCGCCAGGCAAGGGCGTCGGATTGATTGAGGCGTTGGATCGAGGCTTGGTCCCGATGCCCGGCCAAGTGAGCGCGAATCCGCCCCAGCCTGCGTCACCCACGCCGTTGAACCGTGCCGCGGGTGCTGTTCCCAGCGTGTCAGCGCCGGCAACCTCTCGGCTGGCGAACGCCATGACACGGCTGGGATCAGTCGGCGCCCGCCGCCTCGGCCCGTTGAGGTATGCCGACACCGCCATCAATGTGATCCAGGGCGTACGCAATGGCGACGCAAAAGCTGTCGGTTCAGGCCTGAGCTCAGCCGGTGGCGCCTGGGCCGGTGCCTCCGCTGGCGCCGCTATCGGCACGCTGGTTTTCCCCGGTGTCGGCACTGCGATCGGTGGCGCCATCGGCGGCCTGCTCGGCAGTGAAGCGGGCGCCTGGCTGGGCGATAAGTTGTTCAGCTCAAGCGATCGCTTGCCTGCACCCGCGGCGGTGAGCAAAGAGCTCAACAGTGCGCGCACAGACAACGTGCAAGTCACCCTCGCCCCGAGCATCCAGATCACGGGCGTTAACCCCGCCGATGCCCAGCACGTCGTCAACCAAGTGATCCAGGCCCTGCAATTTCAATGCATGCCGATGGTCACCGACAGCCTGGGGATTCGGCGCAACGCGGCACTGGCCGATCCTTCAGGAGGTGATTGATGCGACAACAAATGGTCCTCGGCGACTTTATCTTTGGCTTGTCCCGAGGCTTTGCCTATTCGTCGCTGATACGTACCAGCGACGGCGGCTGGAGTGACCTGGCGATTATTGCCAGCAAATCTCAGTCGCGGCAGAGCGGCCAGAAGCTGGAAAAACTCACGTTCAGCGGCATGGCCATGTACGCCATCGGCATGCAGCGCCTGGATGAATTGCGTGCGCTGCAAAATGCGCGGGCGCCATTGCCCCTGGTCGATGGCATCGGCCGTAACTGGGGTCTTTGGCGGATCAATTCGGTGGCGGAAACCCAGAGCAATGTGATCGACGACGGCACCGCCATGCTCATGAACTGGACCATGGAATTAGAGGAGTTCGTCAATGCGTAGAGTACGAAGTATTGCCGGTGATTCGGTCAACCTGCTGCTCTACCGCGAGGTGGGGCGTTGCGATGACGCGGCGGAAGAAACCCTCTGGCGCCACAACCCCTTACTGGCCGAATACGGCCCGGTACTGCCGGCCGGTGTGTGGGTGATCGTGCCTGAAATGCAAGCGCGGCCCGCTGCGGTACGGCCTGTTCTGGCCTGGGATTAAGGAGGCTGCATGGCACAGGGATTCACACCCATCGTGGAGTTTTACGGCGCCAACGCGGCGCTGCTTAATCAACGGCTGATGCACTGGAGCCACACTGACGCTGCCGGCATTAAGGCGGATCGGCTGGAGCTGACACTTAATATTGAAGGACTGGAAGGTTTGCCCACCCTGAGCGGCAAGATCGGCTTGCGTGCTGGTTATCTGGAGTCGGGCTTGGTGGAAAAGGGCGAGTTTGTCGTCACCCAACGTACCCCGGTGCTGTTTCCCATGCGCTTGATGATCGTGGCCACCGCCGCGCCCTTCAGTGTGGTCGATGCCACGGGTTACCGTCAGCGTCGATCCGCCAGCTACGGTCCGACAACGCTGGGCGCGCTGTTTCGTCAGTTGGTCAGCCCTCACGGCTTTTCACCACGGGTGGCACCCGCGCTGGAGGGGATTGCGATCGCGCACATCGACCAGTCCAATGAAAGTGACATGGCGTTCATTTCGCGCCTTGCCAAACTCTACTCTGCGGTCACCAAACCGTTTAACGAACTCTATGTGTTGGCCGAAGCCGGTCGAGCCAATTCGCTCTCCGGCCAGCTACTGCCGCAGGTGAAGCTGTCCGTGACGCAAGACAACCGCCCCGGTGAACAGAGCTTCATTACCGCCAAACTCGACGAAACTTCCCGCGCGAAATACGCAGGTTGCCGCGCCAGTTGGTGGGATGCCGGCGCTGGCAAGCAGCGTGTGGTCCAGGTGGGAAATGCGCCGTTCAAAACCTTGCGCCAACGCTACCAGAACGAAGCCGAAGCGCGCGCCGTTGCCGAAGGCGAACTCCGTCGTGTGGGGCGTGAAGATTTGAAATTGCTGATCGATTGCCCAGGCAATCCATTGTTGGCCGCCGAAGGGTTGTTAGTGCTCGATGAGAGCTGGCCGTCCTATATGCAGGGGCGCTGGTCGATAAATCAGGTGGTTCATGTCGGCGATCCAGTGACGGGCTATCGCAGTTCGATCACGGCGTATGGGTTGTCGACATAGAGGTTTTTGAGGGTAAAACCAATGCTGATAACACTCCCCCAGTTGCTTGGCGTTATGCCGGGTGCCCGCCTTAGAGCGGGCGTTTTTTTAACACCTTTAAATGGGGCTTTCGTTCGTTTCGAGATAAACCGTGCAAAGCGCATCGCTGCCTTCCTCGCCCAGATCGGTCACGAATCTGGCGAGCTGCGCTACCTTCGCGAGCTGGGCAGCGATCAATACCTGAGTAAATACGACACTGGCACCTTGGCTGCCCGCCTGGGCAATACCCCCGAGGCGGACGAAGACGGCCAGAAGTATCGGGGCCGGGGGCTGATCCAGATCACCGGGCGTCGTAACTACCTCGCCTGCAGCCTGGCGCTGTTTGATGATGATCGCCTGCTGCGCCAGCCCGAGCTGCTGGAGCAACCGCAGTGGGCGTGTGAGTCCGCTGCGTGGTTCTGGCAGAGCAACGGTTTGAACGAACTCGCTGACAGGGACCAGTTCACCACGATTACCCGGCGCATCAACGGTGGGCTCAATGGCCTGGAAGACCGTTTGCAGTTGTGGGCACGGGCGAAAGCGCTGTTATGCGCATCCTAGAGGCGGGCCGCTGGGTCGGTGTTTTCTTGCTGATGGCGGTGGCATGGCAGGTGCAGGGTTGGCGTTATGGCGTGCAGCTCGAGCAGCAATCGGTTGAGCATGCCCAGGCACTCAGCCAGCAACGCGAAGCGTACGTGCATCAGCAGCAGGCAGAACACGACAAACGGCTGGCCCTGGAGCAACAACTCAGCGCGAGCGACCAACAACATGCTCGGGAGTTGAGCGATGCCCAACATAACCAAGCTGCTCTGCGCGACCGCCTGGCCTCTGCTGATGTGCGCTTGTCAGTCCTACTCGACGCCACCGGCCCCACCATTGGTTGCCCTGTGCCAACCTCCACCACCCCCGGCGGCGTGGTTCATGCAACCGCGCGAGCCCGACTTGACCCGGCGCATGCTCAACGAATTATCGCCATCACCGACGACGGTGATAACGCCCTGATCGCCTTGCGGGCCTGCCAGGCGTATGCGCGCGCCGTCGGGCGTTAGCATCTTGATCCAGTCTGTGGCTTGCGCGAGCGATTTGCTCCTGTAGGGTAGGCAAATCCCCGCCTACTTCTGGAGACGACCGTGAAGGAAATCACTCAACTGGCCGCTGAATTGGGTCGCCGCTTGCAGGTGCTCAATGCCCACGTCACCACCGCTGAGTCCTGCACTGGCGGGGGCATTGCCGAAGCCATCACGCGGATTCCGGGCAGTTCGGCCTGGTTCGAGGCCGGTTATGTCACTTACTCCAATCGACAGAAGACGCGGCAATTGGGTGTTCCAGACGACCTGTTCCCCAAGGTCGGCGCCGTCAGCCAGGAGGTGGTGGAGGCAATGGTCCGAGGCGCGCAGGAAAAAAGCCTGTCGCGCTTTGCCGTGGCGGTCAGCGGCGTGGCGGGCCCCGACGGCGGTTCGCCGGACAAGCCGGTGGGCACCGTTTGGCTGGCCTTTGGCGTTGGCGAAGAGGTGACGGCGGAGCTGGCGCACTTCCCCGGCAACCGTGACGAGGTCCGCCGACAAACGGTAAAAGCCGCGTTAGAGGGCTTGTTGCGACGAGCTGCAGCAGAAATAGAAAATCAGGGGTAGGCGATCTTCGATCTTTGTGGAACAATACTGTCTACTTATACAGGTGTTGGCCGTCAGGCCTTATTGATTGCGTGAGGACTTTAATGGACGACAACAAGAAGAAAGCCTTGGCTGCGGCCCTGGGTCAGATCGAACGTCAATTCGGCAAGGGTGCCGTAATGCGTATGGGCGATCACGACCGTCAGGCGATCCCGGCTATTTCCACTGGCTCTCTGGGTCTGGACATCGCGCTCGGCATTGGCGGCCTGCCAAAAGGCCGTATCGTTGAAATCTACGGGCCTGAATCTTCCGGTAAAACTACCCTGACTCTGTCGGTGATTGCCCAGGCGCAAAAAATGGGCGCTACCTGTGCCTTCGTCGACGCCGAGCACGCCCTCGACCCTGAATACGCCGGCAAGCTGGGCGTCAACGTTGACGACCTGCTGGTTTCCCAGCCGGACACCGGTGAGCAAGCCCTGGAAATCACCGACATGCTGGTGCGCTCCAATGCCATCGACGTGATCGTGGTCGACTCCGTGGCGGCCCTGGTGCCCAAGGCTGAAATCGAAGGCGAAATGGGTGACATGCACGTGGGCCTGCAAGCCCGTCTGATGTCCCAGGCGCTGCGTAAAATCACCGGTAACATCAAGAACGCTAACTGCTTGGTGATCTTCATCAACCAGATCCGTATGAAGATCGGCGTGATGTTCGGCAGCCCGGAAACCACCACCGGTGGTAATGCGCTGAAGTTCTACGCTTCGGTCCGTCTGGACATCCGTCGTACTGGCGCGGTTAAAGAAGGCGACGAGGTTGTCGGTAGCGAAACCCGCGTTAAAGTCGTTAAGAACAAAGTGGCCCCGCCTTTCCGTCAGGCTGAGTTCCAGATTCTCTACGGCAAGGGTATCTACCTGAACGGCGAGATGATCGACCTGGGTGTGCTGCACGGTTTCGTCGAGAAGTCCGGCGCCTGGTATGCCTACAACGGTAGCAAGATCGGTCAGGGTAAGGCCAACTCGGCCAAGTTCCTGGCGGACAACCCGGATATCGCTGCCACGCTTGAGAAGCAGATCCGCGACAAGCTGCTGACTCCAGCACCTGACGTGAAAGCTGCAGCCAACCGTGAACCGGTTGAAGAAGTAGAAGAAGCCGACACTGACATCTGAAGCAAACGATGACTGTTGTACTGGATACACTCGTCGCCGTTCGGCGTACTGCAATGGACCTGCTCGCTCGGCGCGAGCACGGTCGAGTCGAGCTGACGCGTAAACTGCGTCAGCGCGGCGCAGAGCCTGAGATGATCGAAACTGCCCTCGACCGCTTAACGGAAGAAGGGCTGCTATCGGAAGCCCGTTATCTCGAAAGTTTTGTCTCCTACCGAGCGCGCTCCGGCTATGGCCCCGCGCGAATTCGCGAAGAGCTTAGCCAGCGCGGTCTGCAACGCGCCGATATAGATCTTGCCCTGCGTGAGTGCGGTATCAGTTGGCAGTCGCAGCTCGAAGATACCTGGCGCCGCAAGTTTGCCGGCCATCTGCCGATTGATGTCAGGGAGCGTGCGAAGCAAGGTCGTTTCCTAAGTTATCGCGGGTTCTCGATGGAGATGATCAGCCGACTACTGAGTGGCCGAGACATGGACGATTGACCAGGACGATAGGCGAGCTTTTGTGGCGAGGGAGTTTGCTCCCGCTGGGCCGAGCAGCAGCCCCATTCGCTTCATTGCAAGGTCACCAGAGGCACCACAAAAAAGGCCCACTATGAAAATAGTGGGCCTTTTTTTTTGCTTTCAAAACGTCACGCCGGCTCAGGCGTCACTCGCTGCTGTGCCTTCCCCTGAGCCTGTGCCCAGTTCTCCGGTAAGTTGATGTAATCCACCAATTCGCGAAGACGGCCCTGATCACGCCCATTGAAATTGAACACCAACCGCGTCAAATGGCCGAACCTCGGCTCATCATGTTCTTCACCCGTATACGCCTGCTGTTGGAACTCCCCGCTCAGGCGCAGGCTGGCAAACTCGCTCTGCAAGTGGGCGAGGGCACGCTCGCTGAGCGGGTGATTCATGCGCACCACAAACTCGCGCTTCAACCAGCGCGTGGAGTGAAAATTGGCGTAGAACTGATTGATCTCGTCCACCGCCTCTTCAGCGCTGTACACCAGGCGGACCAGCTTGAGGTCGGTGGGCAGGATGTAGCGATTGGCTTCCAGCTGGCTGCGGATAAAGTCCAGTGCGCCTTGCCAGAACCCGCCGCCCGGAGCATCCAGCAGTACCACCGGCACCAGCGGGCTTTTGCCGGTCTGGATCAAGGTGAGGACTTCCAGCGCTTCATCCAGTGTGCCAAAACCGCCTGGGCACAGCACCAATGCATCGGCTTCTTTGACGAAGAACAGCTTGCGGGTGAAGAAGAAGTGGAAGGACAGTAGGTTTTCGGTGCCGTCGATGGTGGGGTTGGCGTGCTGTTCGAACGGCAGGGTGATGTTGAACCCCAGGCTGTGTTCCAGGCCGGCGCCCTCGTGGGCTGCTGCCATGATGCCGCCGCCACCGCCGGTGATCACCATCAGCTCTGATTGCGCCAACTTGGCGCCGACATCGCGGGCCAAGGCGTACAGCGGGCTTTCGACCGGCGTTCGCGCTGAGCCAAATACCGTCACCTTGCGGCGGTCCTTGAACTGTTCCAATACGCGGAACGCGTTATCCAGTTCGCGGATTGCCTGCAAGGTTATTTTGGCGTTCCAGCGATTGCGGTCGTCTTGGGCCATGCGCAGAACGGTGAGGATCATGTCACGATATAGGGGGATATTCGGGCTTTGGGGAGCGATCAGCTGGAGTTGCGCATCGACCTGCTGTGTGAGGTCGGTCCCGTGTTCTTCAAAATGACGGAGCAGGTGGTCATTCGATTCGTAAGGCATTCAACTTCTCCTTCTTCACAGAACCTGGGCCATCGGCGAGATAGTCGTCCGCGGCCACGACACTGCATGTGTCGCTGCATGCCACAAGCTTGCAGGGTGTTCGCCGAGTGGCAAGGCGGGCTCTGTATGTTCCTTGTGATTTGGAAACCTTTGCACTGCAAATCGCAGGAGGGCAACCTTCTTTTGCCCTGAAAATGTTACAGAGCGGCGTGAAAAACGCGATGGAAGGGCTGCCGGGATAACGTGATCATGAGCCGAAAAACCCTTGACTGGCAACCGGTTATTGGCGACACATCAGGGAGTTTAGCTGTTGTCTGGCATAGGCAGCGAGGGACGTGCGCGCCACAGGACAGCAGCGCGCGACGGTGGGGCGTCTATTACTTTTTCTTCTTGGCTGCCGCAGGTGCCGGGCAATCCGCTTCTACAAACTTGACCGACGCCACTGGGCGGTTGGTCTTGTTCTCGGTGATTTCGTAGCGCATCACCGCGCCCTTGGCCATCAACTCGCGGTAACCCTTGTTCAGGCACACGCTCTGACCCAGCTGGAAATACACGGCCTTGGGGTTGGCGCGCATCTGTTCAGCGCGGTCAGGTTGCACACTGAGGTGATCGATCAGTTGCATGCCTTCAACGGTGTAGGCCACTTCCAGAGTTTTTTCGTCGATTTCCCGGGGCAGGTCCTTGTTGCTTTCAGCCGCGACGCTTTGCAGCTTGCGGTTCATTTGGGCCTCCAGCAGCGAGGCCGCGTGGGCGCCCATAGGCAACACCAACGCAAGGGCGACGGATGGGGCGACAACGCGCAGCATGGAACGCAGCATGAAACTCTCCTGATTCGGTTACTGGTGCATAGACCAGCCACTGCGCTGTGCGTTCAGTGGCGCGCAATTATAGGTGAGCCCTTGCCACTACAGCCAGGCGTATCGCTCAGAAGTGCGGATGGCTCTGGTAAACTGCGGCCACTTAAAGCCTGCCTCGAGTTCCCTCAGTGTCGATTTCCCCTTTCATGGGTTGTACCCGATGAGCCATGCCGTCTCCCGTTTGCGTACTCAGCGCCTGGCGCGGGCCGTGCGGCCTTTTCTCAACCGTGGTTCGCGCGCCCAACGCTGCCCCGGCTGTCGGGTAATTCCCGAGTATTGCCTGTGTGCCTGGCGGCCGAAGGTAGAAGCTCGCTCGGCCATGTGTCTGCTGATGCACGACGTTGAGCCGATGAAACCCAGCAATACCGGCTGGCTGATCGCCGATGTGATCGAAGACACCACCGCGTTCGCTTGGTCGCGCACCGAGGTCGACCCCGAACTGTTGACCTTGCTGGCCGACCCGCAATGGCAGCCCTATATCGTGTTCCCCGGCGAATTCGTCGCGCCTGAGCGGGTCGTCGGCGAAGTCACGGTGCAGGCTGGCAAGCGCCCACTGTTTATCCTGCTGGACGGCACCTGGAGCGAGGCACGCAAGATGTTCCGCAAAAGCCCCTACCTGGAACACTTGCCGGTGCTCAGCCTGGCGCCCGAACAGCTGTCGCGCTACAAGCTGCGCCGCTCCAAACGTGATGACCATTTCTGCACCGCCGAAGTCGCGGCGTTGTGCCTGGAGCTGGCCAACGACCAAGCCGCCAGTGAAGTGCTGGACGCCTACCTCGACGTCTTCAGCACCCATTACTTGGCAGCCAAGTTCCAACTACCGCTGGACCCGACGGACATCGTCCATACTCGCCTTACACCCTATATCCCGGTGCTATAACCACACGACGTTTGCATGATGGCACCGTAAACCCGCGGCCCGCTAGAATGCCCGCGGGCGTAGTGCTTGACCCTCTAGGCTACGCTGGGCATGCTGGGCGCCGATTGGGGCGTAAGCGTGAATTTTCAGCGTCGTTGCAGGTGTTTTTGACGTTGAGCATGCCCTGTGGTGATGGCTGCCTGGCCGTTGCCTTGTGTACTGGCGAACCCTGAACCCATCAGGGCTGCCATAAAAACAGGATCATTTAATCAATGGCCACATACGAAATCCTGATAGCTGATGACCACCCACTGTTTCGCAGTGCGCTGCATCAGGCCGTAACCCTGGGCCTTGGGCCGGACGTGCGCCTGGTCGAAGTGGCCAGCATTGCTGAGCTGGAAGCCCGTCTCACCGAAAAATCCGACTGGGACCTGGTGTTGCTCGACCTCAACATGCCCGGCGCCTACGGTTTCTCGGGGCTGGTACTGTTGCGCGGGCAATACCCGCAGATTCCGGTGGTGATGGTCTCGGCCCAGGAAGACGCTGACGTGGTGGTGCGCTCCAAGGAGTTTGGCGCCAGCGGCTTTATTCCCAAGTCCAGCGGTATAGAAGATATCCAGAAAGCCGTGCGTATGGTGTTGGACGGTGACGTGTCCTGGCCGCCGCAAGCGTTCGAAGAAATCAACGTGTCCGACGAAGCCAAGGCTGCCCGGGATGGCCTTGCCAGCCTGACACCCCAGCAGTTTCGAGTACTGACCATGGTCTGCGAAGGGTTGTTGAACAAGCAGATTGCCTACGAGCTAAGCGTGTCTGAAGCGACCATCAAGGCCCACGTTACGGCGATTTTCCGCAAGCTGGGCGTACGCACGCGCACTCAGGCAGCGTTGCTCTTGCAACAACTTGAGTCAATTTCGCAGCATTAAGTTGTTACTGATTCACGCTTTTTTGACTTTGCGTGATCTAGTTTCCCCCACTCCTTTGGTTCAGTTGCCTACATCTATGTCGCCTTTCAAGGGTCAAACCGGTATCAAACGTATCTTCAACGCAGGTGGTTATTCCCTGGATGGCCTGCGTGCGGCTTTCACTGGCGAGGCAGCATTCCGTCAGTTGGTATTGCTCAACGTGATCCTGATCCCGCTGAGCTTTTTCCTGCACGTCAGCCGCGTCGAGCGCGCCTTGTTGATCGCCGTGTGCTTGCTGGCGTTGATCGTCGAGTTGCTCAATTCAGCGGTGGAAGCCGCCATCGACCGGATCTCTCTCGACCTGCACCCGCTGTCGAAAAACGCCAAGGACATGGGCAGCGCCGCGCAATTCGTCGCGCTGACCATGATTACCCTGGTGTGGGCCGTGATTCTGATCTGAGGCTCAGGCAATGCTCGGCAGCACGATCTCGTCGCTGCGCTGAACCCCGGCGGTGAAGGCGCGGCACAGCTCTAGAAACTCGCGCATCGCCGACGTTTGGTACTTCTGTTTATGCCAGATGAAGTAGAACTGGCGCGCCAGGTCCAAGTCCGGGGTTTCCACCGGTACCAAGCTGCCACGGCGAAACGCATCGCGCAGTGCCAACCGGGAAATACAGCCAATCCCCAACCCTGACTCCACCGCACGCTTGATCGCCTCGGTGTGTTCCAGCTCCAGGCGGATATTCAGCGCGCTGCGGTGATGACGCATGGCTTGGTCAAAGGTCAGCCGCGTGCCGGAGCCTTGTTCGCGCAGTATCCACGCTTCGTGGGTCAACTCATCCATGCTCGCCACGCCGCGTTTGGCCAAGTGATGCTGCGGTGCGCAAAAAACTACCAGCTCATCTTCGACCCAGGTTTGTACCTCGATGTCCGGGTGGCTGCAGTCGCCTTCGATTAGACCCAGGTCAATTTCGTAGTGCGCCACCTGGTGCACGATATGTGCAGTGTTCTGCACGTGCAGCTTCACCTGGCTTTCGGGGTGCTGCTGCATGAAGCTGCCGATCAGCAGCGTGGCCAGGTAATTGCCGATGGTCAGGGTGGCGCCGACCGCCAGCGAGCCGAAGCCGGACTTGCCGTTGAGCAGGTCTTCGATCTCCTTGGCCTGGTCCAGCAGCGCCACGGCCTGGGGCAACAACTGATGGCCGAGGGCATTGAGGCTCAGGCGTTTGCCCGCGCGGTCGAATAATTGGCAGCTGGATTGACGCTCCAGCTCGGTAATCGAGGTGCTGGCGGCGGATTGCGATAAGGCCAGAAGGCCAGCAGCGCGTGAGACGCTTTCCTGCTGGGCGACGGCGACGAAGACTTGCAGTTGACGGAGAGTAAATCGCATATCGATATAACCGATAACCCTTATCTTAATAATCCAGTTAACAGATATTGTCGCCGCCATTAGAATGCTGTGCAATTGCGCATCCAACATTTTGGCGCAGACCCATTTCCAGGAGTCCCCCGTACATGAGCAACATGAACCACGAGCGTGTCCTCAGTGTTCATCACTGGAACGACACTCTGTTCAGCTTCAAGTGCACCCGCGACCCGGGCTTGCGCTTCGAGAACGGTCAGTTCGTGATGATCGGCCTGCAACAGCCTAATGGCCGCCCGCTCATGCGCGCTTACTCCATTGCCAGCCCGAACTGGGAAGAGCATCTGGAGTTCTTCAGCATCAAGGTGCCTGATGGCCCGCTGACTTCCCAATTGCAGCACTTGAAGGAAGGCGACGAGATCATCATCAGCAAAAAACCGACAGGCACCCTGGTGCTTGACGATTTGAAGCCGGGCAAACACCTGTACCTGCTCAGCACCGGTACGGGCCTCGCGCCATTTATGAGCGTGATCCAAGACCCGGAAACCTACGAGCGTTTCGAAAAAGTGATCCTGTGCCACGGCGTGCGTTACGTCAACGAAGTCGCTTACCGCGAATTCATCACCGAGCACCTGCCGCAGAACGAGTTCTTCGGCGAGGCCCTGCGTGACAAGTTGATCTACTATCCGACCGTGACCCGTGAGCCATTCGAAAACGAAGGCCGTCTGACCGACCTGATGCGCAGCGGCAAGCTGTTCAGTGACATCGGCCTGCCGCCAATCAACCCCGAAGATGACCGCGCCATGCTCTGTGGCAGCCCAAGCATGTTGGACGAGACCAGCGAAGTGCTGAACAGCTTCGGTCTGAAAGTTTCGCCACGTATGCGTGAGCCGGGTGATTACTTGATCGAGCGTGCGTTCGTCGAGAAATAAACGCTGATCCAAATGAATGTGGGAGCAGGCTTGTGTGGCAGCTCCCACATTTGTTTTCGGCGTTTACTTGGCCGCAATGACTTCCAGCACACAAATCACCCCAACCTCGGGATAGTGCCACCGCACATCCACATCCCAGAACTGCGCGCCATATTCGCGCTCCGGCCCCGGCGTTTGATACGCCGGCCGTGGATCCTGCGCCAGACACTGTTCGATTAAGGCCACCAATGGCTCGTCAAGGCGCTGCGCATGGCCCTGTGCCTGTTGCAGGGCAGTCTTCAGCCACTGCACGGGAATCAGCTGCGGCGCACTGCTGGCGACACGGTTGGTGGCACCGTCGATAATGTCGGCGTACGGTACATACGGCTTGATATCCAGCACTGGCGTGCCATCAAGCAAATCTATCCCCGAAATCCACAGCCGGCCCGGCTCGACCTTGTCCAGTTTCACCACGGACTGGCCAATGCCATTGGGCCGATGGGTGGCGCGAGTGGCGAACACGCCCATGGACGTGTTGCCGCCCAGGCGCGGCGGGCGTACTTTCAGGCGCGGCTTGTCTTCCAGGGCTTGATGGAACAGAAACAGCAACCAGACATGGCTGACCTGCTCCAGGCCCTGCACCGCCTCACCGCTGTCGAACGGCGCCACCAGCTCCAGCACGCCACGGGCGGCCGGTGCCAGTTGCGGTTGGCGTGGGATGGCGAACTTCTCCTTGAAGCAGGAGCGCACGAAACCGACGGGCGAGACGTTGTAACTCATGGCTTACGCACGAACCCGCAGGGTCAGGCCCTTGAGGAAATTACGCAGCAACTGGTCGCCGCACGTACGGTAGTTGGTGTGACCGAACTTGCGGAACAGTGCGCTCAGCTCAGGCTTGGATACCGGGAACTCGGCAGCCTTGAGGATCGCGTGCATGTCGTCTTCTTTCAGTTCGAAGGCCACGCGCAGCTTCTTGAGGATGATGTTGTTGGTCACCGGGGTTTCGATCGGCTGCGGCGCACGGCTTTCGTCCTTGCCGCGCTTGAAGATCACCAGGCCATCGAGGAAGTGGGCCATGACGTCATCCGGGCAGAACACAAAGCCTTCTTCCTCGTCTTTCTTGAGGTAAGTCAGCAGGTCTTCCTTGGTCACGTCCATACCGCCGAGCTTGATGATCTCGACCATCTTGTTGTCGCTGATGTCGAGCATGTAGCGCACGCTGCGCAGTACGTCGTTGTGAATCATGATGGGTAATCCTGGTATTCAACTGAGGGCACCGCGCACATGTGTCGGTGCCGAGAAAAGGAGGGGCGGCTTAGAACTTCTCTTTGCCGGACAGGTAACGCCATTGGCCCACCGGCACTTTGCCGATGGACACACCGCCAATGCGGATGCGGCGGATGGCGATGACTTTTAAGCCAACGGCTTCGCAGAACAGGGCGATCACGCCCGGTTGCGGGTTCTTCATCGCAAAGCGCAGGCGGTTTTCGTTCTGCCAGCTGGCTTTCACGGCCGGCAGCTCTTTGCCTTTGTAGGTCAGGCCGTGGTTCAGGCGGTTGAGGCCGTGGGCAACCATGTCGCCTTCAACCTCCACCACGTATTCCTGCTCGATCTTGGCGGCATCGGCGGTCAACTTGCGCAGAATCTTCCAGTCTTGAGTGAACACCAGCAGGCCGCTGGCCTTGGCTTGCAGGTCGGCACTGGCGGTCAGGCGCAGGAAGTGGCCTTTAAGCGGGCGTTTGCTGAAACGGTGTTCTTCCGACAAGGTTTCGGCGCTGATCGAGGCCATGGCCGTTTCGGCATCCACACCCACCGGCGCGTGCAGCAGAATGGTCACCGGCTCCGGCGCAGTGGCTTGCGCCTCTGGGTCCAGCTCGACCTTTTGGGTGGTGATCTTGAACTGCGGCTCGTCGATCACTTCGCCGTCCACCGAGACCCAGCCGCCTTCGATAAACAACTCGGCCTCCCGACGGGAGCAACCGACCAGTTCGATAAGGCGTTTGGAGAGGCGTATGGGGTCAGTCATGACAAGGGCCGTAGCAAAAGGGGGCGGCTATTGTACCTGTGTGGGCGCGGTTAATCCCGGCCCCATTTCAGCACGGTGCTTTATTGGTCAATACAGGCTTCAAAATGTGTGGGGTCAGCCACTGCGTAGATGTTGCTGCTGACGCAGACGCATGTGCAGCAACGGGTACGGCTGGCCCAGACCATCATGTTCCGCACGTCCGATCACTTCGAAACCCTGTTTGAAGTAAAAGCCCACGGCCTGGGGGTTCTGTTCGTTGACGTCCAACTCATCGGCATTCATGTGCTCGATCGCATAACGCAGCAGCTGTCGGCCCAGGCCCTGGCCACGGTACTGCGGGTCGATAAACAGCATTTCGATCTTGCCCGCTGCCACCCCGGCAAACCCGGTAATACGTTGGCGAGCGTCTTTGGTGCAGATCAGCATCACCGAGTCCAAGTAACGTTTCAGTACCAGGTCCTTAAGCAGGACGATGTAGCTGTCCGGCAAGAAATCGTGGGTGGCTCGCACCGAGTCTTCCCAGATCTGCGCCAACTGCGCGTAGTCGCTGATTTTAGGTGTGTGGATAACTGAACGCTGACGCATGCCCGCTGCCCCTTGCCGATGATTGGCGCCAATGGGCAAACGATAGACCTAAAATAGCCCCGCATCTTGTCCAGAGGCGGGGCTTTTTCATTTTTTTACACGTCAGTGACGATCAGTCGCGCTTTTGCGCCCACAGGTCGTATTCGTCCGCGTCAGTCACCGTGCACCAGACTTTGTCGCCCGGCTTCAAACCGCTGGCATCGTCGATAAACACGTTACCGTCGATCTCCGGCGCATCGAAGAAGCAACGGCCAACTGCGCCTTGCTCGTCGACTTCGTCGATCAGCACTTCGATTTCCTTGCCGATGCGCAGTTGCAGGCGCGCCGAGCTGATCGCCTGCTGGTGCGCCATGAAGCGCTCCCAACGGTCTTGCTTGACGTCGTCCGGTACGATGGCAGCGTCCAGCAGGTTGGCCGGAGCGCCTTCCACCGGTGAGTACTGGAAACAGCCGACGCGGTCCAGCTGCGCTTCGGTCAGCCAGTCCAGCAGGTACTGGAAGTCTTCTTCGGTTTCGCCGGGGAAGCCGACGATGAAGGTCGAGCGGATGATCAGCTCCGGGCAGATCTCGCGCCAGTTCTTGATGCGCGCCAGGGTCTTGTCTTCAAAGGCTGGGCGTTTCATCGCCTTGAGGATTTTCGGGCTGGCGTGCTGGAACGGGATGTCCAGGTACGGCAGGATCTTGCCGGCGGCCATCAACGGGATCAGCTCGTCCACGTGCGGGTACGGGTAAACGTAGTGCAGGCGTACCCATACGCCCAGGCTGCTTAGGGCTTCGCAGAGCTCGGTCATGCGGGTTTTCACCGGCGCGCCATTCCAGAAACCGGTGCGGTATTTAACGTCAACACCATAGGCGCTGGTGTCTTGGGAGATCACCAACAGCTCTTTCACGCCGGATTTGACCAGGCGCTGGGCTTCGTCGAGTACGTCACCGACCGGGCGGCTGACCAGCTTGCCGCGCATCGACGGGATGATGCAGAAGCTGCAACTGTGGTTGCAGCCTTCGGATATCTTCAAGTACGCGTAGTGGCGCGGCGTCAGCTTGATGCCTTGCGGCGGCACCAAGTCGATCAGCGGGTTGTGGTCCTGACGCGGCGGCACTACGTCGTGCACGGCATTAACCACTTGCTCGTATTGCTGCGGGCCGGTCACGGCCAGCACGCTCGGGTGCACATTACGGATAGCGCCTTCTTCCACGCCCATGCAGCCGGTGACGATGACTTTGCCGTTTTCCTTGATGGCTTCGCCGATCACTTCCAGCGACTCAGCCTTGGCCGAGTCGATGAAGCCACAGGTGTTGACCACCACCACGTCGGCGTCCTGGTACGTGGACACGACGTCATAGCCTTCCATACGCAGTTGCGTGAGGATGCGCTCGGAGTCGACCAGAGCCTTCGGGCAACCCAGGGATACAAAGCCGACCTTGGGGTTGGCTTTTGCGATGGTGGTGGACATGTCTAACCTCGGTATTGAATGACGCCGCCGCCATGAAGGGCAGGGCGGCGGACGGGCACTTAACGCGCCTCTGATCAAAAAGTGCGCAATTCTAGCGATGGGCAACGCACTTGACCAGCTTTATGCAGGGAAATGCGACGAGTGCTGCGCTATGCTTCGCGCCGTTGCCATGGGTAAAACCCTTGGGTCAATAAAACGTCTGTTACGAGAAGTAAAACAGCGCATGCTACGGTCAGCTTAGACGCGTTGTTTATAAAAGACCTCAGGTCAAAGGGCAGGAGTGGTTGATGGGTCAGGCAAATAGTCAGGCAGCAGGTGCCGAGCACTCCAATGCAAAGCCGATTGGCATGCTGGTGGCGGCGGTCGGGGTGGTTTACGGCGATATCGGTACCAGCCCGCTCTATACCCTTAAAGAAGTGTTCACCGGCGGTTATGGGGTTCAGGTTAACCATGACGGCGTTTTCGGCATTCTGGCGCTGATTTTCTGGTCGCTGGTGTGGGTTGTGTCGATCAAATACGTGCTGTTTATTTTGCGCGCGGACAACCAGGGCGAAGGCGGCATCATGGCCCTGACGGCATTGGCGCGGCGGGCGGCGGCGCCGTACCCCAAGTTACGTTCGGTGCTGGTGATCCTCGGCCTGATCGGTGCGGCGTTGTTTTACGGCGATAGCATGATCACCCCGGCGATCTCGGTATTGTCGGCGGTCGAAGGTCTGGAGCTCGCCTTTGATGGCCTTGAGCGCTGGGTGGTGCCACTGTCGTTGGTGGTGCTGGTGGGCCTGTTCCTGATTCAGAAACACGGCACCGACCGCATCGGCAAGCTGTTCGGGCCGGTGATGGTGGTGTGGTTTCTGGTGCTCGGTGGCCTCGGTGTACACGGGATTGTGCAACACCCTGAGGTGCTCAATGCGCTGAACCCGGCGTGGGGCTGGCGTTTCTTTGTGTCCCATCCGGGCATAGGCGTGGCAATCCTCGGCGCCGTGGTGCTGGCCTTGACGGGGGCCGAAGCGCTGTACGCCGACATGGGGCACTTCGGCCGCAAGCCGATCGCCCGCGCCTGGTTCGCTCTGGTGCTGCCGGCACTGGTGCTCAATTATTTCGGTCAGGGCGCTTTGCTGCTGGAAAACCCCGAAGCGGCGCGTAACCCGTTCTATTTGTTGGCGCCGGAGTGGGCGTTGATCCCGCTGGTGGCACTGTCGACCCTGGCCACCGTCATTGCCTCCCAGGCGGTGATTTCCGGCGCGTTCTCCTTGACCCGCCAGGCGATCCAATTGGGTTACATCCCGCGCATGCACATCCAGCACACCTCGAGTGCCGAGCAAGGCCAGATTTACATCGGTGCGGTGAACTGGTCGCTGATGGTCGGCGTGATCCTGCTCGTGCTGGGCTTCGAATCTTCGAACGCCTTGGCCTCGGCCTACGGCGTGGCAGTGACCGGCACCATGCTGATCACCAGCATCCTGGTGTCGGCGGTGATGTTGTTGCTGTGGAAATGGCCACCGGTGCTGGCGATTCCGGTGTTGATCGGCTTCTTGTTGGTCGATGGCCTGTTCTTCGCCGCCAACGTGCCGAAAATCTTGCAGGGCGGTGCCTTCCCAGTGTTAGCAGGGATTGTGCTGTTTGTGCTGATGACCACCTGGAAACGCGGCAAAGAGCTGTTAATGGACCGCCTCGACGAAGGCGGGCTGCCCTTGCCGATCTTTATCAGCAGTATCCGCGTGCAGCCGCCGCATCGTGTGCAGGGTACCGCCGTGTTCCTCACCGCGCGCCCGGACGCCGTGCCCCACGCGTTGTTGCACAACTTGTTGCATAACCAGGTGTTGCATGAACAGGTGGTGATGCTGACGGTGGTCTACGAAGATATTCCGCGCGTGCCCGCCTCACGGCGCTTTGAGGTGGACGCCTATGGGGAAGGCTTCTTCCGGGTGATCCTGCATTTCGGCTTTACCGACGAGCCTGACGTGCCCGAGGCGCTGAAGCTGTGCCATCTGGAAGACCTGGATTTCAGCCCGATGCGTACCACCTACTTCCTCAGCCGCGAAACGGTGATCGCCTCGCGCATCAAGGGCATGGCCCGTTGGCGTGAAAGCTTGTTTGCCTTCATGTTGAAGAATGCCAACGGCAACCTGCGCTTCTTCAAGCTCCCGGTAAACCGGGTGATCGAGCTGGGCACCCAGGTCGAAATGTAAGTCACTGCAACACGGGAGCCGGCAATCGGCTCCCGCTTTCCGTCTGAACCCTGTGCAATCCACTGTTGTCGACTAGGCTCTAAGCACTGTTTGAATAGTGCCCACAGGACCCAGAAGAGGTGCGCCATGAGTCAGCTGCTCGAACCCTACACCCTCCGTCAATTGACCCTGCTCAACCGGATTGCCGTCTCGCCGATGTGCCAGTACTCATCCGACGATGGCCTGGCCAATGACTGGCACTTGGTACACCTTGGCAGCCGTGCCGTGGGCGGCGCCGGGCTGATTTTCACTGAAGCCACCGCCGTGACCGCTGATGGTCGTATCACCGCCCAGGACCTGGGCCTGTGGAACGACGCACAAATCGAACCGCTGCAACGCATCACGCGTTTCATTGCCGCCCAGGGCGCGGTGGCAGGTATTCAGTTGGCGCATGCCGGGCGCAAGGCCAGCACCCATCGGCCGTGGATCGGCAAGCACGGCAGCGTTAAGCCGGAAGATGGCGGCTGGGTGCCGGTGGGGCCATCGCCGATTGCCTTCGACCCCAATCACACGCAGCCCACGCCATTGGACGAGGCGCAAATCCAGCACGTGATCGCCGACTTTGTCGCTGCCGCCAAACGCGCGCTGACCGCCGGTTTTGAAGTGGTGGAAATCCATGCTGCGCACGGTTATCTACTGCACCAATTCCTGTCGCCGATCAGCAACCAGCGTCAGGACCAATACGGTGGTTCGTTTGAAAATCGCATCCGCCTGGTGCTGGAAGTGACCAAGGCGGTGCGCGAAGTCTGGCCCGAGGAGCTGCCGCTGTTCGTGCGGGTATCGGCCACCGATTGGGTGGAAGACGGCTGGAACCCGGATGAAACCGTGGAACTGGCGCGACGCCTGAAAGACCGTGGCGTGGACTTGATCGACGTATCCTCCGGTGGCACCGCCGCCAACGCCGAAATTCCCACCGGCCCCGGTTACCAGACGCGCTTTGCCGAACGTGTGCGCAAGGAGTCGGGCATTGCCACCGGTACGGTCGGCATGATTACCGAGCCAGCCCAGGCCGAGCACATCTTGCGTACTTGTCAGGCCGATATCATCTTCTTGGCCCGTGAACTGTTGCGTGACCCGTACTGGCCGCTGCATGCCGATGATGACTTGGGCGGGCGCCAGGCGATCTGGCCGGCGCAGTATCAACGGGCGACCCACCGCGATCAGCCGATCCATGAATCTGATCTGAGGGATTGATCCCACACTTGGCCCATCAAAACCTGCCCTGACCCGGTGGGTTTTTTTCGCGGTTGTTTTTGCGGCATTTACCTCTGTCGGCGACAGTGTGGGAAGACGCTGTAGGTCTTTGTTACCTAAGCGATTTATTTAAGTTAATACTCTAAAAAAATCCCACACGGGAGCAGATTGTTTCTACGCTTAGGGTAAGTCTGATTTCTGGCCCAGGGAGTCAGTCGGTTCAGTCCGCAAACGCCTTGCGCGTCACGGGAGGCAGGTAATGGGCGCCAGGAGTCATAGATCGATATCAGGAGAAGCAGTCCATGGCCAAGTCCTATGGTGTTGCGGGTGCGGTGGTGAGGTTTCTGACCCGCAAGGTGTCTTTGCGTGGCAGAAGGTTGAGCTCGGATGAGGTGCAATTGCTGGAGCAGTACCGCGCGCTGACCGAGAACGATCAGGTGGCGATGCTGTACTTGATTGGGGCGATGAAAAGCGTCTCGCGGTTCTGAGCCACCGCTGAATAATGTGAAAGGGGGCTTGCTCCCGAATGCGATGGGTCAGCCAATAGATACAGCGACTGATACTCAGCATTCGGGAGCAAGCCCCCTCCCACATTGTGCACCTCGGTGTCAGGTGTACTTGCGTTGGTCCGGCGCTGGCGGGAAGTACTGGTACAGCCAGGTTTCACTCAAGGTACGGTCCTGGGTGCGGATAAACAGCCGCAATTCCACCGGCTCCACGCTGTCGCTGGTTGGGTACCAATCGAACAGAATGCGATAGCCCTTGATGTTGTCGAGCACCAGCACGCTGAAGTCTTTCACTTCACCGTGGGAACAGGTCACCACGGGCTCGATTCCGGTGCCGGCCGGCAGGCGATCCAGCCCCCCGCCCTTGAAGTCCACGGCAAAGCGACGCGCCCACACTTCGGGGTAGTGCTCGCCCGGTGCCCAACCTTCGGTAAAGCCGCCCATGCCGGAACGGGTAGCGTCGACTTGCGCCAGTGGTGTGCTCACCGGTGGTAGCGCGCTCCAGTACAGCTTGTAGCCGTAGTTGAGTGAATCGCCGGCGGCTACAGGTTTTTTCGGGGTCCAGAAGGCCACGATGTTGTCCAGGGTTTCGCCAGTGGTGGGGATTTCCAGCAAGTCGATCGAGCCTTCGCCCCACGCCGTCGTCGGTTCCACCCATAGGCTTGGGCGCTTGCTGTACCAGTCCACGGTGTCCTGGTAGCTGGCGAACTCATGGTCGGTCTGCACCAGGCCGAAGCCTTTCGGGTCCGTGTCGGTGAACGCGTTGAACTGCAGCTTGGCCGGGTTGTTCAGCGGGCGGCAGATCCACTCGCCGTTGCCGCGCCACATCGCCAGGCGATCCGAGTCGTGGATTTGCGGGTGGATCGTGTCGCACATACGGCGCTCAACGGTGCCGCAACTGAACATGCTAGTCATCGGCGCGATGCCCAGTTGCTCGATGGCGGTGCGCGCGTTGATGTTCGCGTCGATGGCCATCACCACTTGGTTGGCCTGGCAATCAATGTCGAAGCGATAGGCACCGGTGGCACTCGGGGAGTCGAGCAGGGCATAGACCACAAAGCGCGTGGCGTCCTTCGCTGGGGTTTCGAACCAGAACTGCGTGAAGTCAGGGAACTCTTCGCGTTTTTTCGCGTAGGTATCAATCGCCAGGCCGCGTGCGGAAAGGCCGTACTGGCCGGTGGAGTCCACCGCGCGGAAGTAGCTGGCGCCGAGGAAGGACAGCACATCATGGCGATCCAGTTCCGGTGCCTTGAACAGCTTGAAACCGGAGAACCCCAAGTCGCCGGTCAGTTGCTGGGTGTCGACCGTGGTCTTTTCATAGTTGAACAGCGAAGGGCGGAAATGCACCTCGCGTGCTTCGCGGGTCTTGGGGTCGACGCTGTGCATGCGCACCGGCGTCTTGAACCCCATGCCGACGTGGAAGAACTGCACGTCGAGCTGGCCGTTCAATTCCTTCCACAGCGAATGGTTACCGTCGTAGCCGATGGCATTGAAATTCTGCGGCGTCAGGGTCGCCAAGGTCGGCGGCAGCATCTGTTTGGTGTCTTTATACGCGGTCCCGGCGAGCTGTTTGGCTTGGGCCTTGAGCGCTTCAAAATCAAACGCCACGGCCTTGCCATCGGCGGCACGGTTACCTGCCCAGGCCTGTGCGGCCAGCAGGCCAGTGGCGGATAAACCGGTGTAAGCCGCAATGGCCATGGACGCTTTGAGCAAATTCCTGCGGTGCATAGAGACAACCTGTCGTGAGCAAATCCCGCGCCGTTCCTGGCACGTAGCGGATCAGAAATAACGGTTCGGACATGCCTTCGGCCAAACGCAACGGACTTTAAACAGACGCCGGATAGCTTAAGCGGTTCGATGAGGAAGGAAAATTGGTTGAGGGCGGGGTGATGGCGTTGCATATGAAACAAGAGGTTTCCGGTATTGGCTGGCGACGTTACAACTCGAAGCACTCTAGATCTGGGGTTTTTGGCACTTAGTTTTACGCTGAGGGCCTATTGGTCCTACGAACCCAGTGTCTGGAGGCTATGTATGAATACCCGTGGATTGCTCGATCAGTTACTCAAGTCTGGCCAGGATATGTTGCAGAAAAAGGCCGGCGACCCGCGCAAACCGAATGATAAAGGCGCCCTCGATGGGCTGCTCGGCGGTGGCGGGCTGGGCAGTTTGCTTGGCGGCGCGGGCGGCGGAGCCTTGGCGGCGGGCGCCATGGGGCTGTTGCTGGGCAATAAAAAAGCGCGCAAGTTTGGCGGCAAGGCCCTGACCTACGGTGGCTTGGCAGCATTGGGTGTAATTGCCTACAAGGCCTACGGCAATTGGCAGGCGCAACAGGCCAATGCACCCCAGGGCGAGCCGCAAACCATCGACCGCTTGCCATCGGCCCAGGTCGAGCAGCACAGCCAGGGCATTCTTAAAGCGCTGGTCGCGGCCGCCAAGGCTGACGGGCATGTGGACGAGCGCGAACGCGCGCTGATCGAAGGCGAGTTTACCAAGCTGGATAATGACCGCGAGCTGCAAAACTGGCTGCACGCCGAGTTGAATAAACCCCTGGACCCCGCCGATGTGGCGCGCGCAGCCGTCACGCCGGAAATGGCCGCCGAGATGTACGTCGCCAGCGTGATGCTGGTGGACGAGGAAAACTTCATGGAAAAGGCCTATCTGGACGAATTGGCGCGCCAGTTGAAGCTTGAACCAAGTCTGAAGGTCGAGTTGGAAAAGCAGGTGCGCCAAGCCACACTCTGAACACGCACCGTGGACCTCCAGCACCCCGGCCGTTAACCTGGTTCGGGGTGTTTTTGCTTTCTGTGATCGTTACATCAAACCGCATTGATAAAGGAGGGCATCTGCTCAGCTATACTCCCCTCCATTTGAATGCCCCTTCGAGGAATTACTGTGAAGAACTGGACCTTGCGCCAAAGAATTTTGGCGAGCTTTGCGGTAATTATCGCGATCATGCTGCTGATGGTCGTGGTCTCGTATTCACGTCTGCTGAAGATCGAAGTCAGCGAAACGTCCGTTCGGGACGACGCCGTGCCTGGGCTGTTTTTCAGCTCGATGATTCGCAGCGCCTGGGTCGACAGCTACCTGCAAACCCAGGAATTGGTCGGCACGCACAAAAATCAGAGCATCTCAGAGGCCGACAAGCAGGACTACAAGGCCTTCGAAGCACGCCTTGAACAGCATATGGCCAGCTACGCGGGCACTATCAAAATTGGTCAGGATCGCGCCGAGTTCGACGCCTTCGAGAAACTCCATCAGACCTACAACAAGATGCTTGCTCAGGTCCTGGAGGCCCATCAGGCTAACAACGCTGTCGAGGCGCAAAAGCTGTTCGATGAGCAATTGACGCCCGCCTGGACCGAAGGCCGCATGAAGCTCAATGACATTATTAGTGAGAACAAGCAGGTCGCCGATAACGCCACCGCCGCCATCGACGACGCCGTCTCGGCCGCCAAGATCAGCATGGGTGTTTCGCTGATCCTGGCCATTCTTGCCGCTGGCCTCTGCGGTCTGTTGCTGATGCGTGCGATCATGGCGCCGATGAGTCGCATCGTCGAGATCCTTGACACCATGCGCACGGGGGACTTGAGCAAACGCCTGAACCTGGAGCGCAAGGACGAATTCGGTGTCGTTGAAACCGGCTTCAACGACATGATGACCGAGCTGACCGCGTTGGTGTCCCAAGCCCAGCGTTCGTCGGTACAGGTGACGACCTCGGTCACCGAGATCGCCGCTACTTCCAAGCAGCAACAGGCCACTGCCACCGAAACCGCCGCCACCACCACCGAGATCGGCGCGACGTCCCGCGAGATCGCGGCCACTTCCAAGGATTTGGTTCGTACCATGACCGAAGTTTCCACCGCCGCTGACCAGGCATCGGTCGCCGCCGGTTCCGGTCAGCAAGGCTTGGCGCGTATGGAAGAAACCATGCACTCGGTGATGGGCGCCGCTGACCTGGTTAACGCCAAGCTGGCGATCCTCAACGAGAAGGCCGGCAACATCAACCAAGTGGTGGTGACCATCGTCAAGGTCGCCGACCAGACCAACCTGTTGTCGCTCAATGCTGCGATTGAAGCCGAGAAGGCCGGTGAATACGGGCGAGGTTTTGCCGTGGTCGCCACCGAAGTGCGCCGCCTGGCGGACCAGACGGCCGTAGCGACCTACGACATCGAGCAGATGGTGCGCGAGATCCAGTCGGCGGTGTCGGCAGGCGTGATGGGCATGGACAAGTTCTCCGAAGAAGTGCGCCGCGGCATGTTCGAAGTGCAGCAAGTGGGCGAGCAGTTGTCGCAGATCATCCATCAGGTCCAGGCTCTGGCGCCGAGGGTGTTAATGGTCAACGAAGGTATGCAGGCACAGGCCACCGGCGCCGAGCAGATTAACCACGCGTTGGTGCAACTGGGTGATGCCAGTAGCCAGACCGTGGAATCCCTGCGCCAGGCCAGCTTTGCCATTGATGAACTGAGCCAGGTTGCGGTCGGTCTGCGCAGCGGCGTGTCGCGTTTTAAAGTCTGATGAGCGACTTTGCGGCTACACGCGGCGCCGTTCCGGCAGCGCAAAAGGCGTTGTTTCTGGTGTTTTACATCGGCGGCGAACGCTTTGCCCTCAAGGCGACCGAAGTCGCCGAGGTACTGGCGCGACTGCCGCTCAAACCCATCGCCCACGCGCCGGATTGGGTGGCGGGGATTTTTGCCCACCGTGGCGCGCTGGTGCCGGTGATCGACCTGTGTGCGCTGACCTTCGGCACACCGGCCCAGGCGCGTACCAGTACACGGCTGGTGTTGGTCAACTACCAGCCGCAACCTTGGGTTCAAGCGCGCTGGCTGGGGCTGATCCTGGAACAAGCCACCGACACGCTGCGCTGCGGCGTCGACGAGTTCCAGCCGTACGGGCTGGACAACCGCGAGGCGCCCTACCTGGGGCGGGTGCGTGAAGATGCGTTGGGGTTGATGCAGTGGATTGGTGTCAACGAGTTGCTCACCGAGCCCGTGCGTGCCTTGCTGTTTTCCACCGAGCTGAGCGTATGAGTAACGACCCGCGCTTTTTTGCCTTCCTCAAGGAGCGCATTGGTCTGGACGTTGCCTCGGTGGGCGAGGCGATTATCGAGCGCGCGGTGCGCCAGCGCAGCCAGGTCACGCAGGCGCAGACGCCGCAGGCGTACTGGCAGCACTTGCAAAGTTCGCTGGATGAGCAGCAAGCGTTGATCGAAGCGGTGATCGTCCCCGAGACCTGGTTTTTCCGTTACCCAGAATCCTTCGCGACCCTGGCCCGTCTGGCCAAGGCACGCCTGGTCGAGATCAAGCAGATGCGTGCATTGCGTATCCTCAGCCTGCCGTGTTCCACCGGCGAAGAGCCCTATTCGATCGCCATGGCCTTGCTCGATGCCGGGTTGGCGCCGCATCAATTCAAGGTGCTTGGTCTGGATGTCAGCCCGCTGTCGGTGGAGCGTGCCCGACGCGGCGTGTATGGCAAGAATTCGTTTCGCGGCGGCGATATCGATTTTCGTGAGCGGCACTTCACTGAAGAGCCGGAGGGTTATCGCATCGCCGACCGGGTGCGTGAACAAGTGCGTTTGCAAGTCGGCAACCTGCTCGACCCGGGCCTGCTGGCCAATGAGCTGGCCTACGACTTCGTGTTCTGCCGCAACTTGCTGATCTACTTTGACCAGCCGACCCAAAAGCAAGTCTTTGATGTGCTCAAGGCCTTGACCCATGAAGACGGCGTGCTGTTTATCGGCCCGGCTGAAGGTAGCCTGTTGGGGCGCCATGGCATGCGTTCGATTGGCGTGCCGCAGTCCTTCGCCTTCAGCCGGCACGTCGAGCCGGTCAAGCCTGAACCGATCTTTGTACCGATACCTGCGCCCGCACCCGCACTACAGCGCAGTGCGGCGCCCATTCCGCCCAAGCCGCGCCCGTTCAGTACGGTCAGTGCCCACGTGGTGCCGATCAAGGCGCCGCAGACCGACGCGGGCGACTTGCTCAGCCGTATCGCCACGCTGGCCAATGAAGGCAAAAGTGCCGAGGCGCGCGCCGTCTGTGAACAATATTTAAGTCACCATCCGCCAGCCGCCCAAGTGTTTTACTGGCTGGGGCTGCTCAGCGATGTAGCCGGCAGCGCCCTGGAGGCCCAGGGTTATTATCGAAAAGCCTTGTACCTGGAACCGCAGCACCCGCAGGCCTTGATGCACCTGGCCGCGTTGCTCGAATCCCAGGGTGATAGTGCGGGGGCGCGCCGGTTGCAAGCGCGGGCCGCGCGTAGCGAGCGAGCTGACAGTGAGTCCAAACGATGAGTAGCCTTGATGCGCTCGACACCGCAGGCCTGGACCTGACCCTGGCCGACACCCAAGCCATTGACGACTGCTGGAACCGCATCGGCATTCATGGTGATAAGTCCTGCCCTTTGCTGGCGGACCATATCCACTGTCGCAACTGCTCGGTGTATTCCGCCGCCGCCACACGTTTGCTCGACCGCTATGCCTTGCAGCAGGACGACCGGCGTCCGCAGGCGGCCACTGAGGTCGGCAGCGATGTGGTCACCCGCTCGCTGTTGATGTTCCGTCTTGGCGAGGAGTGGTTGGGCATCGCCACCCGCTGCTTGGTGGAAGTGGCGCCATTGCAACCGATTCACTCGCTGCCGCACCAACGCTCGCGGGCACTGCTCGGTGTGGCCAACGTGCGGGGCGCGCTGGTGGCGTGTCTGTCGCTGGTCGAGTTGCTCGGGTTGGACGCCACCAGCAACGGCGCCAGCGGGGGACGCGTCATGCCACGCATGTTGATCATTGCCGCGCAGGACGGCCCGGTGGTGGTGCCGGTCGATGAAGTTGACGGCATTCACGCCATCGATGAGCGCACCTTGATGGCTGCATCGGCCTCCGGCACCCAAGCGAGTGCGCGCTTCACCCAAGGTGTGCTGCAGTGGAAAGGCCGCAGCCTGCGTTGGCTGGACGAGGCGCAATTGTTGTCCGCCGTGACCCGGAGCCTCACATGACCCCCGACCAGATGCGCGACGCCTCGCTGCTGGAACTATTCAGCCTGGAAGCCGATGCGCAGACTCAGGTGCTCAGCGCCGGTTTGCTGGCCCTGGAACGCAACCCGACCCAGGCCGACCAGTTGGAAGCCTGCATGCGCGCCGCGCACTCGCTCAAGGGCGCGGCGCGGATTGTCGGGGTCGACGCCGGCGTCAGCGTGGCCCACGTCATGGAGGATTGCCTGGTCAGCGCACAGGAAAGCCGCCTGTACCTGCAACCCGAACATATCGACGCCTTGTTGCAAGGCACTGACCTGCTGATGCGCATCGCCACGCCGGGCAACGACGTCGGCCCGACGGATATCCAAGCCTATGTGGCATTGATGGAGCGCCTGCTCGATCCATCGCAGCCGACGGCTAAAATCGCGCCACCGCCTGCACCGACACCGGCGCCCATCATCGAAGAGCTGCCGCCCGAGCCACCGGTCACCCCTTCACCAGCGGGCCAGAACAAACGCATGACCGAAGGCGGCGAGCGCGTGCTGCGGGTGACCGCCGAGCGCTTGAACAGCCTGCTCGACTTGTCGAGTAAATCCTTGGTGGAAACCCAGCGGCTCAAGCCTTACTTGGTGAGCATGCACCGCCTCAAGCGCATTCAAAGCAACAGTGCCCGCGCCTTGGATGCTCTGGACGGCCACCTCAAGGCCCTGGATTTGAACCTCGAGGCTCAGGAGGCCCTGGCCGACACGCGCCGCTTGTTGAGCGAAGCCCAGGCGCTGCTGGCGGAAAAAACCGCTGAGCTGGATGAGTTCGGCTGGCAGGCCGGGCAGCGCGCGCAAGTGCTGTACGACACCGCGTTGGCCTGCCGCATGCGGCCATTCGCCGATGTGTTGGCCGGCCAGGTGCGCATGGTCCGCGACCTCGGTCGCAGCCTGGGCAAGCAGGTGCGCCTGGAGATCGAAGGCGAAAAGACCCAGGTCGACCGCGACGTGCTGGAAAAGCTCGAAGCGCCGCTCACACATTTATTACGTAACGCCGTCGATCATGGTATTGAAATGCCCGAGCAGCGCCTGCTGGTCGGTAAGCCCGCAGAAGGCCTGATCCGCCTGCGCGCCTCGCACCAGGCGGGTTTGCTGGTGCTGGAATTAAGCGACGACGGCAATGGCGTCGACTTGGAACGCTTGCGCGGCACCATCGTCGACCGGCACCTATCACCGCTGGAAACCGCCCTGCGCTTGAGCGAGGAGGAGCTGCTGACGTTCCTGTTCCTACCGGGTTTCAGCCTGCGCGACAAAGTCACCGAGGTGTCCGGGCGCGGTGTCGGTCTAGACGCAGTGCAGCATATGGTCCGCCAGTTGCGCGGTGCCGTAGTGTTGGAGCAGACGGCGGGGCAGGGCAGCCGCTTTCACCTCGAGGTGCCGTTGACCCTGTCGGTGGTGCGCAGCCTGGTGGTGGACGTTGGCGAAGAAGCGTACGCGTTCCCGCTGGCGCACATCGAGCGCATGTGCGACCTGGCCCCCGATGACATTGTGCAACTGGAAGGCCGCCAGCATTTCTGGCACGAAGGTCGCCACGTCGGCTTGGTCGCGGCCAGCCAGTTGTTGCAGCGCCCGGCGGGGCAGAGCAACGACGATACGCTGAAAGTCGTGGTGATTCGCGAGCGTGATGCGATCTACGGTATCGCGGTGGAACGCTTTATCGGCGAGCGCACTTTGGTGGTGTTGCCGCTGGATGATCGCCTGGGCAAGGTCCAGGATATTTCCGCCGGTGCGTTGCTGGATGACGGCTCGGTGGTGCTGATCGTCGATGTTGAAGACATGCTGCGCTCGGTCGACAAGCTGCTCAATACCGGCCGCCTGGAGCGCATCGCCCCGCGCAGCCAGCTGGCCACCGAAGCGCCGCGTAAACGCGTGCTGGTGGTGGATGACTCGCTCACCGTGCGTGAGCTACAACGTAAATTGTTGCTTAACCGTGGTTACGAAGTGGCTGTCGCGGTCGATGGCATGGATGGCTGGAACGCCTTGCGCTCCGAAGACTTCGACCTGCTTATCACTGACATAGATATGCCTCGCATGGACGGTATTGAATTGGTCACACTCTTGCGTCGTGATAGTCGCCTGCAATCGTTGCCGGTGATGGTGGTGTCGTACAAGGATCGCGAAGAAGACCGGCGTCGCGGACTGGACGCCGGCGCCGACTACTATTTAGCTAAAGCCAGTTTCCATGACGACGCGTTGTTGGACGCTGTGGTGGAACTGATTGGGGGCGCGCGGGCATGAGGATTGCGATCGTCAATGACATGCCGCTGGCGGTCGAGGCGTTGCGCCGCGCCTTGAATCTGGAACCTGCTCATCAAGTGGTGTGGGTGGCTAACAATGGCCTGGAAGCTGTGCAGCGCTGCGCCGAACTGACCCCGGACCTGATCCTGATGGACCTGATCATGCCGGTGATGGACGGCGTGGAGGCCACTCGGCGGATCATGGCCGAGACGCCGTGCCCGATTGTGATCGTCACCGTAGACCGTCAGGCCAATGTCAGTCGCGTGTTCGAAGCCATGGGGCATGGCGCCCTGGACGTCGTCGATACACCGGCGCTGGGGGTTGGCAACGCCAAGGACGCGGCGGCGCCGTTGCTGCGCAAAATCCTTAATATTGGCTGGCTGGTCGGCCAGCGTGGCAGTCGGGTACGTACCGAGACCGCGGCCCCGCGTGCCACGGGCAAGCGCCAGAGCCTGGTGGTGATTGGCTCGTCGGCAGGCGGCCCGGCCGCCCTGGAAATCCTGCTTAAGGGTTTGCCACGGGATTTTCCTGCGGCCATCGTATTGGTGCAGCATGTGGACCAGGTGTTCGCCGCCGGCATGGCCGAATGGCTGAGCAGTGCGTCCGGCCTATCGGTACGCCTGGCGCGCGAGGGCGAGCCGCCACAAAGTGGCGTGGTACTGCTGGCCGGCACCAACCACCATATTCGTCTGTTGAAAAATGGCACGCTAGCCTATACCGCGGAGCCTGTGAACGAGATCTACCGACCGTCTATCGATGTATTTTTTGAAAGCGTCGCCAGCCATTGGAACGGCGACGCTGTCGGCGTATTGCTGACCGGCATGGGGCGCGACGGTGCCCAGGGGCTCAAATTGCTGCGTGAACAAGGATACTTGACCATCGCCCAGGATCAGCAGAGCTCGGCGGTATATGGCATGCCCAAAGCGGCGGCGGCGATTGATGCTGCTGTTGAAATTCGCCCACTGGACAGGATTGCGCCCCGATTGCTGGAGGTGTTTGCAAAATGATCAAAACCTCTCGCGGTACCGGCTTGCAGGCAGTAATTCAGGTGACCTCACATGAATGATTTACAGATCGACGACATCAAGACCGACGAAAATGCTGCCATGGTGTTGCTGGTCGACGACCAGGCCATGATCGGCGAAGCCGTAAGGCGTGGCTTGGCCCATGAAGAAAATATCGACTTCCATTTCTGCGCCGACCCACATCAGGCCATTGCCCAAGCGATTCGCATCAAACCGACGGTGATCCTGCAAGACTTGGTCATGCCGGGGCTCGACGGCCTGACGCTGGTGCGCGAATACCGCAATCATCCGGCTACGGCGAATATTCCGATCATCGTGCTTTCGACCAAGGAAGAGCCCTTGATCAAGAGCGCGGCGTTTTCGGCCGGGGCCAATGATTACCTGGTCAAGCTGCCGGACAACATCGAGCTGGTAGCGCGCATTCGCTATCACTCTCGCTCTTACATGACCCTGTTACAGCGGGATGCAGCGTATCGTGCATTGCGGGTCAGCCAGCAGCAACTGCTCGACACCAACCTGGTGCTGCAGCGGTTGATGAACTCCGACGGCCTTACCGGGTTGTCCAACCGCCGCCACTTCGACGAATACCTGGAACTGGAATGGCGCCGCGCCATGCGTGACCAGACCCAGCTGTCGTTGCTGATGATCGATGTGGACTTCTTCAAGACCTACAACGACAGTTTTGGCCATGTCGAGGGCGACGAAGCGCTGCGTAAAGTCGCTGCAAGCATCCGCGAAGCGAGCAGTCGTCCTTCGGATTTACCGGCGCGTTACGGCGGTGAAGAGTTTGCGCTGGTGTTGCCCAATACCTCGCCGGGCGGTGCACGGCTGGTAGCGGAAAAGCTGCGCATGGCGGTGGCGGCGCTGAAAATCCCGCACATTGCCCCGGCAGAAGGCGCGAGCCTGACCATCAGCATCGGCCTGTCGACCCTGACGCCGGTGCAGGGCTCGGATTGTCGGCAGCTGATCATGGCGGCGGACAAGGGGTTGTACACGGCCAAGCATAATGGGCGCAATCAGGTGGGTATTGAGTGACCTGAGGTCGCGCCCAATTCAATCTGGGAGGGTCTTGGATTGTGTACAAATCCTGCCTTTTCGGCTAAGCGGACTGCCGTTTCCAGCCGTTTGTCGTTATACTCGTCGGCTTTCAAAAGTTCGCCAACGAGTGCTGCCCGCCATGGAAATCAACCCGATCCTTAACACCATCAAGGACCTGTCCGAGCGCTCCGAAACTATTCGGGGGTATCTTTGACTACGATCAAAAGCATGAGCGTCTGACTGAAGTCAATCGCGAGCTTGAAGATCCGGCTGTCTGGAACAAACCTGAATACGCCCAGGAACTGGGCCGCGAGCGCGCTGCGCTGGCGCAGATCGTCGACACCCTCGACGAATTGAACACCGGTCTGGGCGATTGCCGCGACCTGCTGGACATGGCTGTTGAAGAAAACGACGAAGGCGCAGTGGGCGATGTCGTCGCCGAGCTGGCCCGTCTCGAGGAAAACCTCGCCAAGCTTGAATTCCGCCGCATGTTCAGCCACGAAATGGACCCGAACAACGCCTACCTGGATATCCAGGCCGGTTCCGGCGGCACCGAGGCCCAGGACTGGGCCAACATCCTGTTGCGCATGTACCTGCGTTGGGCTGACAAGCGCGGTTTCGACGCCACCATCATGGAGCTGTCGGCCGGTGAAGTCGCCGGTATCAAAGGCGCGACCGTGCACATCAAGGGTGAATACGCCTTTGGCTGGCTGCGTACCGAAATTGGCGTGCATCGCCTGGTGCGCAAGAGCCCGTTCGACTCCGGCAACCGTCGCCACACGTCGTTCTCCGCGGTGTTCGTGTCCCCAGAGATCGACGACAAAGTGGAAATCGAGATTAACCCGGCCGACCTGCGAATCGACACCTACCGCTCCTCCGGTGCCGGTGGCCAGCACGTAAACACCACCGACTCGGCCGTACGTATTACCCACGTACCGACCAACACCGTGGTCAGCTGCCAGAACGAGCGTTCCCAGCACGCGAACAAGGACACCGCCATGAAAATGCTGCGGGCCAAGTTGTACGAGCAGGAAATGCAGAAGCGCAACGCTGCTTCCCAGGCGCTGGAAGACACCAAGTCGGATATCGGCTGGGGTCACCAGATCCGTTCGTATGTGCTGGATGCGTCGCGGATCAAGGATCTGCGCACTAACATCGAGCGCAGCGACTGCGACAAGGTGCTCGACGGTGATATCGACGAATACTTGGAAGCCAGCCTGAAATCGGGGCTTTAAACCGTAAGCCAAGACCTTAAGTCCCCTGCCTCCGGCGGGGGCAACGAACCTGTGATGGAATTTCAAAAGACATGAGCGACCAACAACTCGACCTGCAAGCCCTGCAACAGGAAGAAAACTCCCTGATCGCCCTGCGCAAGGAAAAGCTTGCTGCCGAGCGCGCCAAGGGCAATGCCTTCCCGAACGATTTCCGCCGTGACAACTACTGCGATGCCTTGCAGAAAGAGTATGCGGACAAGACCAAGGAAGAGCTGGCAGAGGCTGCAATCCCGGTCAAGGTGGCAGGTCGCATCATGCTCAACCGTGGCTCGTTCATGGTGATCCAGGACATGACCGGTCGCATTCAGGTTTACGTCAACCGTAAAACGCTGCCCGAAGAAACCCTGGCCTCGGTGAAAACCTGGGACATGGGCGACATCATTGCAGCCGAAGGCACCCTGGCGCGTTCCGGCAAGGGCGACCTGTACGTTGAAATGACCAGCGTGCGTTTGCTGACCAAGTCGCTGCGCCCGCTGCCGGACAAGCACCACGGCCTGACCGACACCGAGCAGCGTTATCGCCAGCGCTACGTTGACCTGATCGTTAACGAAGACGTGCGTCAGACCTTCCGTGTGCGTTCGCAGGTTATCGCGCACATCCGCAGCTTCCTGATGCAGCGTGACTTTCTGGAAGTGGAAACGCCGATGCTGCAAACCATCCCGGGTGGTGCCGCAGCCAAGCCGTTCGAAACCCACCACAACGCGCTGGACCTGGAAATGTTCCTGCGTATCGCGCCGGAGCTGTACCTCAAGCGTTTGGTGGTTGGCGGCTTCGAGAAGGTGTTCGAGATCAACCGTAACTTCCGTAACGAAGGCGTCTCGACCCGTCACAACCCTGAATTCACCATGTTGGAGTTCTACCAGGCGTACGCCGACTACGAAGACAACATGGACCTGACCGAAGAACTGTTCCGCGAGTTGGCGCAGCTGGTGCTGGGCAGTACCGACGTGCCTTACGGCGACAAGGTGTTCCACTTCGGCGAGCCGTTCGTGCGTCTGTCGGTGTTCGATTCGATCCTCAAGTACAACCCTGAGCTGAGCGCTGACGACCTGACCGACATCGACAGGGCCCGCGCCATCGCCAAGAAAGCTGGCGCCAAGGTGCTGGGCTTTGAAGGCCTGGGCAAACTGCAGGTGATGATTTTCGAAGAACTGGTGGAGCACAAGCTGGAGCAGCCGCACTTCATTACCCAGTACCCGTTCGAAGTGTCGCCGCTGGCGCGTCGCAACGATGACAACCCGAACGTCACCGACCGTTTCGAGCTGTTCATTGGCGGGCGCGAAATCGCCAACGCCTACTCCGAGCTTAACGATGCGCAAGACCAGGCGGAGCGCTTCATGGCGCAGGTGGCCGACAAGGACGCCGGCGACGACGAAGCCATGCACTACGACGCCGACTTCGTCCGCGCGCTGGAGTACGGCATGCCGCCGACGGCCGGTGAAGGTATCGGTATCGACCGGTTGGTGATGTTGTTGACCAACTCGCCGTCGATCCGCGACGTGATCTTGTTCCCGCACATGCGGCCACAAGCGTAGCCGTAGCGAAACCCGAAGCCGCCTTTTATAAGGCGGCTTTTTTATGTGGCGTAAACAAGCGTCAAGCGAACAGCGCCAGGGAATCGGTGATCGTTCTCCCGCTCTGCGTGGGAGCGCATCCCGTGACGCTCTGCGTCACAACCTGACGGCATTTCCACGCAGAGCGTGGAACGATCATTTATCGGTCTAAAAGGAAGATCTGTCGTGAACCGCGTAATGGCTCAAGAAGGCGCCGCCGGCATTGCTGCTGCCGTGGCTGAAAGCGTCCAGTACCAAGGCCGTAAGGCCAGCCGCCGAGGCAGCGAGCAGCGCAGGCAGGATATTCTCGATGCGGCCATGCGCATCGTAGTGCGCGACGGCGTACGTGGGGTACGCCATCGCGCGGTGGCGGCAGAGGCCGGCGTGCCGTTGTCGGCCACTACCTACTATTTCAAGGATATCGATGACCTGCTCACCGATACCTTCGCCCAATACGTCGAACGCAGCGCTGCCTTCATGGGCAAGCTGTGGGTACGTAACGAAGGCCTGCTGCGTGAGATGGTCGCCTATGGCGATGGCAGCCCGCAGTCGCGTTCGCAATTGGCCGATGACATTGCGCGGCTCACCGCCGACTACGTGCTGCGCCAACTGACCAACCGTCGCGAATACCTGATGGCCGAACAGGCCTTTCGCCAAGAAGCCTTGCTCAACCCGCGCCTGGCCGAACTTGTGCGCTCACACCAACAGATTCTGCTGCAGGGCACGGAGCAGTTTTTCCGGGTATTAGGGTCTCGCGAGCCGCAACAGGATGCCAAAGTGTTGACGGCGATTATCAGTCGGATGGAATATCAGGGCCTGCTTGGCGGCCCAGAGCCTCTGACCGGTGAAGAGATGCTTGAGATCCTCAAGCGTTACATGCATTTGGTGTTGGCCTCGGTCTGACACCGGGGGGTATCTGATGAAAGCCTGGCGTGTCGCGCTAATCGCCTTGTCGTTCCTATTGCTCAGCGGTTGCCTGGTGACCTTCAAGGAACCGCTGCCGGCGCGCGAATCAGCGCCGGATGCCTTGCTCGGGCATTGGTCGAGCAAGAATGCCTGGGGCGAACCGCTCAACCTGCAGATCACCCGCGCGGGTGAGCACCGTTATAGAGCCGTGAGCTACCCTAAAGCCAAGCCGGGCCAGCGCGATGAGTACCTGTTTACTGTCTCGCGCCATGGCAGCCGTTGGTATTTGTCGGCGCCGTTGCCGGACCGGCTTGGCGGGCATTTCATCCTTGCAGGCTTTGATTTTGAAGGTGAGGGCGACAAAACGCCTGAATTGGTGGTCTACAGCCTCGACCTTGAGCAAATCCATCAAGCCATCGGCCAAAAGCTTTTACGTGGCAGCACCGTGGACAGCGTCGAAGGCGCTGGTGTGCTGGTCGACAGCCCCTTGGACCAGGTGTTTGCCTACCTGGATGACCCGGCCAATGCCGATGTGTTCGTTGAAGCCGTGCGCTACCAGCGTGCGCGTAAATAACGTTTAAAGAGGAAGCACCGGGTGGACGATTACCAGCAGACGATACGCACCTTGTCTGATCGCATTGTGCTGGCGCAAACACCGATTCGTGTCCTCGACGCTGTGAAGTGGGACGAGAACATTCGCCAGGGATTCCTCAAAGCCAAGGGCAAGGCCATGCCCGCCGTTGACCGTGATTATTACCTTAACCGGCCGCTGTCGTTTGACTCCAGCGCGGTCAAGCTGGAGTTTCAGAACATCGAGCGCGACATCACCCGCCAGCTTGGCCAATTTAATCCGGTCGGGCAGATCATGCGGCGCATGTGCAAGGAATACCGCATGGTGGTGCGCATGCTCGAAGCGCGCGGCACCGAGGACTTCGGCCTGATCTCCCAAGAGTTGTACGGCGCCGCCTCCGATGCGTTTCACGCTGGCGACCCAACCCTGGCTGACCTCGGCCTGATGCTCTCCGACTACCTCAACAACATCGACGGCCGTGGCGACCTCAAAGACGAAGCCAAGACCTTGACCGCCAAGGATGCCGTGGCGTTGCTGCAAACCCGCCTGAACAAAGTGTTTGGCGAGGCGCAAGAAACCATTCGGGTATTTGAGTCCGACGGTATCGTCGCCGATGCGGCGGCGGGTGCCGACTACATCAAGATCCGCGCCGACGCGATGTTCAACGACCGCGATGTGCGCGCGCTGGAAGTGCATGAAGGCCTGGTGCACGTCGGCACCACGCTCAACGGCCAGAACCAGCCGATCTGCACCTTCCTGTCCAAGGGCCCACCCTCATCGACCGTGACCCAGGAAGGCCTGGCGATTCTGATGGAGATCATCACCTTCGCCTCCTACCCGAGCCGCCTGCGCAAGCTGACCAACCGCACTCGCGCTATCCATATGGTCGAGGAGGGTGCCGACTTCTTGCAGGTGTTCGAATTCTTCCGCGAGCAAGGCTTTGAAATGGCCGAAAGCTACGGCAATGCCAGCCGGGTTTTCCGTGGTTCAACGCCGACCGGTCTGCCATTCACCAAGGATTTGTCCTATCTCAAGGGCTTTATCATGGTCTATAACTACATCCAGCTGGCCGTGCGCAAAGGCAAACTGGAACAAGTGCCGCTGCTGTTCTGCGGCAAGACCACCCTGGAAGACATGCGTACCCTGCGCCAATTGGTGGATGAAGGCCTGGTGGTGCCGCCCAAATACCTGCCCGAACAGTTCCGCGACATGAACGCCCTGGCGGCGTGGATGTGCTTCTCCAACTTCCTCAACCATTTGAGCCTGGACCGGATCGAGGCGGATTACTCCAACATCCTTTAGGCGATATTCCTGAAGAAACCGGGTCAAAAATGTGGGAGCAGGCAAGCCAGCTCCCACATTTGATCTTCATGGGTTTCAAAAACTTTTTTCCAACCTGCTCACGAGGCTTCAACGGATGAGAATCCTCGGCATTCTTTGCCTGCTACTCACATTGAACGGCTGCAGCTCGCTGTTGTTCTACCCCGAACCTGGCCTGCCATTCACGCCGGACAAAGCTCACCTGCAGTACCGTGACGTTACGCTCACCACCGCCGATGGCGTAAAACTTCACGCCTGGTGGCTGCCGGCCAAACCCGGCGTGCCGCTCAAAGGTACGGTGCTGCATCTGCATGGCAACGGCGGCAATCTGGCCTGGCACCTGGGTGGCAGTTGGTGGTTGCCGGAGCAGGGTTATCAGGTGCTGCTGCTCGACTATCGCGGCTATGGCCTCTCGGAAGGTAAACCGTCGTTGCCGGCGATCTATCAGGACATCGATGCGGCGTTCAGCTGGCTTGACAAAGCCCCCGAAACCCAAGGCCAACCGCTGATTGTGTTGGGCCAAAGCCTGGGCGGCTCGCTGGTGGTGCATTACCTGGCGGCGCACCCGGAGCGTCAGTCTCGGCTCAAGGCGTTGGTGCTGGACGGCGTGCCCGCCAGTTATCGTGACGTAGGACAGTTCGCGCTCAGTACCTCCTGGTTAACATGGCCGTTTCAAGTGCCCCTGTCCTGGCTGGTGCCTGACGGCGACAGTGCGATCAACGCCATGCCGCAACTGACCGGCGTGCCGAAGTTGCTGTTTCATAGTGTGGATGACCCGATCGTGCCGCTGGCCAATGGCATCCGCCTGTACCAGGCCGCACCACCGCCAAGGGTGCTGCAACTAACCCGTGGCGGGCACGTGCAGACGTTTGCCGACAAGACCTGGCAAACCGTGATGCTGCGTTATCTAGACGATCCGCAGCACTTCAACGGCCTGCGCCGCTTGGGGGAAATCCCCAACTACCCGAACCCTAAAGTTGATTCATCAGAGAGCCCGCAATGAGTGAAGAACGCAACATGATCCCGCTGATCCTCACCGGCATCGGCACTATCATCGGCACCGTCGGTTGCCTATGGTTCTATGGCTACTTGCATTTCGCCAAGCCGGAAGATGCGTTGCTGCTCAGCGATTTCACCATGCTCAAGACTGTGCCGGGAGAGGACTACAAAATCTCACTGACCCCAGCTGCGCAAGTGGCGCAATGCGTCGACGGTGTGCTGGTCATGTTTGATACCGAACAGAAAGGCTTGAGCGGTGTGTTGGTGAACAACAAGAAGCAAGCCGTTCGTTGCATGGGCCAGGAGACGCCACAACTGCAGGAGTAGCTCAATTCGCCTGATTACGGAAATATCTGGAACCGTATTGCGTAAGACGCCACTGAATGACTTGTCAGTGTTGCTGATAGTTAACTTACGTATAACGACTCTGGAGTGTGATCATGATTGGCGGAATTGGCGGAATTGGCGGAATTGGCGCGATAAATAAGATATTGGAAATGGCTCGGGGCGCAGCACAGCTGGGCCAGGGCGACGAGCAAGGTGCGCAGAAGCAAGAGAAACAAGACCCGATGAAAATGCTCATGGATATGTTGTCGAAGTCAGCAGGCGGTGCTCAGGGCGGCGGGTCTGAGGGTTCTGAAGGCCAGATGGATGCAAAGAAACTTGAGAAAATGATGGCGGGTCGCCAAGGCATGGAGGCCATGATGCCTGCCGACGATAGCAGCCGCAAAGTCGACGTTTGATAGATAAAAAAACCCACCAGCAGGTGGGTTTTTTTATTCAACTTCAATCAATCAGTAAGCGACGGAAGAGCGTGGCTTGACTGGCTGGTTGTCGTTGGAGATGGTCACTTCAACGCGGCGGTTCATGGCACGGCCCGAAACGCTGCCGTTGTCGGCAACCGGGTATTCCTTGCCGTAACCCTGGGTCACGATGCGCGAGATATCCACGCCCTGTTGCGCCAGTGCACGTTGTACCGAAGCTGCACGACGCTCGGACAGGCTCTGGTTGTACGAGTCGGAACCGGTGCTGTCGGTGTAGCCTTCGACGATCACTTTACGGTCCGGGTTATCACGCAGGAACTGCGCCAGCTTGGTGATGTTGACCAAGCCGCTGGATTTCAGATCGGACTTGTTGGTGGCGAACAGCACGTCACCGAACGTCACCAGCGTGCCGCGGTCGGTCTGCTTGGCGTTCAAGCTGTTTTGCAGTTGCTTGATTTGCGCGTCACGGGCGTCCAGCAGGGCGCGGGCACGTTCGTCGCCGGCATTTTTCAGCTTGGCTTCGGATTCGCGCAGCGAAATGGTGTCTTTCGCCACTTCAACGCGCTGGTTGGTCAGGTAGGCCAGTTGGTCGACCTTCTTCTCGTCTTCCTTATCGCGGTAGGCCTTGTCAGCCTTGTCCAGCCATTCGCTGGCGTCCTTGGTTTCCAGCGCCGCAAGCTTGGTCGCTTGTGGGTTGGTTTGCAGGGCCGAGAAGTTGGTCCGTGCGTTTTCCAGGTTCGCGTTCGGCGGGGTGGAGCAAGCCGCCAAGGCAACGCTCATCGCCAGCAGGGCAGGGATCATCAATTGTTTACGCATAGTCGTGTCGTCCTTTCAATTCGATTTCGGGTGCAATGCAATCAGAGGCGGCGGCTTATTGCTGCTTCATAACAGCTGGGCGCATGCCTTCTTGACGCAGCTCCTGAACAGCTTTCTGGGAGTCCTTCACAGCCTGTTCGGCTTTGGCAGCCTGAGATTTGCGCTCAGCGACGCGAGCGTCCCACTCTGCCTGCTCAGCCAATTGGCGAGCCTTATCGTAGTTCTTGTCATGCATGGCGATTTCGGCTTCTTTGAGCTTGTCCTGAGCCGACTTCATTTCAACCGCTGCGTACTCGGTGCCACCGGCGCTGACCGCGCTGTTCACCGCAGATTGGGTCACAGCGTACTGCTCGGTCGGAGGGTTGCCGGCGCAGCCCGCCAGGACGAAGCTGGTGCCGATTGCCAGCGCGGCCAATTTCAGCCCGCGCAGGTGGTTAAACGAGGACTTGGCAGTGCTGGTCTTCATCGTCTTCAACTCCATTATGTAACTCCTGAAAAACATCAAAATCCACGTCACTGGTCAACGGTTTCGGCCTCGGCGGTAAAGCTCGAAAGCCCCTTTCAAACGACCGTTCCAAGTGATGGCTTACTGGCTGTGACCGGAGGCTTTTTTCAAAAGTTCAGAGAAGATGGCGATTTGCCTAAAAAAATATCTGACTGAGTGGTCAATGTTTGAAAGTTGGAACTTTTGCCGCGCCCAGGGGTATTCCGACCCTCTGAAAGGCCCGGAATATTTGGGCTGGATCAATTCTGGTGGATGTTTATCAGTGCTTCTGTTCGTCAGCGCTTACCGATAAATCATGCAGATAGCGACGTGACAGCGTCAGAAAGCGGGGCGTAGGGCCGACGTCTTCATACAAGGGATCACCTTCTTCATCGGTGGCGATTACATGCTGGCCCTTGATGTAAGGGAAGCTGGCTTCCAGCTCTTCGAGGGCGGCGCCGATCAGCTCGCCGAGCAGTTCTTCGGTGTGGCGCTTGGGGTACATCTCGGCAATGGCGGCCAGCCGTGCGGCCGACTCCACGTCCAGATGAATCGCGTACTCGGTTTTGGTCAAGCGACCCTTGGCGTTCTCTTCCCAATGCTGGGCCAGTTCTCGGATTTTCATGGCAACCTCAGTAAGCCCACGATGGCAGGCGGTGATGAGTGTCCAGTCAGATGCGTGGATAACGTGCTGACTCACAGTTGAGACTAGCTGCAAGTCACAAGGTTTAAAGTGTCTTGTCAGAAACCGATGCGGGCGGCACTCTGGAACACCTGCGCGTCCCGGAATTCTGGCTGGAGATTGGCTGATGAGTGATATCGATGCACGCTTGCGTGAGGATGTTCACCTGCTGGGTGAGCTGTTGGGCAACACCATTCGAGAGCAATACGGCGATGATTTTCTCGCCAAGATCGAGCAGATCCGCAAAGGCGCCAAGGCCGACCGGCGTGGTGCGGTAGCCGAGCAAGCCGCCGGTGAGGAACTCAGCGCCAGCTTGAACCAGTTGCAGGAAGGCGAGCTGCTGCCGGTGGCAAGGGCTTTCAACCAGTTCCTCAATTTGGCCAACATCGCCGAGCAGTACCAGTTGATCCACCGGCGCGATGAGTCACAACCGGCCCCGTTCGAATCTCGCGTATTGCCGGAGTTGCTGGCCCGCCTGCAAAGCGAAGGCCACAGCAACGAATCCCTGGCCCGCCAGTTGGCGCGGTTGGAGATCGAACTGGTCCTCACCGCCCACCCGACCGAAGTGGCGCGCCGCACCCTGATCCAGAAATACGATGCGATTGCGGCGCAGTTGGCGCTGCAGGATCACCGCGACCTCACCACGGCCGAGCGTGAACAGATCCGCGCACGCCTGCAACGGTTGATCGCCGAAGCCTGGCACACCGAAGAAATCCGCCGCGTGCGCCCGACGCCGGTCGACGAAGCCAAATGGGGCTTTGCGGTCATTGAGCATTCGCTCTGGCATGCCATCCCGAATTATTTGCGTAAGGCCGACCAGGCTTTACACGCTGCGACTGGCCTGCACTTGCCCTTGGAGGCGGCGCCGATTCGCTTTGCTTCGTGGATGGGCGGCGACCGTGACGGCAATCCGAATGTCACTGCGCCGGTCACCCGTGAAGTGCTGCTGTTGGCACGCTGGATGGCGGCCGATTTGTATTTGCGCGACATTGATCACTTGGCCTCCGAGCTGTCGATGCAGCAGGCCAGCCCGGCGTTGCACGCCAAGGTTGGCGATAGCGTCGAGCCGTATCGCGCCTTGCTCAAGCAACTGCGTGACCGCCTGCGCGCTACGCGTCAATGGGCGCATACCTCGCTGACCGCCAGCACCCCGGCGCCGGTTGACGTATTGCAGAACAACCGCGACCTGCTCGACCCGCTGGAGCTGTGCTACCAGTCACTGCACGCGTGCGGCATGGGTGTGATCGCCGATGGCCCGCTGCTCGATTGCCTGCGCCGCGCCGTGACCTTTGGCCTGTTCCTGGTGCGCCTGGATGTGCGTCAGGATTCCAGCCGACATTCATCGGCCATGACCGAAATTACCGATTACCTGGGCCTGGGCCGCTACGAAGACTGGGACGAAGAGGTGCGCATCAGCTTCCTGACCAAGGAGCTGGCCAATCGCCGACCGCTGCTGCCGGGTTACTTCAAGCCGTCGGCGGAGACTGCCGAGGTGTTGAACACCTGCAAGGAAATCGCCGCCGCGCCCGCTGCGTCGCTTGGCTCTTATGTCATATCGATGGCGGGTGCCGCCTCCGACGTGCTGGCGGTGCAGTTGCTGCTTAAAGAGTCGGGCGTGCAACGGCCGATGCGCGTGGTGCCGCTGTTCGAAACCCTGGCCGACTTGGATAACGCCGGGCCGGTGATCGAAACCCTGTTGCAATTGCCAGGCTATCGCGCACGGTTGCAAGGCCCGCAGGAAGTCATGATTGGTTACTCGGACTCAGCCAAAGACGCCGGCACTACCGCCGCTGCGTGGGCTCAGTACCGGGCGCAGGAACGTTTGGTGGATATTTGCCGCGAACAACAAGTGGAATTGCTGTTGTTCCACGGTCGTGGCGGTACCGTCGGCCGTGGCGGCGGCCCGGCGCACGCGGCGATCCTGTCACAACCGCCGGGTTCGGTGGCGGGGCGTTTCCGTACGACCGAACAGGGCGAGATGATCCGCTTCAAGTTTGGTCTGCCGGACATCGCCGAGCAGAACCTCAACCTTTACCTGGCCGCCGTTCTGGAAGCCACGCTGTTGCCGCCACCACCACCTGAGCCCGCCTGGCGCCATTTGATGGACGAATTGGCGGCAGACGGTGTCAGCGCCTACCGCGCCGTGGTGCGGGAAAACCCGCAGTTCGTCGAGTACTTCCGTCAATCCACCCCAGAGCAGGAGCTCGGGCGCTTGCCGCTGGGCAGTCGCCCGGCCAAACGCCGTGCGGGTGGTATTGAAAGCTTGCGCGCGATCCCCTGGATCTTCGGTTGGACCCAAACCCGTCTGATGCTACCCGCGTGGCTCGGCTGGGAAGCGGCATTGAGCAAGGCCTTGGAGCGCGGCGAAGGCGAGCTGCTGGGGCAGATGCGCGAGCAGTGGCCGTTCTTTCGCACCCGCATCGACATGCTGGAAATGGTGCTGGCCAAGGCCGATGCTGACATCGCGCGTTTGTATGACGAGCGTCTGGTGCAGCCTGATCTACTGCCATTGGGTGCGCACTTACGCGACCTATTGTCGCAGGCGTGCAGCGTGGTGCTTGGCCTGACTGGCCAGTCGCAACTGCTGGCCCATAGCCCAGACACACTTGAGTTCATCCGCCTGCGCAACACCTACCTCGACCCGTTGCACTTGCTGCAGGCCGAGTTGCTGGCACGTTCGCGTCAGCAGGAAGCTGTCCAAGACAGCCCTCTGGAACAGGCACTGCTGGTGTCCGTGGCCGGTATCGCAGCCGGTTTGCGCAACACCGGCTAAGGTTTCTTGCGTGTTCTCAAAGGCTTGCGGATAAACCATGACGGCCGCCCTGAAAAGGGCGGTCGGCGTTCAAGGGGCAGGGTTGCACTCAGTCACCCCCGACCTGTAACGCATGCGCGGCGTGGGTTCCTGCGACTTTCGGCGGCTTGTATGGATAGGGCCCGCTGTGTATCTTGATCAGCCTTTGGCCGTTTCATCGGCCTAGACCCACATTTTTACGAGATTGGCCCCACGCGGCGAATCCGAGCGTCATCTCTATAAAAAATTGAGGAGCACATCGATGCGCGTCATTCTGCTGGGAGCTCCCGGGGCCGGTAAAGGTACTCAGGCAAAGTTCATCACTGAAAAATTCGGCATTCCACAAATTTCCACCGGTGACATGCTGCGCGCTGCCGTCAAGGCCGGCACCGAGCTGGGCCTGATCGCAAAAAGCGTGATGGACAGCGGCGGCCTGGTTTCCGATGACCTGATCATCAACCTGGTCAAGGAACGCATTAGCCAGGAAGACTGCAAGAATGGCTTCCTGTTCGACGGCTTCCCACGCACCATTCCCCAGGCTGAAGCCCTGGTGAAGGCCGGCGTAGAGCTGGACGCTGTGGTTGAAATCGCGGTAGAAGATGAAGAAATCGTGCAGCGTATTGCTGGCCGTCGCGTTCACGAAGCCTCGGGCCGCGTGTACCACATCGCCTACAACCCACCTAAAGTGGCAGGCAAAGACGATGTGACCGGCGAAGACCTGGTGCAGCGTAAAGACGATACTGAAGAAACCGTGCGTCATCGCCTGTCGGTCTATCACTCTCAGACCAAACCGCTGGTGGATTTCTACCAGAAGTTGTCTGCTGCGAACGGCAAGCCGAAGTACAGCCACATCGAAGGTGTGGGCTCGGTTGAAGCCATCACCGCCAAGGTGTTGCATGCTCTGAGCTGATTCAGCGATCAGCTTCACGTACAACGGCCCGCTTGCGGGCCGTTGTTGTTTATACTGGCGCACTTTTTTCGACTTGGACACCCACACCCATGAGCACCCTGCTGGCCCTGGACACCGCGACTGAAGCTTGCTCCGTTGCCTTGCTGCACGATGGCAAGGTAACGAGCCACTACGAGGTGATCCCGCGCCTGCATGCGCAGAAGCTGTTACCCATGATCAAGCAACTGCTTGAAGACGCGGGCACCACGCTGTCTGCCGTCGACGCCATTGCCTTCGGCCGTGGCCCCGGTGCGTTTACCGGTGTGCGTATTGCCATCGGTGTGGTGCAGGGCCTGGCCTTTGCGCTGGAGCGCCCGGTGTTGCCGGTTTCCAACCTGGCAGTGCTGGCTCAGCGCGCGCTGCGTGAGCACGGCGCCTCGCACGTCGCGGCGGCCATCGATGCACGCATGGACGAAGTCTATTGGGGTTGCTATCGCGAGACGGCTGGCGAGATGCGCTTGGTGGGCGTGGAAGCGGTGCAGTCGCCGGAGTCTTCTGTACTGCCAGATGATGCCAGCGCAGACTGGTTCGGTGCCGGTACTGGCTGGGGTTATGGCGAGCGCATCGGTGTGAAGCTGGCTGGCCAGGACGCTGCGATGTTGCCTCATGCGCAAGACTTACTGACCTTGGCGCGCTTCGCTTTTGAACGCGGCGAGGCGATTCCTGCCGATCAGGCAGCGCCGGTTTATCTGCGCGATAAAGTCGCTCAAACCAAGGCTGAACGCGGCCTTTAACTGTGAAGAGGGAGCAAGTTCTCTCGCCACATTAAGTGCGGCCTACCAAAAAACCGCCAATCGTCAGAATTTCTCCCCGTTTTTAAACCTTTTACAAATTATGTGTTCTAGTTATCACCAGAGCATTTGCGCACTACGGAAAGTGCCGCTAAATTGCCATCATTGATATCGAGTCTGCATGTATGCGCATAGACGGCTTTTCCTCACAGTCCTATCCCCTCAAGCGTAAGCCACGTAAGGCGAACGTGACGGTAGACGATTCCGTCGAGGATTCGCCGGACTTCATCGAGGTCCAGTCCGAGTCGCATGCCAATGCCCATTCCAGCGCCCAAGCGTCCGGCGGCGCCCGTACCAGCGGTCTTCCTGCCCGTCAGCAAGACATGGTCTTCCCCCGCTCCATGAGCAAAAGCGTCGCCACCGCCCTGGCCAGCTACCTGACCACCGCCGGTTTTGTCGAATGGGACATGGAAGTGCTGGGTCTCGACCTCCATATCTGATGCGTCTGCCTTACTTTATCGGTTGCCCGTCCTGGAGTGAAAACGCCTGGCGCGAGTACCTGTACCCGGCCGATGCACGCTCCGGCGACTACCTCGCGCTGTATTCCCAAGTCTTCAACGCCGTTGAAGGCAACACCACATTTTATGCCCGACCTTCGGCCGCCACCGTGCAGCGCTGGGCCGAAATCATGCCTGAGGATTTTCGCTTCACCGCCAAATTCCCCGGTGACATCAGCCACGCTGGCGACTTGCGGGAGCAGTTACCGGCGGCGCAAAGTTTTGTCGGCTTGATGAGCGCGCTGGGTGAGCGTGTTTCGCCATTGTGGCTACAACTGCCGGCGAGTTTTTCGCCGCAACGCGTCGGTGAACTGGCAGGTTTTATTGATGGCCTGGAGCGCCCGCTGGCGGTGGAAGTACGCCACCCGGAGTTCTTTGCCAAGGGCGATGCTGAACGGATCCTCAACCGCCTGCTGCGCGACCGTGGTGTCGAGCGTATCTGTCTGGACCCACGTGCGCTGTTCAGTTGCACCTCTACCTCGGCCGCCGTGCTCCACGCCCAATCGAAAAAGCCCAAGGTGCCACCGCGCCCGGCTGCACTGACGCTGTTTCCCCAAGTGCGCTTTATCGGTCATCCGGAACTGGAAGCCAATGACCCATTTCTGCTGCCATGGGTAGAAAAAATCGCCGGCTGGATCGAGGAAGGTCGCACGCCCTACATGTTCCTGCACACCTCGGATAACCGCCTGGCCGCGCAACTGGCGCTGCGCTTTCATGAAAAACTGATGGCGCGTTTGCCGGGTCTGCCACCGTTGCCGACCTTGCATCGAGAACCCGCTGCCGAGCAACTGGGGTTACTCTAAGGCTCCTTTTTCCGCCAGGAGCCAGACATGGATGCCCAAACCCTTCGCGCCGAAACCTTCAAAGCTTTGCATACGCGTGATCGCGCATTCGTGATGCCCAACCCGTGGGATGCAGGCTCAGCCATCATGCTTGCCAGCCTCGGCTTTGAAGCCTTGGCCACCACCAGTGCAGGTTATGCGTTCAGCCTAGGACGGCCGGATGCGGAAGGGGCGTTGTCGCTTGCGGACACATTGGGCAATGCGTCAGCGATTGTTCGGGCGACCGCGCTGCCGGTGGCGGCTGACCTGGAAAACGGCTTCAGCGATACTCCCGAGGGCTGTGCCCAGACCATCCTACGTGCGGCCGCGTCGGGGATCGTCGGTGGCTCCATCGAAGACGCCACGGGGGTTGCCGTCGACCCTATCTACCCTTTCGATTTGTCTGTAGAGCGTGTCGAAGCCGCGGTTGCCGCCGCCCGCAGCCTTCCGTTTCCGTTCACGCTGACCGCTCGCGCGGAAAACCTCCTGCATGGCCGCCTGGACTTGGCTGATACTATTCGCCGCCTGCAAGCCTATGCCGAAGCGGGGGCTGACGTGTTGTATGCCCCTGCTCTGCGCAGTGCCGAAGAAGTGCTGGCGGTGGTCAAGGCCGTCGCGCCCAAACCGGTGAATGTGTTGATGTCCGGCGGCTTGAACCTCAGCGTCGCGCAGTTGAGCGAGATGGGTGTACGGCGCATCAGTGTCGGCTCGGCCTTGGCGCTGGCGGCGTATGGCGAGTTTTACCGCGCAGCGCAGGAAGTGTATGAGTTGGGCACGTTTACCTTCACCGACCGCAAGATGCCGTTCAGCCAGGCCAACCAATTTTTCAAGGGTTGAGCCGTGCGCTTTTTCAGAGTGGTCGGGGCGCTGCTGTTGCTGGCGGGTGTGTTCGCACTGGGCGTTTGGCGTGGCTGGGTGCCGTTGCTGGCTGAGTGGAACCCCTGGGCACCGCTGGATGTGCGCGCCAGCCCGAATGTGCTCACACGCTTCAAACTCGGCCGGTTGCAGGACGACCCGGCGCTGTGCGACCAAGTGCTGAAAACCTCTGGTTTGCGCGTCAGCCATCAGGCAGACAGCGCTGTCGACGCCGCGTGCCCATTGCGCAATGTCTTGCGCGTGCAAGGCGCCGACGTAGCCTTGAGCAGCAGCTTTCTCGCCAGTTGCCCGTTGGCCGTCGCATTTGCCCTGTTCGAGCGCCACAGCCTGCAACCGGCGTCCCAGGCGGTGTTTGGCCAGGCGGTGACGCGGGTCGATCACGTGGGCAGCTTTGCCTGCCGCAACATGTACAACCGCGCAGACGGACGACTCAGTCAGCATGCCTCGGCGAATGCCCTGGATATCACCGGCTTTCGCCTGGCGGATGGGCGCAGCATCAGTGTGCTCAAAGATTGGCCGGGGGAGGGCGACAGTGCGCGTTTTTTGCGACAGGTACGTGATGGCGCCTGCGAGGATTTCAACGTGGTGTTGAGCCCGGACTACAACGCCGCCCATCGAAACCACTTCCATTTGGACATGGGCCGTTGGTGGGTGTGTCGCTGAGGCTTAGGCGGCCAGGCGCAGGTTGTTGAGGATCAGAGGGCGCGCCCAGTGGTAATCGAAGTCCAGCGCTTTCTGTTGCGCTAGCAGGTCTTCGGTCGGGTACGGCGTGGCGGGCGGTGGCAGCAAGTCCAGTTCAAACTCGGCGATTGGCAAGTGCAGCGGCTTTGGTTTCGGCGCCGGACCTGGCTCGGGCAGCGGTTGACCGGCGTTCACTACAATCGGGCGTACCCAACCGTTTTCGAAATTCTGCTGGCGCTGTTGGGCGACGATCTCTTCTGCAGGAAACGGCACGGGAGGCGGTGGCAGCAACTCGGTTTCAAGTTCGGCGATAGGGAGGAAGAGCGGCTCCGGCGGGACGATCTCGGTGTCTTTTACATCGCACTCACGTTGGGTAAGGATCTGCGACAGCAGGTCGGCGCCTTCACTGGGTTCTACCGCCGGATCTTTCGGTGCCGGTGCTTTGGCGGCGAGCGCGTCCGGCGTGTCACCGAGCTGCTCGGCCAAGGCACGGGCGAAGAAGTCCTGCCACACATGACTCACCCCGGCCAGCGCTTGAGTATTGCGCAGGCCGTAGTGGTTGTGGGTCGGCAGTACACCGATAGTTAGGGGAAGAATGTCTGACATTTTTCTCGGTCGACGCTCAGCTCTGGCAAAATACCTGATTGTTGTTTTTATCGGCCGCTGTTTGCCGATCCTTAATATTTTTGAGCGTAGCGATTGATGAGCGAACAACCAGCGGCCAGCCGCATTCGGGTCGAGGCCATGGCCGAAGGTTTTAAGGCGCGTGCCGAGCAATGGGCTTCGCAGCTTGGCCTACCTTTACAGCTGGAGGAGGCGGACTTTTCCCTTCAAGTCGGCGAGCACGGCCTACAACTGCAACAGCTCGGGCCTGATGCGCCGGGGCCGGTGCGCGTGGATTTTGTCGAAGGTGGCGCGGCGCACCGGCGGTTATACGGCGGTGGCAGCGGGCAGATGATCGCCAAGGCTGTGGGGATTGCTCAAGGCGTGCGTCCACGGGTGCTGGATGCCACGGCGGGTTTGGGTAAGGATGCGTTTGTATTGGCTAGCCTGGGGTGCGAGATGAGCCTGATAGAGCGTCAACCGCTGATCGGCGCTTTGCTCGAGGACGGCCTGGCTCGCGGCGCGGATGACGTTGAAGTGGCACCGATTGTGGCGCGCATGAAGTTGCTAAAGGGCAACTCCATCGATGTGATGCTCACGTGGGAAGGCGAGCCGCCACAGGTGATCTACCTGGACCCGATGTTTCCTCATCGTGAGAAAACCGCACTGGTGAAGAAGGAAATGCGCCTGTTCCGGCCACTGGTGGGCGATGATCCGGACGCACCGGCCTTGCTCGCCGCCGCCCTGGCCTTGGCCACCCACCGTGTGGTGGTCAAGCGCCCGCGCAAGGCGCCGTGCATTGAGGGGGCCAAGCCGAGCCATGCGTTGGATGGGAAGTCGAGCCGGTATGACATCTATCCTAAGAAGGCTTTAAAACCGTGAGTGCTCGCCGGGGCTGAGGGCCTGTCGCGGCTTGGGCATCCGAGTGGCTTGAGCGTGGTTTTTTGGGGCTGGGTATCTATCCATTTGTGCGGCGACCTGAGTGGTTGAAGCAACAACGTAGCAACACAGAGCAGCTCTTCTGTGGTCGCCGACCTGCCTACGCTCAGTCCAACTCAGGCAGCACAACGCTCAGGGCCTATAGGCCCGCATAAACAACCCCACCACCTCCTGCACATGCGCTTCGGCGGCTTCTTCACTCAGTTGCCCGCCACAGCCATACAGCAAACAGAAATTCGCCGTGCCCTTGAGCAGGCAAAAGAAGTGCTCGGCCGCCGTAAACGGTTTGTCGATGCGCAGGGCGCCGCTCTGGTCGATGCGGCTGAGCAGGCGCTCCATGCCTTGCAGCATGCGCATGGGGCCGGCTTCAAAGAAGATCTGTGAGAGTTTCACGTCCTGACTGCCGGTGGTCATCATCAGGCGATGCAGGTTCACCGACTCCTCACTGTTGATCAGCCGATGGAAGCCCCGTGCGATGTTCAGCAGCACGGTTTCCACCGGTATGCCTACTGGCAGCTCAAAATACATCACCGGCAGTTGTTCCTCGCATTTCGCCACGACGGCGGCGGTGAACAAGGTCTCTTTGTCAGTGAAGTGGCTGTAGACGGTCAGTTTCGACACGCCGGCCTCAAGGGCCACGGCATCCATGCTGGTGCTGGCGTAGCCATTACTCAAGAACAGGATTTTCGCTGCTTCGAGGATTGCCTGGCGTTTTGCCATGTCCTTGGGACGCCCGGGGCTATTGGTGTTTACAGGATTGTCGGACATTTTCACCTTTAATACTGGACTGATGAGTTTGGTATTAATAACATACCGGTAAGTATAATTATTCCTTGTTACATTTGCGAAAGGTCCTTCAGCATGCGCAGCACTTTCCTGCCACTTGCGTTGCCTGTCAGCCTGATCTTCCTGTTGGCCGCCTGCGGCCAGGAAGAAGCGGCTCACACCAACATCCGCCCGGCGATGGTGGTGCAACCACAACCCTCGGCGCAGGCGATGGACAGTTTCCCAGGTGAGGTGCGTGCCCGATATGAGCCGGACCTGGCCTTTCGCATTGGCGGCAAAGTCAGCAAACGCCTGGTGGAGGAGGGCGAACGGGTGAAGGCCAATCAGCCGCTGGCCGAACTCGACCCGCAGGACGTGCGCCTGCAACTGGAAGCCACTCGTGCTCAAGTAGCCGCCGCCGAAGCCAACCTGAGCCTCGTGCGCGCCGAGCGTGATCGTTACAAGACCCTGATGGACCGTCAGATGGTCAGCCGTTCCCAGTACGACAATTCCGAAAACCTCTACCGATCCGGTGAGGCACGCCTGAAGCAGATCAAGGCCGAGTTCGACGTGTCCAGCAACCAGGCGGGCTACGCTGTGCTGCGTGCGCCCCAAGACGGTGTGGTCGCCAAACGCGCGGTGGAAGTCGGCCAAGTGGTGTCTGCTGGCCAGACCGTATTCACCCTGGCCACCGATGGCGAGCGTGAAGTGCTGATCAGCCTGCCGGAGCAAGGCTTCGGTCGGTTCAAGATCGGCCAGCCGGTGTCGGTCGAATTGTGGAGCCAGCCCGACCAGCGTTTTGCCGGGCGCATTCGTGAGTTGTCGCCCGCCGCCGATCCAAAATCCCGCACTTTCGCCGCCCGCGTCGCGTTTACCGGCGGCAAAGTCCCGGCTGAATTGGGTCAAAGCGCCCGCGTATACATACAGGCCGACGGCGTTATTCCTCTGTCGGTGCCGCTGTCAGCACTGAGTTCGGAGAATGGTGCGCCCTACGTCTGGCGGGTACAGGCGGACAACACACTCAAGCGCACCCCGGTACGCATCGGCGCCTTTGGCGAAAAAACCGTACCGGTTCTGGAGGGCCTGGCTCCCTCCGACTGGGTGATTGCGGCGGGTGTGCATGTGCTCCATGAGGGCCAGCAAGTGCGCCCCGTGGATCGCTCCAACCGCGTAGTGAATCTGGCGGCCAACAAGGAGTAGTCCCCGATGGGTTTCAATCTTTCCGAATGGGCGTTGCGTAATCGCCAGATCGTACTGTTCCTGATGATCCTTCTGGCGGTGGTCGGCACTCTGTCCTACACCAAGCTGGGGCAAAGCGAAGACCCACCGTTCACGTTCAAGGCCATGGTAATCAAGACCAATTGGCCGGGGGCTACGGCCCAGGAAGTCTCGCGGCAGGTCACCGAGCGCATAGAGAAAAAACTCATGGAGACCGGCGACTATGAGCGCATTGTCTCCTTCTCACGTCCCGGTGAATCCCAGGTCACTTTTATAGCCCGCGACTCGATGCACTCCGCGCAGATTCCCGACTTGTGGTATCAGGTGCGCAAGAAGATCAGCGACATTCGCCAGACCTTGCCGCCGAATATTCAGGGACCGTTTTTCAACGATGAATTCGGCACGACCTTCGGCAATATCTATGCCCTGACGGGGGAAGGTTTTGATTACGCGGTGCTCAAGGACTACGCCGACCGCATCCAGATTCAACTGCAACGCGTGCCGGATGTGGGCAAGGTCGAGCTGCTTGGCCTTCAGGACGAGAAGATCTGGATCGAACTGTCCAACCTCAAGCTCGCCACCCTCGGCCTGCCATTGGCTGCTGTACAGCAGGCTTTGCAGGAGCAGAACGCGGTCTCTACCGCAGGCTTCTTCGAAACCCCGACCGAGCGCGTGCAACTGCGCGTCTCGGGTAACTTCAAGACGGTGGAGGAGATTCGCAACTTCCCGATTCGTGTAGGTGACCGCACCTTCCGCATTGGCGACGTGGCCGATATCCACCGTGGCTTCAATGACCCACCGGCACCCCGGATGCGCTACATGGGCGCGGACGCCATCGGCCTGGCCGTGGCCATGCGAGATGGCGGCGACATTCTGGTACTGGGCAAGGCCCTCGAAGGTGAATTCGCACGTTTGCAGAAGAACCTTCCGGCAGGCATGGAGCTGCGCAAGGTGTCGGACCAACCCGCAGCGGTGAAAACCAGCGTCGGCGAATTCGTTCAGGTACTCGCCGAGGCGTTGGCCATCGTCTTGCTGGTGAGCTTTTTCTCCCTTGGCGTACGCACCGGGATGGTCGTGGCCCTGGCGATTCCGCTGGTGTTGGCGATGACCTTTGCCACCATGTATTACCTTGGCATCGGCTTGCACAAGATTTCACTCGGTGCGCTGGTCTTGGCCCTCGGCTTGCTGGTGGATGATGCGATCATCGCCGTGGAAATGATGGCGATCAAAATGGAGCAGGGCTACGACCGGCTCAAAGCCGCCAGCTTCGCCTGGACCAGCACCGCGTTCCCGATGCTCACCGGCACGTTGATTACGGCGGCGGGTTTCCTGCCGATTGCCACCGCGCAATCGAGCACTGGCGAGTACACCCGTTCAATCTTTCAGGTAGTGACGATCGCATTGTTGGCGTCGTGGGTTGCCGCCGTGGTGTTTGTGCCGTACTTGGGAGAAAAACTCCTACCGGATTTGGCGAAGATTCATGCTGCCAAACATGGCACCGATGGTCCCGATCCCTACGGCACGCCTTTCTATCAGCGCGTAAGACGTCTGGTTGAATGGTGTGTGCGTCGGCGCAAAACCGTGATTGTGTTGACCTTGCTGCTGTTTATCGGCTCGGTTGCGCTGTTCCGCTTTGTGCCGCAACAGTTCTTCCCGGCCTCCGGGCGACTGGAGTTGATGGTCGACCTCAAACTGGCGGAAGGCGCCTCCCTGAGCAATACCGCCGAGCAGGTCAAACGCCTGGAAGCCTTGCTCAAGGAACACACCGGCATCGACAACTACGTGGCCTATGTTGGCACCGGTTCGCCGCGCTTCTACCTGCCGCTGGACCAGCAACTGCCGGCTGCCAGCTTCGCGCAATTTGTGGTGCTGGCGAAGACCATCGAAGAGCGCGAAAGCCTTCGCACATGGTTGATCGAAACGCTTAACGAACAGTTCCCAGAGCTGCGTTCGCGGGTTACTCGCCTGGAAAACGGTCCGCCTGTAGGTTACCCGGTACAGTTTCGCGTGACCGGCGAACACATCGAAGAAGTCCGCGCCCTGGCACGCAAAGTGGCGGCTAAGGTTCGCGAAAATACCCACGTGGTCAACGTGCACCTGGATTGGGAAGAGCCAAGCAAGATCATCTACCTCAATATCGACCAGGACCGCGCGCGCGCGCTGGGTGTGAGCACGGCCAACCTGTCGAAATTCCTGCAGAGTTCACTCACCGGTTCCAGCGTCAGCCAGTACCGCGAGGACAACGAGTTGATCGAGATCCTCTTGCGCGGCACCGTGCATGAACGTACTGAGTTGTCGTTGTTGCCGAGCCTGGCCGTACCGACGGATAACGGCAAAAGCGTCGCGCTGTCGCAGATTGCGACCCTTGAATACGGCTTTGAAGAGGGCATTATCTGGCACCGTAACCGCCTGCCGACGGTAACCGTGCGCGCCGATATCTACGGCAAGGAGCAACCGGCGACCCTGGTCCAGCAAATCCTGCCGACCCTCAAAGGCGTGCGTGCCGAACTGCCGGATGGTTACCTGTTGGAAGTCGGCGGCACCGTCGAAGATTCCGCACGTGGCCAGAACTCGGTCAAGGCCGGTGTGCCACTGTTTATCGTGGTGGTGTTGACGTTGTTGATGCTGCAACTGCGCAGCTTCTCACGCACGGCGATGGTGTTTCTCACGGCGCCCCTGGGCCTGATCGGCGTGACCTTGTTCCTGTTGGTCTTCCGCCAGCCCTTCGGCTTCGTCGCCATGCTGGGGACCATCGCTTTGTCGGGGATGATCATGCGTAACTCGGTGATCCTCGTGGACCAGATAGAACAAGACATCAAGGCCGGCCTGACGCCGTGGCAAGCGATCATTGAAGCGACCGTGCGACGCTTCCGTCCGATTGTGCTGACAGCGCTGGCGGCGGTACTGGCGATGATCCCACTTTCACGCAGCGTGTTCTTCGGGCCGATGGCCGTGGCGATCATGGGCGGGTTGATTGTGGCGACGGCGTTGACCCTATTGTTCCTGCCGGCGCTGTATGCGGCGTGGTTCCGGGTCAAGAAGGATGCGCGATAGTTTATGTTGGGAGATGTGAAGGTGTTCAGGTGAGGGCAGCAGGCGTGGCTGAAGCCGTTGAAGATCAACCGCGCGACGCCCCTGGCGATCTGCTGTTTCGCCACGCTCATGATAGGGCGATTGGCGGTCTCGGTTATTCATTGATTTACATGCTGACTCAAAGCGGCCTCGGTTCATCTGGAACGATCGGTTTTTTGACTCCACTCAGAATTGCCTGATGGACAGGCGCAGGTTTCGGCTTTGCCTTTTGGCGGTCGTGCCTATTTCAATGAGTTTATGGAGTACTACATGTCGTTTTTTAATGCCGTTGCTGCTTTCAAAGGTGCATTTCTGGGGACGCTGGTGGGCAACAAATTGCGCTGTAACGATAGTGGGAACATTAGGCCGCAGCGGCCAGGTTATGGGCAAACCAGTCATCACCAGCCCACCAGGCCGATCTACGCTAAACCGCAACCACAGACTTACCCGGTGTGTGAGCAGACCGTTGATTGTCATTCCCACACCGCCCAGCCGGGCTACACCAACTCGCATCCACGGCCACAGCCACAGACACAGACACAGACACAGACTTACCCGACCTGTGAGCAGCCAGTGCCTTGCCGGCCTTTGTATCCGCTATATCGTTGAGTCGCTAGGCTGCTAGCGTAAGACAGCTGCACCCAGGCCCGTACTGACCTGGGTGCAGTGAGTGAGGATGACTCTTAGGGTTTATAGCGCGCCAAACACGTTCTTCGCCAAGCTGGTGGCCGCCGCCGCCGGGTTCTTGCGAATGGTTTCTTCCTGCTGTGCGATCATCTTGAACAAGCCGTCCAGCGCCTGTTCGGTCACGTAGCTTTCGACGTTGGCACTTTTGGCATCAACCGCGCCAAACGCTGCCGCCTTGCCAGCCAACGCGTTGTACTGCTGGGCGACGCCGACCTTGTCGGTGGCCGCCTTGACGATCGGCAGGAACTTGGCCCGGATCTCTTCGCGGCTGCTTTTGTTCAGGTATTGCGTAGCAGAGTCCTGGCCACCGGTGAGGATGCCCTTGGCGTCGGTCACACTCATGTTCTTCACCGCATTGACCAGGATCGGCTGAGCCTGGGTCACGGCGGTTTCTGCCGCTTTGTTCATGCTGGTTTCCAGTTGCGTGACCTGATCACCCATGCCGAACATTTTCAGCTTGTCGGCGACTTTGCCCAGTTTGCCGGGCAGGCCGATCTTCACTTCAGGGTTGTTGCTGAAACCACCAGGTACGCCCAGTTGTTTCACGGCAATCTGTGCGCCTTGGGTCAGCGCGTCCTTGAGGCCGCCGCTGGCGTCACCCTGGGACAGGCTGCCAAGTGACAGGGCCATGGCGTTGGCACCGAATAACAGGCCGGCACACAGGGCAGTGAGGCGAAGGGATTTACGGAGCATGAGCGCTTCCTTTTGAAATGGAGTGATCAATGTGCGACCGCATCAACCCGCAGGCGCAGCGGTTGTGGGTCTTGGCCGTTGAGCTGCACAGCGTGCCGTTCGGTGGTGATAAACAGTAGCTTGCCATCCAGCTCGATGCGAGCGCTCACCGAGTACGTGTGGCCGGGCTTAATCTGAGCCGGGTCGTAACTCAGGTGAAACGGCAGTGGCACCTGGCCTTTGACCGGGCCTTTTTGTTCGGCGAGGGTCACGGCCGGGGCGTCCATCAAGGACACATCCTGCAGGCTGACGCTCAAGATCGCGGCGGGCGGCAGCGCGATGCGTTGCAGGTAAAACACTTCGCCGTCGAGGCTGGCCTTCGGGGTCATGGATTGGCAAGCTCCGAGCAGGGCGGTCAGGCCCAGGAGGATGATCTTTTTCATGGTACAGCTCCTTTTCAACGGCGCCGGAAACCGCCCGGCGCCTTATTCAATCTAGCGGCTTTTTTCGGTTTCAACCGCAGTCTCAGCCGCGCCGTCCACGCGATGCAAGGCCACTTGGCGGATCGACAAACGAATATCGGCCGGCAGTACGCGTTTGGCCGCACCTTCGGCCAACTCACCGAGCAGGTCGTGGTAGCTCAACTTACCGGCTTCATCGCGGCGCAGCACATCTTGCTCCAGCAACGTCTGGATAAAATGTCGGAAAAGGCTCTTGTCGAAGAATTCCGGAGCGTTGAGGCCGTGCAGGATCGACAGGCGCTGGGCCATGATCGTGCACAGGTCTTCCAACTCTTCGGCGCTGATGCTGTGCTGGCCGCTGTTGAGCAGCAACGAGATCGCCATGTAGAAGCGTTGCAAGGTCTGGGCGATGCTCTTGGACAGCAGTGTCAGTAGTACAAAGTGGCGTGAACTCGGCGCCGGGCGCAGGTACACGTCGTTCTCGAAGCGCAGCAAGCCTTGTTCGACAAACGCTGCAAGCCATTGGTCGACCACCGCGTCCAACTCGTCCAGCGACCAGCGGATAAACAGCTCCGATTGCAGGTACGGGTAGAGTGCGCGGGTGTAGCGCAGGATCTGTTCACGGCTCATGCGCGAGCTGCTCTGGAAGAAGCTCGCCAGCAACGCCGGCAGGGCGAAGATGTGCAGCACGTTGTTGCGGTAATAAGTCATCAGGACGGCGTTTTGCTCGTCCAAATACAAAATCTTACCCAGTGCGTCGCTCTGTTCCGACAACAGGTCCATGTCCTTGACGTGCTTAATCAGCGCCATGCCATCGCCTTCCGGCAGGGTGGTATGCGGCGAGTAGGGCACGCGGCGCAGCAGCGCCAGGTACAGATCCAACTGGCGTGCCATGGCTTGTTCGTCCAGGGCCAGGCGCGTGGTCGAGAGCAGCGCCAGGGCCACCAGATTCACGGGGTTTACTGCGGCGGCTTCGTTCAAGTGGCGTGCCACCTGTTCGCCGAGGCGGTGGGTGGTTTCGTTGAGCCACGCCGGTTTGTAGTTCGGGCCCAGCTCCTGGGCGCGCCAGTCGGGTTGCTCGGCGTCGAGAAACTCGGCCAGCTTGATCGGCTCGCCGAAGTTGACCGCCACTTGGCCGAAGCGCTGCTTGAGCGCGCCGACCACTTTGAAAATATCGAAGATCGACTCTTTCTTCTTGCTTGCACCGCGCAGCTCGCCGAGGTAGGTGCGGCCTTCGAGTACGCGCTCATAGCCGATGTACACCGGCACGAACACGATGGGCATGCGCGAGGACCGCAAGAAACTGCGCAGGGTAATCGCCAGCATGCCGGTTTTTGGTTGCAGCATGCGCCCGGTGCGCGAGCGCCCGCCTTCGACGAAGTACTCGACCGGGAAACCCTTGGTGAACAGCGTGTGCAGGTATTCGTTGAACACCGAGGTGTACAGCGGGTTGCCCTTGAAGGTGCGGCGCATGAAAAACGCGCCGCCACGACGCAGCAGGCTGCCGATCACCGGCATGTTCAAGTTGATACCCGCGGCGATGTGCGGCGGGGTCAAACCGTTTTTGAACAGCAGGTAGGAGAGCAGCAGGTAGTCGATATGGCTGCGGTGGCAAGGTACGTAGATCACCTCATAACCTTGGGCAACCTTTTGCACACCTTCGATGTTATTGACCTTGATGCCGTCGTAGATCTTGTTCCAGAACCAGCTCAGCACCACTTCCAGGAAGCGGATCGCGGTGTAGGTGTAGTCCGAGGCGATCTCGTTGCCATAACGCAAGGCTTGGGCCTTGGCTTTTTCCGGGGTGATTTTTTCGCGCTCGGCTTCATCCAGGATGGCCTGGCGCACCAGCGGCATGTTCACCAGGCCTTTCACCAGATTGCGGCGGTGCGACAGGTCTGGACCGATGACCGCAGTCTTCAGGTTACGAAAGTGCACGCGCAGGATGCGCTGGGCCATGCGCACGGTGCGTTCGTGACCTTTATTGTGCTCGATCAATTCACGCAGGTTAATAGGCGCGGAGAATTGCACGCGGGTCTTGCGACCCAGGATCAGGATGCTCAATAACCGGCGCAGGCGCCCGGTGACGGCCCAGCTATCGGCAAACAGCAGTTTCCACGGGCTGGACTCGCTCTCGGGCGATTGCCCCCAGAACACGCTGACCGGAATGATTTGTGCATTCTCTTCGGCGTGGTCGCTCAGGGTGTTGACCAGCCGGGTCAGGGTCGGCGGCGCACCGCGTTTGTCCTGACGGCCGAGCCAATCCGGCTCGGGCGTTAGGTAAAAGAACGCCGCCGGTTCGATCAGCGGGCCTACCGAGACCGGCAGCACCGGGCGCGGCAAGCCGGCCTTGGTGCACTCGGTGTCGACCACCGCCAATTCGGTGAGGGAGGGCGATTGCAGGACGTAAAACACCGGCCGGCTGCGGTCGAGGTTAAGGGTTAGGGACGACTGGTTGATCGTCTCCGAGCGAACCCAGAGGTACAACAGTCGGCGCAAGGTGCCAAACACCAGACGGCGGAACGGGGAGCGGGTCATAGGCGTGCTGCTTCAAGTGGAAAAAACCGAGCAGGCGCTCGGGTGGGTAGTGTGCCGTATTCGTCGAAAATCGGCAAAAAAGCGGCGATGTAAACTTGAGTTGATCGTTTTTGAGCCTGTCTTATACTCGGCAGTTCAATGCGAACGACTCAACAATAAAAGCATGTGGGAGCAAAACAGATGGCAACGCGCGAAACCGGCAATGTGAAGTGGTTTAACGATGCAAAGGGCTATGGCTTTATTCAGCGTGAAGACGGCAAGGATGTGTTTGTGCACTACCGCGCCATTCGCGGTGACGGCCACCGCTCATTGGCCGAGGGCCAGCAGGTGGAATACGCCGTGGTGACCGGCGAGAAGGGGTTGCAGGCGGAGGATGTGGTGGGTCTTTAACCTGGATTTTGCTACACCGCTGAACCCATGTGGAAGCGGGTTTGCTCGCGAAAGCAGTGTGTCAGTCAGTATAAAAGTGACTGATCCACCGCTTTCGCGAGCAAGCCCGCTCCCACATTTTGATTGGGGTCACCCTTCAGGGTCAGGCTGTTTTCCAGGTGATCTCTTCTTCACCGTCCACGCTGATGCGCATCCAGCGATCAGCGCTTTCCTCACCTTCTTCCTCAACCCACGTACCCGGCGCACAACGCACTTCGACGTTCAGCGCAGCAAAGGCGGCGCGGGCGCAGGCGATGTCGTCGTCCCACGGGGTCTGGTCGCTTTCCAGGTAGAGGCTGTTCCACTTGCCGACTGCCTTAGGTAACCAAGTGACCGGCACGTTGCCGGCCTTGCACTTGTAGGTCTGGCCTTTCTGGGCCCAGTCGGTGCACGGGCCCAGTGCGGCGCCCAGCCAGGCGGCAATGGCCTTGTGGTCGACGTCGGCGTCCTTCAGGTAAATCTCGATATCAGGTTGGCGCATGGATGTTCCTCGTTGCGGGATTCGAAAATCCATTCGCGGATGTTTAAAAGTCGGTTATTGAAGCACGAAATAATCGTAGCGCATCGACACCGTGACCTGCAGCGGTTCGGCGGCCTCGATCACTTCGGCGCGGCGCTCGGCACTTGCGCGCCAGCCGTGTGGCGTCATCGCCAGCAGGTTGGCTCGGTCTTTTGGCTCGGCCAGGCTCAAGGTGAATTCAAGGGTTTCGCTGTGCGCCAGGCTCATGCCGTCCGGCACCAGGGCCAGGTGCTTGTCATCGGTGTACTCACGCACTTCGTCGTACAGGCGCTCGCGCAGTTCCATCAAATGGCCGGCAGTCGGGCCGACCTTCATCAGGCCGCCGCCGGGGCTGAGCAGGCGCTTGGCCTCTGCCCAATCCAGGGGGCTGAAAACGCTGGCGAGGAACTGGCAGCTGGCATCGGCCAACGGCACGCGGGCCATGCTGGCGATCAACCAGGTCAGCGCCGGGTTGCGTTTGCACGCGCGCTTGACGGCTTCCTTGGAGATATCCAGCGCGTAGCCGTCGGCATCGGGCAGGGCTTCGGCGAGTTGCGCGGTGTAGTAACCCTCGCCACAGCCGATGTCCAGCCAACGCTGTGGCGCACGCTCGGCGGCCAGTTCGGCCAGGCGCTTGGCCACCGGGGCGTAGTGCCCGGCGTTGAGGAAGTCGCGGCGTGCTTCGACCATGGCCAGGTTATCGCCCGGGTCGCGGCTGTTCTTGTGCTGCACCGGCAACAGGTTCAGGTAACCCTGGCGCGCACGGTCGAAACGGTGCCCGACCGGGCACGCCACGCCATTGTCCACCGCGTTGAGCGGTGCGCTGCAAATGGGGCAAGCGAGCATCAGGCGAGCAACTTGATCAGGGTTTGGTAATAGATTTCGGTCAGCACGTCGAGGTCACTGGCCAGGATGCGTTCGTTAACCTGGTGGATCGTTGCGTTGACCGGGCCGAGCTCGACCACCTGAGTGCCCAGCGTGGCGATGAAGCGCCCATCGGAGGTACCGCCGCTGGTGGATGCCTGGGTTTCGCGGCCGGTAATCGCCTTGATGCTGGCAGATACCGCATCCAGAAGGGCACCCGGTTCGGTGAGGAACGGCAGGCCCGACAAGGCCCACTCCACGTGCCAGTCCAGGCCATGCTTGTCGAGGATTTGCGCGACACGCTGCTGCAGCCCCTCGACAGTCGATTCGGTGGAGAAGCGGAAGTTGAAAATCGCCGTCAGGTCACCGGGGATCACGTTGGTGGCGCCGGTGCCGGAACTGAGGTTGGAAATCTGGAAGCTGGTCGGCGGGAAGAAGGTGTTGCCATCATCCCAATGCTCGGCCGCCAGTTCCGCCAAGGCCGGGGCGGCCAGGTGGATTGGGTTCTTCGCCAGATGCGGGTAGGCCACGTGGCCTTGCACGCCGCGCACAGTCAAGGTGGCACCGAGAGAGCCGCGACGGCCGTTTTTGACCACGTCGCCCACCAGCGTGGTGCTCGACGGTTCGCCGACGATGCACCAGTCCAGACGCTCCTTACGCGCGGCCAGGCGCTCGATCACGGCTTTGGTGCCATGGTGCGCCGGGCCTTCTTCATCGCTGGTGATCAAAAAGGCCACTGAGCCTTTGTGGTCCGGGTAGTCGCTGACGAAACGCTCGACGGCCACCAGCATAGCGGCCAGGCTGCCTTTCATGTCTGCAGCGCCACGGCCGCAGAGCATGCCGTTTTCATCGATCAGCGCATCGAACGGGTCGTTCTGCCAGGCCTGCACCGGGCCGGTCGGCACCACGTCGGTGTGGCCGGCAAAGCACAGCACCGGGCCGTCATGCTTGCCATGGGTGGCCCAGAAGTTGTCCACGTCTTCAATGCGCATCGGCTCCAGCGCAAAGCCAGCATCGCCCAGGCGCTGCATCATCAGCTTCTGGCAGTCGGCGTCGATCGGCGTCACCGAGGGGCGACGGATCAGGTCGATAGCGAGTTCAAGGGTCGGCGAAAGGTCGGCATGGGCCGTCATTGGGAAACTCCGGAAAGCGTGTAATGGGCGCAGGACATTTGAGATGGCGCAGGACAAATGTGGGAGCTGGCTTGCCTGCGATGGCATCGCTGCGGTGTGTCTGTCAGACCACGGCGTCTGCATCGCAGGCAAGCCAGCTCCCACATAGAGCCGGGGCGGGCCAAGTCTCGCAAAACGGCCGTTATCTTATAGCAAAACGGCGGCCAGAGGCCGCCGTTTAGTGCATTGCGCAAGTTTTTACTCAGCCGTTGCCGGCTCAACCGCTGGCGCAGGTTTTGGCAGCGACGAGAGGAACGCCATGATCAGCGCCGCTACGTACGGCAGCGACTGCACGAGCAGCATCACTACCCAGAAGCGTATGTCATTGCTCGGCAGGCCCTGCACCAGGTAGATCCCCAGCGCCGCGCCCCACAACAGCAGCATGATGAACATCTCTTCGCGAGCTTCGGAAATGGCTACCCAGAAACCGTGGTTATCCGCGTTTTTCGGTGTACGAAAGAACGGAATACTGGTGGTGAAGAAGCCATACAGCACCGCCTTGGCGATGGTGTGGGACAACGCCAACCCGGCCAGGGCCGCGCAGAACGCATCTTTCAAGTTCACGCCCACTGCACGGCGGTAGAGGAAAACGATCTTGCCCACCTTGAACACGAACAGTGCCAAGGGCGGAATCGCGAAAATCAGCAGCGGTGGGTCGACACGCGTCGGCACGATGATCATCGCTGCCGACCACAACAGGGCGCCAACGGTGAAGAAGATGTTCATGCCGTCCGCCACCCACGGCAACCAGCCCGCGAGGAAGTGGTAGCGCTGGCCACGGGTCAGCTCGGTGCCTTTGCCGCGCAACAGGCTGGCGGTGTGGCGCTTGATGATCTGGATCGCGCCGTAGGCCCAGCGGAAACGCTGCTTCTTGAAGTCGATAAAGGTATCCGGCATCAAACCTTTGCCGTAGCTGTCGTGGTAATACGCCGCCGACAAGCCTTTCTCGAATACGCGTAGGCCCAGTTCGGCGTCTTCGCAGATGCACCAGTCAGCCCAGCCGAGTTCTTCGAGCACCGAGCGCCGGGTCATGGTCATGGTGCCGTGCTGGATGATCGCGTCGCGGTCGTTACGGGTGACCATGCCGATATGGAAGAAGCCTTTGTATTCCGCGTAGCAGAGCTTCTTGAAGGTGCTTTCGTTCTGGTCGCGGTAATCCTGCGGCGACTGCACCACGGCGATTTTCGGGTCGGCGAAGTGCGGCACCATATGCTTGAGCCAGTTCGGCGACACGCAGTAGTCCGAGTCGATCACCGCGATCACTTCGGCATCCTTGGCGGTGTGCGGGATCAGGTAGTTCAGCGCGCCACCCTTGAAACCGGCCAGGGGCGCAACGTGGAAGAACTTGAACCGTGGGCCGAGGGTTTCGCAGTAGTCGCGCACCGGTTCCCACACGGCCGGGTCTTTGGTGTTGTTGTCGATGATCAGGACTTCGTAGTCTGGATAGTCGAGGGCGGCTAGGGCGTCGAGGGTTTGTTTGACCATCTGCGGCGGCTCGTTGTAGCACGGCACATGGATCGACACTTTCGGGCGGTAGTGCGAATCGCCTTTCACCGGCAGGAATTCCCGCCGGCGCTTGTGGGTCCACACTGCTTCCGCCAGTTCGTGGGCCTCGGTCAGCAACACGATAAACACGCCGAGAGCGCCGAGTGCCAACAAGATACCGACGGTCACGCTGAACCAGGTGCTGTATTGCTGGCTGTAGTCGTAGCCGATCCACACCAGTACCGATCCGCACAGGAACGCGATAAAAGTCAGGAAGGTACGGCCACGCTGGCGCAGGGCCGAGCCGTCGATCATCAGCAGGGTCAGCGACAGCAGCGCAAGCACCACCGAGCCGATGGCCAGTACGCGCCATTGCGGGATAGCGACTACTGGGCCTTCAAAGTTGAATTTTTGCTGGCGCGCGGCGTTGTACACGCCCCAGTACGCGCCCGCCGAGCCCTCGTCGCTGACTTTCCACGGCTGGTCAAACGCCTCGATCACGAAGTAGTTGTAGCCCTGGCGGTTTAGCTTGTTGACCAGCGTACGCAGGTAAATAGCCTGGTCTGCCGGCGAGGTTTCATTACCTCCGCGCATGCGTCCGTTACTCGGCCAGCCAACCTCCGACAGCAGCAGCGGCTTTTTCGGGAACAGCTTCTTAAGGTCCCGTGCGCGGTCGAGTACGTATTGGCCAGCCTTGTCCATCGGAATAAATTCCCAGAACGGCAGGATGTGCGCGGCGATCAAGTCGACGTGCTTGGCCAGTTGTGGGTTCTTTTCCCAGATGTGCCACTGCTCGGAGGTCGTCACCGGGACCTTCACGGCGGCGCGCACACGGTCCAGCAGCACAATCAGCGCTTCTGGGGTGATTTCTTCCCGGAACAACGCTTCGTTACCGACCACCACGCGTACGACGCTACGTGAGCTATTGGCCAGCTCGATGGCGCGCTGGATCTCCCGCTCGTTACGTTCCAGGTCCGGGCTGATCCAGATGCCGAGGGTCACGCGCAGGCCGAACTCTTCCGCCAGCTTAGGGATGTCCCCCAGGGTGCCGTCGACCGAGTAGGTACGGATGTTGTCCGTCAGCTTGCTCATGATCTCGAGGTCGCGACGCATTTCTTCGTCGCTTGGGTACTGGTCTTTCTGCGGGAACTGGCCTTGCTGGAACGGCGAGTAGGAGAACCCGGAGATTTGTTCGGGCCAGTTGGGGGCAGTGACCGGGCGGTTGATCAGCGCCCAGAAGCCGGTGAACAGCGCGGCAATTGCCAGCACCACCACCAGGTTGAGTCCAAATTTACGCGATGACATGGCGATTTCGGGTTCCAAAGGGTGTGGAACGAAAAGAGGTGTCGGCCTACGCCGAACGGCGCGCATCCTACACCGGCCTTTGACTGAGCGTATAGCAGACAGAGAAAAGCCGGACGTTAGTCAGCGAAAGGCCATCTAAGTTCTTTACTTGTAGCTTGTAGCTTCGATCTTGTCGCGCTGTAGTCCATAATGCGCGCCGGTTTTTGGGGTAATGGTCATGAGCACAGAAGATCCGAGGTTTGCAGGCGTCGCCCGCTTGTATGGCATTGAAGGCCTGGAACGCTTGAAAGCGGCCCACGTGGCGATCGTCGGCGTCGGCGGCGTGGGCTCGTGGGCGGCGGAAGCCATGGCCCGTTGCGGGGTGGGCGAGATTTCGCTGTTTGACCTGGACGATGTGTGCGTTAGCAACAGCAATCGCCAGTTGCACGCCCTGGACAGCACCGTGGGCAAGCCCAAGGTTCAAGTGATGGCCGAACGCCTGCGCAGTATCAACCCGGAGTGCACCGTGCATGCGGTGGCGGACTTCGTCACCCGCGACACCATGGCCGAGTACATCACCCCGAACATTGATTGCGTGATTGACTGCATCGACGCTGTCAACGCCAAGGCCGCGCTGATTGCCTGGTGCAAGCGGCGCAAGATCCAGATCATCACCACCGGCGGCGCGGGCGGGCAGATCGACCCGACGCTGATTCAGGTGTGCGACCTGAACCGCACGTTCAATGACCCGTTGGCGTCGAAAGTGCGTTCGACCCTGCGCCGTGACTACGGTTTTTCGCGCACCGTGACTCGCCATTACAGCGTGCCGTGCGTGTTTTCCACCGAGCAGCTGCGCTATCCGAAGCCGGACGGCAGTATCTGTTTGCAGAAGAGTTTTGTCGGCGATGGCGTGAAGCTGGACTGCGCCGGTGGGTTTGGCGCGGTGATGATGGTCACCGCGACGTTCGGCATGGTGGCGGCGACCAAGGCAGTGGATAAGATTGTGGCAGGGGTGCGCAGGCCTTCAGAGCGGGTCAAGCCGACTTAAATTTACTGCCAAACATAGATCCAAATGTGGGCGTGAGCCCACATTTAGTTTTGCGTATGGCTTAGTTCACGCATGCGCTGCAGTACGGCGTTCAGACCATTACTGCGTGAAGGCGATAACTGTCGCGAGAGGCCCAACTGCGTAAACCAATCCGGCAAATCGATCGCCTGCAAATCGGCCGCCGACAGCCCATTAACCCGCGCCAGCAGCAACGCCACTAAGCCGCGAATCATGCGCGCGTCGCTGCTCGCGGCGAACTGCCAGTGGCCGTCCTGCAAACGGCCGACCAGCCACACCAGGCTTTCGCAGCCCTGCACGAGGTTGGCTTCAACCTTGTCCTCATCCGCCAAGGCTGGCAGCCGCTCGCCCCATTGCATCAGCATCCGCGCGCGCTGCTCCCAGCTGCCCACGGATTGAAACGACTCAAGTGCGTCAACTGCATCGGCTGGCAGGCTCATCGCAGCATGTCCAGCGCCTGGTCCAACGCTTCAAAAAAGCGTTCCAGGTCATCGGAGTCGTTGTACAGCGCCAGGGACACACGGATCGCCCCGGTCAAGTGCATCGCCTTGAGCAATGGCATTGCGCAGTGATGGCCGGCACGTACCGCGATACCTTGCTCGGTCAGCAGGTGTGCAAGGTCGGCGTTGTGCACCCCTTCCACCACAAAGCTTGCCAGCGCCACCTGCGGCGAGCCCAGTATGCGAACGCCCTTGCGCGCGGTCAGCCCGCGTAGCAGGTAGTCGTGCAGTGCCGCTTCATGGGCGACCACCGCAGATTGATCCAGCGAGCTGAGGTAATCCAGGCTGGCGCCCAGGCCGATCACGCTGGCAATCGGCGGTGTGCCCGCTTCAAAACCCAAAGGCGCGGGGCGAAAGCTCGCGCTGTGGTAGTCCGCCTGTTGCACCATCTCGCCACCGAACTGCCAGTGACGCAGGTGATGCAAAGCTTCGTTGCGTCCATACAACACGCCAACGCCGTCGGGGCCATAGAGTTTGTGGCTGGAAAAGACGTAGAAGTCGTAGCCCAGCGCCTGCACATCGTGGCGGCCATGCACGATGCCCTGGGCACCATCGATCACGGTCAGCGCGCCGTGAGCCTTGGCCATTGCCAGTAAGGCGTCCAAAGGTTGCCAGGTGCCAAGCACGTTGGACAATTGGCTCACGGCCAGCACGCGTGTACGCGGGCCGATCAATTCGGCGGCGGTTTGCAGATCGATCACGCCGTCATCGCCGAGCGGTAATACCACTAACGTGACCGCGCGGCGTTTGGCCAGTTGCTGCCAAGGCAGCAGGTTGGCGTGGTGTTCCAGGGCGCTGATGACAATCTCATCGCCCGCATTGAATAAGTGCTCCAGGCCATAGGCCAGGAGATTCAGCGCAGAGGTTGCGCCGTGGGTAAAGATGATTTGCCCGCTGTCCCCTGCGTTCAACCATTGCGCGACCTTGCTGCGGCTGTCTTCAAACGCCTGGGTCGCATGGGCGCCCGGCAGATGCTGGGCACGGTGCACATTGGCTGCGCCATTGGCATAGTAATGGCTGATGGCATCCAACAGGGCTTGGGGTTTTTGCGTAGTGGCGGCATTGTCCAGGTAAGTCTGGTCTTGCCGTTGCAGGGTGGCGATGGCCGGAAAATCGGCGCGCCAGGGAGAGGGCACAAGCATGGGGTTCAAGACTCGTATAAGCGAGCCGCACCCGAAGGCGCGGCCCGCCAGTGGCATCGAGTGGCTGCTTAGTTGTGAGCGTGCAGCGCTGCGTTCAGTTCGATGGCCGATTTGTGGGTTTTGCACTCCACGGCACCGGTCTCGGAATTGCGGCGGAACAGCAGGTCTGGTTGGCCGGCGAGTTCGCGCGCCTTGACCACGTTGACCAGTTGGTTCTGCTCGTCGAGCAACGCAACCTTGGTCCCAGCGGTGACGTACAGGCCCGATTCCACCTTGTTGCGGTCGCCCAACGGGATGCCGATACCAGCGTTGGCGCCGATCAGGCACTCTTCGCCGACTTTGATCACAATGTTGCCACCGCCCGACAGGGTGCCCATGGTGGAGCAGCCGCCGCCCAGGTCCGAATTCTTGCCCACGAACACGCCAGCCGATACGCGGCCTTCGATCATGCCCGGACCTTCGGTGCCAGCGTTGAAGTTGATGAAACCTTCGTGCATCACGGTGGTGCCTTCGCCCACGTAGGCGCCCAGGCGGATCCGCGCGGCGTCAGCGATGCGTACACCGGCCGGGACCACGTAGTCGGTCATTTTCGGGAACTTGTCCACCGAGAACACTTCCAGCAGCTCGCCACGCAGGCGCGCTTCCAGTTGGCGTTCGGCCAGTTCGTTGATGTCGATCGCGCCCTGGCTGGTCCAGGCCACGTTCGGCAGCTGCGGGAACACACCGGCCAGGCTCAGGCCATGCGGCTTGACCAGGCGATGGGACAGCAGGTGCAGCTTGAGGTAGGCCTCAGGTGTGGAGGTCAGTGCAGCGTCTTCGGCCAACAGGGTCGCAACCAACGGCGTGTGGCTTTCAGCCAGGCGGCTCAGCAGGGCGGCTTGGGCGGTGTCGACGCCTTTGAGTGCGTCAGCCAGTTGCAGGGCCTGGGAAACGGTGAAAGTGATGGCTTGGTTGCCTTCGGTGTAGCCCAGGATCGGTGCAATGGCTGCGACGATTTCAGCCGACGGATTGAGCAAGGGTTGTGCGTAAAACACTTCCAGCCAAGCACCTTGGCGGTTCTGAGTGCCGACGCCGAAGCCCAGGCTGAACAGGGAATTGGACATGCTGTTACCTCTACAAAAATGGAAGGCTGGCCTACTTGAGGGCTGCCGAATAACTTTCTGGCTTGAAGCCAATCAGGGTTCTGTCACCGAGATCCAGCACTGGGCGCTTGATCATCGAGGGTTGTGCGAGCATCAATTCAATGGCTTTCGACTGATCGAGATCGGCTTTGCGTTCGTCTTCGAGTTTGCGAAAGGTGGTGCCCGCACGGTTCAAAACCACCTGCCAACCGTGCTCGTTGCACCATTGGGTCAAGTGTTCGCGGTCGATACCGGCCGTTTTGTAGTCGTGGAATTCATAGCTCACGCCGTGCTCTTCGAGCCAAGTGCGCGCTTTTTTCATGGTGTCACAGGCTTTGATGCCGAAAAGGTGCAACGTTTTGCTTGAAGCGGTCAAGGAATTGCCCCCCTTTGGACCAAGTAGAAACTAAAGGTCACGGATTATGCCATGACCAGCACGTTTGGGTGCCGCTCGTCATGCTTGCCTATGATGCAGTGCGACTTTTGTGCAAAAGCCATCGCGCAGCATAGGCGCGTAACATACCCGGGTAATATGGCACTTCAATGCCCAGTTGTTGCCTGATGTGTGTCGTCGCAAGTCGATTGTCCGGGAAACCCGCGTTATGCAAACCGCCTACACCGTTCTCATCCTGCTGATGCTGGTCAGCGTTTCGCGTCTTGTGGGGCGTATCATCCCACTCCCGTTGCCCTTGGTGCAGATCGCCGCCGGCGCCTTGCTGGCCTGGCCTACGCTGGGGCTGCACGTAGTCCTGGACCCCGAGCTGTTCCTGTTTTTATTCTTGCCTCCACTGTTGTTCTCCGATGGCTGGCGCATGCCTAAGCGCGAGTTGTGGCGATTGCGAGGCCCGATTCTGACGTTGGCGGTGGGGTTGGTGCTGTTCACCGTGGTCGGCGCTGGCTACTTCATTCATTGGCTTTTGCCTACGATCCCGTTACCCGTGGCCTTCGCCCTGGCGGCTGTTTTATCACCGACAGATGCCGTAGCAGTGTCGGCCATTTCCCAAAACCGGCTGCCGAAGCCGCTGATGCACATGCTCCAGGGCGAAGCGCTGATGAATGATGCCTCGGGCCTAGTGACCTTCAAGTTTGCCCTGGCGGCGGCATTGACCGGCGTGTTCTCCCTGGCGGACGCCAGCCTGACCTTTGTGCTGGTGGCGGTGGGCGGCCTGGCGGTGGGCGTGGCGTTGAGCTGGCTGGTCGGCCGTTTGCGTGCCTGGATGATCGCGCGGGGCTGGGACGACCCGGCCACCCACGTGGTGTTCATGTTGCTGCTGCCGTTTGCCGCGTATGTATTGGCTGAACGCCTAGGTGCATCAGGGATTCTCTCGGCGGTCGCGGCGGGCATGATGCAAAGCTGGCTCGACCTGTTGCCACGCCAGACCAGCACACGCTTGCTCAACCGCAGTGTCTGGTCGCTGCTGGAATTTGCATTCAACGGTTTGATATTCCTGCTGTTGGGCCTGCAACTGCCGGACATCATCAAAGCGGTGGTCAGCCATGAGCTGACGCTGTGGCCAACCCTGTTGTACCGCTGCCTGGATGTGATTGCGATCTTTCTGATGCTGGTGGTATTACGGTTTATCTGGGTGCAGAGCATCTGGCGACTGTCGGGACTGCTGCGCCGGCTACGTGGGAAAAGCGAGCTGACCCTGGTGCCGACCGCTCGCTCCTGCTGGTTGTTGACCGTTGGTGGTGTGCGCGGCGCCGTGACCCTGGCCGGTGTGATGTCGGTGCCGTTGCTGTTGGCCCCCGGGCAGAGCTTTCCCGAGCGTGACCTGCTGATTTTCATCGCTGCCGGCGTGATCCTGCTATCACTGGTTGCCGCCTGCATCGCGCTGCCGCTGCTCCTGCGCGGCATCGAAAAGAGTCCTGATGAAAAGCGCCACAACGAAGTACGCGAGGCCTGGAAAAAGACCGCCGTGGCTGCCATCCATGCCCTTGAGGCAGAAGAGCCTGCAGAAACCGAAACCCAGGACGCCGCGCAGGCCGCCCTGGCCGCTGAGCTCAAGGCGCGGCTGATGTCGGAATATCGCCATCAGTTGGAAGTGTTCAACGACTCCGCCGAAGCTCAGGCGCTGGCGCAGCAGATGGACCAGTTGGAGCGCAAATTGCGACTCAAGGCCCTGCGCGCGCAGCGCTTGGAGTTGTACAGCTTGAGCCGTCATCATCAGATTGATGATGACGTTCTGCGTGAAGTGCTCGCGGACCTGGACATGAGTGAGGCGAACTTGGGAAGTCTTAAGTAACTGCGGTGTTGATCATTGCCCGCGTGGCGGTGTTGAGCCGCTTTGCGAAAAACGCGGATGCACTCAGGTGAAGTGTTTACGAGTTTATGTTCCCTTTTATGGGTTGCAAGATGAATCTGTAGCGGCCGCCCCCACTGTGTGGGGGCGGCACCGGCATTAACGGCGGCGCTGGATAAAATCGCGAATCCGTTCGGCCGCTTCCACGCACTCCGCCAACGGCGCGACAAGCGCCATGCGCACACGCCCGGCCCCAGGGTTCACGCCGTCCACTTCCCGCGACAGGTACGAGCCCGGCACCACGGTCACGTGTTCTTCCGCGAACAAGTCACGGCAAAAGGCAGCATCGTCGCCATTCACACTCGGCCATAAGTAAAAACCTCCATCCGGGGTTTGCACGTCCAGTACTGGCTTAAGAATCGCCAGCACGGCGTCGAACTTTTCCCGGTACAGGTCACGGTTGGCCTGCACGTGGCCTTCGTCCTGCCAGGCCGCGATGCTCGCCCGTTGGGTTTGCACCGGCATCGCGCAGCCATGGTAGGTGCGGTACAGCAGGAAAGCCTTGAGGATGTCGGCGTCGCCGGCGACAAAACCGGAGCGCAGGCCCGGCAGGTTGGAGCGTTTGGACAGGCTGTGGAACACCACGCAGCGCTTGAAGTCCTGGCGGCCCAGTTCGACGCAGGCGCTCAGCAGGCCCGGCGGCGGGGTTTGTTCGTCGAAGTACAGCTCGCTGTAGCACTCGTCGGCGGCGATTACGAAGTCGTATTCGTCGGCCAGGGCGATGAGTTTTTTCAGGGTCTCGACCGGGATCAGTGCGCCAGTCGGGTTGCCCGGGGAGCATAGGAACAGGATCTGGCAGCGTTTCCAGATGTCCGCCGACACGGCGTCGAAGTCCGGGTTGAAGCCGTTGGCATCCAGGCACGGCAGGTAATGCGGCTTGGCCCCGGCCAGGAACGCGGCGCCTTCGTAGATCTGGTAGAACGGGTTCGGGCTGACTACCAGTGCATCGTCACTGCGGTTAACCACGGTCTGGGTGAAGGCGAACAGTGCCTCGCGGGTGCCATTGACCGGCAGGATATTGCGCGCCGGATCGAGCCAGCCGTTGGGCACGTTGAAGCGGCGTTCGCACCAGGCGCCGATGGCCTCGCGCAGCGCCGGGATGCCCAGGGTGGTCGGGTATACCGCCATCTGGTCGAGGTTGTTGCTCAGCGCTTCGGCAACGAATGCCGGGGATTTGTGCTTAGGCTCGCCGATGGACAGCGCGATCGGGCGCTTGTCCGGGTTTGGCGTGACGCTGCCGAGCAGGGCGCGCAGTTTCTCGAACGGGTAGGGCTGCAGCTGGTTCAGGGCGTTGTTCATCGCAAATCTCGTCAAATTCGGTTGAAAGCATTCGGTCTGCTAGGCAAAGCAATTCAAAGGTGGTGGCGGGGATGTTGGCGAAGATGGCTTGTCAGCTATGCCTATATTGACTGATCCAGCGCATTCGCAAGCAAGCCCGCACCCATACAAGCGCGGCTCCACGGGAGACGCCGTGTGTTCATATCGTCAGTCGCGCCAGCTCGATACCGGGTTCCTGGGTCACGCTCAATTGCTGCTCGATTGCTTCCTGCAAGCGTCGGCACAGTTCCGGGTCGGACAGCTGCTGATTGTCGGCGTCGGTAATAAAAAATACGTCTTCCACGCGCTCGCCGAGGGTCGCGATCTTGGCGTTCTGCAGCGACAGGTCGAACTCCAGGAAAATTCCGCCGATTCGCGCGAGCAGGCCCGGGCGGTCGGGCGCGCTGAGCTCCAGTACGGTCACCGGGCGTTGGGCGTCATTGGAAATGGTCACCTGTGGCGCGAAGGCAAAGTGCTTGAGCTGGCGCGGCACCCGGCGCTGGATGATGGTCGGGTAATCGTCCGGGTTACGCAGGGCTTCGGTCAGGCCTTCGCGGATTTTTTTCACGCGCACTGGGTTATCGCCGATGGAGTCACCGTCGGTGTCGAGCACGATGTAGGTATCGAGGGTGAACTGGCTGCTCGAGGTGATCACGCGGGCGTCATGGATGTTCAGGTTGAGCTGGTCCATGGCGGCCACGGTCACGGCGAAGAAGTCGTGCTGGTCGGGCGCGTAGATGAAGATCTGCGTGCCACCCTCAAATTCGCGCTGGGTGGTTTCCTTTATCAGCACCAGCGGGCCGCCGTCGGCCGGCTGCTGCAGGATTGCGTCACTGTGCCAGGCGACATCACCAGCAGTGTGGCGCAGGAAGTAATCGTCACCCAGTTGCGACCACAACTGCTCGACGTCGTCGGGGTCATTGCCGCCGCGCACCAGGATATCCAGGGCCGCGCTTTGGGTGCGGCGGATCTGCTCTTCGCGGTCCACCGGGTTTTCCAGGCCACGGCGCAGCGCGCGCTTGGTCTCAGTGTAGAGCTGGCGCAGCAGGCTCGCGCGCCACGAGTTCCACAGCGTCGGGTTAGTGGCGTTGATGTCGGAAACGGTCAGCACATACAGATAGTCGAGGCGGGTTTCATCACCGACGATCCCGGCGAAGTCGTGGATCACCTGCGGGTCGGACAGGTCCTTGCGCTGGGCGGTGGTCGACATTACCAAGTGGTTTTGCACCAACCAGACAATCAGGCGGCTGTCCCACAGCGGCAATTGGTGGCGCTGGCAGAAGGCCTCAGCGTCCACCGCGCCGATTTCCGAATGATCGCCATGCCGACCCTTGCCGATGTCGTGGTACAGGCCAGCCAGGTAGATCAGCTCGGGCTTGGGCAGCTTGGCCATCAGCTTGCTGGCCAGCGGGAATTTCTCTGACACCTGGGTGTACTGCAACTTACGCAGGTGCTTGATCAAGTTCAGGGTGTGGGCGTCGACGGTATAGATGTGAAACAGGTCGTGTTGCATCTGCCCGACGATGAAGCCGAACTCCGGCAGGTAGCGCCCGAGAATGCCGTAGCGGTTCATGCGTCGCAGGTTGCGGTGGATGCCGATGCGGCACTTGAACAGCTCGATAAACAGGCTGGTGTTGCGAATGTCGTTGCGAAACTCGTCGTCGATCAGGTGACGGTTTTCCCGTAGTAAACGGATGGTGTCGGCGCGCACACCTTTGATTTCCGGTTGCTGGGCCATCAACACGAAGATTTCCAGCATGGCGAACGGCGTGCGGCGGAATACGTTGTCGTTGCGCGCCTCGATGTAGCCGTCATGCAACTGGAAGCGAGAGTTGATCGGCTGCGGCGGTGCTTCGTCTTCGGGGGCCAGGATCACCTCTTCGAAGTGCTGGATGATCAGGTCGCTGAGCTGGGCAATGCTCATCACCACCCGGTAGTACTGCTGCATAAAGCTTTCGATGCTGGTCTTCGCGTCTTCGCCTTCAAAGCCCAGCAGAGTGGCGATGGAGCGCTGGTGATCGAACAGCAAGCGGTCTTCGGAGCGCCCGGCGAGCATGTGTAACGCGTAGCGCACCTTCCACAGGAACTCCTGGGACGAGGCCAGCAGGGCATTTTCGCTCTCTACCAGGAAGCCTTCGCCAGCCAGGGCGCGCAGGTTCAGGGTGCCGTATTGGCGACGCGCGACCCACAGGATCGTCTGGATATCCCGCAGCCCGCCCGGCGAGCCTTTGACGTTGGGTTCCAAGTTGTATTCGGTGTCGTTGTACTTGTGGTGCCGAGCTTTCTGCTCGGCGCGCTTGGCCAGGAAGAAATCCTTGCTTGGCCACATGTGCGCTGTGCTAGTGACTTGCAACATGCGCTGACGCAGGCGTTCGGGGCCGGCAATGGTGCGGCTTTCCATCAGGTTGGTGATGACGGTGAGGTCGGCGCGGGCTTCTTCGGCGCATTCGTCTACCGAGCGCACGCTCTGACCTACTTCCAGGCCGATGTCCCACAAAAGCGTCAGGAAACGCTCGATGGAATCGCGAAAGATCTCATGATCGGCGCTGTCGAGCAGAATCAGCAGGTCGATGTCGGAATACGGGTGCAGTTCGCCACGGCCATAACCGCCGACAGCTACCAGGGCGATATCGGCGTCTTCACTCCAACTGAACTGTTCCCAAGCCTTTTGCAGGATGTTATCGACGAACCAGGCGCGGTCCTCGATCAGCCGACGAATGTCCCGGCCGCTGCGAAAGCGCGCATCAAGCACCTCGCGGGCTTGGCGGATAGCCTTCTTGAAGGCGGCGATTGGGCTCGCCTTCAGGGCCAGTTCGGCCTGGAACTGGCCACGGTCGAAGAGTTCGGGATCCACCTGGGGCATCGATCGGCTTTCCTTTCTATCTATCAGTCAGTCACAGCACAGTTTGGGAAAACCAGGGCAGCCTTTAAGCCGAAATGCGCGGGATGGTGTCGTCGGCGCGCAGAGTGAAGATCTCGTAGCCGGTTTCGGTGACCAGCAAGGTGTGTTCCCACTGGGCCGAGAGCTTGCGGTCCTTGGTGATGGCGGTCCAGCCGTCGCCCAGCACCTTGGTGTCGGCCTTGCCTTGGTTGATCATCGGTTCGATGGTGAAGGTCATGCCTGCTTTGAGTTCCATGCCGGTGCCGGCGCGGCCGTAGTGCAGGATTTGTGGTTCTTCGTGAAACACCGTGCCGATACCGTGGCCGCAGAATTCGCGCACCACCGAGAAGCCGTTCTTTTCGGCATGCTTCTGAATTACTTCACCGATGTCGCCCAAGCGGCAGCCGGGTTTGACGATCTCGATGGCCTTGTACATGCATTCCTGGGTGACCTGGGACAGGCGCTCGGCCCAGACCGGCACGGTGCCGACGTGGAACATGCGGCTGGTGTCGCCGAAATAACGGTCCTTGATCACGGTGACGTCGATGTTCAGGGTGTCGCCGTCCTTCAACGGCTTGTCGCCTGGAATCCCGTGGCAGACCACGTGGTTGACCGATGTGCAAATCGACTTGGGGAAGCCTTTGTAGTTCAGGGGCGCGGGGATGGCGCCCTGCACATTGACTATGTAGTCGTGGCAAATCTGGTTCAGGGTTTCGGTGGTGACGCCGGGCTTGACGTGTTCGGCGATCATTTCCAGCACGTCGGCAGCCAGTTTGCCGGCGATGCGCATGCCGGCGATATCTTCGGCGGTTTTCAAACTAACGGTCATTACAGGCTCTCTCTAGCGCGACGCGCTGAAATCAATACGGTTTACGGGTGTGCGACAAAAGGTTGCAGAATTCGCACAAGCCACAAAAACGCGATTCTACCAGACGCGGGCGGCAAATCATGAGCGTCTGACGATCGCTTCTCTCTATAAGGTAAGGGCAGGGTGGCTCTATTCAAAGGCTTACGCAAAAGCGGAATACGGCGAATGTGATTGCGGGTTTCGTTTTTGTCCTTCGTGTGGTATAAAATGCGCCGCTTTCCGGGGATGCCCCGTAAAGCTTAAATCCACACACGTGTCGACACGATGACCTGGGTGCCGGAGGCGAATGCCGCTGGTTGGTCATTGGGATACGTGGAGGCCAAACCCGACTTATTAAGGAACTATCATGTCCCAAGTCAACATGCGCGATATGCTGAAGGCCGGTGTGCACTTCGGTCACCAGACCCGTTACTGGAACCCGAAAATGGGTAAGTACATTTTCGGCGCGCGTAATAAGATTCACATTATCAACCTTGAAAAAACCCTGCCAATGTTCAACGAAGCGCTGACCTTCGTAGAGCGCCTGGCTCAGGGCAAAAACAAGATTCTGTTCGTCGGCACCAAGCGTTCCGCTGGCAAGATCGTTGCTGAAGAAGCAGCACGTTGCGGTTCGCCGTACGTCGATCACCGCTGGTTGGGCGGCATGCTGACCAACTTCAAAACCATCCGTGCTTCCATCAAGCGTCTGCGTGACCTTGAAGTGCAAGCCGAAGACGGTACTTTCGCCAAGCTGACCAAGAAAGAGGCGCTGATGCGCACTCGCGACCTGGAAAAGCTCGATCGTTCCCTGGGTGGTATCAAGGACATGGGCGGTCTGCCTGACGCACTGTTCGTTATCGACGTTGACCACGAGCGCATCGCGATCACCGAAGCCAACAAGCTGGGCATCCCGGTTATCGGCGTAGTCGATACCAACAGCAGCCCGGAAGGCGTTGACTACATCATCCCAGGCAACGATGACGCAATCCGCGCTATCCAGCTGTACATGGGTTCGATGGCTGACGCTGTAATCCGTGGTCGCAACCACGTTGCTGGTGGTACCGAGCAGTTCGTTGAAGAAGCTCCGGTAGCTGCCGCTGAGTAATTGACGCCCTGGCGTTGACTCAGTAAGCAAAAAGGGGGCTTGGCCCCCTTTTTGCCACCTCGAAAACCATTTGTTGGCGCCCACTTGTGGCAGCGCATCATTGCTCTGTAACGTGCAGCGGCCTACAAGGGTGATTCGGGAAGAATTGATCGCCCGTTTGATCGGGTGGAATGGTTGAAAACCTATCCAAGAGGATTTTGAAATGGCAGAGATTACTGCAGCGTTGGTTAAAGAACTGCGTGAGCGTACCGGCGAAGGCATGATGGATTGCAAAAAGGCCTTGACCAAGGCCGGCGGCGACATCGAAAAAGCCATTGATGACATGCGTGCTTCCGGCGCCATCAAGGCTGCCAAGAAAGCAGGCAACGTAGCTGCTGAAGGCGCTATCGCTCTGGTTGAAGACGGTAAAGCCGCAGTTCTGCTGGAAGTGAACTCGCAGACCGACTTCCTGGCTCTGCAGGACGACTTCAAAGCGTTCGTTGCTGCCAGCGTCAAGAAAGCATTCGACGACAAGCTGACCACCGTCGAGCCGTTGATCGAAGCTCAAGAAGCTGCTCGCCTGGTACTGGTCGGCAAGGTTGGCGAAAACGTCAACATCCGTCGTCTGGCGCGCATCGAAGGTGATGTGGTAGGTGGCTACTTGCACGGCAACAAAATCGGCGTCGTGGTTGCCCTCAAAGGCGGCGACGTTGAGCTGGCTAAAGACATCGCTATGCACGTAGCAGCCAGCAACCCTGAGTTCCTGCTGCCATCGGAAGTGTCTGCTGACGCAATCGAGCGCGAAAAAGCTGTGTTCCTGAGCCTGAACGCCGACAAGATCGCCGGCAAGCCAGAGAACATCGTTGAAAACATGATCAAAGGCCGTATCAGCAAGTTCCTGGCTGAAGCGAGCCTGGTTGAGCAGGCGTTCGTCAAGAACCCTGAAATCAAGGTTGGCGAACTGGCTAAGAAAGCCGGTGCTGAAATCGTTTCCTTCACTTACTACAAAGTAGGCGAAGGCATCGAGAAGCCGGTCGACAACTTCGCTGAAGAAGTTGCTGCCCAGCTGGCTGCCGCCAAGCAATAAGACAGTTTTTAACTGTCGCCCGAAAGAGGCTGCCCGCTCACGCGCGCAGCCTCTTTTCAAATGGGAAGGCCAATTTTTAATTGGATTCCCTGCGGAACTGGCTTACAAAGCCGTGTTCCGATGGCGCTGCGATAGCGTCCAGCTAGAGTGAACGCAAGCCGTAAACGGCTCGCCAAGAATTTTTAAAAAATACGCCGCAGGAGAGATTCGCAATGGCTCAGCAGGGCAGTGGTTATCAGGCTCGCTATAAACGCATTCTACTCAAGCTTAGCGGCGAGGCCCTGATGGGCTCGGAAGAGTTCGGGATCGATCCCAAGGTGCTCGACCGCATGGCGCTGGAAGTCGGCCAACTGGTCGGTATCGGTGTTCAGGTCGGCCTGGTGATTGGTGGCGGCAACTTGTTCCGCGGTGCGGCACTGAGTGCTGCCGGTATGGACCGAGTCACCGGCGACCACATGGGCATGCTGGCCACTGTGATGAATGCCTTGGCCATGCGTGATGCCCTGGAGCGTGCCAATATCACCGCTATCGTCATGTCGGCTATTTCCATGGTCGGTGTAACGGATCACTATGATCGTCGCAAAGCCATGCGTCACCTGGATGCCAAAGAGGTGGTGATTTTTGCTGCTGGTACTGGTAATCCGTTCTTTACCACTGATTCGGCAGCGTGCCTGCGCGGTATCGAAATCAATGCTGACGTGGTGCTCAAGGCCACCAAGGTTGACGGTGTTTACACAGCAGATCCATTCAAAGACCCGCATGCCGAGAAGTTCGATCATCTGACTTATGATGAAGTACTGGATCGCAAGCTGGGCGTGATGGACCTGACGGCAATTTGCCTGTGCCGCGACCACAAGATGCCGTTGCGCGTATTTAACATGAACAAGCCCGGTGCCCTGCTGAATATCGTACACGGCGGCGCGGAAGGGACTCTGATCGAGGAAATCGAACAATGATCAACGAAATCAAGAAAGACGCTCAAGAGCGCATGCAGAAATCCCTGGACTCTCTGAACCACGCATTTGGTCAGATTCGTACCGGCAAGGCCCACCCAAGCATCCTGGGTAGCGTGATGGTGCCGTACTACGGCGCAGACACTTCGATTACCCAAGTGGCCAACATCACCGTAAAAGACTCGCGCACCCTGCAAGTCGTTGCCTTCGAGCGCAACATGCTCGGCGCTGTCGACAAGGCGATCCAGAGCGCCGGTCTGAACCTCAACCCGACCAACCTGGGCGAGTTGTTGCTGATCTCCATGCCTGCCCTGACCGAAGAAACCCGTAAGGGCTTCACCAAGCAGGCGCGCAGCGCAGCTGAAGATGCGCGCGTTGCTGTGCGTAACATCCGCCGCGATGCGTTGGGTGACCTGAAGAAGCTGGTCAAGGATAAAGAAATCAGCGAAGACGAAGAGCGTCGTGCCGTCGCCGATATCGACAAGCTGACCAAAGACGCCGAGGCCCAGATCACCAAGGCCACGGAAGAGAAAGAAAAGGACCTGATGGCCGTATAAGGGGTCAGGACGCCTTCATGGAAAAGACCAAGCAGACTGTGCCTTCCGCGGTGCCGCGCCATGTCGCGATCATCATGGATGGGAATAATCGCTGGGCGAAGAAACGCTTTATGCCGGGCGTTGCCGGGCATAAAGCGGGTGTCGATGCGGTGCGCGCCGTGATTGAGGTGTGTGCCGAGGCCAAGGTTGAGGTGTTGACCCTGTTTGCCTTCTCCAGCGAGAACTGGCAGCGGCCCGCCGAAGAGGTCAGTGCCTTGATGGACCTGTTCTTCAAGGCGTTGCGTCGTGAGGCCAAGCGCCTCAATGACAACAACATCAGCCTGCGCATCATTGGTGATCGCTCACGATTCCACCCGGAGCTGCAAGCCGCCATGCGCGAGGCCGAAGCTATCACTGCCGGCTCTAATCGTTTTGTCTTGCAGATTGCAGCCAACTACGGTGGTCAGTGGGATATTGCCCAGGCTGCACAGCGGCTTGCCCGCGAAGTGCAGGCCGGGCATCTGCGGCCTGACGATATCACGCCCGAACTGTTGCAAACCTGCCTGGTAACCGGCGACCTGCCGTTGCCGGACCTGTGCATTCGCACGGGGGGCGAGCACCGCATCAGCAATTTCCTGTTGTGGCAGTTGGCCTACACCGAGTTGTACTTCTCCGACCTGTTCTGGCCGGACTTCAAACACGATGCCATGCGCAATGCGCTGGCCGATTTCGCTTCCCGTCAGCGTCGCTTCGGTAAAACGAGCGAGCAGATCGAAGCTGGAGCCCGGGTTTAAATGCTTAAACAACGAATCATCACGGCACTGATCCTGCTGCCGATCGCCTTGTGCGGGTTTTTCCTGCTCGACGGTTCCGGCTTTGCGCTGTTTATCGGCCTGGTCGTGACCCTGGGGGCCTGGGAGTGGGCGCGCCTGGCCGGTTTCAGTGCGCAGTTGCCCCGCGTGGTGTACGCCGCTGTCGTGGCGCTGCTGCTGTTCCTCATGCATATGCTTTCGAGCGTTGTCGTGCCTTGGGTGTTGGGCGCAGCGGTGCTGTGGTGGGCGCTCGCGACCTTTCTCGTGTTGACGTACCCGCGCACCAGTGGTCAGTGGTCCAGTGTGGCCAGCAAATTGGTCATTGGTCTGTTGATTCTGCTGCCGGCCTGGCAAGGGTTGGTGGAAATCAAGAATTCGCCGATGGGCAACGGGTTGATCATGGCGGTGATGGTGCTGGTGTGGGGGGCTGATATCGGCGCCTACTTCTCCGGTCGGGCTTTCGGCAAGCGCAAGTTGGCGCCGGCGGTCAGTCCCGGCAAGAGCTGGGAAGGCGTTTACGGTGGCTTGGCATTCACGTTGGTCATCACGTTGGTTGTCGGTGTTGTGCGCGACTGGTCGGTGAGGGAAATCCTCCTGGCTTTGCTGGGGGCGGCCGTGGTCGTGTTTATCTCGGTGGTCGGTGACCTCACCGAAAGCATGTTCAAACGCCAGGCCGGGATCAAGGACAGCAGCAACCTGCTGCCGGGTCATGGTGGTGTACTGGATCGTATCGACAGCCTTACCGCTGCGATTCCGGTATTTGCCGTACTGTTGTGGATGACGGCTTCGTGAGCCGCCTGCAACAGGTGACCGTACTGGGCGCGACCGGTTCGGTCGGGCTGAGTGCCCTGGATGTGATCGCTCGTCATCCTGATCGCTATCAGGTGTTTGCTCTGACGGGTTACACACGGTTAACTGAATTGCTGGCCTTGTGTGTTCGTCACACACCGCGTTTTGCGGTAGTGCCTGAAGCCGCAGCAGCGCGTGGCCTTCAGGGTGATCTGCGGGCTGCTGGCCTTGCTACGCAAGTGTTGGTGGGCGAGGAGGGCCTTTGCCAGGTCTCAGCCGACTCCGAGGTCGACACCGTGGTGGCGGCCATTGTCGGGGCGGCAGGCTTGCGTCCGACACTGGCGGCGGTTGATGCCGGCAAGAAAATCCTTCTGGCTAATAAAGAAGCGTTGGTCATGTCCGGCACGCTCTTCATGCAGGCAGTACGCAAGAGCGGCGCCGTTCTGCTGCCCCTGGACAGCGAGCACAACGCGATTTTCCAATGCATGCCCGGTGACTTTGCCCGTGGCCTGAGTCAGGTGGGGGTACGGCGGATTCTTCTGACAGCTTCCGGTGGCCCATTCCGGCAAACGCCATTGGCTGATCTGGAGCGCGTGTCGCCTGAGCAGGCATGTGCACACCCGAACTGGTCCATGGGGCGAAAAATCTCTGTGGATTCGGCGAGCATGATGAACAAAGGCCTGGAGTTGATCGAGGCATGTTGGTTGTTCGACGCCCGGCCGGATCAGGTCGAGGTGGTGATTCACCCGCAAAGTGTGATTCATTCCCTTGTCGACTATGTGGACGGTTCGGTGTTGGCCCAGTTGGGCAACCCCGACATGCGCACGCCAATCGCCAATGCCCTGGCGTGGCCGGAGCGGATTGACTCCGGCGTTGCGCCGTTGGACCTGTTTGCGATTGCGCGCTTGGACTTCGAAGCGCCGGATGAGCAGCGCTTTCCGTGCTTGCGCCTGGCGCGACAGGCGGCGCAGGTGGGTAACAGTGCACCGGTAATGCTCAATGCGGCCAATGAAGTGGCCGTGGCGGCGTTTCTCGAACGGCGCATCCGCTTTCCGCAGATCGCGAGTATCATCGAGGATGTTTTGAGTCTTGAACCGGTAGTGGCAGTTAATGATTTAACGGCAGTGTTCGAGGTTGATACAAAAGCCCGTGCGCTGGCTGAGCAATGGTTGAACCGCAACGCGCGTTAGTCTGTGGGCAGGTTTAAGTCTTCAGGCACTGGATTGGAATGCGGAGAAATTAGATGAGTGCGCTCTACATGATTGTCGGCACCCTGGTTGCTCTGGGTGTGCTGGTTACCTTCCACGAATTCGGCCACTTCTGGGTGGCACGTCGTTGCGGCGTCAAGGTATTGCGCTTTTCCGTCGGTTTCGGCATGCCGTTGCTGCGCTGGCACGACCGTCGTGGCACTGAATTCGTGATTGCTGCCATTCCGTTGGGCGGCTACGTCAAGATGCTCGATGAGCGCGAAGGCGAAGTGCCTGCTGATCAGTTGGACCAATCCTTCAATCGTAAGACCGTTGGTCAGCGTATCGCTATTGTTGCAGCTGGCCCAATCGCCAACTTCTTGTTGGCGATTGTGTTCTTCTGGGTCTTGGCGATGATGGGCAGTCAGCAGGTGCGCCCGGTTATCGGCGCGGTCGAGGCGGACAGCATGGCGGCAAAGGCCGGCCTTGTCGTCGGGCAGGAAATTGTTTCTATTGATGGCGAGCCGACCACCGGGTGGGGCGCCGTCAATTTGCAGTTGGTACGCCGCATGGGTGAAAGTGGCACCATCAATGTCGTGGTGCGCGATCAGGATTCCACCACCGAGACGCCGCGTGAGCTGGCTCTGGACCATTGGCTCAAGGGGGCGGATGAGCCTGACCCGATCAAGTCCCTGGGTATTCGTCCGTGGCGTCCAGCGTTGCCGCCGGTGCTCGCCGAGCTGGACCCGAAAGGTCCGGCGCAGGCTGCTGGTTTGAAAACGGGCGACCGTTTGCTGGCGCTCGATGGCCAGACGCTGGGCGACTGGCAACAGGTGGTTGACTTGGTGCGTGTACGCCCTGATACCAAAATTGTGCTGAAAGTTGAGCGCGATGGTGCTCAAATCGACGTCCCTGTGACACTGTCGGTTCGCGGGGAGGCCAAGGCGGCCGGGGGTTACCTGGGTGCTGGTGTGAAAGGTGTCGAGTGGCCGCCTTCGATGGTGCGGGAGGTCAGCTTCGGGCCGTTGGCGGCTATTGGCGAGGGTGCAAAACGCACTTGGACCATGAGTGTGCTGACCCTCGAATCGCTCAAGAAAATGTTGTTCGGCGAGCTCTCGGTAAAAAACTTGAGTGGACCGATAACCATTGCTAAAGTGGCGGGCGCTTCTGCCCAGTCGGGTGTCGCGGATTTCCTGAATTTCCTGGCTTATCTGAGTATTAGTCTTGGAGTTCTGAATTTGCTGCCCATTCCAGTATTGGATGGGGGGCATCTGTTGTTTTATCTGGTCGAGTGGGTGCGTGGTCGCCCCTTGTCGGATCGGGTGCAGGGTTGGGGGATACAGATCGGTATCAGTTTGGTGGTCGGAGTGATGTTGTTAGCTCTGGTCAACGATCTGGGACGACTGTAACGCTTCGCTGAATTGCGAATCTGCCGCATTTTGCGGCAGTTTGTTTATTGCCAGTTGGAATAAGAAAGGACTTCATGAAACGTCTGCTGCTAACTGCGGTTTTCACCGTATTGATGATCGCCGAAGTTCACGCCGAGTCCTTCACTATCTCCGATATTCGCGTCAACGGCCTCCAGCGGGTTTCCGCAGGTAGTGTCTTTGGTGCCTTGCCGTTGAACGTCGGGGAACAGGCGGATGATCGTCGCCTGGTGGAATCCACTCGTGCGCTGTTCAAAACCGGGTTCTTTCAAGATATCCAACTGGGTCGCGAAGGCAATGTCCTGGTCATCACTGTCGTCGAGCGACCTTCCGTCGCCAGTATCGAGATCGAGGGCAACAAAGCGATCTCCACTGAAGACTTGATGAAGGGGCTCAAGCAATCCGGCCTGGCCGAGGGCGAGATCTTCCAGCGCGCCACCCTTGAGGGTGTGCGTAACGAACTGCAACGCCAGTACGTTGCCCAGGGCCGCTACTCAGCGTCTGTGGAAACTGAAGTGATCCCCCAGCCTCGTAACCGTGTTGGCCTCAAGGTCAACATCAACGAAGGCACCGTGGCGGCGATTCAGCACATCAACGTGGTGGGTAATACCAAGTTCGCTGATGACGACCTGATCGACCTGTTCGAGCTCAAGACCACCAATTGGCTGTCGTTCTTCAAGAACGATGACAAGTACGCCCGTGAAAAGCTCTCTGGTGACTTGGAGCGCCTGCGTTCCTACTACCTTGACCGTGGCTATATCAACATGGATATCGCCTCGACCCAGGTGTCCATCACCCCGGATAAGAAGCACGTCTATATCACCGTTAACGTCAACGAAGGTGAAAAGTACACCGTTCGTGACGTGAAGCTCAGCGGCGACCTGAAGGTACCCGAAGACCAGGTTAAGGCGCTGTTGCTGGTGCAGAAGAACCAGGTGTTCTCGCGCAAGCTGATGACCACCACTTCCGAGCTGATCACCCGCCGTCTGGGTAACGAAGGCTATACCTTCGCCAACGTCAACGGTGTGCCGACTCCGCACGATGATGACCACACTGTGGACATCACCTTCGTTGTCGACCCAGGCAAGCGTGCCTACGTAAACCGCATCAACTTCCGTGGCAACACCAAGTCTGCGGACGAAGTGCTGCGTCGTGAGATGCGTCAGATGGAAGGTGGCTGGGCGTCGACTTACCTGATCGACCAGTCCAAGACCCGTCTTGAGCGTCTGGGCTTCTTTAAAGAAGTCAACGTCGAAACCCCGGCCGTACCAGGTGTGGATGACCAGGTTGACGTGAACTACGCCGTTGAAGAACAAGCTTCGGGCTCGATCACTGCCAGCGTCGGTTTTGCACAGAGTGCGGGCCTGATCCTCGGTGGTTCGATCACCCAGAACAACTTCCTTGGTACGGGTAACAAGGTTTCCATCGGCCTGACCCGAAGCGAATACCAGAGCCGCTATAACTTCGGTTATGTCGACCCCTACTGGACTGCTGACGGTGTGAGCCTTGGCTACAACGCCTTCTACCGCACCACCGACTACAAAGACCTTAACGTTGACGTTGCGAGCTATGCGATCGACAGCCTCGGCGCCGGTGTCAACGTCGGTTACCCGATCAGCGAGACTTCGCGCCTGACCTTCGGCTTTACTGCGCAACAGGACAAAATCAAGACCGGTGTGTACACCACGGACGAGATTTTCGACTTCGTGCGCCGTGAAGGTGACCAGTTCCTGAACTTCAAGGCCTCGGTCGGTTGGTCGGAATCGACCCTGAACAAAGGTGTTTTGGCGACCCGTGGCCATTCGCAAAGTTTGACGGCGGAAGCCACCACGCCGGGCAGCGACCTGTCGTTCTTCAAGCTCGACTACCGTGGCCAGTTGTTCCAGCCGCTGAGCGATAACTACACCATGCGCCTGCACACTGAACTGGGTTATGGCGACGGTTATGGTTCGACCAATGGGCTGCCGTTCTACGAGAACTACTATGCCGGTGGCTTCAACTCGGTGCGTGGCTTCAAGGACAGTACCTTGGGTCCACGTGGTACCCCAAGCCGTGGTCAGGCGGTAACCGGTAACCAGGGCACCACCGTTGACTCCAATAATGATGCTCTGGCGTTCGGTGGTAACGTGTTGATCCAGGGTGGCGCAGAGCTTCTGTTCCCACTGCCGTTCGTCAAGGACCAGCGTTCGTTGCGGACCTCGCTCTTCTGGGACGTGGGTAATGTGTTCGACTCCAAGTGTCAGCAGGTCACCAACCCGAGCGGCGTGAAGTCCCAGACTCAGTGCAACGACGTCAGCCTGACTAACCTGGCCAGCTCCGTGGGTGTTGGTGTGACATGGGTGACCGCGCTTGGCCCACTGAGCTTTGCTCTGGCCATGCCGATCAAGAAACCAGATAACGCTGAAACCCAGATTTTCCAATTCTCCCTCGGCCAGACGTTCTAAGCGTCTGACCCAAGATAACGACAACGGATTCTGTAGGAGTACATCGTGCGTAAGTTGACTCAATTGGTTCTGCTGGCCACCGTGCTGGTAACCACCCCGGCCTTCGCCGAAATGAAAATCGCCGTCCTGAACTATCAGATGGCTCTGCTGGAATCCGACGCGGCCAAGCGTTATGCCGTGGATGCCGAGAAGAAATTCGGTCCGCAGTTGACCAAGCTCAAGACCCTGGAAAGCAGTGCCAAGGGTATCCAGGACCGCTTGGTAGCGGGTGGCGATAAAATGCAGCAAGGCGAGCGTGAGCGTCTGGAGCTTGAATTCAAGCAAAAGGCTCGTGACTATCAGTTCCAGTCCAAGGAACTGAACGAAGCGAAAGCCGTTGCTGACCGTGAAATGCTCAAGCAGCTCAAGCCGAAACTCGACAGCGCCGTGGAAGAAGTCATCAAGAAAGGTGCCTTTGACCTGGTGTTCGAACGCGGCGCCGTGATTGACGTCAAGCCTCAATACGACATCACCCGTCAGGTGATCGAGCGCATGAACCAGCTGAAGTAAGCCATGACCGCGACTATCAAACTCGGCGATTTGGCCGAGTTCCTGGGGGCCACCTTACGTGGCTCCCCGGAGAAAGAAATCACTGGGCTAGCCACCTTGCAGGAGGCTGGCCCAGCTCAGTTGAGCTTCCTTGCAAATCCCCAATACCGTAAATACCTGGTCGACAGCCAAGCCGCAGCTATATTGCTGAAGGCCGCCGATGCCGAGGGATTTGTCGGGGATGCGCTGGTGGTGGCCGATCCTTACCTGGCCTATGCCCGGGTATCGCACCTGTTTGATCCGAAGCCCAAGGCGGCTGGTGGTATTCACCCGTCTGCCGTTATCGCCGACGATGCTCAGGTTGATCCCGCGGCCAGCATTGGCGCATTCGCCGTGATTGAGAGCGACGCGCGCATTGCCGCTGGTGTCACGGTGGGCGCGCATTGCTTTATTGGTGCGCGCTGTGAAATCGGTGCCGATGGCTGGTTGGCCCCCCGCGTGACCCTTTACCACGACGTGCGTATCGGTGAGCGGGTTGTCATTCAGTCGGGTGCGGTAATTGGTGGTGAAGGTTTTGGCTTTGCCAACTCCAAAGGCGTTTGGCACAAGATTGCCCAGGTTGGCGGCGTATTGATCGGCGATGACGTGGAAATCGGTGTCAACACGGCTGTGGATCGTGGGGCCTTGGCCGATACCGTGATCGGTAACGGTGTGAAGCTCGACAACCAGATCCAGATCGCCCATAACGTGCAGATTGGCGATCACACCGCGATGGCCGCCTGCGTGGGGATTTCCGGCAGTGCCAAGATTGGCAAGCATTGCATGCTCGCCGGTGGCGTTGGGCTGGTGGGCCATATCGATATTTGCGACAACGTCTTCATTACCGGCATGACCATGGTGACCCACTCGATTACCGAGCCTGGCTCCTACTCCTCCGGTACCGCCATGCAGCCAGCGGCTGAATGGCGCAAAAGTGCAGCACGCTTGAGAAAGATCGATGACATGGCTCGACGCCTTAAACAGGTGGAAAAGCGTGTTGGGGACGTGACCCCTGACGGTAATGCTTCATCAGAAGGCTGATACCATTTCCATATCAAGTGTGCACAGCCGCGAGACTGCCTCCTTGATTTGCTAGCGGGGCCTGCGTTTAGTCCGCCTGCCCCCAATCTTTATTACAGGCTTCCCCCCGAAATGATGGACATCAACGAGATTCGCGAATACCTGCCTCACCGTTACCCGTTCCTGCTGGTGGACCGTGTAGTGGACCTCAATGTCGAGGAAAAGCGCATTCGTGCCTACAAGAATGTCAGCATCAACGAACCGTTCTTCAACGGTCACTTTCCCGCGCATCCAATCATGCCGGGCGTGTTGATCATCGAAGCGATGGCCCAGGCTGCCGGTATCCTTGGTTTTAAAATGCTCGACCTCAAGCCTGCCGATGGCACGCTTTACTATTTCGTGGGCTCCGACAAGCTGCGCTTCCGTAACCCGGTCACACCGGGTGACCAGTTGATCCTGGAAGCCAAGTTCATCAGCTGCAAGCGCCAGATCTGGAAGTTCGAATGCCAGGCCTCGGTAGACGGCAAGCCGGTGTGCTCCGCTGAGATCATCTGCGCGGAACGTAAACTATGAGTTTGATTGACCCTCGCGCAATCATCGATCCGTCGGCCGTTCTGGCCGCCGACGTTGAGGTCGGCCCTTGGTCGATCGTCGGCGCAGGTGTTGAAATCGGCGAGGGGACTGTCATCGGGCCGCACGTGATCCTTAAAGGTCCGACCCGCATTGGCAAACACAATCGCATCTACCAGTTTTCCTCGGTAGGCGAAGACACCCCGGACATGAAGTACAAGGGGGAAGAAACGCGCTTGGTAATCGGTGATCACAACATCATCCGTGAAGGCGTGACTATTCACCGCGGCACCGTACAGGATCGTGCCGAGACCACCTTGGGTGATCACAACCTGATCATGGCTTATGCGCATATTGGCCATGACAGCGTGATCGGCAACCATTGCATCCTGGTCAACAATACCGCGCTGGCGGGTCATGTGCATGTTGGCGACTGGGCGATTCTGTCCGGTTTCACCCTCGTGCACCAGTATTGCCATATTGGCGCCCACAGCTTCTCAGGCATGGGGACTGCGATCGGCAAGGACGTTCCTGCATTCGTCACCGTGTTCGGCAACCCGGCCGAGGCGCGCAGCATGAACTTCGAAGGCATGCGCCGTCGCGGTTTCAGCGAAGAGGCGATTCACGCGCTGCGTCGCGCCTATAAGGTGGTCTATCGCCAAGGGTTGACGGTTGATCAGGCTCTGACCGAACTGGCAGAGCCAGCAGTGTTGTTCCCGGAAGTCGCGGCCTTCCGTGACTCGATCCAGGCATCGACTCGCGGCATCACACGCTGATCATGGCTAATCTGCGTATCGCGCTGGTGGCCGGGGAAGCTTCCGGCGACATTCTGGGCGCCGGCCTGATGCGGGCGCTCAAGGCCCGGCATCCTGCGGTGGAGTTTATCGGTGTGGGTGGCCCGCTCATGCAAGCCGAAGGCCTGGTCTCCTACTTTCCGATGGAGCGCTTGTCGGTCATGGGCCTGGTCGAAGTGTTGGGGCGTCTGCGTGAGTTGCTGGCTCGCCGCAAGCTGCTGATAAAGACACTGATCGAAGAAAAGCCTGACGTCTTTATCGGAATCGATGCGCCGGACTTCACCCTCAATATCGAACTCAAGTTGCGTCAGGCCGGGATCAAGACAGTGCATTACGTCAGCCCGTCCGTATGGGCGTGGCGTCAGAAACGCGTGCTGAAGATCCGTGAAGGCTGCGACTTGATGCTGACCCTGCTGCCGTTCGAAGCCCGGTTCTATGAAGAGAAGGGTGTGCCGGTGCGGTTTGTCGGGCATACCCTGGCCGACACCATTCCGTTGCAAGCTGACCGCTCAGCCGCCCGTGCCGAAGTGGGTTTACCCGACGGCCCGCTGGTGGCGCTGATGCCCGGCAGTCGTGGCGGCGAAGTCGGTCGCCTCGGCGCGTTGTTTTTTGACGCCGCCGAACGCCTTCAAACCCTCAAGCCCGGCGTGCGCTTCGTGTTGCCGTGCGCCAACCCGCAACGGCGCGTGCAAATCGAGGCGCTGCTTGAAGGCCGCAACCTGCCGTTGACCTTGCTTGACGGCAAGTCGCACCTGGCCCTCGCAGCCTGCGATGCGGTACTGATCGCCTCGGGCACCGCGACCCTGGAGGCCTTGCTGTACAAGCGCCCAATGGTCGTGGCCTATCGCCTGGCGCCGCTGACTTTCTGGATTCTCAAACGTATGGTCAAAAGCCCTTACATCTCCTTGCCCAACCTGCTGGCTCAGCGCTTGCTGGTGCCGGAGTTGTTGCAGGACGATGCGACGCCCGAGGCCCTCGCGCAAACTCTACTACCCTTGATCGACGGCGGCGAAGAACAGACCCGTGGTTTTGATGACATCCACCGGACCTTGCGCCGTGATGCGTCGAACCAGGCTGCAGATGCCGTGCTGACCTTGATAGGCCACAAACAGGAAGCCTTATGACGAAGCAAATGGGCCTGGATTTCAGCCTGGTTGCCGAAGCTCACGAGCTGGTCGCTGGTGTTGACGAAGTTGGGCGCGGTCCTTTGTGCGGCGCTGTCGTCACGGCGGCGGTGATTCTCGACCCGAACCGTCCAATCCTGGGTCTCAACGATTCGAAAAAACTCACCGAGGCCCGTCGGGAGAAGCTCTACGACGAGATCTGTGAAAAAGCTCTGAGCTGGCATATCGCTCGTGCTGAAGTCGAAGAGATCGACGAGCTGAACATCCTCCACGCGACCATGCTGGCCATGCAACGCGCGGTGGAAGGCCTGCACATTACCCCGAAAATGGCGATGATTGATGGCAATCGCTGCCCCAAACTGGCGATGCCGTCAGAAGCGGTGGTCAAGGGTGATAGCAAGGTTCCGGCCATTGCCGCCGCTTCGATCCTGGCCAAAGTCAGCCGTGATCGTGAAATGGCCGCGTTCGAATTGATTTACCCTGGCTACGGCATAGGCGGCCATAAAGGCTACCCGACGCCCGTTCATCTGGAAGCCCTGGCTCGCCTTGGCCCTACGCCGATCCACCGCCGCTCGTTTGCCCCGGTGCGTCAGGCTTATGAGCTACGTGAGAGCTTCAGCGAGGTTTAGTCGCGAGGCTGATGTTTTTGCCAAGGCCCGGTACAATCCGGCCTTTAAAGCGCAGTAGCTTTAAAGTCCGGATTTCCGGGCCTTGTTGTTTCCACGTATAGAACAGGATCACTATGCCGGCTTCATTCGTTCACCTGCGCCTGCACACTGAATACTCTCTGGTCGACGGCCTGGTACGGATCAAACCGCTGGTCAAAACCCTGGTGGGCATGAACATGCCTGCGGTAGCGGTGACCGATCAGAACAACATGTGTTCCTTGGTCAAGTTCTACAAGAACGCCATGGGCGCTGGTATCAAGCCGATTTGTGGCGCCGACCTGTGGCTGTCCAACAAAGATCCGGATAACCCCCTGAGCCGCATCAGCCTGTTGGCGATGAACGGCGTGGGTTATCGCAACCTCACCGAGCTGATTTCCCGCGGCTTTATCGACGGCCAGCGTAACGGCTCGATCATCATTGAGCGCGAGTGGGTGGCCGAAGCGAGCGAGGGCGTGATCATGCTCTCGGCGGCTAAAGAAGGTGAGGTCGGTATCGCGTTGCTCGGCGGCAACCCGCAGGAAGCCGAAGTGCTGGCCCGTGAGTGGATGGAGGTTTTTCCCAACCGCTTCTACCTGGAAGTCCAGCGTACCAACCGCCCCAATGATGAAGAACATCTGCACGCCGCTGTGGCCCTGGCTGACAAGCTGGGCGCGCCGCTGGTCGCGACCAACGATGTGCGTTTTATCAAGAAAGAAGATTTCGAGGCCCACGAAACTCGCGTTTGCATCGGTGAAGGCCGGGCCCTGGATGACCCGCGCCGTTCGAAGAACTACAGCGAAGAACAGTACCTCAAAAGCGCCGACGAGATGGCCGAGCTGTTCAGCGACCTGCCTGAAGCCTTGGAAAACTCTGTCGAAATCGCCAAGCGCTGCAACATCGAAGTGAAGCTGGGCAAGCATTTTTTGCCCAATTTCCCGATTCCCGATGGCATGACCATCGACGAATATTTCCGCAAAGTGTCCTTCGACGGTCTGGAAGAGCGCCTGAGCGTTCTGCTGCCCAAGGACACCACCGAAGACTACGAGGCCAAGCGTCAGGTCTACGTTGATCGGCTGAATTTCGAGCTGGATATCATTATCCAGATGGGGTTCCCCGGTTACTTCCTGATCGTAATGGACTTTATCCAGTGGGCTAAGAGCAACGGCGTGCCGGTTGGGCCGGGCCGGGGGTCGGGTGCTGGCTCGCTGGTTGCCTATGTGCAGAAGATTACCGACCTCGATCCGCTGGAATATGACCTGCTGTTCGAACGCTTCCTGAACCCGGAGCGGGTTTCCATGCCCGACTTCGACGTTGACTTCTGCATGGACGGTCGCGACCGCGTGATCGAATACGTGGCCGAAAAATACGGCCGCAACGCGGTAAGCCAGATCATCACCTTCGGTTCCATGGCGGCCAAGGCTGTAATCCGTGATGTGGCGCGGGTGCAGGGCAAGTCCTATGGCTTGGCGGATCGTCTGTCGAAGATGATCCCGTTCGAAGTCGGCATGACCCTGGAAAAAGCCTACGAGCAGGAAGAAATCCTGCGCGACTTCATCAAGATCGATGAAGAAGCCGCCGAAATCTGGGACATGGCACGCAAGCTTGAGGGTGTGGTGCGTAACGTCGGTAAACACGCCGGTGGTGTGGTGATCGCGCCGACCAAGCTGACCGACTTTTCGCCGATCTACTGCGACGAAGAAGGCGATGGCCTGGTGACCCAGTTCGACAAGGACGACGTGGAAGCGGCCGGCCTGGTGAAGTTCGACTTCCTCGGCTTGCGAACCTTGACCATCATCGACTGGGCGCTCAAAACGATTAATCGCGAGCGCGCCAAGGTCAACGAAGAACCGCTGGATATCGCCTTTATTCCGCTGGACGACAAGCCGACCTACCAGTTGCTGCAAAAAGCCGAAACCACGGCGGTGTTCCAGCTTGAGTCGCGCGGCATGAAGGAGCTGATCAAAAAGCTCAAGCCGGACTGCCTGGAAGACTTGATCGCACTCGTGGCACTGTTTCGTCCGGGGCCGCTGCAATCGGGCATGGTGGATGACTTCATCAACCGTAAGCACGGCCGCGCCGAGCTGGCGTACCCGCACTCCGACTACCAGTATGAAGGCCTCAAGCCGGTACTGGCGCCGACCTACGGCATCATCCTGTATCAGGAACAGGTGATGCAGATCGCCCAGGTGATGGCCGGTTACACCCTTGGCGGTGCGGATATGCTGCGTCGCGCCATGGGTAAGAAAAAGCCCGAGGAAATGGCCAAGCAGCGCGGCGGTTTCATTGAAGGTTGCGCCACCAACAATATCGACGCAGACCTGGCCGGTAACATCTTCGACCTGGTAGAAAAATTCGCCGGTTACGGCTTCAACAAATCCCACTCTGCTGCCTACGGCTTGGTGTCCTACCAGACCGCCTGGCTGAAAGCCCACTACCCGGCGCCGTTCATGGCCGCGGTACTCTCGGCGGATATGCACAACACCGACAAGGTCGTGACCTTGATCGAGGAAGTGCGCACCATGAAGCTGCGCCTCGACGCGCCGGACGTGAACGCCTCGGAGTTCAAGTTTACGGTGAACGACGAAGGCCGCATCATCTATGGCCTCGGCGCAATCAAGGGCGTTGGCGAAGGCCCGGTAGAAGCGATCACCGAAGCGCGCCAGCATGGGCCGTTCAAGGATATGTTCGATTTCTGTGCGCGGGTTGACCTCAAGCGCATCAACAAGCGCACCCTCGATGGCTTGATCCGCAGTGGCGCACTCGATCGTCTCGGCCCGTATTTCCATGATGAGCCGAAAGCGTATCAGGCCAATATAGACCGCAACCGTGCGGTGCTGCTGGCCGCCATGGAAGAAGCGATCAAGGCTGCTGAACAGACAGCGCGCACCCACGACAGTGGTCATGCCGACTTGTTTGGCGGGCTGTTCGTCGAAGAAGACGCGGATGTATACGCCAACCACCGCAAGGCCAAGGAGCTGACTCTCAAGGAGCGCCTCAAAGGTGAGAAAGACACCTTGGGCCTGTACCTGACGGGTCACCCGATTGACGAATACGAGGGTGAAATTCGCCGTTTCGCTCGGCAGCGCATTATCGACCTGAAACCGGCACGCGATACCCAAACCGTCGCCGGCATGATCATTGCCCTGCGGGTGATGAAAAATAAGAAGGGCGACAAGATGGGCTTTATCACCCTCGACGACCGCTCGGGCCGGATTGAAGCGTCGCTGTTTGCCGACGCGTTCCATTCCGCGCAGTCGTTGCTGCAGACTGATGCGATGGTGGTGGTGGAAGGGGAAGTCAGCAATGACGACTTCTCCGGTGGCCTGCGCCTGCGGATCAAGCGGGTGATGAGTATGGAAGACGCACGCACCAACCTCGCGGAAAGCCTGCGCTTGAAGGTCAAGACTGAAGCGCTCAAGGGCGATCAGCTACGCTGGTTGGGTGACCTGCTCAAGCGCCACCGTGGCGCGTGCCCGGTGACCATGGAGTACACCGGCAACGATGCCAAGGCAATGTTGCAGTTCGGTGAGACGTGGCGAATTGATCCCGCTGATGGCTTGATTCAAGCTTTGCGTGACCAGTTCGGGCGAGACAACGTCTTCCTCCAATACCGTTGACGGTCAGATAGGTCTGATCTCGACTGAACATTTAATCTCGACCTAAACGCGCCGCTCCCTTAAGGTAGGGCGCGAATAGACAACCGGCTGGCCAGGCACTCCTTGGCCGTCGACCCAAGACGGACGCTTATGAACCCGAATTTTCTTGATTTCGAACAGCCGATCGCTGACCTGCAAGCCAAGATTGAAGAACTGCGCCTGGTCGGCAATGACAATTCGCTGAATATCGGCGATGAGATCGCTCGCCTGCAAGACAAGAGCAGCACGCTCACCGAAGACATCTTCGGCAAGCTGACCAGTTGGCAGATCGCGCGCCTGGCTCGCCACCCGCGCCGTCCGTACACGCTGGACTACATTCAGCACATCTTCACCGAGTTCGACGAGCTGCACGGCGACCGCCACTTCTCCGACGACGCCGCCATCGTGGGCGGTATCGCTCGCCTGGACGACCAGCCGGTGATGGTGATTGGTCACCAGAAAGGCCGTGAAGTACGCGAGAAAGTTCGTCGCAACTTCGGCATGCCGCGCCCTGAGGGCTACCGCAAGGCGTGCCGCCTGATGGAGATGGCCGAGCGCTTCAAGATGCCGATCCTGACCTTCATCGACACCCCGGGTGCCTACCCTGGGATCGACGCTGAAGAACGCAACCAGAGCGAAGCCATCGCCTGGAACCTGCGGGTGATGGCGCGCCTGAAAACCCCGATCATCGCCACTGTCATTGGTGAAGGTGGTTCTGGCGGTGCGCTGGCCATTGGCGTCTGCGACCAACTGAACATGCTGCAATATTCGACCTACGCGGTGATCTCGCCGGAAGGGTGCGCCTCGATCCTGTGGAAAACCGCTGAAAAGGCCCCCGACGCTGCCGAAGCCATGGGGATCACTGCTGATCGCCTTAAAGGCCTGGGTATCGTTGATAAAGTCATCGCCGAGCCGTTAGGCGGTGCCCACCGCGACCCGGCTGCCGCTGCTGCGACCATCCGCGCTGAATTGGGCTCGCAACTGGCGATGCTGAAGAAGTTTGATAACGAAGCGCTGTTGGCCCGTCGTTATGAGCGCCTGATGAGCTACGGTCTCTGATCTGACAGGCAAAGCCGTACGAATGTGGGAGCGGGCTTGCTCGCGAATGCGCTGTATCAGTCGACCTATTCAGTGACTGACACACCGCCTTCGCGAGCAAGCCCGCTCCCACATTTGCTTTGTGTATGCTTGGCTGCCGTATTCCAGTTCTGCGCCGGTATTTTTGATGAGCCCTACTTTACCCGCCAAACTCCTGCAAAACCTTGCGCCCTGGCGCAACGCCCCGGCCTGGCATATCGCATTCTCCGGTGGGCTCGACTCCACCGTCCTGCTGCACCTCCTCGCCTCCCTGGCAAACACCGCAACCCTGCCGCCTCTCAGCGCCATCCATATCCACCATGGCCTGCAAGCTGCCGCCGATGCCTGGCCAAGTCATTGCCAAGTTGTATGTGACGAGCTGTGCGTGCCCTTGCGCGTGGTGCACGTGCATGTTCAGTCGGGAGCCAGCCTTGAACGTGCAGCGCGTGATGCGCGCTACCGGGCGTTTGCCGAGGTGACCGGGGCAGGGCAGGTGATGCTCACCGGCCAGCATCGTGACGACCAAGCCGAAACCCTGCTGTTTCGCCTGTTGCGCGGGGCGGGCGTGCGAGGGTTGGCGGCAATGCCCGTGCATCGCCCGTTGGCGGATGGACACTTGGTGCGACCCTTGCTGGATGCCTCGCGTGCTGAGTTGGAGGCCTATGCCCACCAACACCAGTTGACGTGGATCGACGACCCTTCCAACGCCGATTCGCGGTTTTCCCGCAATTACCTGCGCCATCGTGTCGTCCCGGTGCTGGCGGAGCGTTGGCCTCAAGCGGTCGCAAGCCTGGCCCGCACTGCCGAACACCTCAGCGAAGCCCAGGGCCTGCTGGACGAATTGGCATTGATGGACCTGCAAGCCGCCGACCAACCCTCGGCATTTCCCTGGTTGTCCTTGCCGTCGTTGGCCCTTACGCCGTTACGCGAGCTTACCGATGCCCGTCAGCGCAATGCCCTGCGCCATTGGCTCAACCCTCTTACTCGTTTACCCGACAGCGACCACTGGGCCAGCTGGTATTCCCTGCGCGATGCCAAGGGCGACGCGCAACCGCAGTGGTGCCTGGCCGACGGCCAGTTGCACCGTTCTGGCGAGCGCATTTGGTGGCTGCCTTCCGCGTGGTCGGAATTTTCCGACACGTCAGTGAGCTGGTCGCAGCCGCAAAACCCTCTAGAGTTACCTGGCAATGGCCAGCTGAGATTTGCCGGCAAAGCCCCCGCAGGCCCATTGGTGATCCGTTACCGTCAGGGCGGCGAAATCATTGACGTGCCGGGCCGAGGCCGGCGTGACCTTAAGCGTTTGCTGAACGAATGTGGGCTGCCGGGCTTCGTGCGTGGCAGATTGCCGCTGCTCTATCAGGGTGAACAACTGCTGGCTGTCCCCAGCCTTGCGGGGTTATGGGTGACATCGCCGGGCGACTGGCAATTACATTGGATGCCACAGACGTGCGATCAAGGTTTGAGCTGATAGAGCCTTTCCGGTAGACTACGCTCCCTTCTTGATACAACTTCTGTGGATTCGACTGAATTGCAGCAGTTGCCGATTACCAAGCAGTTTTTGCTGGGCGATTCCAAAAAATGTGTAGCGATCAACGTACCGGTGTTTCATTGCTGGTCTGTCACAACGCGGCGGTTTTTTTGAAAGGTGCACTGTGATTAATGCAGGTGATCGGGGGCTTCGGCCTTCCTTCGCTTTCCCCGGCGGCTCGGACCGCTTTAACGCAGACTTCTAGGGTTTTTCATGACGCGCTACATATTCGTCACGGGCGGTGTTGTTTCTTCATTGGGGAAAGGCATTGCCTCCGCTTCATTGGCGGCCATCCTGGAGGCGCGGGGACTTAAGGTCACCATGCTCAAGCTGGACCCGTACATTAACGTTGATCCGGGCACCATGAGCCCGTTCCAGCACGGTGAAGTGTTCGTCACACACGACGGCGCCGAAACTGACCTGGACCTGGGCCACTACGAGCGGTTCATCCGCACGACCATGACCCAGAACAACAACTTCACCACTGGCCGTGTCTACGAGCACGTGTTGCGCAAAGAGCGCCGTGGTGACTACCTGGGTGCAACCATTCAGGTGATCCCGCACATCACCGACGAAATCAAGCGCCGCATCATCAAGGGTGCAGGCGATGCCGACGTGGCGATGGTCGAGATCGGTGGCACCGTGGGTGATATCGAATCCCAGCCGTTCCTCGAAGCCATCCGCCAGTTGCGTTTCGAAGTCGGCGCCAAGCGCGCGATGCTGATGCACCTGACACTGGTGCCGTACATCGCCACTGCCGGCGAAACCAAAACCAAGCCTACCCAGCACTCGGTCAAGGAACTGCGTTCCATCGGCCTGCAGCCGGACGTGCTGGTGTGCCGCTCCGATCACCCGATCGACATCTCCTCGCGTCGCAAGATCGCGCAGTTCACCAACGTTGAAGAGCGTGCGGTGATTGCCCTGGAAGACGCCGACACCATCTACAAGATCCCGGGCATCCTGCACTCGCAAGGCCTGGACGATTTTGTGGTCGAGCGTTTCGGCTTGCAGTGCAATGGCGCAGACCTGTCCGAGTGGGAAGCGGTGGTCGACGCCAAGCTCAACCCTGAGCATGAAGTGACCATCGCCATGGTCGGCAAGTACATGGAGCTGCTGGACGCGTACAAATCGCTGATCGAAGCGATGAGCCACGCCGGTATCAGCAACCGTACCAAGGTCAACCTGCGCTATATCGATTCCGAAGACATCGAAAACCAGGGCACCGCGCTGCTCGAAGGTGTTGACGCGATTCTCGTGCCCGGCGGTTTCGGCCTGCGTGGTGTGGAAGGTAAGATCACCGCGGTTCAATACGCCCGTGAAAATAAAGTGCCGTACCTGGGGATCTGCCTGGGCATGCAAGTGGCCGTTATCGAGTTCGCTCGTAACGTACTGGGCTGGAAAGACGCTAACTCGACTGAGTTCGATCACACCAGCGGCCACCCGGTCGTGGGCCTGATCACCGAGTGGGAAGACGCTACCGGCGCGGTTGAAACCCGTACCGAAAGTTCCGACCTGGGCGGCACCATGCGCCTTGGCGCGCAAGACTGCCTGCTGGAGCCGGGCTCGCTGGTTCACGATTGCTACGGCAAGGACGTGATCGTCGAGCGTCACCGTCACCGTTACGAAGTGAACAACAACCTGCTGCCGCAGATCAAAGAAGCCGGCCTGAAAATCTCCGGTCGCTCCGGTGATGGCAAGTTGGTTGAAGTGGTCGAGGCGCCGGATCATCCGTGGTTCGTGGCCTGCCAGTTCCACCCTGAGTTCACCTCGACGCCGCGCGATGGTCACCCGTTGTTCAGCGGTTTCGTTAAAGCAGCACTGACGCAACATCAGAAGAAGGCGTAAACCTGATGGCCCAGAAGATCATTCGCGTAGGCGACATCGAGATTGCCAACGACAAGCCCATGGTGCTGTTCGGCGGCATGAACGTGCTGGAAAGCCGCGACATGGCGATGCAGGTCTGTGAAGAGTACGTAAAGGTTACCCAGAAACTCGGTATCCCTTACGTGTTCAAGGCCAGCTTCGACAAGGCCAACCGTTCGTCCGTGATCTCCTATCGCGGTCCCGGCCTTGAAGAAGGCATGCGGATCTTCCAGGACATCAAGCAAGCCTTCGGCGTGCCGATCATCACCGACGTCCACGAGCCTGAACAGGCTGCCGTGGTCGCTGAGGTGTGCGACATCATCCAGCTGCCGGCCTTCCTGTCGCGCCAGACCGATCTGGTCGTGGCGATGGCCAAGACCGGCGCTGTGATCAATATCAAAAAAGCCCAGTTCCTCGCGCCCCAGGAAATGAAACACATCCTGAACAAGTGCGTGGAAGCGGGTAACGACCAGTTGATCCTCTGCGAGCGTGGTTCGAGCTTCGGCTACAACAACCTCGTGGTGGACATGCTCGGTTTCGGCATCATGAAACAGTTCGAATACCCGGTATTCTTCGACGTGACCCACGCGCTGCAAATGCCCGGTGGTCGCGCCGATTCTGCTGGCGGGCGACGTGCCCAGGTGCTGGACCTGGCCAAGGCGGGCATCAGCCAGTCGCTGGCGGGCCTGTTCCTGGAAGCTCACCCGGACCCGGACAATGCCAAATGCGACGGCCCTTGCGCCCTGCGCCTGGACAAGCTGGAGCCGTTTCTGGCCCAGCTCAAGCAGTTGGACGAACTGGTCAAGAGTTTTCCGACAGTAGAGACCGCGTAAGCGCCATTTCTCCGGTAGACTTTCCCTCGCTTTACGCTCAGGCCTGCGGGCCTGAGCCTTGTCGCCTGCAAGCCTGCCCCGTTGTTCCACCCTTGCGGTCGGTCAAAAGATTTCCTTCAGCTGCGTCGTTTTCGTCAACTTTGGAGTGTTTACAACAATGGCAAAAATCGTCGACATCAAAGGTCGTGAAGTTCTCGACTCCCGTGGCAACCCCACCGTCGAAGCCGACGTGCTTCTCGATAACGGCATCATCGGCAGCGCTTGCGCGCCGTCCGGTGCTTCTACCGGTTCGCGCGAAGCGCTGGAACTGCGTGATGGCGACAAGAGCCGTTACCTGGGCAAGGGTGTACTCAAGGCTGTAGGCAACATCAACGGCCCGATCCGTGACCTGTTGCTGGGCAAGGACCCGCTGGACCAGAAAGCTCTGGACCACGCGATGATCAAGCTCGACGGCACCGAAAACAAAGGCAGCCTGGGCGCCAACGCCATCCTCGCCGTGTCCCTGGCTGCTGCCAAGGCTGCTGCACAGGATCAGGACCTGCCGCTGTACGCACACATCGCCAACCTGAACGGCACCCCGGGTGTTTACTCGATGCCGGTGCCGATGATGAACATCATCAACGGTGGCGAGCACGCCGATAACAACGTCGACATCCAGGAATTCATGGTGCAGCCGGTTGGCGCCAAGACCTTCTCCGAAGGCCTGCGCATGGGCACCGAGATTTTCCATCACCTCAAAGCTGTGCTGAAGGCCCGTGGCCTGAGCACCGCCGTGGGTGACGAAGGTGGTTTCGCCCCGAACCTGGCGTCCAACGAAGATGCACTGAAAGTGATCTCCGAAGCCGTGGCCAACGCGGGCTACAAGCTGGGCACCGACGTGACCCTGGCTCTGGACTGCGCCGCCAGCGAGTTCTACGAGGACGGTAAATACAACCTGTCCGGCGAAGGCCATGTGTTCACCTCCGAAGGTTTTGCTGACTACCTCAAAGGCCTGACCGAGCGCTATCCGATCATCTCGATCGAAGACGGCCTGGACGAGTCCGACTGGGCAGGCTGGAAAGTCCTTACCGACAAGCTCGGCGAGAAGGTCCAACTGGTGGGTGACGACTTGTTCGTGACCAACACCAAGATCCTGAAAGAAGGCATCGACAAGAAGATCGCCAACTCGATCCTGATCAAGTTCAACCAGATCGGAACGCTGACCGAAACCCTGGAAGCCATCCAGATGGCCAAGGCTGCGGGCTACACCGCCGTGATCTCGCACCGCTCCGGCGAAACCGAAGATTCGACCATTGCCGATCTGGCCGTGGGCACTTCGGCTGGCCAGATCAAGACCGGTTCCCTGTGCCGTTCCGACCGTGTTTCCAAGTACAACCAATTGCTGCGTATCGAAGAGCAACTGGCAGGTAAAGCCAAGTACAACGGTCGCAGCGAGTTTCGCGGCTGATTGCTCCTTGATGGTAAAGCACGGTAAAAAGTCAGCGGATTACGTCGGAAAAACACGATAGAGTGGTTTTCGACGCTAATCTGAAGGCTAGCAAGCACAAGCCTGGTTCATCCAGGCTTCGTGCTATCAGTTGCTTCAAAAGTTTTACATGGCTGTCTTTTTTTACTGGATACCCGGATTTCGATGCGCAGTCCCAATTGGTTGTTCCTCGTCTTGCTCTTGTTGCTGGCTGGCCTGCAGTACCGCCTATGGGTCGGTAATGGCAGCTTTGCGCAGGTGAAAGAGCTGACCCAGCAAATTGCCGATCAGCACGCCGAAAACGAAATCCTGCTGGAGCGCAATCGCGTCCTTGATGCCGAAGTGCTTGAGCTGAAAAAAGGTACCGAGACCGTTGAAGAGCGGGCTCGTCATGAGTTGGGCATGGTCAAGGAGGGCGAAACCCTCTACCAGTTGGCCCAATGAACCATTCGTTACCGGCCTTCTGGGCCGTGATTCCTGCCGCGGGCGTCGGTGCCCGTATGGCCGCGGACCGTCCCAAGCAATATTTGCAACTGGGCGGGCGCACTATTCTTGAGCACAGCCTCGGCTGTTTTCTCGACCACCCAGGCCTCAAGGGGCTAGTGGTCAGTCTTGCTGTAGATGATCCCTATTGGCCGAACCTGCCTTGCGCCAGCGACTCGCGTATCGTGCGCGCGGATGGCGGCGACGAGCGCTCGGGGTCGGTGCTAAATGCGTTGTTGCAATTGAATGCCCTGGGCGCCAGTGATGACGATTGGGTGCTGGTGCACGATGCGGCGCGGCCTAACCTGAGTCGTGACGACCTCGACAAACTCCTGGCTGAACTGGCGGATGATCCGGTCGGCGGCTTGCTGGCCGTGCCAGCGCGCGACACCCTCAAGCGCGTCGACAAACACGCTCGCGTAGTGGAAACCGTGGATCGCAGCCTGATCTGGCAGGCGTATACGCCGCAGATGTTCCGCCTGGGCGCCTTGCATCGTGCCTTGGCTGATAGCCTGGTGGCCGATGCGCTGATCACCGATGAGGCCTCCGCGATGGAGTGGTCCGGCCAGGCGCCGCGATTGATCGAAGGACGCTCCGACAATATCAAGGTGACCCGGCCGGAAGATCTGGAATGGCTGCGGCTGCGGTGGGCGAACCGCAGGTAGTCAGTTAAACCGCATCTTCAACTGCTGTACTCCGGCCGCTCAGCCAACCCCTCCTTCAAGAAATCCACCAATTTCCTGACCTTGGGCGACAAATGTCGCTGCTGCGGATACAGCGCCCACACCGCCGTGTTTGGCGGTTGATGTGCCTCCAGCAACGGCACTAGTGCGCCAGTGTGCAGATGCTCCAACACGTAATAGTCCGGCAACTGACACAACCCTACGCCTTGCAGCGCGGCATCCAGTACCGCCTGCCCACTGTTGCAGCGCCAGTTGCCCTGCACGCGTTGAGAAAATTCGCGCCCTTCCTGGGCCAGTTGCCAGATATCCGAGCTGCCGATCAGGCAGTTATGTCGACTCAATTCCGACAAGCTATGTGGCCGACCATACCGCGCAAGGTAGGACGGCGACGCGCACAGGTACATGCGTCGAGGGGCCAGGCGGCTGGCGACCATACGCGAATCTTGCAGGCGACCCAGGCGGATCGCCAGGTCGAGGCCTTCATGCACCAAGTCCAACTGGCGATTGCTCAATTCAATATCCACGCGTAATTGCGGGTAGAGGCCCATGAACCGTGTGACCAACGGCACGATGAAGCGCTCGCCGTACGCCACCGCGCAGGTCATGCGCAGCATGCCCTTAGGTTCGCTGGTGAGGTCACCCACTGCGCGCAAGGCTTCTTCGCGACCGTCCTGTAAACGCTGGCAGTGTTGCAGGAAAGTCTGGCCGGCCTCGGTTAGGGTCACCTTGCGGGTGCTGCGATACAGCAAGCGCGTCTGTAGCCGCTCCTCCAGGCGTGCAACCTGGCGGCTAATGTGCGAAGACGACACGCCCAGGCGCTCAGCTGCCGCTGTGAATTGGCTGCATTCGGCCACCGCAACAAACTCATCAATGCCTTCCCAGCGGTTTTCCAACATGTCGATTATCCCTGTACAGCAATAAAGTTTTGCTTTTGTTCGGATTATTAATCACTGGAGCATGTTTTACACTGACGGTCTCAGTTTTTAACTCCCTGGAGAAACCCGGATGATCAAGTCCCGCGCCGCCGTAGCCTTTGAAGCGAAAAAGCCCCTTGAGATTGTTGAAGTGGACGTCGCCATGCCCAAGGCCGGCGAGGTGCTGTTGCGCGTGGTCGCATCGGGTGTGTGCCATACCGACGCCTACACGTTGTCGGGCGCTGACCCGGAAGGCATCTTTCCATCGATCCTTGGTCATGAAGGCGGTGCGGTGGTCGAAGCGATCGGCGAAGGTGTGACCTCGCTCGCCGTTGGTGACCACGTGATCCCGCTGTATACCCCGGAGTGCGGCAAGTGCAAATTCTGCCTGTCGGGCAAGACCAACCTGTGCCAGGCCATTCGTTCTACTCAGGGCAAAGGCCTGATGCCCGATGGCACCACGCGTTTCTCCTACAAAGGCCAGCCGATTTTCCACTACATGGGTACGTCGACGTTCTCTGAGTACACGGTGCTACCGGAAATCTCCGTGGCCAAAATCCCTAAAGAAGCGCCACTGGAAAAAGTCTGCCTGCTGGGTTGTGGCGTCACCACCGGCATCGGTGCGGTGATTAACACGGCCAAGGTGAAGCCGGGCGACACCGTGGCGATCTTCGGCCTCGGTGGCATTGGTCTGTCGGCCGTGATCGGTGCGGTGAAAGCCAAGGCGGGTCGCATCATTGCCATCGACATCAACCCGGCAAAGTTTGAAATCGCTAAGCAACTGGGCGCCACCGACTGCATCAATCCGAAAGACTACGATCGCCCAATCCAGGACGTAATCGTCGACCTGACAGACGGCGGCGTGGACTTTTCCTTCGAGTGCATTGGCAATGTGCAATTGATGCGCGCGGCCCTCGAGTGCTGCCACAAAGGTTGGGGTGAGTCGGTGATCATCGGTGTTGCCGGTGCCGGCCAGGAAATCGCCACTCGTCCATTCCAATTGGTGACCGGGCGCGTCTGGCGCGGTTCGGCGTTCGGCGGCGTGCGCGGTCGCACCGAACTGCCAAGCTACGTGGAAATGGCCCAGACCGGCGAGATCCCGCTGGACACCTTCATCACCCACACCATGGGCCTGGAAGACATCAACAAAGCGTTTGAGTTGATGCATGAAGGCAAGAGCATTCGTACCGTCATCCATTTTTGAGGTCGGCCATGAGTCTGGAAAACCTGTCCTGCCAGAAGAGCTTCGGCGGCTGGCATAAACGCTACAAGCATCATTCCGACGTGCTCGGTTGCGACATGGCCTTTGCTGTCTACCTACCGCCACAAGCGGAGCAGGGCGGTAGGCTGCCGGTGTTGTACTGGCTGTCCGGATTGACCTGCACCGATGAAAACTTCATGCAGAAGGCTGGTGCCCAGCGCATGGCCGCCGAGCTTGGCTTGATTATCGTCGCGCCGGACACCAGCCCGCGCGGGCCGGATGTGCCGGGCGACCCGGATAACGCTTGGGATTTTGGCCTGGGTGCGGGCTTTTATCTGAATGCTACCCAGGAACCTTGGGTCAAGCACTATCGGATGCATGACTACGTGGTGAAGGAATTGCCTGCTTTGGTTGAAGCGCATTTCCCTGCCTCGGATAAACGCGGCATCAGCGGTCACTCCATGGGCGGCCACGGGGCGTTGGTGTGTGCCCTTCGCAACCCTGGGCGTTACCAATCGGTGTCGGCGTTTTCGCCGATCAACAACCCGATGGATTGCCCGTGGGGTCAGAAAGCCTTCTCCCGCTACCTGGGCGAGGAGCGCTCTAAATGGCGTGAGTGGGATGCCTGCGTATTGATCAGCGAAGCCTCGGAAAAACTGCCATTGCTGGTGGACCAAGGCGACCGCGACGATTTTCTCGCCGTGCAGCTCAAGCCCGAGGCCTTGATGCAGGCAGCCAAGGCGGCCAACCACCCGCTCGAACTGCGCCTGCAGCCTGGCTATGACCACAGCTACTTCTTTATCGCCAGCTTTATCGAAGATCATTTGCGACATCATGGTCGTGCTTTGCTCGGTTAATGTGAGGCAAAAGTAGGTAGAATCACGCCCTGAATTAAATCGGGGCGTTTTTTTATGCGTATTGGCCACGGCTATGATGTGCACCGTTTCGCTGAAGGCGATTTCATCACCTTGGGCGGCGTGCGCATCGCACACCACCATGGGTTGCTGGCTCATTCTGACGGCGACGTTGTGTTGCACGCCTTGAGCGATGCTTTGCTCGGCGCGGCGGGGTTGGGCGATATCGGCAAGCACTTCCCGGACACTGACCCGACCTTCAAGGGCGCGGACAGCCGTGTCTTGCTGCGCCATGTGGTCGGCCTGATCCACGCCAAAGGCTGGAAGGTCGGCAACGTCGACAACACCATCGTCGCCCAGGCGCCGAAAATGGCCCCGCATATCGAATCGATGCGCGCTTTGATTGCCGCAGACCTGCAAATTGAATTGGATCAAGTTAACGTGAAAGCCACCACCACCGAAAAGCTCGGGTTTACCGGTCGGGAAGAAGGCGTCGCGGTACACTCCGTTGCCTTGTTGCTGCGCGCATGAATGACTTGGAATTGCTGGGCCCACGGGCCTATGGCGAGGCTTTGGGCAGCGCGGTCCTGAAGGCGACGGCTGAAGATTTCCAAGTAGACGAAGTGCTGGATATCCCGCTGACCGGCGACGGTGAGCACCTGTGGCTGTGGGTCGAAAAGCGTGGTCTGAATACTGAAGAGGCTGCGCGGCGCATCGCCAAGGCGGCCGGCGTACCGTTGCGCACCGTCAGTTATGCCGGGCTCAAGGACCGCCAGGCGTTGACCCGCCAGTGGTTCAGCGTGCAACTGCCGGGCAAGGCCGACCCGGACATGAGCGGTGCGGAAAACGACACCCTCAAGATCCTTAAAATGACCCGCCACAAGCGCAAGCTGCAGCGCGGTGCGCATGCCGCCAATGGTTTTACCTTGCGCCTGACCCAGTTGGCCGGCGATACCGTCGCCATCGACGCGCGTTTGCAACTGATTGCCCAGCACGGCATACCTAACTACTTCGGCGCCCAGCGCTTTGGCCACAACGGCGGCAACGTGGTGGACGCGCGTCAATGGGCGGCGCGCAAGGCTTTGCCGGAGCAGCGCAATGTGCGTTCGCGGTTGCTGTCGACCGCGCGTAGCTTTTTGTTCAACAAAGTGTTGGCGGCACGTGTCGCGGACGGTTCCTGGCAGCGCGCCCAGATTGGCGACCTGCTGGCGTTTACCGACAGCCGCAGTTTTTTTCCGGCCGGGGAGACTGAATGCAGCGACCCACGCCTGGCGATTCTGGACCTGCACCCAACCGGGCCACAGTGGGGCGAAGGCGATTCGCCGGCCAGCGGTGCAACGCATCAGTTGGAGCAAGCGGTCGCCGCCAGTGAAGCCGACCTGCGTGATTGGCTGGTGAATGCCGGCATGAGCCAGGAGCGGCGCATTCTGCGACTGCCCATTGGCGGGTTGACGTGGCATTATCCCGGTCCTGACATTCTGCAATTGGAATTCGTCCTGCCGGCCGGATGCTTCGCCACTGTCTTGGTGCGCGAGCTTGTTGATCTGGTGCCGGTGGGGCAGACGGACAGCCCATGCGTATTCTGATATCAAACGATGACGGTGCCACCGCACCTGGCCTTGCCGCGCTTTACGCTGCGCTGCAAGATTATGCCGAGTGTGTGGTGGTCGCCCCGGACCAGGACAAAAGCGGCGCCAGCAGTTCGCTGACGCTCGATCGTCCGTTGCACCCGCAGGTTCTGGCCAATGGCTTTATCAGCGTGAATGGCACCCCTACCGACTGCGTGCACTTGGCAATCAACAGTTTGTTGGATCAGGAGCCGGATCTGGTGGTGTCAGGCATCAACCTGGGCGCTAACCTGGGCGATGACGTGTTGTATTCCGGCACCGTGGCGGCGGCCCTTGAAGGGCGCTTTCTGGGCCGAACCTCGTTCGCCTTTTCCTTTGCTTCGCGGCAATTGGATAACCTGGCGACGGCGGCGTATTTCGCGCGCAAGCTGGTGGAGGCCCACGGTTCCCTGGACTTGCCACCGCGGACGGTGCTCAACGTTAATATCCCCAACCTGCCCCTCGACCATATTCGCGGTATCCAGCTAACGCGCTTGGGCCATCGCGCCCGTGCGGCCGCGCCATTGAAGGTGGTCGATCCGCGTGGCAAAGAGGGATATTGGATCGCGGCAGCCGGCGACGCCGAGGACGGTGGCCCAGGCACGGATTTTCATGCGGTGATGCAAGGTTATGTTTCGATTACTCCGTTGCAGCTTGATCGCACCTTCAGTGATGCCTTCAATAGTCTCGATGGCTGGCTCGAGGGGCTGCGTTAATGGCGCGTGAACACGACGATTTGCTGCGCCGTGGCATCGGGATGACCTCTCAGCGTACCCGCGAGCGTTTGATCCAGCGTCTGTACGAAGAAGGGCTATCAAACGCCCAAGTGCTGGAAGTCATCCGGCGCACACCGCGCCACCTGTTCGTCGACGAAGCGCTGGCCCACCGCGCCTATGAAGACACCGCGTTGCCCATCGGCCACAACCAGACCATCTCGCAGCCTTATATGGTTGCGCGCATGAGTGAGCTGTTGCTGGCGGCGGGGCCGTTGGACAAAGTGCTGGAGATCGGCACGGGTTCGGGTTACCAGACCGCCGTGCTGTCGCAACTGGTGGAGCGGGTGTTCTCGGTGGAACGCATCAAGGTCCTGCAGGACCGTGCCAAGGAGCGCCTGGTGGAGTTGAACCTGCGCAACGTGGTGTTCCGCTGGGGAGATGGTTGGGAAGGTTGGCCGGCCCTGGCGCCGTATAACGGCATCATTGTCACCGCCGTTGCCACCGATGTTCCGCAGGCGTTGCTTGATCAACTGGCGCCCGGCGGGCGGCTGGTCATCCCGGTGGGGGCCGGCGAAGTGCAACAATTGATGCTCATTATCCGAGAAGACGAAGGTTTTTCCCGGCATGTGCTGGGCGCTGTGCGCTTCGTACCGTTGCTCAATGGCCCGCTGGCCTGATCATTTATTCGCAGGCAGTGAATTCTGTTGGTGGGGATGTGTCTTACAGCGGAGCTTATTGAGTCAACATGAATGGCGTCCGACTTTAAATATGATGAATTTTTCGTCTCAGTCGTGTGCCGGTAAAAACTCAATGCCCAGTTATACTTGCGTCATATTTCAAGCCTGATACAGGCGTTCATGTTCAGCCACCACAAAGGGAGCGGCGGGTGAGTCTCACAGGTCTTGCGCAGCGTATGAGTAAAACAAGTTTTCAGCGACTGGTGCTTGGCCTTGTCTTGAGTTCCTTACTGGCTGCTTGTTCGAGCACGCCTTCCGGGGGCGCGCGGGTAGTTGACCGTAATAAAGCAGTGCCGCAAAAACCGACGGTCACCACCGGGCAGTATGTAGTGCGAAAGGGGGACACGATGTTCTCGATCGCCTTCCGCTACGGCTGGGATTACAAGGCACTCGCAGCGCGTAATAACATTCCTGTGCCCTATACGATACATCCGGGACAGACCATTCGTTTCGATGGGCGCAGCGGTTCGGCACCTACGGCAGTTGTGACAAAGTCCGGATCTTCGCCCTCGTCTTCGAGCAAAACCACGATCATCACGCGCCCCGCAGGCACCGCCGTGCCTACGGGTTCGAGCAAGCCAGCCCCCGCTCCATTGCCACCTGCTGGCCCTGCGCCGACCGGTTGGGGGTGGCCTTCCAATGGGGTATTAATTGGAAAATTCTCTTCAAACGGTAGTTTGAATAAAGGCATTGATATCGCCGGAGATTTGGGACAGCCTGTTTTAGCTGCGTCTGATGGGACAGTGGTTTACGCCGGGAGTGGTTTGCGGGGCTACGGCGAGCTGGTCATTATCAAACACAGCGATACCTACGTCAGTGCTTACGGTCACAACCGTAGGCTGTTGGTTCGGGAGGGGCAGCAGGTCAAGGTCGGACAGACAATTGCCGAAATGGGGTCAACTGGTACGGACCGGGTGAAACTGCACTTTGAGATTCGCCGCCAAGGGAAGCCTGTAGATCCACTGCAATTCCTACCCCGCCGTTGATGTGTTGCACAGCCTGTTCCCTCGCGTAGAAGGAACAGGCTCCAGCGCTGCCAAGGATAAAGGCGCCGCTTGAGCTTGAGGTCGAACTCACCAAAGGACTATAACAATGGCTCTCAGTAAAGAAGCGCCGGAGTTTGACATCGACGATGAGGTTCTCCTTGAAATGGAGAGTCTCACCGAAAAGGAATCGATGTCGAATGATGAAGGGTCTGCACCTTCAGTTCGCACCAAATCCAAGAACTCCACTGCGTTAAAGCAACACAAGTACATTGACTACACGCGGGCGCTCGACGCAACGCAGCTGTACCTCAATGAAATTGGCTTCTCCCCTCTGCTCACTCCCGAAGAAGAAGTTCATTTTGCGCGCTTGTCGCAAAAGGGTGATCCGGCTGGGCGCAAGCGCATGATTGAAAGCAACCTGCGGCTGGTGGTGAAAATCGCCCGACGCTATGTCAATCGTGGCCTGTCGCTGTTGGACCTGATCGAGGAGGGCAACCTGGGCTTGATCCGGGCGGTGGAGAAGTTCGACCCCGAGCGGGGCTTCCGTTTTTCGACCTACGCCACCTGGTGGATTCGCCAGACCATCGAACGGGCGATCATGAATCAGACCCGTACGATCCGGTTGCCGATCCATGTCGTCAAGGAGCTTAACGTCTACCTGCGGGCGGCACGTGAGCTGACACAAAAACTCGATCATGAACCTTCGCCTGAAGAAATCGCCAACCTGCTTGAGAAACCGGTAGGCGAGGTCAAGCGTATGCTCGGCTTGAACGAGCGCGTGTCTTCGGTCGATGTCTCGCTGGGTCCGGATTCGGATAAAACCCTGCTAGACACCCTGACGGATGATCGTCCGACAGATCCTTGTGAGCTGTTGCAGGACGATGATCTTTCGCAAAGCATTGACCAGTGGTTGTCGGAGCTCACGGACAAGCAGCGTGAAGTAGTGATTCGCCGCTTTGGCCTGCGTGGCCATGAGAGCAGCACCCTGGAGGATGTAGGCCTGGAGATTGGTCTTACGCGTGAGCGAGTCCGGCAGATCCAGGTAGAGGGCCTTAAGCGCTTGCGTGAGATCCTCGAGAAGAACGGCTTGTCGAGTGAGTCGTTGTTCCAGTAACGACGCCGCTTAAATATGGGAAGGGGCTTGCTCCCGATGGCAGTGTGGCAGTCAGCTGATGTATTGACTGGCCCGTCGCCATCGGGAGCAAGCCTTTTTTTGTGCGGGGTATTTTATCCGGGCATGCCCAAACTTCAGGCATAAAAAAACCCCGCTTTTAAGGGCGGGGTTTTTTCGACTAAGTCAGTACAAGTTAGATAACTTGAACTTCTTCAGCTTGCATGCCTTTCTGACCGCGGGTAGCGATGAAAGAAACCTGTTGGCCTTCTTTCAGGCTTTTGAAGCCGTCGGATTGGATAGCTTTGAAGTGAACGAACAGGTCGTCACCGGATTGTGGAGTGATGAAGCCGAAGCCTTTTTCATCGTTGAACCACTTAACGGTACCAGTTTGGCGATTAGACATGGTGTATCTCCTTGGACAAAGTTAACTGCGACTCAGGAAAAGCCCTGGCCGAGACTGAGTGCAAAGAGCAGGAAAAATTCTTGGAGATGGTTGGATCGAAATTCAACATATCGTGTAGAGATTCTCAGTGACACAAGCAGCACAGTGGCGCCACCTTAACCCTTTTTCCGGAACGTGCCAATGGTATTTCCTAAGGTTTCTCTATTTTCGTGACTGGCGGTGGTATTTCCTGTCACTGCTGGCTGCAATATGAGTACCGGCCCCGCTGGCTGCGGCTTATAGGAGGCAGTGCATTCATCAAGAAAAGACCCGCGCCCTTTGAACCCCACGGCTGGCCCCGGTAAGATGCCCAACAGAATTTTTCCACCTCGCTATTCAGGACACCCGCCATGAGCATCAAATCGGACAAGTGGATTCGCCGCATGGCGCAAGAACACGGCATGATCGAACCGTTCGTTGAACGCCAGATCCGTGGCGAAGGCGATGAGCGTGTGATTTCATACGGTGTTTCCAGCTACGGCTACGACGTGCGCTGCGCCGATGAATTCAAGGTGTTCACCAATATCAATTCGGCGATCGTCGACCCGAAAAACTTCGACGAAAAGAGCTTCGTCGACGTCAAAAGCGACGTGTGCATCATTCCACCAAACTCCTTCGCCCTGGCGCGTACCGTGGAGTTCTTCCGCATTCCGCGCGACGTACTGACCATTTGCCTCGGTAAAAGCACCTACGCGCGTTGCGGCATTATCGTCAACGTGACCCCACTTGAGCCGGAGTGGGAAGGTCACGTGACCCTGGAGTTCTCCAACACCACCACGTTGCCGGCCAAGATATACGCCAACGAAGGCGTGGCACAGATGCTGTTTCTGCAGTCCGACGAGGCCTGTGAAGTGTCCTACAAAGACCGTGCAGGCAAGTACCAAGGCCAGCGCGGCGTCACACTCCCACGCGCTTGATCGAAAGGTCTTACACGCAAAGGGAATTAGTCTGCAGGAAGTGACTCTATTGGGTGTACTGCCTCGGTGCGTGCAAAACGCACCGAGCCACGCTTGAGGAGTACTTTATGAAGATCGACCCGCGAATCAGCGCCGAACTCGCCCGGCTTGAACCCAACCAGATTGGTGTTCTGGCCTGGTCCCTGATGGCCGATCCTGCGTATGCAGGCGGCATTCCTGGGCAACCTGACGAAGATTACCCGCAACCCACCGAACCCGGTGTGCCGACAATTCCCGACGAGCCGCCACCCGCACCGGTCGCCTGATCCGTGTGGGATCAGGCAATGGTCAGTTCTTCATCGAACTGGCCATACGTCCTGATCGCCGATCACAAAGACTTGCTGTCCGTCATCCTGCTCCACTGCATAACCCCCGGTAAAGGCGCCAAACGCCGGCAGCAGGCTGATCCGCAATCCCAGCTGAAAGCAAGGCAGGCGCAGGCTCTGGCGACCCTTGCCGCGCAAGCGATAGACCGGGTGCACGTGCCCTGCCAGCACATGGTGGCTGGGATGCGCTTGCGGTTCGTGTTGCAGGGCAAACGGGCCCATCAGTAATGGCTCGGCAACTACCGCAATCCTCAGGTCGGCAGGCGGGTCACCCGCGCGCTTATCGTGATTGCCGCGAATTAACGTCATGCTCAAGCCGCGATTGCGCTCACGCCAGCCCCTCAAGGCGCTCAGGGTGCTGCTGGCGTGAGAGCCGGGGCCGTGCAGGAAGTCACCGAGAAAGATGAGCTGCTCGCACGGCAAGGCCGATAACAGCCGGTCCAGGCGCTGCAGGTTTTCAGTTGTGGTGCCTTGTGGCACCGGTTGGCCCAGACTGCGGTAGGCGCAGGCCTTGCCAAAATGTACGTCGGCAATCAGCAGGCACCGACGTGAGGGCCAATACATGGCCTTTTCCGCCATCAGCCACAGCTCCTCTCCCTCAAGCGTCACCGAACGATGCATCAGCGCCTCCCGTTATCTGCGACGTTTTCCAAATCCCTGACCATTCGCGCAATACGCTCCGAGAGTTTTTCCGAGCTCAGGCTCTCACGCATCCGCTCAACCAGCAGCGGGAAGGCCAGCGGCGTAGGCCGTTCGATCATGTGTAGGTCCAGTTTTAGCTCAGCCAAGTGGCGCAATGTCTGTTCCAGTCGACGAATATCCAGCTCATCACGCAGGACTTCTTCCCCAGCTTGGGTCAGCAGCAGGTTCTGCGGGTCATATTGCTTGAATACTTCGAAGAACAAACCGCTGGAGGCCTGCACCTGCCGCGTGCTCTTTGGAGCGCCTGGGTAGCCGGCAAACACCAGCCCGGCGATGCGCGCGATTTCGCGAAAACGGCGCAGGGCCAGTTCCCCGGCATTAAGGCTGGCGACCACGTCTGTCAGTAAATCAGTCGGGCTCAGCAGCACCTCGTTCAACAACACCGGCCAATTCACCTCGGTGGCACTCAACAGCTCCAACCCGTAATCGTTCACGGCAATCGAAAAGGTCACAGGTTGCTGTTGGCTGACCCGCCACGCCAGCAAACTCGCCAGCCCCAGATGCACCTGGCGCCCCGCGAAGGGATAAAGAAACAGGTGCCATCCCTCACGTGATTTCAACGCCTCGGCCAGCAGATGCTCACGCGTCGGCAGGCCGGACCAGCGCAACTGGGTTTGCAGCAGAGGTTGCACCGCCTGCATCTCCGGGCCGTCGTAGTGCCCCTGTGCCGCTGCATCAAAACGCTCGACCACCGCGTGGGCCAGCTCGTTAGAAAGTGGCATGCGCCCGCCGTTCCAACGTGGCACGGCCGCCTTTTTTGCGGTGCTGCGGCGCACATACGCCGTCATGTTTTCCACCCGGACCAACTCTAATAAACGCCCGGCAAATAAGAAGCCATCGCCGGGCTTTAACCGTGCGATGAAACCTTCCTCGATACTGCCCAAGCTCTTCCCGCCGCCGCCCTTGCTCCAGAACTTCAACTGGATACTCGCATCGCTGACGATAGTGCCCACACTCATGCGATGACGACGGGCCAAGCGCGCATCCGGTACCCGCCAGACGCCATGTTCATCAGGCTCGACGCGGCGGTAGTCCGGGTACGCGGTCAGCGACAGCCCGCCATGGCGCACAAACCCAAGCGCCCAGGCCCAATCGGCCTCCGTGAGGTCACGATAAGCCCAGGCGCCACGGACCTCCGCTAGCAGCGCATCCGGTGTAAAGCCACCGCCCAATGCCATGCTCACCAAGTGTTGTACGAGCACATCCAAAGGGTTGTAAGGCGATTCGCGGGCTTCAATGCGTCGCTGTGCAATTGCGTCTTGGGCAGCGGCGGCTTCCACCAGTTCCAGGCTGTGGGTCGGCACCAGCGTCACGCGTGAAGGCCGCCCCGGCGCATGGCCTGAGCGTCCGGCGCGCTGCATCAGCCGCGCCACGCCTTTGGCCGAGCCAATCTGCAAGACGCGCTCCACTGGCAGGAAATCCACACCCAGATCCAGGCTGGAGGTGCACACCACGGCTTTCAGTTGACCGTCTTTCAAGGCCCGCTCCACCCAATCGCGGGTCTCGCGCGACAGTGAGCCGTGATGCAAAGCAATCAAGCCCGCCCAGTCCGGACGGGCTTCGAGCAACGCCTGGTACCAAATCTCCGACTGCGCCCGCGTATTGGTGAATACCAGGCAGCTGCTGCTGGAATCTACCTCGGCCACCACGCGGGGCAACATTTTCAAACCGATGTGCCCAGCCCAGGGAAAGCGCTCGTCGGTGGGCGGTAACAAGGTATCGACCTTCAGCTCTTTGGCCGTTTGCCCCTGCACATTGATCCCGCCGCCTTGTGGGACCAAAACCTCCAACGCGTGGGATTGATTGCCCAGCGTCGCGGAAATCCCCCACACCATCAGCGCCGGATGCCAACGCCGCAGGCGCGCCAGCGCCAGCTGCAGTTGGACGCCACGTTTATTGCCGATCAGTTCATGCCACTCATCCACAATCACCATGCGCAGGTGCGCCAAGCTCGTCTGGCTGTCAGCACGCGCCAGCATCAACGTCAGGCTTTCCGGCGTGGTGACCAGTGCAGTGGGCTGGCGGCGGGTCTGGCGGGCGCGTTCGCTGCTGCTGGTGTCGCCGGTGCGCAGGCCGACACTCCAAGGGATCTGCAACGCCTGCAACGGCGCTTCAAGAGCGCGTGCAGTGTCGGCGGCCAACGCACGCATGGGCGTGATCCACAATACCGTCAGCGGCTCGGCAGGCGGTTTGCGTTTGCCGATGTCCGGCGGGCGGGTGATGGCGAAACGATTGAGTGCGGCGAACCACAGCGCATAGGTTTTACCCGCGCCGGTGCTGGCATGCAGCAAGCCGGAGCGGCCGCCCTTGACCGCCGCCCACACGTCTTTCTGAAAGGCGAACGGTTTCCAGCCTTTGGCGGCAAACCATTTTTTAGCGAAGTCGAAGGGTTTTGCCATGCGGCGGCTGACGCTCTGGAGGCTCTATTGCAAAGACCCTCCCGGCGCCGCAAAGGTTTACTTCAAGTTGCCGCTCAAGAACTGCTGCAAGCGCTCGCTCTTCGGATTGCCCAGCACATCCTCAGGTGCGCCTTGCTCCTCCACCAAGCCTTTGTGCAGGAACAGCACCTGGTTCGAGACCTTGCGCGCAAAGCTCATCTCGTGGGTAACCATGATCATGGTGCGGCCTTCTTCGGCCAGCCCTTGGATCACCTTCAGCACTTCACCGACCAGCTCCGGGTCGAGGGCCGAGGTCGGTTCGTCGAACAGCATCACCTCAGGTTCCATGGCCAGGGCACGGGCGATGGCCACCCGTTGCTGCTGACCACCGGAGAGGAACGCGGGGTATTGATCGGCCACGCGCGCCGGCAGGCCCACCTTGTCCAGGTAGCGACGGGCGCGGTCTTCGGCGTCCTTTTTGCTGCAACCCAGTACCCGGCGCGGGGCCATGGTGATGTTTTCCAGCACGCTCATGTGGCTCCACAGGTTGAAATGCTGAAACACCATCGCCAACCGTGTTCGCAGGCGTTGCAACTCGGCGTCGTCGGCCACGCGCATGCCGTGGCGGTCGCTGACCATACGGATCGGCTGGCCGTCGAGGGTCATTGAGCCGTCGTTCGGAGTTTCCAGGAAGTTGATGCAGCGCAAAAAGGTGCTCTTGCCCGAGCCGCTGGCGCCGATCAGGCTGATCACGTCACCGGTCTTGGCCTTGAGCGAGACACCTTTGAGCACTTCATTGTCGCCATAGCTTTTATGCAGGCCTTCAACGGTCAATTTGTACATGGGCGTGCATCCTTAAGGCGAAAGTAGGTAGCCGCTGCGGTAGGCTTCAGTGCCGGCGACATGGCTGATCACCATCCCGGCAGTGGCCATGCGCCGCAGCGAACGGGCGTAAAGCAGGCCGGCGTTTTTACAGTGCACGGGCGTTACGCGGTCAGTAATGGGGTCGATGATTTCGGCAATCAGTTGTCCGGCCTCCAGGTATTCACCCGGTAGGGCGCTGAATACCAGCAAGCCGCCCACCGGCGTGGCCACAGGCTCAACACCCGCCAGTGGAGTGGCCGGGTAGGACAGCGCGGGCAGTGGCGCCGCAGCACCTTCAATCGCGCCGAAATGGATCAGATAGTCGATGATTGCCTGGCAGTCGAGGTTGGCCAGGCCGTGGTTGACGTCGCCCTGGCCGCGCAGTTCGACGGTCACCGAAGCGCTGCCCATGGGAATCGGGAAGCGCTCGCCGAAGCGTTGCTGTAACTGCCTCCATACCAGGGTGAAACACTCATCAAAGGATTGCCCGCCGGAGTCGGTGGCGAGCAAGTTGGCCTCCGAGCCGATATAGCGCGCCAACGGCTCCACCTGCGGCCAGGCCTCGGGCGTGGTGTACAGGTGCGCCACCGCTTCGAAGTCACAATGCAGGTCAAGCACCAGGACGGCATCACAGGCCAGGCGTTGCAGCACCAGCCGCTGGGAGTACAACTGGGTGTCGGCGGTTTGCGCGGCCAGGGCTGTGGCCAGGGCGGCGCGGATCAACCGCGCGTTGTGCTGAGGGTCATCGCCTAGCAGATATTCGACTTGGTTACCGACTTCTTCACTGAGGTCGACAAACCGGCGATTGAAGTTCTGCCCGCTTTCCAACTCATAACGGCCCAGCGGAATGTCCATTAACACCTGTTCCAGTCCGACCGGGTTAGCGATTGGCACCAATACGATTTCGCTCACCAGCCTTCCGGCCGCCGCCAACTCAGCCAGTCGCGCCTTGAGGTGCCAGGCCACTAACATGCCAGGCAATTCGTCGGCGTGCAGCGATGACTGGATGTAGACCTTGCCTTCGGCCTGTTCCGGGCCGAAGTGGAAACTGTGAATCTGCCGCGCCGTGCCAGGCACTGGCGCGATCAGATCATGTACCTGATGACGCATGAAGGCTCCTTAATGGCTCGGCCCGAGGAAGGCTAGCCAGCGGCGTTCCGCCAGACGAAACAGCCCGACCAGTGCAAAGGTCACCGTCAGGTAGATCAGCGCAGCGATGCCGAATGATTGAAAGGTCATGTAAGTGGCTGAGTTGGCGTCCCGCGCCACCTTGAGAATGTCCGGCACCGTCGCGGTAAACGCTACCGTGGTCGAGTGCAGCATCAGGATCACTTCATTGCTGTAGTACGGCAATGAGCGGCGCAGCGCCGACGGCATGATCACATAGGCGTACAGCTTCCAACCGCTTAAGCCATAGGCCTTGGCCGCTTCGACTTCGCCGTGGGCCATGCTGCGGATCGACCCGGCGAAAATCTCGGTGGTGTAGGCGCAGGTGTTCAAGGCGAACGCGAGGATGGTGCAGTTCATTGCATCGCGAAAGAACGCATCCAGCACCGGCTGCGCGCGCACTGCTGCAATGCTGTAGATGCCGGTGTAGCAGATCAGCAGTTGGATATAGAGCGGCGTGCCGCGAAACAGGTAGGTGTAGAACTGCACCGGCCAGCGTATGTAGCGTTTGCGCGAGACGCGGGCGATGGACAGCGGAATCGACACCAGAAAGCCAATCACCAGCGAGGCGCTGAGCAGCCACATGGTCATCGCCAGCCCGGTGATGTGCTGGCCGTCGCTATAGAGGAAAGGCCGCCAGTATTGCTGCAGAATTTCGATCATCGCACGGCCTCCCTGGACCCAGCGGAGTAGCGACGTTCAAGCCGACGTAGGACGAAGTTGGATGCGCTGGTGATCAGCAGGTAGATCAACGCCGCGATGACCAGAAAGTAAAACAGTTGATAAGTGCTCTTGCCGGCGTCTTGCGCCGCCTTGACCAGGTCGGCCAGGCCGATGATCGACACCAGTGCCGTGGCCTTGAGCATCACCATCCAGTTGTTGCCGATGCCCGGCAGGGCAAAGCGCATCATCTGCGGGAAGGTCACGTAGCGGAACCGCTGGCCGCGCGTCAGCCCGTAGGCGGTCGCCGCTTCCAACTGGCCACGCGGCACCGCGAGGATCGCGCCGCGAAACGTCTCGGTGAAGTAGGCACCGTAAATGAAGCCCAGGGTGATAACCCCGGCGCTGAATGGGTCGATCTCGATGTAGTCCCATTCCATAAAGTCGGTAAAACCGGTCAGCCAGATTTGCAGGCTGTAGAAAATCAGCAGCATCAGCACTAAGTCGGGCACGCCGCGAATCAAAGTGGTGTAGAGCTGGGCGGGGATGCGGATCAGGCTGACGCGGGACAGTTTCGCGCTGGCGCCGATCAGGCCGAGCAGGACGCTGACAGCCAGGGAGGCGACCGACAGTTTCACGGTCATCCACGTACCTTGCAGCAACAGCGGGCCGAACCCCTTCAAACTGAAGGCACTCAGCCCCAGGGTTTGCAAAAGATCTTCAAACATGAATTCAGGACCTATGGCGATAAAAAAGCGCCCACCTGAAACAGGTGGGCGCCGGGGTATTATTTACCGCTGTACAGGTTCAGATCGCCGAAGTGTTTCTTCTGAATGGTGGCGTAGGTGCCATCATCGTGTAACGCTTTGATACCTTTATTGAGCAAGGCCTTGAGGTCTTTGTTACCTTTTTTGATACCGACCGCCGTTTTCGACGGTAGCAGTGGGTCGTCGATGGCCTTGCTGACTTCGTAGTCAGCACCGGCTGGCGACTTCAAAAAGCCCAGTTCGGCTTGCAGCATGTCTTGTACCGAAGCGTCGAGACGCCCGGAAGTCAGGTCGGCATACACCTGGTCCTGGTTTGCGTAGGCCTTGGTGGTCACACCGGCTTTGTCCAGCACGGCCTTGGCGTAGGCTTCCTGAATGGTGCCTTGCTCGTAGCCTACCGATTTACCCTTCAGAGACTCAGGCGTGGAGAAGTTTGCGCCTTTTTTAAACACCAGGGACGTTGGGCCGGAGAACAGCTCGTTGGAGAAGTCGATCGCCTTTTCACGGGCTTCGGTCACCGTCATCGAGGAAATCACACCGTCGAACTTGTTGGCGTTGAGGCCTGGAATCATGCCGTCGAAGTCACTTTCGACCCACTTGCACTTAACCTTCAGCTCGGCGCAGATCGCATTGCCCAGGTCGATATCGAAGCCGACCAGGCTGCCATCGGCGGCCTTGGATTCGAACGGCGCGTAGGAAGGATCGACACCAAAACGCAATTCCTTGTATTCCTTGGCTGTAGCAACACCAGCAGCCATGCACAGAGCCAGTGCAGAAAGGGTCAGCAATGCTTTTTTCATTATGTAATCCCTGGAAACCAAGATAAGCGCTTGTGGCGCGTTTAGGACTGTTACTGAACGGTGTCAGACGGATCACAAGTAGCAATTTCTGCACCATAGTTCCGAATGAGCGTTTTAAAAGGTGGGATAAGGGAGATCTGAGTGTAGGAGATGCCCGGAAATGGGCATTGATTTTTCAGTGCATCATTTTGGATCTTTTCCCGGATCAAAACGTGGGAGGGGCTTGCTGCCGATAGCGCTGGGCCAGTCAACTTATCTGTAACTGATCTATCGACATAGGGAGCAAGCCCGCTCTCACGGGAATGTGTGTCACGCCAGGAGGTCTTGCAGCGTGGATAGGTTGTCAGCCTCATCCACCGCCTTGTCCTGCCGCCACCGCAACATCCTCGGAAACCGCACCGCAATTCCGCTCTTATGCCGCTTCGACAGGGCAATACCCTCAAAACCCAGCTCAAACACCATGCTTGGCGTCACGCTGCTGACCGGGCCGAATTTCTCCACCGTGGTTTTGCGTACTATCGCGTCGACCTTGCGCATTTCTTCGTCGGTCAGCCCTGAGTATGCCTTGGCAAAAGGCACCAACGTGCGCTCCGTGCCGGGCGCGCCGTCCCACACTGCAAAGGTGTAGTCGCTATAAAGACTGGCGCGGCGACCATGGCCGCGTTGGGCGTAGATCAACACCGCATCGACGCTGAACGGGTCGACTTTCCACTTCCACCACACGCCCATGTCCTTGGTGCGGCCCACGCCGTACAGGCCGTCCCTGGCCTTGAGCATCATGCCTTCCACGCCGAGGCGACGAGAGTCTTCGCGTTGCTCAGCCAGGTCGGTCCAAGATGTGCCTGTCAGCAGCGGTGAGGGCCGTAGCACGGCTTGGTTGCACCGTTCAATCACCTGCTCAAGTTGGGCACGACGCTCGGCCTGGGTGTGGTTGCGCCAATCGTCGCCCTGGTGCTCCAAAAGGTCGTAGGCCAGGACGGCGACCGGCGCGTCCTCGAGGACTTTTTTGCTCAGGGTCTTGCGGCCTATCCGCTGTTGCAGGAGGGCGAAGGGTTGCACCGAGCCCTTCCACACCACAATTTCGCCGTCGATCACCGTGCCATCCGGCAAGCCGCTGACCAGGCTGTGCAGTTCGGGGAAGCGCTCGGTAACCAGTTCTTCGCCCCGCGACCAGACCCATAGCCGACCACCACGCTTGACCAACTGCGCGCGGATGCCATCCCACTTCCATTCCACCTGCCAGTCAGCGGGTGAGCCAAGTACGGCGTCGAATTGCTCCACCGGTTGCGCCAGGCCATGGGCGAGAAAAAACGGATACGGCTGCCCGCCACGTTGCGCATGTTCGTCGGATGATTCGGCAGCAATCAGCTTGAGGTAGCCTTCGCCGGTCGGACGATTGGACAAGTCGGTGTAGCCCACCAGCCGTTGGGCCACGCGTTTGCTGTCCAGGTCAGCCATGGCGGCGAGGGCGCGGGTCACTAGCAGTTTGGACACGCCCACGCGAAAACTGCCGGTGATCAACTTGATGCAGACCATCAGGCTTGGTTGATTCAGTTGCGCCCAGAGTGCTGGCAGGCGTTCGGCCAGTTCCAGGGGCGGCAGACCACGCAGGGGCAGGAGCTTTTCTTCCAGCCACACTGCCAAGCCGTGTTCTGAGGTGTAGCAAGATTGTGGCAGCAACAGGGAAATGGTCTCGGCCAAGTCACCCACGGACTGGTAGCTCTCTTCAAACAACCACGGCTCGATACCCGATGCTTCGGTGGCCATGTCCCGCAGCAGGCGCGTAGGCACCAGTTGCCGAGGTCGCCCGCCAGACAGAAAGTACACTGCCCACGCGGCATCCTCCGGTGGTGCATGTCGGAAGTAGGCCTGCAAGGCGGCGAGCTTGGCGTTGCTGGAGGTGGTGGCGTCGAGGTTGGCGTACAGCTCGGCGAACGCTTTCATGCCGTGGCTTCCTCTTCGTCATCGCCATATTCGGTGGTGAAACCCTGAGCGTCCAAGCCTTTTTCCCGCAGGTGACGCACCAATACGGCGACAGAACCGTGGGTGACCATCACCCGCTCAGCGCCGGTTTGCTCGATGGCCCACAACAGCCCGGGCCAGTCGGCATGGTCCGAGAGCACAAAACCCCGGTCTACACCGCGCCGCCGCCGCGTGCCGCGCAGGCGCATCCAGCCGCTGGCGAAGGCGTCGCTGTAGTCGCCAAAGCGACGTATCCAGGTGCTGCCGCCAGCAGAAGGGGGCGCGATGATCAGGGCTTGGCGCAGCAGCGGGTCGGTTTTTTTGAAGTCGCCGGCGTAAAGCGTTTCGGGGATATACACCCCGGCTTCGCGATATACCCGGTTAAGCGGTTCGACCGCACCGTGGCTGAGGATCGGGCCGATACTGGCGTCGATACCGTGCAGAATGCGCTGGGCCTTACCGAATGAATAACAGAACAACACGCTGGCCTTGCCGGCGTCGATATTGGCCTGCCACCAGTCATTGATGCTGGCGAAGATCTGCGCCTGGGGCTGCCAGCGGTAGATCGGCAGGCCAAAGGTGGATTCGGTAATAAAAGTGTGGCAACGCACCGGCTCGAACGGCGCGCAGGTGCCGTCGGGTTCGACCTTGTAGTCGCCGGACGCCACCCAGACTTCGCCCTGGTATTCCAAGCGCACTTGCGCGGAGCCGAGTACATGCCCGGCGGGGTGAAAACTCAGGGTCACGCCGTGGTGCACAAGTTTTTCGCCATAGGCCAGGGTTTGCAGGTTGATATCCAGGCCCAGGCGCGAGCGCAGGATGCCTTCACCGGGCGCGGCGGCCAAGTAGTGCTGGTTGCCCGTGCGGGCGTGGTCGCCGTGGGCGTGGGTGATGACCGAACGCTCGACCGGGCGCCACGGGTCGATGTAAAAATCTCCGACGGGGCAGTAGAGGCCTTCGGGCCGGGCGATGACAAGGTCCATGGGCGTGCCGGGGCAATGGGCTTATCAAATAGGAGGAGAGGCGCAGCGCAGAAGTTCTATCGGAATGCATACATCCCAAAGGTGAGAGGGGGCCTGCTCCCGATGGCAGTGGTTCAGTCAACACATCAGTGACTGATATACCGCTATCGGGAGCAAGCCCCCTCCCATATTTTGATCCGGTTACTTGCCTGGCGTGAGCGTCAACCGGGTTTTCCCATACACCTTCTCAAAGTTCTGCGGCTGCATCGGGAAGCTCAGATATTGCGCCTTGAGCGACGGGTCGATGCCGTTCGCATAGTTCGGGCTGGCCGGGTTGCCGGACTGGCCGATGCCGCCCTGGCCCATCATCGGTTCCACCTGGCCGAAGTCGACGATCATGCGCAACGCCGGCACCTGGGTGGTGTTGAAATCCTGGCCCCAGGTATAGGGCGCGGGGTTCAAGGTGTTCTGGTCGCCGCCACTGGCCAGTGGGCCGCGAATCACCTGGCCCTTGGTGTTTTTCCAGGTGGTGGTGTGCAGTTTGCCCCACTGCCAGGCTTTGTGATCGCCGCCCAGTTGGCTGTCGCCCGCCGTGATCGCGGCGGCCAGGCTGCGCGCCAGAATCGCCGGTTTGTCTTCTTTCTGCGCGGTGCGCACGTCGTCCCAGAATGGGCTGTCTTCGCGGCCCAGCAAGTGATCCGCGTTGGCGGAATAGGACAGGTTGGCGTTGCTGATAAAAGCTTTCCAGCTGGCGCTGTTTTCCGGGCCGAGTTCGTCGAGGAAGATCTGCTTAGTGCTTTCCTGCAGGAACAGTTCGTAGATCGCCGCGTCGGCGGACGTCGGCGCCAGGCGCCCATCAAACGCCATCAGGCGGTTCAGCGCGTCACGAGCCTTGGTGGCGTCGGCCGTCGGCAGTGCATCAATCGCCTGCTTCAGCGGCTGAGCCATGCCCGGCGCCTGGAACATCGTCTTGAGCTTGGCGGCAAAGGTGGTGGTCTGGTCGTATTGCATGGCGATCATGCTGCGGCTGTCGTGCTGACCGGCGTTGGCCAGTTGCGCCAGGCGCTCGCTGCGCTCCGGTGCATCCCAGGAGTTGGACAACTGCATGCCATAGCCGCGCGGTGCGGTGCGCTGGTTGGCGGTGCCGATCCAGCCTTGGGCCGGGTCCTGATCGTAGGGGTGCAGCATCGCGTCGGCGTAACCGTCCCAGTCAAAACGTGCGTCCCAGCCCGGCGAGGGCAGCAGGCCTTCGCCTTCGCGGCGGTTGGGGAAGCGGCCGGTGACTTGCCAGCCGATGTTGCTGGCGTCGGCGAAGATCATGTTCAGTGCGATGGCGCGGATTTCCCGGGTCGCGTCCGAAGCCTTGCCGGCGTTTTGCGCACGGGACAGGTCGAAGAACGCGTCCAGGCTCTTGTCGTCCTTGAAGTCGGCGGTTTGCAGGGCCAGGCCGAAGCCGGTGGTGAGCGCTTGGCTGCTGTTGAGCAGGGTGCCATGACGGGTTCCATACACCACTTCGCGAATCGGCCGCTGGCCCTTGGCGAAGTAGGTTTCATTGCGCACGGCGGCCGGTAGCCATTTACCGTTGTTCTCGTAGTACAACGCACTGCCCTGGCGTTTGACCTTTTCCAGGAACAGGTCCTGGGTGTCGCCTTTGACCGCGCTCATGCTCCACGCCACTTTGCCGTTGAAGCCGGAAAACAGGGTTGGCAGGCCGGCAATCGAGGCGCCGACCGCCTGGTATTTCGGTGCGCGAATCTGCACGTAGCTCCACGGCGACGGTGCTTGCGGTTGAGCGGCAAGGTTACTGGCCAGCAGGCTTTTGCCGCTGCGGCTGCGGTGTGGGCCGATCGCCCAGTTACTGGAGGTTGTGACTGCGAGTGCATTGAGGCTGTTGAGTTGCTGGCCGACGGAGTCCAACCCGGCAAGGCCGGTAATCTGGCTCAGATTCACGCCCTTGAGTTTGTCGGTTTCGGCCAGTGGGATCGGCTCATCCGGCGCACTTGGCGTGAGCCAGGCGAGCTTGTCGACGCCAACTTTCTGCGCCAGCACCAACGACGAGAGTTCTTCCTGCAGGTTGCTCGACTCGCTGAAATTCAGCAGGCAGAACAACAGCGCCGAATCTTCTGGCTTCCAATACTCGGGTTTGTAGCCGGTCTGGGCAAGGTCCGGCGGCAGCTTGTCGCGGTAGCGGAACAGGTAGGCGTTGACGCCGCGCGCATACACTTCAAAGAAGCGCTTGAGGCGCGGCGATGAGGCGTTATACAGCTCGCCGGCGCTTTTTTTCAGGTTGACCGCACGCATGAAACGGTCGACATCCAGTACCTCTGGGCCGGACATTTCGGCCAGGCGGCCCTGAGCTAAGAGGCGCAAGGTGACCATCTGCGTGATGCGGTCGCTGGCGTGTACATAGCCGAGGCTGAACAGCGCGTCATGAAAGGTGTTGCTTTCGATCAACGGCATGCCCTGGGCATTGCGGCGTACCGACACATTCTGGGCCAGGCCCTTGATCGGCTGCACGCCAGCAACGGGCGGCAGGGTGTCCTGGGTGCTCTGGAGCTGGCAACCGGCCAGGCTTAACGCACTGGCCACTGCCGCGGCAACGCCGAACCGGGGAAGAAAATGTGAGAGGGCTGGCGAGGCCATGGCAAAGCTCCTGCGGGGGGTAGCGTCATTAAAGCCGCTACGTTAGTGAGCGCGGCGAAGCGACGCAAGCAGGAGTTTTAGGTTAAGCGTGAGAACATGCGTATTGCGCAAATCAAGGTGGGAGGGGCTTGCTCCCACATTTGACTGCGTACAACTTCAGATCAGGATTTCGGCGGATTCACTTTTTGCACCAGTTCATATGCCCGAACCGTCGCCGGCCGTTCCTTGATGCTGTTGAACCAACGGTGCACATGGGGAAAATCCTCCAGGCGTTGGCTCTGCCACTTGTGGGAAACAATCCACGGGTAGATCGCCATGTCGGCAATGCTGTAGTCCTCACCCGCCACGAACGCGCGGTCCGCCAGGCGCCGGTCCAGCACACCATAGAGACGAGCGGTCTCATCCACATAGCGTTTAATCGCGTAAGGGATTTTCTCCGGCGCGAATTGGCTGAAGTGGTGATTCTGCCCCGCCATCGGGCCTAGGCCGCCCATTTGCCAGAACAACCACTGTAAGGCTTGCTGGCGACCGCGCAGGTCTTTGGGAATGAACTGACCGGTTTTCTCCGCGAGGTACAGCAGGATCGCACCGGACTCAAACAGCGAAATCGGTGCGCCGCCGTCGGTCGGGTTTTGATCGACGATGGCTGGAATGCGGTTGTTGGGAGCGATCTTCAGGAAGTCCGGCTTGAACTGGTCGCCCAGGCCGATGTTGACCGGGTGCACCTTGTAGGGCAGGCCGGCCTCTTCCAGAAACAGCGATACTTTGTGACCGTTGGGGGTAGTCCAGTAATACAGGTCGATCATGAAGCTCTCCAATTGAGCGAATACCTGTAGGTATAGGTGATGATCGACGGGCAATAATTCAATCAAACATTTGCGTCTAACGTTAGAAGCGCTTCACACAGCCCTGTCCACCAGCACCTGCAACGATTGCTGCGAGCACCGTTCAATTCGCGCCTGCACGCCATACACCTCGGCAAACAACGCCGGGTCGAGCACCTCATCCGCTAAGCCGCTGGCATACAGCCGGCCCTGGCGTAGCACCGCGATCTGATCGGCAAAGCGCGCAGCGAGGTTGATGTCGTGCAGCACCACCACGGCGATCAAATGGTGCTCGCGCACCAGCCCACGCACGCAGTCCATGACCTTCAGTTGGTAATTGAGGTCGAGGGCGCTGGTAGGTTCGTCGAGCAACATCACTTGCGGGCGGCGTGCGATGAGTTGGGCGAGGCTGACCAGTTGGCGTTGGCCACCGGACAAGGTGCTCAACAGTTGATCGGCCAGGTGCGCGATGCCGATGCGCTGCAACGCCTCAAAGGCTTCGCGCAGGCAAGCCTCACTGGATAACGGAAGGCCCTGCACATTGGCCACGCGCAATGCGGCGATCACGCTTTCCATCACGCTGAGGCTTAAGCCCGGAGGCAGGTTTTGCGGCATGTAAGTGACACGATGCGCACGCTCGGCCACGGACATTGCCGACAAGTCCAGGCCGCCTAGCCTTACAACGCCTTGCATCTTTTCCAGCCCGGCCACAGCGCGCAGCAACGTCGATTTACCCGCGCCATTGGGCCCTATCAGCGCGGTCAGGCTGCCGTGGGTTAGGGTGGGCAAGCTCAAGTCATGCACGATTTGGCGCTGGCCATAACTGACATTGGCGTTGTGTACCGATAAGCCCTTACTCATAGCGGCCTCCCGCGTTTGAACACCAACACCACGAAAATCGGCACGCCCACCAAGGCAGTAACGATACCCACCGGCACGATCACCCCCGGCATGATCAGCTTGCTGGCAATCGATGACAGCGCCAGCAGCAACGCACCTGTCAAGGCGCTGGCGGGCAGCAGGAAACGTTGGTCTTCGCCCACTAGAATCCGTGCGATATGTGGACCGACCAGGCCGATAAACCCGATGGTGCCTACGAACGCCACGGCGGTGGCCGACAACAGGCTGATGCGCAACAACGAGAAAAGCCGCAGCCGCTTCACGTCTACGCCAAAGCTTTGTGCGCGGTCTTCACCCATGCGCAGCAGGGTCAGGCGCGGCGCGGCAGCAAACGAAAATGGCATGACCACCGCCACGACCACCGCCAGGATGCCGAGCTTGTCCCAGTTAGCGCGGGTCACGCTGCCCAGGGTCCAGAACACCAATTGTTGCAATACGTCTTCGGTGGCGACCAGTTGCAGCAAGGCCACCACTGCGTTGCAACTGAACACCAGCGCAATGCCGAACAACACCAAACTTTCCACGCCCGCACCGCGCAGGCGCGACATGACGTGCAGCAAGAACACCGAGGCTGCCGCGAAGATAAACGCCGAGATGGAAATCGCAGTGTTGGCCGACACCCACAGCGTTGTGACCGGAAACACAATGACCAGCGAAGCACCCAATGCAGCCGAGGACGACACGCCGAGTGTGAACGGGCTAGCCAGTGGGTTATTCAGGATCGCCTGCATTTCGGCCCCTGCCAGCGACAACGCGCAGCCCACCAGCACCGCCATCAGTGCGTAGGGCAGGCGCACGTTCCAGATGATCACCTGGTCGGTGGCGCTCAGGTGCGAGGGGTGCAGGATGCCATCGAGCAAAGCCAGCAGGCCCATGCCCGACGGGCCGCTGGCCAGGTCGAGCAGCATTGCGCAGACCAGTGCCGTGCCCAGCAGCGCCAGCAGCCAGGCACGCCGTGCCAGCAAGCGACGGTAACCGTGAGTGGCGCTGGCGAGATCGAGGGGTTGAGTGGTCATGTGGCTCACACAATCTTGAACGCGATAAACATCTGAAAATGTGCGAGGGAGCTAGCCCCCTCCCACATTTACCGGTGTGTTACTTAGTTTTTGCATCAATCCAATAAGCACCCTGCAACGGCATGCCCAGGAACCGCCGGTTGATCTGCTCCATGCTCGCCTGCGGGTTGAGCGTGGCGAACAGCTGCGGGTGCACCCACTTGGCCAGCGCTTCAATTGCCAGTAGGTTGTACGGCGAGTTGTAGAAGTCATGCCACAGGCCGTGGGCCTTGCCCTCGCGGATCGCACGAAGATTGGCGAATTCCGGACGCGCCAACACCCGATCAAACGCCTCGCGTGCTTCATCAGTGCTCACGCCAGCGCCCAGAATCAGCCCCGGTGTGTGGTTGCCGGTGGCCACGTACACATCCGGATCAGCCTTTAACGCGTACTCCACGCTGATATCACCCAGCGCTCCCGGCACCACCTCGGCGGCGATGTTGCGCCCGCCGACCAGCTTGATCACTTCGCCCATGCCGCTTTTACCGGTGGTGTGCCCTGGCGCCTGCCAGGCACCGGCCAACAGTTCCAGAAACACGCTTGGGCGCGTGCCAGCAGGCAGCGTGGCGACGGCGTCGGTGATGACTTTGATGTGCTGGTCATAGAAATCAAGGAAGGCGTTGGCCTGGGCTTCACGTCCCAAGGCCTGGCCCAGTGCTTTCATACTGGTGTGGGTGCCATGTACCGGGTTGATGCGGAAATCGACAAACAACACCGGAATACCGGCCTTGGTCAGCACATCAGCGACTGCGCTGTGTTCAGTAGGACCGTGACCGGAAATGCTGAACACTGCCAGGTCAGGTTTCAGCGAGAGAATTTCCTCGGCGCTGACGCTTTGCTCGGATGCTTGCCCTATCAACGGGATGTCTTTGACCGTGGGAAACTTCGCTACATAAGCGGTGTAAGTGTGCGGGTCCAGCAGCTTCAAGTCGTTCTGCCAGCCGACGATGCGCTGGAACGGCGCGTCCTTGTCGAGCAAAGCAAACGCCGAAATCAAGCGGCCTTCGCCGAGCACCACGCGTTGGACGTCGTCCTTCACTTCCACTTTACGGCCCAGCACGTCAGTGACTTCATGGGCGGCGGCGGTTTCGGCGTGGCCCAGAAGCAGGGCGGCGAACAGCACGCCAAGCTGGAGCACGTTACGGGGTTTGAACATGGCGGAGGTTCCTGATGAGGGAAAGTTAGCACTCATAATCGACACTGGCGGTGAGGCGCGGGCAATGACATGAGCTACTTCCGCGTCTAAATTACAATTACTCTCATTTAGGTTCGGTAGTCTAAAGAGCGTTTCGGCTCGCCATACCCCAGGTTTGTATCGCGGATGCGTGATTATGGTTTCCCACAACATTCCATTACATTTGCGCGCACTGCTGGCTGAGCTTTCGGCTATCTCCTGCGTTTTGAGTTTTCGGATTGAATGCCCATGGCAAAGCTTGACCACCTATTGGTCGTCGATGACGACCCGCAAATCCGCCAACTGCTCTGCGACTATTTAAGCGACGCGGGTTTTCAGGTGTCCACCGCCGCCGACGGCAAGGAAATGCGCCGCCGCCTGGCGCTGAATGTGATCGACCTGATCGTGCTCGACCTGATGCTGCCCGGCGAAGATGGCTTGAGCCTATGTCGTGAGCTGCGCGTGAGAGCCAACACGCCGGTGGTGATGCTCACCGCCAAGGGGGCGTTGATCGACCGCATTGTCGGTCTGGAGATCGGCGCCGACGATTACCTGCCCAAACCCTTCGACCCGCGTGAGTTGCTGGTGCGCATCAAAGCGGTGTTGCGCCGGGTGCAAAGCTTCCCGGACCGCGCACGGCTGGACGAGGCGCCGAGCATTCGTTTTGCCGGCTGGCAACTCGACACGCGGGCGCGGCAATTGCTCACGCCTGAAGGCGTGGTGGTGAGCCTGGGCAACTCCGATTACCGCGTGTTGCGCCTGTTGTTGCAGCACCCCAACCGGCCGCTGAGCCGCGACTTTTTGCTCAACCATGTGTTCGACAAGGACAGCACGCCGTTCGACCGCTCCATCGACGTGTGCGTGAGCCGCCTGCGTTCACAACTGCCGGCAGGGCTGATCAAAACGGTGCGCAACGAGGGTTACATGCTCACCGCTGATGACGTGGTGATGGAGTCATGAGACTGCTGCCGCGTTCGCTGTTCGGACGGCTGGTGCTGATTCTGGTCAGCGGCATGCTTGCGGCCCAGGCGCTGACCAGCAGCATCTGGTACGACCGGCGTCATGGCCAGGTACTGGAAATCCCCGCACGCCTGATCGCCACGCGGCTGGCGGACGTGGTGCGCCTGATGCAGCGCGATCCGCAGCAGGTCGACCTGCTGATCAAACTGCTCAACACGCCGCACTTTCAGCTGACCGTGAGCGACCAGGCCAGCAACACGCCCAGCTCCCTTACCGACAGCGACCGGCCCACCGAACGCCTGATCAAGGAGGTGCTGTCGGAGAAGGCCGGCTATATCCAGTCGCTGACCCTGCTGCGCCTGTCGTTGGTGGATGGCGAGGGGCAAACCGCCGGGCTGTCGACGTTGCTTCGCTCCACGCCGGTGGTGGGGCAATTTCTGATCGAGTTGCGCTTACCCGATGGGCGCTGGTTGCAGGTGGATGCCAGTGAAGAGCAGGGCTGGACCAGCACCTCGCCGCTGGATGTGCTGTTCGACTATGTGATGCGCATCTATTTACTGCGGGTGTTGGTGCTGGTGGCGATCGCGTTGGTGGCTGTGCGCGTGGCCATCCGCCCGCTTAACGCCTTGGCCAAAGCCGCTGAAGCCTTGGGCCGCGATATCCAGCGCCCGCCGTTATCGGTGGACGGCCCCACGGAGGTGCGCCGCGCCGCCCAGGCGTTTAATGCGATGCAGCAGCGCCTGAACGCCAACATTGCCGAGCGCACGCGGTTTCTCGCGGCGATTTCCCACGACTTGCGCTCGCCGATCACACGTCTGCGCCTGCGCACCGAGATGCTCGAAGACACGCGCACCAAAGAGCGTTTTCGCAGTGACTTGGAAGAAATGGAACATATGGTGTCGAGCACCCTGGACTTTGTCAGCAGCGGTGAAATCAACGAGACGCGGCAGAACATTGACATCAACGCCTTGCTGCAAAGCCTTCAGGCAGACCTGGAAGATGTGGGCGAACGCGTGACCATCGTCGGCCGTGCGAAGCAACCGTTGCCGGGCTACGCGCGTAGCCTCAAGCGCTGTGTGCAAAATCTGCTGGAAAACGCAGTGCGTTATGGCTGCGACGTGGTGATGCAGGTCGAGGACCAGGCGGACAGCTTGAAAATTGTCATCAGCGACCGCGGCCCGGGGATTCCCCAGGAACAGCTGGAACAGGTGATGGAGCCGTTTTACCGCGTGGAGGGTTCACGCAATGCCGAGACGGGCGGGTACGGGTTGGGGTTGAGTATTGCGCATACGATTGCGCGGGCGCATGGGGGGCGGCTGAGTTTGAGTAATCGGAATGGCGGGGGACTGGAGGTGGTGTTGCAGTTTAAGCACCGGACCTGATGTGCAGTGCGATCCAATGTGGGTGGGGGCAAGCGCCCGCCCACATGGGGATCTTCAGCGCGGCTTATGCCCCGTGGCACTTCTTGAATTTCTTCTCGCTGCCGCACGGGCAAGGATCGTTGCGACCAACGTCCTTCAAGGTATTGCGCACCGGCTCCTGGTGAGCGTGACCGCAGTTCGGGCCGTGGACATGACCGTGGTCGTGATCATGATGATCGTGATCGTGGTTGCAGTCAGGACCATGGACATGGGGTTGCTGAGTCATCGATGTCGCTCCGGAATAAAATCGCCGGGGATTATCTCGCCATTGTGGTTCACCTGCACGTCATTACCGATGAATAATCCGGTTTTCAGTTCGCCCTCCAGGCGATACGGCACGGGTTTGCTCGGTTTTTTCAGCATCTGCACCACGTCACGTATCTGTGGCCAGAGGTTGGTGCGCACCGACACCCGAAAAAAAGCATGGCCGCGCGGCGGTACGGTGAGCCATTCATTGGATTCGCCTTCGGTCAGCACAAAATCGCCCAGGCTGACCTTATAGATCAGGCCGCGCACTGTGAGGTCGGCGTCGTCGCGGTTGTCCACACGAAAGAACAGCTTGAATTTCTGCTCCAGCAACTTAGCCCGCACCACTTCGACTTTCACCAAGGAAACGTGGGGCGGGGGTGACGTGTCCTCGAACCACGAGGCGCAGCCGGTCAGGCTGAAGGTTAACGCCAGCATCAAGCTGTACATCCGAAGCATGGCGTTAATCCTTTGGTGGTTAGAGGTAGCTGGAACAGCACTTCTTGAATTTCTGCCCACTGCCGCACAAACATACATCATTGCGCCCGGCCTTCACCTCTACCGTCGGGTCGATGAAGTACCAGCGTCCATCATTCTGTACGAAAGAGGACTGCTCGCGGTGGCTGTGTTCACCGGCGCTGTCGTGCCAGCGCGCGGTGAAGGTCACGAACGCATGCTCAGGCTGGCCGCCGAACACCTCGGAGCCCTCCACTTCGAGGCCGAGCCAAGTGCTCTGGGCACTCCAGGCGCCGATGGCGGCGCGGTCCAGGCCCGCTTGTTGCGCAGGCAACGTAGTGGCTACCAGATAGTCCACAAGGCCCAACACGTACGCGCTGTAGCGAGAACGCATCAGCGCACTGGCGCAGGGCGCCGGGTGGCCAGCGTGATAATGGCCGCAGCAGGCATCCAGCAGGTTGCCACTGCCGCAGGGGCAAACGGATTTACTCATGGTTACCACCAATACTTTCCGAAATTTTCCGGGTTGGCCCAGAAGCGGGCGTTGAGCCAATCCGGCACCTGTTTATAGTCAAGCAGATCATAGGTAAACAGCGTCAGCACCTGATCATCACGCTGGAAACGTTCGCCAGCCTGCAGGGCCAGGGAGAAGAAATCGGTGTCCTTCCAACCGCAGGCGTCCAGGTCGGCCAGCACCGCAATGCGGCTGGCATTGAGGTTGCGAATGCCGCCGAGCAAGGTCAGGCCTTGTGGTTTTGACAGGTGCTCCAGGCAATCAACCACCAGCGCCAAGTCAAAACGTTGCGCCGCAAGTTCTGCCGGTAACGGCCCAGGCGCAGCGATGGCGACAACGGTGCCCGGGTGCTCGGCTTGAAACGCCTCCAGCGCCGGAAACTGGCTGGCGCCTAACAGCAACAGGCGTTTGGGCTGGTGCAAATCCAGCAAAGCGGCCAGCGCTTGCTGTGGCGTACGGGAAGAAATACCAGCGGTCATCAGAGATCCTCACATCAGGACCGTAGAGACTAGCGCGGCTGAGCGTGCGGGCCTAGAGCGGGCGGCGGCGAAAACTCGCGAATCTACGGCGATCTCCAATAAATACGGGGGTGTGGCGCAGTGGCGCAGATGAAAAGAGCCGTCTTTACTCCACCTGTCGGCCCCCGCCGATCCCCTCAGGAGAAATCAGATGAGCATCATGCGGACAGCTCTACCCTTGGTTCTGCTAACCGGAGTATTGACAGGTTGCGCAGGTTTGCAAAAAACCGATTGGCCCACCTGTGCAGCAGTCGGTGGTGTGACGGGCGCTGCGATTGGCGCCACTGAAAGTTCGGCGTACGCGGGTTATGGCGCGTTGCTGGTCGGCGGCATGGCTGGCGCCTATTGCTGGGTGCACGGCGATGGCGACGAAGATGGCGATGGTGTGCCGGACAGCCGCGACAAGTGCCCAGGCACACCGAAAGGCGTGCAGGTGGATGCCAACGGTTGCCCTCCGGCGCCGGTGGCGGCCATGGTAGAGGAGGTGGTTGTGGTCAAGGAGGAGACCATTGTGATCCGCGATGTGCACTTCCAGTTCGACTCGGCGAAGCTGACGGCGGCGGACAAAACCAAGCTCGATACCATCGCCACACGCCTGAAACAGGAAGCCCCAAGCGCGCAACTGCGGGTCAGTGGGCACACCGACAGCGTTGGCAAGGACGCCTACAACCAGAAACTCTCGGAAAAACGCGCGCACTCGGTGACGGATTATCTGGTAGGCGCGGGTGTGCCGCGCAGCAGCTTTGTGTCGGTGGTCGGAGCGGGTGAAGGCCAGCCGGTGGCCGATAACAAAACCGCCGATGGCCGTGCCTTGAACCGCCGCGTTGAAATCCAAATCAACCGCTGACAGCCTTTGCCCCTGTGGAGCCACAGGGGCATTGCTGGCGATCCTCGCCGAAACCGCAGGCAAACCGAGCCTTTATCAAGTTTTTTCATCCTTCACTGGCAAAGCGCCTGTAGAAGTCGGTACTGTGCGCCCAAAGAATAATAGGCAGGGGCATGCGGGATGAAGGTGTTTTGGGGGCTGGGAAAGTTTCTGACGGTATTGTTCTGGGTCGTGGTGGTGGTCAATCTGTTCATACCGCTCGCCAATCCGTTCCACCTGTTGGTCAACCTGGCCGGCAGCCTGTTGTTTCTTACCCACTTGTTGGAGTTGCTGTTATTCAACAGCAGCTTGAAACACCGTGCCTACCCCTGGCGTGACCGCTTGCAGATTCTGTTGGTGGGAATGTTCCATGTGCGGGGCCTGTCGGCGCCTGCCGCCATTGATGAAACGAACAAGGAGGCCAATCATGCGTAAGGTTTTTCTGTTGGCCCTGTTGGTCAGCCCCGTTGCCCTGGCCCAGAACGTCAGTGTTGAAACCAACTCGCTGATGCGCCTGCCCAGCAGTACCAGCGTGTTGCAGCTGGAGCGCCTGGATGTGGCCGACTACGGCACATTGTTGGTGCCGGCGACCATCAGCCAAGTCTCTGTGGACGAGTTGCACTTGGGGCGTGAGGCGCGCATCGCCATCGCCCCCGGCAACACTGTGCTGCAATTACAGGTGCGTAACGCGCAACTGGAACATGGCAGCCAGATCACCTCGCGCGGTGCTCCCGGCACCCACGAAAGGCCTGCTAAAGCTGGGCGTGACTTGGTCCTGCGCATTAACGCTCTGGCCGCTGAAGAACTGTCGGTGGACGCCCGTGGCGGTGCCGGTGCCCAAGGCTATGCCGGGCTGGATGGCGCCAACGGCGTCGACCCGGGATGCACCTGGGGTTCAGCCGGGCGTGGTGCCAACGGTGATAACGGCGGTGATGGCCTGCCAGGCGCGGCGGGTGCACACGTGCGTGTCGAGCTGCCGCAAAGCTTCCCGGCTGAGCAGATCAAGGTCTGGGTGGACGGCGGGGCAGGCGGTTTGCCCGGTACGGCGGGTAAGCCTGGCAAAGGTGGGCAGTCCAAGGGTTGCCTGGTGTATCGCGCCGATGGCGGCGATAAAGGCCGGCCTGGCTTGGAAGGGCAACCGGGGCCGGCAGGGCCAGCGGGGGCTGTGACTATTCAGCGGCTCTGAGTCGCCTGATCTGACGCCATCGCGGGCAAGCCCGACGCCCACATTGAAATGCAATTACCTGTGGGAGCCGGGCCGCCCGCGATGGCGGAATAAAGATTGCCTCAGAACATCGGCCGAGCCGAAGCAATTGCCACCACCACCAACCCCACAATCAGATTAATCCCCACCAACTTGCGAATCTGCCCCAACGCAGCCGCACCCGCTGGCCAATCCTCAGCCGCCACCGCCTTGCGCAGCTCCGGGAACTTCAACGCCTGGATACGGATAAACAGCGCCGTCATCACCAGATACAAGCCCATCATCACCTGCACGTAACGCGGCGCGGTCTCAAAACCGCTGAAGCGCAGTTGCAGCAGGCCGATGCCGCTGATCGGCAAAACCAGCACCGCGACCCAGACCCACACGAAAAAACGTTGAAACACATTCGCCCACAACTTGAGCCGGGCAGGGCCCTCAAGTGCCGCCACGGCGGCGGGGCGCAGGATCATCCAGGCGAAAAACATACCGCCGACCCAGATCAAGGCGGCCAGTACATGCAGGGTGTAAGCGAGGCTAAACGCGGTCATTGTGGTACTCCGTTCTGCGCGGGATTAATTAGCGGGGTATGATAGCGGCCGATCCGAACCACTGAAAATTTATCCAGCGTTTTTTGCGCCCGACTATCCATGATCAGTACTGAACTCAAAACCACGATCCAGGGCGCCTATTCGCGTTTTCTCGAAGCCAAGAGCTTGAAACCGCGCTACGGCCAACGCCTGATGATCGCCGAAGTGGCCAAAGTCCTCGGGGATATCGACACCGACGACGAAGGTCGGCGCAGTGGCGACCCCGCAATCGTGGCCGTCGAGGCTGGCACCGGCACCGGCAAGACCGTGGCCTACAGCCTGGCCGCGATCCCGACCGCCAAGGCCGCCGGCAAGCGCCTGGTGATCGCCACCGCCACCGTCGCCCTGCAAGAGCAGATTGTCTACAAAGACCTGCCTGACCTGATGCGTAACAGTGGCCTGAATTTTACCTTCGCCCTGGCCAAGGGCCGTGGCCGCTACATGTGCCTGTCCAAGCTCGATGTATTGCTGCAGGAAGGCCACGCACAAACCGCCACGGCGTCGCTGTTCGAAGAAGAAGGCTTCAAGATCGAGGTTGATGAAGTCAGCCAGAAGCTGTTTACCAGCATGATCGAGAAGCTCGCCGGGAATAAATGGGACGGCGACCGCGACAGTTGGCCCACCGCCCTGGAAGATGCCGACTGGGCGCGCCTGACCACCGACCACAGCCAGTGCACCAACCGCCATTGCCCCAACTTCGGCCAATGCGCTTTCTACAAGGCCCGCGAAGGCATGGGCAAGGTCGACGTGATCGTCACCAACCACGACATGGTCCTGGCTGACCTGGCCCTGGGCGGCGGCGCCGTGCTGCCGGACCCGCGCGACACCCTTTACGTATTCGACGAAGGCCATCACCTGCCCGACAAGGCCATCGGCCACTTCGCCCACTACACGCGCTTGCGCTCCACCGCCGACTGGCTGGAAACCACCGCCAAGAACCTCACCAAACTGCTGGCCCAACACCCGCTGCCCGGCGACCTGGGCAAGCTGATCGAGCAAGTGCCGGAGCTGGCGCGGGAGATCAAGACCCAGCAGCAATTCATGTTCAGTGCCTGCGAGCAGGTCGCCGATTTCAAGCCCGGTGAAGACGTGGAAGGCCGGGAGCGGCCGCGTCATCGCTTTGTCGGCGGATTGATCCCCGAGCACATGCGCGAAATGGGCATTGAACTGAAAAAGGGCTTTTCGCGCCTGACCGACCTGTTTACCCGTTTGACTGACCTGCTCAAGGAAGGTATGGACGGCGAGGTCAACATCGGCATCGCCAGCAACCAGGCCGAAGAATGGTACCCGTTGTTCGGCAGCCTGCTGTCGCGCTCCCAAGGCAACTGGGAGCTGTGGACCGCTTTCACCGTTGAAGACCCGGAAGACAACCCGCCGATGGCGCGCTGGCTGACCTTGTCGGAAAGCGGCGCGCTGTTTGATATCGAGGTCAACGCCAGCCCGATCCTCGCCGCCGAAATGCTGCGCCGCAATCTGTGGAACGTGGCCTACGGCTGCCTGGTAACGTCGGCCACGCTGACGGCTTTGGGCACTTTCGATCGCTTCCGCATGCGTGCCGGGTTGCCGAAAAAAGCCGTCACCGCCGTGGTCCCAAGCCCGTTTCATCACGCCGACGCGGGCGTGCTGCGGGTGCCGGACCTCAAGGCTGACCCGCGCGATGCCGCGGCGCACACGGCTGCGATCATCCGCGACCTGCCGGCGTTGGTCGAAGGTTCGCGCGGTACGCTGGTGTTATTCTCCTCACGCAAACAGATGCAGGATGTGTTCGACGGCCTTGACCGCGACTGGCGCAAGCAGGTGTTTATCCAAGGCAACCTGTCCAAGCAGGAAACCCTGAACAAGCACAAGGCGCGCGTCGATGGTGGCGATTCCAGCGTGCTGTTCGGCCTGGCCAGTTTCGCCGAAGGCGTGGACTTGCCCGGCGCCTACTGCGAACACGTGGTGATCGCCAAGATCCCGTTCTCGGTGCCGGATGATCCGGTCGAGGCGGCCTTGGCCGAATGGATCGAAGCACGGGGCGGTAACCCGTTCATGGAAATCTCGGTGCCGGATGCTTCCTTGAAGCTGGTCCAGGCCTGCGGTCGCTTGCTGCGCACCGAAGAAGATCGGGGCACCATCACCTTGCTCGACCGTCGTTTGGTCACGCAGCGCTATGGCAAAGCTATCCTGAATGCTTTGCCGCCTTTCAGGCGCGAAATTTCTTGAGCCACCGTGGGCGAACTCGCCCACTTAGTGGTCTATCTCACTGCTATCGATTTATGTCATCAGGCCATTCACCGGCCGTTTGGGAGAACCTTGTTCGTATGATTCGCACGCTGCCTGTTCTTTTTGCCTTGCTGTTCGCCGCACCCTTGATGGCCGCGCCCGCCGGACAACAAACGCTGTTCAACTTCGTGCGGCCTGCCGATGTGGTCAAGGTGGCGACCCAAGACGCCAGCCTGCCGCAATACAATGCCGAACAAACCCCCGAAGGCGAAGTGCTGCGCCGCATCACCTTCAACCCGGCGGCCGAACCGAGCCTGATGCTCAGCCCGCAATCCGGTGTCTGGGACTGGTCGCAGTCCGGCGCCATGAGCCTGCGCATCCAAAGCGCCATGGACTGGGCGCTGACGCTCTACGTCAAAGTGCAAAGCACCGACGGCAAAACCCTGGTCAGCCGCGTCGATCTGCCAGCTGGCCCGGCCCAGACCCTACTGATCCCGCTTCAAGCCAATAACCCGCTGAGCCAGGGCATGAGAGCCGGCCCGCCGATGCCGATCACCGTGGATGGCCAGCGCGTATTGCTGGCCGGCAGCGCCGGGGAAATCGACCGCAGCCAAGTGGCGTCGGTCACCCTGTCGATGATCAAGCCGAACGCCGCGCAAAGTATCCTGCTGGAACGCTTCGGGGTGCAGGACAGCGAGCCGGTGCTGAAGGCGGCTTACAGCGAACTGGTGGATGCGTATGGCCAGTCGACCCGCGCGCGCTGGCCGGAAAAGGTCAGCAGCGACGAACAACTCAAGGCCGCAGCAGCCAAAGAGCAGCTACAACTCAAGGGCTGGCTGGCTGAGCGCGACAAGTCTTCCCTGGACCAATACGGCGGCTGGAACAAAGGCCCGGCGTTCGACGCCAGCGGCTTTTTCCGCACCGAAAAGCGCGACGGTCGCTGGTACCTGGTGACGCCGGAAGGCCATCCGTTCTACTCCCTGGGCGTCAACACTGTGGCGCCGGACAACAACCAGACTTATGTGGCCGGTCGCGAGTGGATGTTTTCCGCGCTGCCCCAGGCCGGCGAGCCGTTCGATAAGTACTACGGCAGTGGCGATAACCGTGGCGGCAACGGCGCCGACCAAGGCCGGGGCTTCAATGTAGGGCGTTGGTACGACTTCTATGGCGCCAACCTGCAGCGCGCTTATGGCACTGACGGTTTTGATCAGAAGCGTTGGGTCACGCACACCCTAGACCGTCTGCAAGCCTGGGGTTTCAACACCGTAGGCAACTGGAGCGACGAAGGTTTGGCCCGCGCCGACCGCGTGCCGTACACCTTGGCGCTGTCGATTGTCGGTGACTACGCCAGCATCAGCACCGGCACCGACTGGTGGGGCGGCATGCCCGACCCGTTCGACCCGCGTTTTGCCATGGCCACTGAACGTGCCGTGGCCATTGCTGCTCGCGATCACCGCGACGACCCTTGGCTGATCGGCTTTTTTGCCGACAACGAGCTGGCCTGGGCCGGGCCTGGCGGCGATGCAAAATCCCGTTACGCCTTGGCCTACGGCACGCTGCGCATGACCACCGACGTACCGGCCAAGCGCGCATTCCTCAAACAACTTCGCGATAAGTACCGCAATGAAGACGGCCTGTCTAAGGCTTGGGGCATTCACCTGGCGGGCTGGGAGCTGATGGAAGACCCAGGCTTCGAGCCGCCGATGCCAAACCCTGAGCATCCGGAGATCGAAGCCGACTTCAAATACTTCCAGAAGACCTTCGCCGATGCGTATTTCAAAACCATCTCCGATTCGCTGAAATGGCACGCGCCCAACCAGTTGCTGCTGGGCGGCCGTTATGCCGTGAGCACGCCGGAGGCCGTGGCGTCCTGCGCGCAGTATTGCGATGTGCTGAGTTTCAACATGTATACCCTCAAGCCGCAGGACGGTTATGACTTTAACGCTTTGCACGCGCTGGACAAGCCGGTGCTGATCACCGAGTTCAACTTCGGCTCGGCGGACCGTGGCCCGTTCTGGGGCGGTGTGACGCAATTGGCCAGGGAAGAAGACCGCGGCGCGGCTTACAGCAACTTCCTCAAACATGCCATGGCCGAGCCATCGATCGTCGGCGTGCACTGGTTCCAGTACTTGGACCAACCGGTGACCGGCCGTCTGCTGGATGGTGAGAACGGCCACTTTGGCCTTGTCGGCATCACCGATGTGCCGTTCCTGGGCTTTGTCGACAGCGTGCGTAAAAGCAACCTGGCGGCGGTCGATCAGTTGGGTAAAGAGGCGGAAAAGGCCAAGGCCGCCAGCGTGGTTCGTGAGAGTGAAGGCGGCAGGTCGGGGAGTGCAGGCAAAGGCCCGGGACAGGGCGCCGGACACGCCGGTGGGCACGCTGGAAACGGCCATTGATTTATCGTTGACGGGTTCACAAAACCCCTGATGACTGGAACAATGACGGCCACTTCTTACAGGGTTTTCCGAGGCGGGTCAGGTGCAGATTCAGGGTCATTACGAACTTCAGTTCGAAGCGGTACGGGAAGCGTTCGCCGCGTTGTTTGATGACCCGCAGGAGCGTGGTGCCGGGCTGTGTATCCAGATCGGCGGCGAAACCGTCGTCGACCTATGGGCCGGCACGGCGGACAAGGACGGGGCTGAGGCCTGGCACAGCGACACTATCGTCAACCTGTTCTCCTGTACCAAGACCTTCACTGCCGTTACAGCCCTGCAATTGGTGGCGGAGGGCAAGTTGAAACTCGACGCGCCCGTTGCTGACTATTGGCCAGAGTTTGCGGCGGCCGGTAAAGAAGCCATCACCTTGCGTCAGTTGCTCTGCCACCAGGCCGGGCTGCCGGCGATTCGCGAGATGCTGCCTGCCGAGGCATTGTATGACTGGCAACTGATGGTCGACACCCTGGCCGCCGAAGCTCCATGGTGGACGCCGGGCCAAGGGCATGGCTACGAGGCCATCACTTATGGCTGGCTGATCGGTGAATTGCTGCGCCGCGCCGATGGGCGCGGCCCGGGCGAGTCCATTGTGGCGCGGGTTGCGCGGCCACTGGGGTTGGACTTCCATGTAGGTCTGGCGGATGAAGAGTTTTATCGTGTTGCCCATATAGCGCGCAGCAAAGGCAACATGGGCGATGAAGCTGCGCAACGATTACTGCAAGTAATGATGCGCGAGCCTGCGGCCATGACTACGCGTGCATTTGCCAATCCACCGTCCATTCTGACCAGCACTAATAAGCCCGAATGGCGGCGCATGCAGCAGCCAGCGGCAAATGGTCATGGTAATGCGCGCAGCCTGGCGGGTTTTTATAGTGGCTTGTTGGACGGTAGTTTGCTGGAAAGCGACATGCTCGAACAATTGACCCGCGAACACAGTGTCGGACCGGATAAAACCTTATTGACCCAAACCCGTTTCGGTTTGGGCTGTATGTTGGATCAACCGCAATTGCCCAATGCCACGTTCGGCCTTGGCCCACGTGCGTTTGGCCATCCTGGCGCCGGTGGTTCGGTGGGGTTTGCCGATCCGGAACATGATGTAGCGTTCGGTTTTGCGACTAATACACTGGGGCCTTACGTACTTATGGACCCGCGTGCACAGAAGTTGGTCGGAATATTGGCCGGTTGTCTGTAAAGAGCTTGCTGTTTCACGTTTTTTTGTTACAAAGGCAACTATAAGAAGGCGCTGAACGAAATTTCGTAACTTTAATGTTCTGTAAGCGTCTGTTTAACGGGTCAACCAGACCCCCCCGGTTTTTTCTCATTTTGTGGATATCTCATGTTATCGAACAAGTCCTTGGCACTGGCGCTGTGCCTCACTATTACTGGCTGCGCACAAACTCCACAAAGTGATGCCGAAGGCGGGCACTGGTGGTCATTTGGATCTGACAAGGCTGCTACCAAGGACGCAGTGACCCAAACCAATGCCAAGCCGGATGCTAAACCTGCTGCAGGCGCTAAGCCTGTCGCGCCGGTTGCTGCAGCTGCGGCTCCAGCACCTGCCGCTGCTGCCGCCCCGGTAGCCAAAGCTGACACCGGCTCCAGCTGGTGGCCGTTTTTCTCCAAGAGCGCTGATGAAAAGGCCGCAGATGCCAAGGCTGACCTGAAAGCCGACCTCAAGGCCGCAACGCCGGCTTCGACTCCGGACGCCGCGCCTGCTGTCGCCAAGACCGACACCGAGACCAAATGGTGGTGGCCGTTCGAAAGCAAGCCAAAGCCATTGGCCAAGGTTGACGTGACCAACGTGCCGATGCCGGACCCGAAAATCACCCAAGCCTGGCTGGACGACTATGAGCCGCGCCTGCGCGCTGCGATCAAGGACAGCAACCTGCAACTGGAACGTCGCGACAACGTACTGGTGGTAATTGCTCCGGTAGATGGTTCCTACAACCCGAAACGCCCAGCGATGTTGCTGCCGGTTACCTTGGGGCCATTTACCCGTGTCGCCAAGGCTGTTGAAGCCGATCCCAAGACCGCCGTGCTGGTTCTCGGCCACGTCGACACCAGTGGTGCCGAACCTGTGAGCCAGGCTTTGACCCGCGAGCGCGCGCAGTCCATCGCTTCGATTTTCAGCCTCAGCGGCCTGAAGCAAGATCGCCTCATGCTGCGTGGCATGGGCGACCTTATGCCGCGTGCTGCCAACGACAGTAATCAGGGGCGTGCGCTGAACCGTCGCATGGAAATCATGTTCACTCAGCGTACAACTATGTTGGCCCTGCTGAGCAAGTACAACTCGGGCAAGACACCGCCTGTAGCGGAAATGGTCGCTGTGCAGAATGTTCCTGCTCCGGCGCCAGCTGCAAAAGCGCCGGCGAAAAAGGCATCCGCTGCGAAGAAAACCGCAGCCAAGCCCGTCGCGAAAAAAGCCCCGGCCAAGCCAGCTGCCAAAAAACCAGCCAAAGCCAAAGCCGCGGCACCGGTTGCCAACGACCAGGCGAAAAACTGATCTGCTGAACCAGAAGGATAAAGCCGCATGACCCAGCCACTGGCCGATATGCGCCGTGACTACACACGCGACGGTTTGAGCGAGGCCCAGGCTCCGAGCGAGCCGTTTGCGTTGTTCCACCAGTGGTTCGCTGACGCGGTCAAAACCGAACAGCCACCGGTGGAGGCCAATGCCATGACCTTGGCCACGGTCGACCAGGAGGGGCGTCCGCACTGCCGCATCCTGCTGCTCAAGGGTCTGGATACGCAGGGCTTTACCTTCTTCACCAATTATCAGAGCGCCAAGGGTGAACAGCTCGCGGCGCGGCCTTTTGCGGCCATGACGTTCTTCTGGCCTAGCCTGGAGCGCCAGGTGCGTATCGAAGGGCGGGTGGTCAAGGTCACGCCTGAGGAGTCGGACGCTTATTATCAGGTCCGCCCGTTGGGTAGCCGTCTTGGCGCTTGGGCATCACCGCAGAGCCAGGTCATCCGTGATCGCGAAGAACTGCAGGACTTGCTCAAGGCCACCGAGCAGCGCTTCAGCGATACCCAACCCGACTGCCCTGAGCACTGGGGCGGCTATCGCCTGCTGCCCGAGCGCATTGAGTTTTGGCAGGGCCGCGCCAGCCGCCTGCATGACCGTCTGAACTACCGCCTGCAAGCCGGCGAATGGACTCGTGAGCGCCTCGCGCCCTGAGCTTCACCTTTCGTCACCTTTCCTGAATGCTGTCTGCCGCACCGAGGTCTCTCACTGAGAGGCTTCGGCGTTTTGCTGTGCGACTACAATGATCAACGCTTCCATGACATTATTTGGAGCAGGGTGAGAGCTACCGTTCGTCGAGTTTTCTGGTACTGGCAGTCTGTACTAAGGCTGAATGAAAGCAATTTTCTGACGTGCTTGCCGTGACAGGCGCCAAGCTGCGGCGTCTAATGAATACCTGTCCTTTGGAGTTGATGCTATGCGTAAGTCCGTTTTACTAGTTGCCTGCTTTACCACCCTGTCGTTGTTGTTGGGTGGCTGCGCCTCGAGTCTGACCGGCGACTCGTACTCCCGTGACGAGGCGCGCCGTGTACAAACCGTTCGCATGGGCACCATTGAATCCCTGCGCCCGGTGAAAATCGAAGGCACCAAGACCCCAATCGGCGGCGCTGCTGGCGCGGTCATCGGCGGCGTTGGCGGCAGCGCCATTGGCGGCGGCCGTGGCAGTATCGTCACCGCTGTGATCGGTGCCGTAGCCGGCGGCCTGCTCGGCTCCGCCACCGAAGAAGGCCTGACCCGTACCCAAGGTGTGGAAATCACCGTTCGCGAAGACGACGGCAGCATGCGCGCCTACGTACAAGCCGTGCAGGAAAATGAAATCTTCCGCATTGGCGACCGCGTGCGCATCATGACCGTTAACGGCACCAGCCGCGTTACGCGTTAAGCGGCGGTTGTAGAAACACAAAACCCCAACCGGGTCACCGCTTGGGGTTTTTTATGACCTGTGATCTTCCAAAAAACGCAGGCAATAAAAAACCGCCTTAGTAAGGCGGTTTTCTATTGCAAACTCAGTTTGCGGCTGAGGTTGCATACTCACAGGAGACAATGACCTGTAGCCAAAAGCCCAGGTGTTCCGGTAAGTAGGCTGGAGGTAAGGCCCAGCTCATGGAGGGCTGAGTATGTCGAAATTTGCCTGTGGCGAGGGAGCAAGCGCCCTCGCCACAGAGACTGCGCTCGGCCAGGCATTGTGAAGTTTAAAGCCGCCCTTCAAACCTGAAAGTGCTTCACCATCGTGTTCAATTCATACGCCAGGCTGGCCAGGGATTGCGAGGCGGCCGTCGTTTGGGTGGAGCCTTGCGCCGACTGAACCGACAGCTGCTGAATGTTCAGCAAATTGCGATCGACTGCCCGAGCAACGTCTGCCTGCTCCGCCGCCGCCGTGGTAATCACCAGGTTGCGATCGTTGATCTCATCGTTGGCCGCCAGAATATCTGCCAGCGCTTGTTGCGCCAGCTCGGCCAAGGCCAGGGTCTGCTGGGTCATGCTACTGCTGTCGAGCATAGTGCTGACGGTACTGGCCGTATTGGTCTGAATACTGCCGATCATCTGCTCGATTTCTTGAGTTGATTGGGCGGTGCGATGGGCCAGGGCGCGCACTTCATCAGCGACCACGGCGAAACCACGCCCGGCTTCACCGGCGCGAGCAGCTTCGATGGCGGCGTTCAGCGCCAACAGATTGGTTTGTTCGGCAATGGTGCGGATCACATCGAGTACCTTGCCGATTCCCTTGGCCTGTTCAGCCAGGCCGCCAACTTGCCCGGAGCTGACTTCAACACCACGGGTCAGGGCCTGGATCGAATTCAACGCCTCGACCATGCGCTGCTGGCCTTTCAACGCAATGCTGCGTGACTCCTGCGAAAGGTCTGAGGTCGAGGCCGCATTGCGCGCGACCTCTTCAATCGCGGTGGTCATCTCGGTGACGGCGGTGGCCGCCTGCTCGATCTCCCCGTGTTGCTGCTGCAGGTCGCGGCTACCTTCGGCGGTGACGGCATTAAGCTCTTCTGCGGCGGCGGCCAGTTGGCTGGATGATCCGGTAATCTGCCGCAGGGTCTGCACCAGGTTATTGCGCATGGTTTCTTGCGCGCGGAGCAGGCGGGTAGCCTCATCGTTGCCCGTGGGGGTGATGGGCTGGGTGAGGTCGCCCTTGGCAATCGTTTCGGCCACCTTTACCGCTTCCATGATCGGCCCGGTAATGCTTCGGGTCAGTAACCACGCCACCAAGACAGTGCCAGCACTCACCAGCAGGATGACGATCGCGATACCGTTCACAGCATGCTGGTAAGCGTCTTCGGACATACGTCCGGCCTGTTCTGCGCCTTTGTTGGCGAGGTCTATCAGTTGGTCGAAGTTCTTGGTCATCTGCTCATAGCTTTCTCGAATGCTGTTGAGAAAGTCGCGGGCGCCAGCTTTGTCGCCTGAGCGTGAGCGCTTGAGCATCTCGATGTGGTTCTTGGCATAGCCCTCCAGGCTCTGGTTGAACGCGTCGAGGCGTGACTTTTCCTCGGCGGTGCGCAGTAGTCCTGCATATTGAACCATCTGCTCCTTCACAGCTTTCAAGCGGCCTGCGGATTTGTCTTCATAGGTCTGCATATCCGCATCGCTTGAGGACAGGATGTGCGCCATTTCTCCGAGGCGAAAACGATCGAGTGAAGCATTCGCCAAGGCCAGTAGTCTGACGCGCTGCATCCAATTGTTTTGAATGTCTGTCGCCTGGGACTGAACTTCGCCAATCTGCTTGAGGGCGAACAGGCCGAGAAACACACTCAGTGACGCAATAGCGGCGAAGCCGATGAAGGCTCTGGCTGCGATTCTTATATTTCTCAGGAACATAGGCTTGGCGCTCGGGCTGTAAACGCGTTGGGGAGCAAGGTCGGGCGGGTATCCCAGGCCGGGACGGTGAAATCGCCATAACAGCTAGTCGGCGCGAGGATGAAAGTCTTTAGGCCGCGCAGGCGGATTGCTGGCTAAACGTAGGCAGCGGAACTAGAAAACCCCAACCGGATGACCGATTGGGGTTTTTGGGGTGTTTCAGAGGCTCAGGCTTTTTTGCGACTCGCCATCGCCGTTACTGCATAACCAATACAAGCCGCCAGGATCGACCCGGTGAGGATGCCCATTCTATCTTCACCCGCGAACTCGCTGGCGCCCGGCACAAAGGCCAGGGAGCCGACAAACAGGCTCATGGTGAAGCCGATACCGCACAGGATCGCCACCCCGAACACCTGGCCCCAGTTCGCACCACTGGGCAGGGCAGCAAGGCCCGTCTTGATCGCGAACCAGGTAAGGCCGAACACGCCGACGGTTTTGCCGATCAGCAGGCCAGCAGCGATACCCAGAGGCACATGATGGGTGAAACTCTCCAGGCTGACGCCGGTGAGGGACACGCCGGCGTTGGCGAACGCGAACAGCGGCAGGATAGCGTAGGCCACCCACGGGTGCAGGGCGTGTTCCAGCGTCATCAACGGCGAGGTCTCGGCATTCTTAGTGCGCATCGGAATGCAGAAGGCCAGAGTTACCCCGGCCAGCGTGGCGTGCACACCACTCTTGAGCACGCACACCCACAGGATCATGCCGATGATCAGGTAGGGCCCGAGTTTGATCACGCCCAGGCGGTTCATCGCGATCAAAGCAATCAGGCAAGCGCCTGCACCCGCCAGGGCGGCGCCCGACAAGTCGGCTGAATAGAACACGGCGATGACGATGATTGCACCGAGGTCATCGATAATGGCCAAGGTCATCAAGAACAGCTTCAGCGACACTGGAACCCGCTTGCCCAGCAGCGCCAACACACCCAAGGCGAAAGCAATGTCGGTAGCCATTGGGATAGCCCAGCCGGAGAGCGCCGCCGGGAAGTCCTTGTTGATCGCCCAGTAGATCAGCGCCGGTACGACCATGCCGCCAATGGCCGCAGCACCTGGCAACACCACTTGCGAGGGCTTGGACAGGTGGCCGTCGAGCAACTCGCGCTTAACTTCCAGGCCGATCAGCAGGAAGAACAGGGCCATCAGGCCGTCGTTGATCCACAGCAGGGCGGGTTTAGCGATTTTCAGCGCACCAATTTGTGCCACCACCGGTACGTCGAGGAAGGCGTTGTACAGGTGCGACAACGGTGAATTGTTGATGATCAGCGCCAAGGCGGCAGCGGCGATCAACAATAGGCCGCTGGCGGCTTCCAGCTGGAAGAAACGGGTGAAAGTGCTACGCAGAGGCAAGGGACGCTCTCCAATCCAGGTTCAATAAGTGGCTACCCTAACCCGTACTGTTAGTTGTTAAAACAAAAGTTATATTCTTATTTGTTATAAACGGCAGGTCGCCTTGGCACTGCAGCAAAGCCTAGCAATTGTGCGTCTATTTGAGTCGTCACTGTATCTGTGTGCAGTTTAGGAAAACCCCTAAAATCAAGGCTGAAATCTTTAGAGACGCACCTTATGAGTGACCACCGTACCTGGGCCCGCGAAGCCATTCGTATCATCGAAGCGGACTTCCAGCGTAGTGCCGACACGCATCTGATTCCTTTGCCATTACCGGGGTTGCCGGGTATCGAGTTGTACTTCAAGGACGAGTCTAGCCACCCCACCGGCAGCCTCAAGCATCGGCTGGCGCGTTCACTGTTTCTGTATGCGCTGTGTAATGGCTGGCTCAAACCAGGCGCGCCGGTTATCGAAGCTTCCAGCGGTTCTACAGCGATTTCGGAGGCGTACTTTGCGCGTTTGCTTGGCCTGCCGTTTATCGCGGTGATGCCAGCCACGACGTCCCAATCGAAGATCGATCAGATCGCCTTTTACGGTGGAAAGAGCCATTTAGTAAAGGATCCGACCCAGATCTACGCCGAGTCCGAACGGTTAGCGCAGGAAAGTGGCGGTCACTTTATGGACCAATTCACCTATGCCGAACGTGCTACCGACTGGCGGGCGAACAACAACATCGCCGAGTCGATCTTCCAGCAGATGCGTTTTGAGCATTACCCTGAGCCGAGCTGGTTGATTTCCAGCCCCGGCACCGGCGGCACCACGGCGACCCTGGGGCGTTATGTACGCTATCGCCAGCATTGCACCCGCGTGCTGTGTGCCGATGCCGAGCGTTCGGTGTTCTTTGACTTCTACCAGAGCGGCGACGCCAGCCTGCGTCTGGAGTGTGGCTCGCGCATCGAGGGGATCGGCCGGCCACGGGTCGAGGCGAGTTTTTTGCCTAAGGTGATTGATGCGATGGTCAAGGTGCCGGACGCCTTGTCACTGGCGGCCATGCATTACCTGGCCGAGCGGCTTGGGCGGCGGGTGGGTGGTTCGAGTGGGACTAACTTGATCGGCGCGTTAGTGGCGGCGCAGCAGATGAAAGCGGCGGGGGAGACGGGGTCGATCGTGGCGATCTTGTGTGATGGTGGTGAACGGTATGCCACCACGTATTACGATCAGCAGTGGCTCACAGAGCAAGGCTACGAACTGGGCGGATTGATCGCGGCCGTTGCGGCGAGTGTTGAACAGGGCGAACCACTGCCGCAAAGCGTTTTACGCGCCAACATCTGAAACACCACAAGACCCAATGTGGGAGTGAGCAAGCCTGCTTCCACATTGGAACTGCGGTATTTTCAGCTTTTGCGTCAGGCTTCGATGCCCAACATATCCCGCGCCAACGCCTCGGCTATCCGAATCCCGTCAACGCCTGCCGACAAAATCCCACCGGCATAACCTGCGCCTTCTCCGGCCGGGAACAAACCTTTAACGTTCAAGCTCTGCATCGACTCGTTACGCGTAATCCGCAGCGGCGACGAGGTGCGCGTCTCGATACCCGTCAGTACCGCATCGTGCAGCGAGTAGCCCTTGATCTGCTTCTCGAACGCGGGCAGCGCTTCACGAATGGCTTCGATGGCGAAGTCCGGCAAGGCCAGGGCCAAGTCCCCCATCAACACCCCTGGCTTGTATGACGGTTCCACGCTGCCAATGGCCGTGGACGGCGTGCCAGCGATGAAATCGCCCACCAGTTGTGCGGGCGCCTCGTAGTTGCTGCCACCGAGGATATAAGCGTGGGACTCCAGACGCTCCTGTAACTCGATGCCGGCCAGCGGGCCACCCGGGTAGTCCACTTCAGGCGTGATGCCGACCACGATGCCGGAGTTGGCATTGCGTTCGTTACGCGAGTATTGGCTCATGCCGTTAGTCACGACGCGGTTCGGCTCGGAGGTAGCCGCCACCACCGTGCCGCCGGGGCACATGCAGAAGCTGTAGACCGAGCGGCCGTTCTTGGCGTGGTGCACCAGTTTGTAGTCGGCCGCACCCAGTTTCGGGTGCCCGGCATATTTGCCCAGGCGTGCAGCGTCGATCAGCGATTGCGGGTGTTCAATGCGAAAGCCCACCGAGAACGGCTTGGCCTCCATGTACACGCCACGTCCGTGCAGCATGCGGAACGTGTCGCGGGCGCTGTGGCCCAGGGCCAGGATCACGTGCTTGGAGAGGATCTGCTCGCCGCCGTCGATCACCACGCCATTCAACTGGCCTTCTTCGATCAGCACGTCGGTAACGCGCTGTTCGAAACGCACTTCACCGCCCAGGGCGATGATTTGCTGGCGCATGTTTTCCACCACGCCGGTCAGGCGGAAGGTACCAATGTGTGGCTTGCTGACGTAGAGGATTTCTTCTGGCGCGCCAGCTTTGACGAACTCGTGCAGCACTTTGCGACCGTGGAATTTAGGGTCCTTGATCTGGCTGTAGAGTTTGCCGTCGGAGAAGGTCCCGGCGCCGCCTTCGCCGAACTGCACGTTGGACTCAGGGTTGAGTACGTTTTTGCGCCACAGGCCCCAGGTGTCTTTGGTGCGCTGACGCACTTCTTTGCCGCGCTCGAGGATGATCGGCTTGAAGCCCATCTGCGCAAGCAGCAGCCCGGCGAAGATCCCGCACGGGCCAAAACCCACCACGATCGGGCGTTCGACCAGGCCTTGTGGCGCCTGGCCCACCACCTTGTAGCTGACGTCCGGCGCCGGATTGATGTTGCGATCATCGGCGAATTTGAGCAGCAAGGCGGCTTCGCCCTTCACGTTCAGGTCGACGGTGTAGATGAAGCACAGCTCCGACGATTTTTTGCGGGCATCGTAACTGCGCTTGAACAGGGTGAAATCGAGCAGGTCATCACTGGCGATGCCCAGGCGCTGCACGATGGCAGGGCGCAGGTCTTCTTCGGGATGGTCGATGGGCAGCTTGAGTTCGGTGATTCGTAACATGACGGGATCCGGTAGGCGGCGGACAAAAAGGCCGGCTGTTTTGCAAACCGGCGATTATAAGCCCCAATGGTGGTTTTCCGTCAGGTTAAAACAGCGCAGTGCTGAATCAGTCGTCGCGTGAACCGCCAAATGCTGCGCAACCACGCTGGACCTGGCCGTTGACCCGCAACTCGGCAGTCATGTGTTGCAGGCTGTCGCTGACGCTGTCGATGCAGCGCTGTGGGGCGACCCACAGTTCTATGCGCTGGTTATTGGCTTCGGTCATCAGGTTGAAACGGCCGTCGCCCAGTTGCTCTTCTACAAAGGGTACTGCGAGTGGCGGTTGGCCTTCGCGTTCCAGCACCATGCCCTTGGCGGTGACGTTCATGGCCCAGGCGGGTTTATGACCGTTGGCCCGCAGAACCATGCGTTTGAAGTCCGGGTCGTTGCAGGCTGAGGTCGAACGTTCCATGCGATAGAGCTGTTGCAGGTCCACCGAACCCTGGGTACCGCTGGCAACTCCGGAGAATTTGCCACGTAAATCGGCAAACAGCGCACCTTGCTGACCAGCCAAGGAAGCGGCTTCCTGCAGGATGCTGGTGCCGCCCGTGTCGTTGACCACGTAGTTGCGTTTGTCACCGCAAGGCTGGAACAACAGCTTGCCGCCGACTGCGGTCAGCTCACCCTGCATGCGCGTCAGCCCCGCAGTAGAGGGTTTGGCCGGCTCGCTCTCGAACATCTGGCAGGCGGTGAACAGGGGCAGCAAGGCAAACAGAGCTAGGGTACGGGCGGCGCGCATTTATCGGGTCTCCAAACAAGTGCCGCCACGTTACGCAGGCTGACGCCGCACCACAAGCCCGCTGGCCAGCTTCAGGTGTTTCTTACAGAAGGTGCATTCAACTGACGATAAAGGTCTGGCCGGTCTGCAGGCCCTCGACACTTTTCGCGTAAGCCAATGCCACATCGGCGCCCGGAGCAGGTTTGTAGCCACGGAAATACGGCGCGTAGCTGCCCATGGCCTCCAGAAGGACTGTCGGGCTAACGGAGTTGACGCGCAGGCCGCGTGACAATTCGATCGCTGCCGCTTTGACGAAAGCATCAATCGCGCCATTGACCAGCGCGGCCGAGGCGCCGGTGCGGATCGGGTCACGGTTGAGAATGCCGCTGGTGAACGTGAACGAGGCGCCGTCGTTGGCATACTCACGGCCGATCAGCAGCAGGTTGACCTGGCCCATCAGTTTGTCGCGCAGGCCCAGTTCAAAATCGCTTTCGCTCATGTCACCCAGCGCTACGAAATTCACGCTGCCCGCCGCGCACACCAGAGCGTCAAAGGTGCCGGTCTGTTCGAACAGCTTACGGATCGAGGCGCTGTCGCTGATATCCACCTGGAAGTCACCACTGGTGCGACCAATGCTGATCACTTCGTGACGCTGAGCCAGTTCCGCCTTGACTGCCGAGCCGACTGTGCCGCTGGCACCAATCAATAGGATTTTCATCGTGCGGTTCCTCCAAGGGTAAGTGAAGGTTCAGTCTAGTGTGGCTTTTCAGGTGGATAAACGCGCTAATAGGCAACCTTTGGTTCTCAATTGGAAACAATCCATGAGCGAGATGGATGACCTGGCGGCCTTTGCGGTACTGATCGAAGCTGGCAGTTTCACTGTCGCGGCCGAACAACTGGGGTGCAGCAAGGGCCAGTTGTCCAAGCGCATCAGTCAGCTGGAAGCGCAGTTTTCCGTGCTGCTGTTGCACCGCACCACCCGCAAGCTCAGCCTTACCGCAGCCGGTGCGGCATTGTTGCCCCAGGCCCAGGCGCTGATGGTACAAGTGGAGCGCGCCCGTCAGGCATTGGCGCGGCTGAAGGACGACTTGGCCGGGCCGGTGCGTATGACGGTTCCGGTTTCGTTAGGGGAAACCTTCTTTGATGGCTTGCTGCTGGAGTTTTCGAAGCAATACCCGCAGGTGCAGATCGAGCTGGAATTGAACAACAGCTACCGAGACCTGGCACGCGACGGCTTTGACTTAGGTGTACGTTTGGGGGCTATCGAAAACGAGCGGCTGGTGGCCAAGCCCCTGCTGGCCTGGCACGAGATGACCTGCGCCAGCCCGGCCTACCTGGAGCAACATGGCGAGCCGCTGACCCCGGCGGATCTGGCCACCCATGCCTGCTTGCTCAACAGCCACTACAGCGGGCGTGAAGAATGGCTGTATCACCAGCAGCATGAGCTGCTGCGCGTGCGGGTCACTGGCACATTTGCCTCCAACCACTACAACCTGTTGAAAAAAGCAGCGCTGGTCGGTGCCGGTATCGCCCGCCTGCCGTCCTACGTATTACCTGCCGAACTGGCTGACGGTCGATTGCGCTGGCTCCTGCGTGATTATCAGACGCGGAGCATGCCGATGTACCTGGTTCACCCTTATCAGGGCGGCTTGCCGCGCCGCACCCAGGTACTGGCCGATTACCTGGTGGATTGGTTCAAGCGCAGCGGCGAAGCCCTGGATCGGCTTCAGCGGTAGCGGCGTGAGATCAGGTGGTCGATGGACACGCGGCCCGGGCCCTTGGCGACCAACAGCAGCAACACGGCGATCCAGGTGCCGTGGGTTGGGTAGGCGTCCGGGTAAACGAAGAGTTGAATGGTCAGGGTCATACCGATCAGGGCCAGCGCCGAGAAGCGTGTCGCAAAGCCCACCAGGATCAGCACCGGGAAAAAGTGCTCGGCAAACGCGGCCATGTGCGCGGCTACTTCCGGTGACAGCAAGGGCACGTGATATTCACTGCGAAACAGCGGCAAGGTTGACGCGGCCAGTCGCGGTTCGCCGAGTTGGAAGGTGCCGCTGATCAGGTCGATGGCAAAGCCTTCCACCTTGGTTTGCCCGGACTTCCAGAACACGGCTGCAATGGAAAAACGTGCGAGAAATGCGATCAAGCTGTAGGGGATTTTCTCGAGCAGTGCGATAGCGCGTCTAACCAGGCAAGAAGGGGAGGTGTTCATGGCGATACCTTTTGTTCTGAGTGCAAATGAGTAATGGCGTCGTGGCTGATCAGCAGGGTCAGGCATTGGTGCAGGTCGAATTCGGCTGAGGCTTGCACGGCCTGTTCCACCGCCATTTCCAGCGGTATGCCCTGCTTCAGGCTGTCGATAAACGCGACTGAGCCCCTGTCGATGGCGAACACTTTGACCGCCAAGCCTTGGCGCAACACCAGCGCGCTTTGGGCGTGCCAGGGATTCAAGGTGGCCACTGCGCCTTCTGTCTGGTGCGCAGCCCAAACGGCCACTACCGCGTAGCTGGAATTCAAGGTGGCCAGGGAGGGATGCAGGTGCAGGCGCAATTTCCCCAGTTCTGTTTGGCCTTGCAGCGCTTGAAGAATGGCTTGCTGGTCCAGCGGTTGGCTATCCGCCGCGTGATAGGCGCGCACCCGCAAGCGCTCGAACCGTGCGACATCGGCCAGATAGGGCACGCTGGCGGCTGGCTCAAAGTCCTGAATGAAGGCTGCGAACGCACTGCCGTACTCGTTGATTAGTGGGCTGGTAGGCGGGCACGTCCGTACAAACAGGCCAGCCATGGCGCTAAAAAACTCATCGCCGACTAATTGCAAGGTCACGGGGTAAGCCGTCGCCAGCGCGTTGATCAATGAACTGTGGACATTGTTGCGGTACACCGCAAAACGACTGGCGGGGTCGGCACCGTTGCTGCTGAACAGAGCGTCGGGACAGGGCTGGTCGGGCGCGAGCAACGCAGTAGTAAACGTAGCGTGATGGCTCATACGTTCACCTGTGACAAGTAACCGTCGGCCTGTTGGGCTTCGGCGTGCAGCACACGGAAAGCCGGCACCTGGTTATCCCGCTCGATCAGCGTGGCCACTGGCCCGGTGCGTGTGAGGACCTGTTCGTACAGCTGCCATACGGCGTTATCGATCGGTGCGCCATGATCATCGATCAGCAGGCGGTCACCAAGGCTGTCAGTGTCTTCGGCGAAACCGGCTAGATGAATCTCTCCCACTGCGCCCAATGGCAGCGCGTCGATGTAGGAAAGTGGATCGCGCTGGTGATTGATGCACGACACATAGACGTTGTTGACGTCCAACAGCAGGCCGCAGCCGGTACGCTGGATGATTGCACTGATAAAGTCCGTCTCGTCCAACGTGGAGTGTTGGAATTGCAGGTAAGTCGACGGGTTCTCCAGCAGCATCGGACGTTTGAGCGTGCTTTGCACCTGGTCGATGTGTTCGCACACCCGTTTCAGGGTGGCGGCATCATAAGCCAAGGGCAGCAAGTCGTTGAGAAACACCGGGCCGTGGCTGGACCAGGCCAGGTGTTCGGAAAAAGAGTGGGGTTGATAACGTTCGATCAGCGTAGCCAACCGTGCCAGGTGCTCACGGTTCAACGGGCCTTCGCCGCCGATGGACAGACCCACGCCGTGCAACGACAGTGGGTACTGCTCGCGGATCAACCCCAGGTAATGGTGGAACGGGCCGCCGGCGACCATGTAGTTTTCGGCGTGCACTTCAAAAAAACCGATGTCGGGCGAGGTCTCGAGCACTTCGATGAAGTGCTCGTTCTTCAGCCCCAGCCCGGACCTGTAAGGGAGGCCGGGCACCTGAGCCGGTGAGACCGTGTGTTGGGGAAAAAGCGTCATCATCAGTACTCAGGCCGAGGGCTGTTTCAGGACTTGGCGGTGAAGGCTGCTTCCTGGCCGAAACCGGTCGGCGAGGTGCTGCTCGGGGTTTTGGTACAGGTGCCGGCAGGGACCAGCTTCCAAGCGTTGGCCTGGTCTTTGAGTTTCGAGGTGCCGGCGCAGGAGGTGCCAGCGCCTGCGGCGCAATCGTTCTTGCCGGCTTCGGCGACACCAAAGCATTTCTGCATGTCATCGGCGGCGTGCGCGGTGCTTGTAAGGGCGGACAGGCTCAGGGCCGAACCCAGGGCCAGAACGAGGGTGGCGGCGGACAGCGAACGGGATTTAGTCGTCATGGTGTAACTCCAGCAGTGAGGTTGGGTAAGGAAGCGTTTTTGCTTGCTTACCCCTCTAGAGTTGGGGCACCCCCATGCGTTACAGCGGCTGGCAAAAAAAATTCAGTTCGCCAGCCGCCGCGATCACTCGCCCCTGAATACTCGGGCTCGGGCGTTGAGGTGTTTCCTTGCGTGGCTATTTACCAAGCCAAATAAAAGCCTAATGAACGACGTTCGGTTAACGCTGTTTTCGGTAACGGGTAACGTTTCATCTGATAGGGTTTAAGTACCGATGGCTTCATTAAATAGATTCTGTTTTTTAAATATAAGTGCGGATTTTCGATATCTCAAAAGAAAGCGGGCGGTGTTATTTAGGCCCTGTGTGGGGGGGTAATGCCTATGTGTCGTGGACGTTTGAATGGGGAAGGGCGCGAGTCATGCGCTTGTCGGGTGTTTTTAATCTGATGTTTTTTGGCTGGCATAGTGCTGTGTCAACGCTATCGGGGAAGCGGTTAAAGGTAACAAGAATGCGGTGGCGGCCCTCGAAATCGCTGCCAGATTCGGTATGTCCGAACCCATCAAGTCCTGTGCCCTGGGGTTGCGAGTCCTTTGAACGTATTTACGACCAATAAGGTAATGTGGCTGTGAAGAACCGCTTTGCAGATTTTTTCATCAGCAGAAATTTCTCATTCTTGTGGCTGGGGCAAGCCCTCTCATCGTTTGGCGAGTTCGTTTTCGAGAGCACCGTCATTGTGTGGCTGGTGACTGACTTGTTTCACGACAGTGCGTTCTTGCCGACAGCTGTAGGCCTGGCGGTGGCGGCCTCTGCTATTCCGCGTGTATGGGTGGCCCCACTGGCCGGGGCTTGGGTCGATCGGATGGCCCCGCTGCACGTGATGATCGCGGCGGATGGGATTCGGGTGCTCAACTTCCTGATCTTTTTCGTGATCTATTCACTGGCCAGGCTGGACCCGATGCAAGTGCTCGTTGGCGTTCTGCTCTTGTTGTTGGTGAACAGCACGGCTGCACAGTTTTTCAACCCATCACGCCAGGCGATCATGCAAGTGGTCATCCCTTCGGCACGACGCGTTGAGGCATCGGCCAAGGCGATGTTTTCCCTGACGGGCATTTCAGTGTTGTCGGCGTCCCTTGGGCCGGCATTATTTGTGTGGGTGGGCCCCGCCCTGGCACTGCTAATCAATGTGCTGGCTTTTGCCTGTTCGGCCCTGTGCATAGCGTCTACCCAGGGCCTGCGCCGGACCTTGCTGGCCGAGCAACAACGGCTGCCCTTCTGGCATGGAGTGCTCGCAGGGCTACGGTTTTCCTGGGGGCACGCCTCGATTAGGACGTTGTTGATCGGTGTGGCGTTATACGGGTTTTCCTTGGGGGTCAATAACGTCGCATTGTCTTTGTATGCATTCAAAACCTTGGGCTTGAGCCCTTATGAATACGGCCTGATTCTCGCGGCGTTCCCTGTCGGCGGGTTGATTGCTGCCGTGCTGGTCCGGCCGCTGTTGAAGTCATTGAGCACGCGCCAGGCCTTTACCCTTGCGTTGCTGTGCATGGGGTTCAGCTACCTGGCGTATTCGCTGCATCCGCCGTTTTACTTGGCCTGGGCGCTGATGTTCAGCTGTGGGTTGTTCTTCTCGGTGTTTGCGATTGTGCAAGGGCCGATGCTCCAGGAAGCCGTGCCGGAAGGTTACATGGGGCGTGTGTCTGCAACGGTCACGCCGGTGCTGGCCATCGCCTCATTAACCGGCACGCTGGTGTGCTCTCAGACGTTAAATGTGGCACAGCGTGTCATAGCCTATTTCGACGCGCCGCTGGATGTGTACGGCGCGTATACCTTCCTGGCGGCGGGCTTGTTGCTATTGGGCGGGGCATTGATGCTGGCAGGCCAGCGCGCGGGTAAGGGGGAGTTGGTCGCGACGCTTTGAACCGCGATAAAAAAACGGCCCGAAGGCCGTTTTTTTGTTACCTCAATGGCTCAGCCACCGAGATAGGCTTCACGCACCTTCGGATCCGTCAGCAATTGCTCCCCGGTGCCCTGCATCACCACCCGGCCGTTTTCCAGCACGTAGGCGCGGTCAGCGATTTTCAGCGCCTGGTTGGCATTCTGCTCGACCAGGAACACCGTGACACCGTCCTTACGCAGCTGTTCGATGATGTCGAAGATCTGCTGGATGATGATCGGTGCCAGGCCCAGGGACGGTTCGTCCAGCAACAGCAACTTGGGCTTGCTCATCAGCGCACGGCCGATGGCGAGCATTTGCTGCTCGCCACCGGACATGGTTCCGCCGCGCTGGCTGAAGCGCTCCTTGAGCCTTGGGAACAGGTGCAGCACCTTGTCCATCTGCTCCTGGTAGTCGCCCTTGTCGGTGAAGAACCCGCCCATGGACAGGTTCTCTTCCACGGTCAGGCGCGAGAACACCCGACGGCCCTCAGGCACCACGGCAATACTTTTGCGCATGATCTGTGATGACTGCTGGCCCACCAGCTCTTCACCCATGTAGCGGATGCTGCCGCTGTGGGCCTGCGGCGAACCGCAGAGGGTCATCAGCAAGGTCGATTTGCCGGCACCGTTGGCGCCGATCAGTGTGACGATTTCACCTTGGCGCACTTCGACGTTGACGCTGTGCAGGGCCTGGATCTTGCCGTAGAAAGTGGAAACGTTTTCGAATTGCAGCATTTTACGCTTCCCCCAAATAGGCTTTGATCACTTCAGGATTGTCGCGGATCTGTTCCGGCGTCCCGTTGGCCAGCGGCGTACCCTGGTTGATCACCACGATGTGGTCGGAAATGCTCATGACCAGTTTCATGTCGTGTTCGATCAACAGCACCGTGGCGTTGTTTTCCTCACGCAACACGCTGATCAGCGCCTTGAGGTCTTCGGTTTCCTTGGGGTTCAGGCCGGCGGCCGGTTCGTCGAGCATGAGGATCCGCGGGCGGGTCATCATGCAGCGGGCGATTTCCAGACGACGTTGCTGACCGTAGGCGAGGGTGCCGGCCGGGCGGTTGGCAAACTCGGTGAGGTTGACCTTGTCCAGCCAGTACTCAGCGTATTCCATGGCCTCGCGCTCGCTCTTGCGGAACGCCGGGGTCTTGAACAGGCCTGCAAAGAAGTTGGTGTTCAAGTGTCGGTGCTGGGCAATCAGCAAGTTCTCGACCGCCGTCATGTCCTTGAACAGGCGCACGTTCTGGAAGGTGCGCACCACGCCCTTGCGGGCAATTTCGTGGCCGGCCAGGCCCTGGATCGGCTGGCCGTCCAGCAGGATGCTGCCACCGCTCGGCTTGTAGAAACCGGTGAGGCAGTTGAACACGGTGGTCTTGCCGGCGCCGTTGGGGCCGATCAGCGCTACGACCTGTTTCTCTTTTACGGTCAGGGCCACGCCATTGACCGCCAGCAAACCGCCGAAGCGCATGCTTAGGTTTTCAACCTTGAGGATCTCGCGGCTCATTTGTGCAGCTCCGCTCTTAGTTTAAGTTCGGGACGTTGCATCGGTAGCAGGCCTTGAGGACGCCAGATCATCATCAGCACCATCATGGCGCCGAACATCAACATGCGGTATTCGCTGAACTCACGCATCATTTCCGGCAACAGGATCATCACGATCGCTGCCAGGATCACGCCCAACTGCGAGCCCATGCCACCCAGCACGACGATGGCGAGGATGATCGCCGACTCGATAAAGGTGAACGACTCCGGCGTCACCAAGCCTTGGCGCGCGGCGAAGAAGCTGCCGGCGAAACCGGCGAATGTTGCTCCGAGGGTAAATGCCGAAAGCTTGATGACTGTCGGGTTCATGCCTAATGCACGGCAGGCGATTTCATCTTCGCGCAGCGCTTCCCACGCACGGCCGATCGGCATGCGCAGCAAACGGTTGATCACGAACAAGGCCGCCAGCGCCAGCAACAACGCCACCAGGTACAGGAACACCACTTTGCTCACCGGGTTGTAGTCGATCCCGAAGTACTCGTGGAAAGTCTGCATGCCTTCGGCTGCGGTGCGGTCGAAGGACAATCCGAAGAACGTTGGCTTGGGGATGCTGCTGATGCCGTTGGGGCCACCGGTGATATCGGTGAGGTTACGCAGGAACAGCCGGATAATTTCACCGAAGCCCAGGGTCACGATCGCCAAATAGTCACCGCGAAGGCGCAGCACCGGGAAGCCCAGCAGGAAGCCGAACGTGGCCGCCGCCATACCCGCCAGCGGCAGGCAGATCCAGAAGCCCCAGCCCAGGTAGTGCGAGAGCAGCGCGTAGGTGTAGGCACCCACGGCATAGAAGCCCACATAACCCAGGTCGAGCAGCCCGGCCAGGCCCACCACGATGTTCAGGCCCAGGCCCAGCAACACGTAGATCAGGATCAGCGTTGCGATATCCACCGCACCACGGGAACCGAAGAACGGCCAGATCAACGCGGCCACGATCAGGCCGATGATGATGTAGCGCTGGGTGCGCGGCAGGGTCAGGAATTGACTGACCTTGGGCGAAACCAGTGGGGCACGGTTGCCTTTGAACAAGGCACCAATCTGCTGGCTGAACAGCACGCGAAGGAACATCAACACCGAGCACAGGGCAATAATGGTCAGGGTGACCGGACCGGTGCCATGTACTTCTAGGTTGATCCCGACAATGCTCAGTTTGAGGCCGAGTACCGGAAAGGCCACGGCCCATACCAGCAAGGCGCTGAAAAACGCCGATTTAAGATATCTGCTCATACTTTCTCAACCTCCGGACGGCCCAGAATGCCGGTCGGACGGAACAACAGCACCAGAACCAACAGGCCGAACGCCACCACATCCTTGTATTGGTCGCCGAAGATATCGGCACCAAAGGCTTCAGCCACGCCCAGCACCAGCCCGCCGAGCATGGCGCCCGGAATACTGCCGATGCCGCCCAAGACCGCCGCGGTAAAGGCCTTGAGGCCTACCAGGAAACCGGCGTTGGGGTTGATCACGCCGTACTGCATGCTCAGCAGCACAGCCGCGACGGCCGCCAGTGCAGCACCGATGACAAAGGTCAGGGCAATGATATTGTTGGTGTTGATGCCCAGCAGGTTGGCCATCTTGATGTCTTCGGCGCAGGCCCGGCAGGCGCGACCCAGACGGGAGCGGGAGATGAACAGCGTCAGGCCCAGCATCGCCACCAGGGTGACGACGAATACGAGGATCTGCATGTACGAAATCAGCACTTCTTGTGCGCCGCCTGGGCCGAAGGAGAAGCTCCCCGGGATCAGGTTGGGAATGGACTTATCCTTGGAGTCCTGGGACAGCAGTACAGTGTTCTGTAGGAAAATCGACATGCCGATAGCTGAAATCAGCGGGATCAAACGGTTGCTGCCACGCAAGGGACGGTAGGCAACACGCTCGATACTATAGCCATAGGCACTGGTCACGACGATCGATGCAAGGAACGCAGCAGTCATCAACAGCGGCAGGGAGTGGATACCCATCATGGCCAGCCCGGCAAGGGCGATGAAGGCCACGTAGGAACCAATCATGTAGACCTCGCCATGGGCGAAGTTGATCATTCCAATGATGCCGTAAACCATTGTGTAGCCAATGGCTATCAAGGCATAGGTGCTGCCAATGGTCAGGCCATTAACCAGCTGTTGGAAAAAATGATAGAGCTCAGGCATTACAGCGCTCCTAAAAACCCGATACGCATTTCACTGGTGGAGTCATGTTCCGGCCCTGCGCTGTGTTCTGTGAGCACATTTGCACAAAGCGTTTGCCAGCGAACCGCTGGTGACGGTTTTAAGATTTTCAGGTGAGCCAGCGCCCGGATCGCGGGTGACAGGCCCATAAACCTCGTAAAACAAAGCCCACTGCTCTCACAGTGGGCTTGTTGACCAGTAACGCCTGGCTTACTGAGGGGAAACTTCGGTTTTTGGTTTACCGAAGTGCCACTCGTAGACCACGAACTTGAAGTCTTTCAGGTCGCCCTTGGCGTCAAAGCTCAGGTCGCCGGTAGGGGTCTTGAACGTGCCTGCATGGATGGCAGCTGCCACCTTGGCGGTGTCTTCGCTCTTCGCGGCCGCGATACCGCCTGCGATGACTTCAACCGCTGAATAAGCCGGGAACACGAACGGACCGGTTGGGTCCTGCTTGTTCTTGGTGAACTCTTCAACAATGGCTTTGTTGGCAGGGTCGGCGTCGAAGGATTTCGGCAGGGTTACCAGCAGGCCTTCGGAAGCGTCCTGGGCGATTTGCGAGATGGAGTCGTTGCCGACGCCTTCCGGGCCCATAAACTTGGCGTTCAGGCCTTTTTCTTTGGACTGACGCAGGATCAGACCCAGCTCTGGGTGGTAGCCGCCGTAGTAGACGAAGTCGACGTTGGCTTGCTTGAGCTTCTGGATGATCGAGGAGAAGTCTTTATCGCCAGCGTTCAGGCCTTCGAACACAGCGACTTTCACGCCTTTCTTCTCGAGGGTCTGTTTAACGGCAGTGGCGATGCCTTCACCGTACTGCTGTTTATCGTGCAGTACGGCAACAACCTTAGGCTTCACGAAGTCGGCAATGTAGTTGCCGGCTGCCGGGCCCTGGGCGCTGTCCAGGCCGATGGTGCGGAACACCAGTTTATAACCACGGGCGGTGATTTCCGGGCTGGTAGCCGCCGGCGTGATCATGATCACGCCTTCATCTTCGTAGATGTCGGTTGCTGGCTGAGTGGAGCTGGAGCAAAGGTGACCGACCACGAACTTGACGCCGTCGTTGACCACTTTGTTGGCAACGGCCACGGCTTGTTTCGGGTCGCAAGCGTCGTCGTATTCCTTGGCTTCAAGCATTTTTCCATCGACGCCGCCCTTGGCGTTGATGTCGGCGATTGCCTGCTTGGCACCCATGAATTGCATGTCGCCGTATTGCGTCACAGGACCGGTCTTGGGACCTGCGATACCGATCTTGATGGTGTCGGCTGCGAACGAATGGCCGGCAACCCCAGCCAGGACCATAGCGGCAAACAGTTTGGAAATCTGCTTAGTAGCCTTATTCATAGTGCTCCACTCTTACTGTTGTATTTTTTATAGTTCTAGCGGCCTTGTGAGCTGCAGAACCGGATCAGATATCTCGGATATCCCCCCGGCAGTGCCCTGGCAACTGTACCGGTACAGTGTAGAGCGCCGGTTGATCGCTTGAAAAGCTGGCTGCTGGGGGCAAAACCGTGGGGTGTCGCTTTAATGAAAGAAAAAGACAGAATTGCGGCGGGGTGATGCCAGAGTTTCGGGCAATCCTTGGCTTTCCTGACACTTTCGTTCGGTGCCTCATTTGCAACTGGGTTTTTCTGTAAGGGCCTCGACGGTATGATTGCGCCGATTTTTTCCCAAGGTGAACTCCCATGACGCAAGAACCTAGCACCCTCTATGCCAAGCTGCTCGGTGAAACTGCCGAAATTTCCTGGAAGGAGCTTGAACCGTTCTTTGCCAAGGGTGCCCTATTGTGGGTCGACGCCGGCCTGGATTTGATCGAAGCCGCCGAGGGAATGGCCGAGGATAACCGTGACAAAGTCGCTGCGTGGCTGGTTGCGGGGAGCCTTGGCGAAGTGTCTGCGACGCGGGCGTTGGACCTGGTTGAGCGTGATCCGAGTTTGTGGGCCGTGGTGGTTTCGCCGTGGATTCTGATCCAGGAAAGGGCAGTGTAAGAAACGTGCGCACGGAAAAGGTGCGTGTTTTTGCCGCTGGGAGTGTGTAGCTGAGTAACCGCTGGCGCCGTGATGGCATCGTGCCGTAGAGAAAGGTCACAGGTCAGGGTGACGTGCGCGTCACGGGAACAGTTTTGTGAGTGGCGTAAGGCCGGGAGAATTGTTTCCGGGTGTGGCAAAGTTGCAGGTTTGCGGTGGCTGGCAGAGCGCTTTCGCGAGCAAGCCCGCTCCCACATTTGTACCGGGTATTTCCTGTAGGAATACGGTCAAAATGTGGGAGCGGGCTTGCTCGCGAAGGGTGCGACTCGGTCTAAGCAGTCTTGCCAGTATGGTTGTTCAACGAAATCACCTTGGTCTTGCCAATCCGGTGACGATAAATCTCACGCAAATACTTGATCGCCTTCTTCACGCAATCCCGTGACAGGCGAATGTCGTTGATCGACACAAACTTCTCCTTGTCGTTGATCAACTCCCGGTACTTCTTCTCGTACATCGGTTTGATCGCGTACCAGTTGGTATCCAGAATCTTCGCCGGGTTCTCAAACTCATTGAGCAGCTCATCGATCCGGTCTTCATCGAAGTCTTCATGGATGATGAAATCCAGGATCGAGTTATCCAGCGTGTCATCAAACCGGTACGGGTTGCGCGCAAAGCAGCGTTTGATAAACGCCACGATCAAGGTCAGGAAGTCATCCGACAGGCACGGGCTCTTGGCGATCAGCGTGGTCAGCGACAAGTTGGCCGACGCGCCGATCACCAGGGCGTAACGCTTGAGCGTGGTGTTGGGGAATAGGCTGTTGAGGTGAGTCTTCAGCCGGTTCAGGTCCATGTAGGACAGCTTGTAGTCTTTGGGCAAGGACACAATCGACACCACCGACGAGCAGTTCTTGAAGAAGTGCAGGTCATGCAGGGCGGCTGCGTCGTAGCCGGAATTCTTGTATTGCTCCAGTGACGCCTTGTAGCGCTTGGACTCGATCGGCAACAGGCTGATGCCTTCGATGGCCTGGGTAACTTTATTGAAGTGCGGCAGGTCGATCGAGCGGAAAAACAAGTCATCGATATTCAGCCGCTGCGGCTCTTTATCGAACACCTTGAACTTGTCATTCGACGGCACCGGCGTTTCCGGCACCACGGACTCGGCATAGGCAATCGCTACCGGTCCCGCCAGGCTCATAAACAGGTCGTTGGCATCCAGGCGGATGGTTTCGCCAATGTCGATACCGGCACGCCGGAAATAGTTCTGGTCGTAATCGGTCGTCACCGCCTGGGCGGTGAGGATATTGAAGATCTGCTGGGAGATGTACTGGTTGGCGTGTTTTTCCATGGCATTGACGTCAATGTTCTGGATATTGCCGTCATCGCTCTCTTCGGCATAACGCATGATGTCGTTGGAGATCAGCATCATCGCGTTCCATGGCCGGATACGTCCCTTTACACTGGCTTCGCTGCTGTCTTCATTGTCGAAGTTGTACGAGAAGTCCCATTCTTCCGACAGGTATTTGCACAACAACCGCCCGGCGTTGATGTGCAGGGCCTCGGACATTTCGCTACGGTGATCGGAGATATTCGGTAGCACACAAATGCCGCTGGTGAAGATCGGCTCGAACACGAAGGCATGGCCGCTCTTGCTGTCGTGCTCGTCGGCCGGTTTGGTGTCGAATGTCTTGTTCATGTACGAGTGTTGCTGGGCCAGGCCGAACTCCGAGGCCATGCCCGAGCCCGTACCGCCGCCAGCGCTGAAGATCGAGAAGTACAGGCGCGACTGGTTGGCCTTGATGCCGCAGGAGTCGATTAAGTACGAGTGGATCATCTTCCAGTCGGGGCTGGAAAAACGCTGGGTGTCTTTGTTGAGGATGATTTTTGCCAGGTACTGGCCGAGGATCGGCGCGTTACCGGCGCCGCCGGCGTGCACCTCCGACAGGTCCATTATTTTCATCTTGCTGTAGTCGCGCAGGAAGCCGCTTTTTTCGCCCTTGCGCGAGAAGCGGATGCGCCCGGCGATGTCCTTGTCCAGGTCGCCCAACATCACCAGCGGTTCGACCAGGAACACCGGCTTGGTGGGCTTGCCGCCGCCCAGGCGCAAATTGTTACGAATCCATTGAGCCGGGCTGTAACCCTTATCCGTCGACTTATCCTCAGTGCTGAATTCATTCAGGTAAAACTTGCGCGCGTTGTACACCAGCTCCGCCACGTCCAAGGCAATGTTGGAGCCGCAGCGGCCCAGGCCGATCAGGCACACTGATGGGAATTCCTGCTCACTGCGCGCATCGCCGTCGCCCTCCTGCTGGGGCAGGCTGGGAAACACCATGTCACGCAGGCCGTCGAGGTTATCGAGGATGCGGTCGGTATTGGTTTCGGTGAAGTACAAGTACTGCTGGGTGGCCAGCGGGCGGGCGCTGCTCAATGACTTGGAACCTGAGGGTTTTTCCGCAGGTACAGTGGGCAACACGTCGGATACCACGGTGACAGAGTTATTTTTGGAAGTCATTGGGCGCCATGTACCTGGACGGATGGCCGGAAAAATCAGGGAGCCATCACTGAATGAGAGTTCGCGACTTTACAGTGCGTCTGAGTCCGGGAGGGATGGGTTTAACCCCAAATTTTCAAGGGGAATCCTGGCCGGACTCTGATGAATCGGCCGTTCGTCGGCGTTCTTTAGGCAAATGATGGCGAAATGCCAAAGATTCGGCGTCAGCGAATCGGCCTGACGGTGGACGGCGGCTCGATACGGCCGGGGTTGGAGCCCGTTGGCGTGGGGGTATCTTTGTTGCCCTCCACGTTGAACGGGTAGAGCGGGGTGCGCATCTGGATGCCTTGGATCACGCCAACAACGTCACTAAAAGGCACTGCGGGGCTCAGCAGATAGCCCTGAATGAAATCACAGCCATGTTTGAGCAGCAGTTCAAACTGCGCCTGGGTTTCCACGCCTTCGGTGACGACCTGCAGATGCAGGGTGTGGGCCATGCCGATAATCGCCTGGACGATCTCGATATCGGTGATTGACTTGGGGATGTCCTGGATAAATGAACGGTCGATCTTCAAGGTGTTGAGCGGCAGGCGCTTGAGGTAAGCCAGTGATGAGTAACCAGTGCCGAAATCATCAATCGCCAGCGAGACGCCCAAGGTGCGAATTTGCCGCAGCAGCGCCAGGGTGCTGCTGATATTGCCCATCAGTGCGTTTTCGGTGACTTCCAGCTCCAGGCGGTTGGCACCAATCCCAGCGAAGCGCAGAGCGGCTTCGATTTCGTCCGCCAACTCGTCACGGGCCAGATTCAGGGCAGAGCAGTTCACCGCCATGGTCATCTCGGTGTAGCCCCGGTCAGACAGTAGGCTCAAATCGTGGCAGGCTTGGCGCAACACCCAGTGGTCCAGCTCGGCAATCAGCCCGTTACTTTCGGCAATACCGATAAACCGGTCCGGGGCCAGCAACCCGTGTTGCGGATGTTGCCAGCGTACCAAGGCTTCCAGTCGAGTGACTTTGCCGAGCTTCATGTCGAAAATCGGCTGATAAAACAACACCAGCTCATTACGGCCACGCAGGGCTGCACGCAATTCCTCTTCCAGTTGCAGCTCGAGGAACGCACGGGTTTTCAGGTTGGAACTGAAGAAGTTCAGGCTGTTGCGCCCGGCGTTTTTGGACTGGTAGAGCGCGAGGTCGGCAGTTTTAAGCAGCTCCTCGCAGGTCAGGCCATCCTCGGGAAACAGGCTGATACCGATGCTGGTGGTCATCACCATACGCCGGCCGGCCAATTCGACCGGTTCTTTCATTTTCTGCATGATGCGCTGTGCCATGTGGCGCGCTTCGTCGCGATGGTGAATGTTGATCAGAATGCAGAATTCATCACCGCCAAAGCGCGCGACCACGTCGTCATGGCTGCGCACCGAGCTCTTGATATGCCCGGCCAGCACGGTGAGCAATAGGTCGCCAGCGTCATGCCCAAGGCTATCATTGATGCGCTTGAAGTGGTCTATATCGAGGAAGATGACCGCCAGCATACCGTTGTATTTGGTTTTTTCAGCGACCTTTTCCGCAAAGATCTGGTTGAACCCGCGGCGGTTGAGGAGACTGGTCAGCGCGTCGTAGTGGGCCACCTGTTGCAGCGAGGCGCGAGCTTGGTCCAGTTCGCTGAGCAGGGCGTTGACTCGACGCAGGTCGCGTTCCTTGTGCTGCAGTTTTTTATCCGCCAGGGCGGCGCTGACACCGCTGCCGATCACCAGCAAGGTGATCACCGCCACTGACAACCCGAGTTGAATGGGGTTGTTGTCCACCGGTAAGGTGAGGTCCGCCCCTCTGGGCACCAACAGTTGCATGGCCGCCATGCCGGTGAAGTGCATGCTCAGGATCCCGGCGCCCAGCACCAGGCTGGCGGCGTATTTGAGCAGTTGATGGAACACGCCGGCGCCATTACGCAGGTAGCTCGACAGCAGCAACGCCGCCAGGCTGGCGCCAATGGCAATGCCGACCGAGGCCATGAACAGCCACGAATCGAAATACATTTGGGCCTGGGAGCGCATCGCCGACATGCCGACGTAGTGCATCAAGGCGATGCCAAGCCCCATCCACACCGATGCCAACAGGTACTGATAAAACCGTAACTGCGCATGACTGAGGGTCTGCATGGCAAACAGCGAGGCAATCAGGGCGATCACCAGCGAGGCGAACGTCATGAGCAATTCGTAATGAATGGCAATAGGTGCCTGGAAGGCCAACATGCTGATGAAGTGAGTAGACCAGATCCCGCCCGCCAAACACCCTGCGCCCAACCAGCGCCAATGGCGCCGGGCGGTAGGGTCTTCGACATGGCCGACGCGTTCGGCCAAGTCCAATGTCCCAAACCCTGCCGCACACGCGACCAAGTAGGACAGCAACACCAGGAAAGGGTTATGACTGCAATTGAGTAATAAATGCCCGTTATCTGGAAGCTCGGTAAAAAAATGCATACCTAGCCATTCCATAGCATGTCCCGTCAAAGTCAGTACGTCATTGTCTGCAGCAATGGCCTATGACATCGAGTATAGAAGCCTCGCGGGATTTTCCAGGAATAATGGCATTTTGCTCTGAATGATTTTGGCATGCTGGTCATAGCGTTTGATGCTAAGCGCTCATCGGCAGGTCCAGTTCTAAAGGCGCTTGCAGTGGCGGCAAGCCAAAGGCGGCGCGTGCGGTATCGCAATCGACGTTCCGTTCACCCTGGCTCCACGACGCATCGAACTCGCGGCACGGGCTTGAACGCTGCTCATAGATCGTACAGCGGGTGCCCTTACCAACTTCACCTTCAAGGCTGCAGCAGCGCGCAGGTTTCTGGTCGGTACCGATCATCGCTACCCGCGTAGGGTTGATCTGCACCACCAGATCATCGGGCACTGTACCCCCCGATGAGGCGCACTCACCCCAGAAGAAAGACACACGGAAGTGTGAACAGCAGGCACCGCAACTCAGACACGGACTGGCTTCGGACATGGGCGTCATCGATAAGAAAAGTGGGATGGGGGTGTTTCGGAAGGCTCGCCATTCTAATCCTGCCATGGCCGTTGGGAAGGGGGGCGAACACTTATATTTTCGTAGGAAAACCCTCGTGATTACGGGTAACGGTTCGGGTGAAATTACGCCCTATCAGCTTCACGAATCATTACAGACAACCGGCGCCTGCCTGACTATGTTGCAGATATCGGGCATCGTAGCGCTCATAACAATAAAAGAGACGGACCCATGCAGAACTCGACCCAAGCGGCGAATGCCTGGCGCATTCTGTTCCTGCTGTTCCTCGCCAACCTGTTCAATTTCTTCGACCGCACCATTCCTGCGATCATCATCGAGCCCATTCGCATGGAATGGCACCTGAGCGACTTTCAGCTCGGCATCATCGGCACCGCTTTCACCCTCGTATACGCCATTGCCGGCCTGCCGCTGGGGCGCATGGCCGATACCGGCTCACGCAGCAAGCTGATGGGCTGGGGCCTGTTTGCCTGGAGCGGGCTGACGGCGATCAATGGCATGGTCGGCAGTTTCTGGACCTTTCTGCTGGTGCGTATGGGCATCGGCATCGGCGAAGCCAGCTATGCACCGGCCGCCAACTCGCTGATTGGCGACCTGTTTCCCGCCCACCGGCGCGCGCGGGCCATGGGCATTTTCATGCTGGGCCTGCCGTTGGGCCTGCTACTGGCATTCTTCACCATCGGCGCAATGGTTAAGGCGTTCGACAGCTGGCGCGCGCCGTTCTTTATCGCCGCTGTGCCGGGGATGATCCTGGCGGTGTTCATGTTCTATATCAAAGAGCCCGCGCGCGGCGCGGCGGAAACCGTGCAAGTCTCACAGGAACGTGTCGACCGCCCGATTCGTCGTGTGCTGGCGGTGCCGACGTTTTTGTGGCTGGTGCTGGCCGGGCTATGCTTTAACTTCGCCACCTATGCATGCAACTCGTTTTTGGTGCCGATGTTGCAGCGCTATTTCCTGATGCCGTTGCAGGACGCGGCGGTGGCCACCGGGGTGATCGTTGGCTTGACCGGCCTGGTGGGTCTGACGTTGGGCGGCTGGATTGCCGACAAGATTCACCAGCGAGTCGCCAATGGTCGGCTGCTGTTCGCGGCGTGCAGCCTGATCATCTCCACCATCTCCACCGCCTGGGCCTTGCATGCCGGGCGTATCGAGATTGGTGTGTTCGTGGCGTTGTTCAGTGTGGGCTGGCTGTTTGCCTATAACTTCTACACCTGCGTGTACACGGCGATTCAGGACGTGGTTGAGCCGCGACTGCGGGCCACGGCGATGGCACTGTTCTTTGCCGGGTTGTACTTGCTCGGTGGTGGCATGGGGCCGATTGTGGTGGGCGGGCTGTCTGATCATTTTGCCCATTCGGCGATGTATGCCGATGGGGCGGCGCAGATGACTGAGGCGTATAAGGCGGTCGGCTTGCATGACGCCATGTACCTGATCCCGGTGGCCCTGTTCCTGACCATGTTGTTTCTGTTCCAGGCGTCGCGCAGTTTTGTGCGTGATGCCAAGCGGATGAAGGATGGGTTGGGGGCGGAGGAACTGCCGTCGGCTGCGGCTACAGCTTGAGACCGAGTTGACCCCATCGCAGCATAGGTATCTACGCAACTCGGGGTTAGGTAGATATGGGTACATATCCGTTGCTGCGGTAACGGCTTCGTAGGGTTCCGCTCTTACAGCGGGTCACTTTTGGAAGGCCCCAAAAGCAGATCAAAAGCAAGAGCACGGCGGCCTAGTAGCCGACCTGAGTGGTTGAAGCAAAAGCAGGGCAAAAACAGAGCAGAAGCAGAGCACCACCACAGTTACCTGATGTAATGAAATCCCAATGTGGGAGCGGGCTTGCTCGCGAAGGCGGTGTGTCAGTCAGCTCATGTGTAACTGACCCAACGCCTTCGCGAGCAAGCCCGCTCCCACAATTTTGACCGAGTTTAGCTGCCAGCACCGTGGCACTCTGTTTTTCTGTGTGGCTTGCCTGCGATGCAGGCACCTCGGTGTATCAGGCATAACTAGTTGATGCCATCGCAGGCAAGCCGGCTCCCACATTAGATTGAGTTCAGTTTCAAATATCAGGTCGGCTGTCTGGCCGCCTCGGCCGTGCTTTTGATTTGCTTCAACCACTCAGGTCGGCTACTAGGCCGCCGTGCTCTTGCTTTTGATCTTGATCTTGATCTGAGGCGCCCCGTTAAACCACGCTGGCCGAACGCAGGCTTTGGAGCGGGGGTAAACCGGCAGGACGCCGGTTTAGCCGCGATGGGCCAAGGATGGCCCATGGCGGCGGCCCACGGTCCAAAGCCTGCGTGAGGGCATACCGAAGCGTGAGCGAGGTGCCGAGTGGTGGGGCAAGAGCGTTTTGGTTACTTTTGCGCTCTTTCAAAAGTGACCCGCTGTAAGAGCGGAACCAATAGCAGCCGTTACCCAAATAACGGATATGTACCCAGCGCCCCCGCGACAACCAAAGAATTCAACCCATAAAAAGATGTGTAGATACCTATGCCCACGATGAGGCCCGCAAGCCAAACAAAAAGGCCCGCATTGCGCGGGCCTTCTTTTTAGCAGGGCAGCGCAGTGATTAGCCCGCCACCAACACCCGAATCGCTTCCAGTCGCAGCGCCGCCTTGTCGAGCATGGCCAAACCTTGCTCGCGCTGTTGGCGCAGGGCAACTAGCTCGCTGTCGCGTACGGTCGGATTGACCGCTTGCAACGCGCTCAGGCGTGCCAGCTCTTCATCGGTGTCCGCTGCCAGACGGCGCTTGGCCTGCGCCACACGCTCGGCGTGGCGCGGCGTGATCTTCTCTTCGCCGGCATTGATGCGCGGCGTGAGCTGATCGCGCTGGGCCTGCACAAACTTGTTGGCGCTGGCGCGTGGCACGCTTTCCAGCTGATCGTTCAGGGTTTCAAACGACACGCGGCCGGACAGGTCATTGCCGTTGGCATCCAGCAGGCAGCGCAAGGCGGCCGGAGGCAGGTAGCGGCCCAGTTGCAACGAGCGCGGCGCAACCACTTCACTGACGTAAAGCAGTTCGAGTAACACGGTGCCGGGTTTGAGCGCCTTGTTCTTGATCAGCGCCACGGCGGTGTTGCCCATCGAGCCGGACAGCACCAGGTCCATGCCGCCTTGCACCATGGGGTGTTCCCAGGTGATGAACTGCATGTCTTCGCGCGACAGCGCCTGGTTGCGGTCGTAGGTGATGGTCACACCTTCGTCGTCGCCCAGCGGGAAGCTGGCGTCGAGCATTTTTTCGCTGGGTTTGAGGATCAGTGCGTTTTCCGAATGGTCTTCGCTGTCGATGCCAAACGCGTCGAACAGGGTTTCCATGTAGATCGGCAGGGCGAACTGGTCGTCTTGCTCCAGGATGTCTTCTACCAGCGCATCGCCTTCACCGGCGCCGCCGGAGTTGAGTTCCAGCAAGCGGTCGCGGCCGGTGTGCAGCTCTTGTTCGAGGCGCTCGCGCTCGGCACGGGCCTCGTCGATCAGCGCTTGCCACTCGCCGTCGTCGGCGTTTTCCAGCAGCGGCAGCAGGCGTGGGCCGAACTGATGCTGCAAGGCGTTGCCGGTCGGGCAGGTGTTGAGGAACGCGTTCAGCGCTTCGTGGTACCACTGGAACAGGCGCTCTTGCGGGCTGGTTTCCAGGTACGGCACGTGCAGTTCGATCACATGCTTCTGGCCGATCCGGTCCAGACGGCCGATCCGCTGTTCCAGCAGGTCGGGGTGGGACGGCAGGTCGAACAGCACCAGGTGATGGGAGAACTGGAAGTTGCGGCCTTCACTGCCGATCTCGGAGCAGATCAGCACTTGGGCGCCGAACTCTTCGTCGGCAAAGTAGGCAGCGGCGCGGTCACGCTCGAGGATGTTCATGCCCTCGTGGAAGACCGTGGCCGGGATGCCGGAACGCACGCGCAGGGCGTCTTCCAGGTCCATGGCGGTTTCGGCGTGGGCGCAGATCACCAGCACTTTGGTGCGCTTGAGCATTTTCAACTGGTCGATCAGCCACTCGACACGTGGGTCGAAGCGCCACCAGCGGTTTTCTTCCTCGACGTCCGGCTGCGACTGGAAGCTGACTTCCGGGTACAGCTCGGCGTGTTCGCCCAGCGGCAATTCGAGGTATTCGTCCGGGTTCGGCAGCGGGTAGGCATGCAGCTTGCGCTCCGGGAAACCTTGCACGGCGGCGCGGGTGTTGCGGAACAGCACGCGGCCGGTGCCGTGGCGGTCGAGCAACTCACGCACCAGGCGTGCGCTGGCTTCGGTGTCGCCATCGTTGACGGCGGTGAGCAGCGCTTCACCCTCGTTGCCGAGGAAACCCTGGATGGTGGTGTGGGCGTTCGGCGACAGGCGGCCCTTGTCCAGCAGCTCCTGCACGGCTTCGGCCACCGGGCGATAGTTTTCGCTCTCGGCACGGAAGGCGTGCAGGTCATGGAAGCGGTTCGGGTCCAGCAGGCGCAGACGCGCGAAGTGGCTGTCCTGGCCCAGTTGCTCCGGGGTGGCGGTGAGCAGCAGCACGCCAGGAATCACCTCGGCCAGTTGCTCTACCAGCGAGTACTCAGGGCTGGCTTTCTCTTCATGCCAGACCAGGTGGTGGGCTTCGTCGACCACCAGCAGATCCCAGCCTGCGGCGAACAGCGCGTCCTGGGCTTTCTCGTCGTCAACCAGCCACTCCAGGGCCACGAGGGCGAGCTGGGTGTCTTCGAACGGGTTGGTGGCATCGCTTTCGATGAAGCGTTCTTCGTCGAACAGCGCTACCTGCAGGTTAAAGCGGCGGCGCATTTCCACCAGCCATTGGTGCTGCAGGTTTTCCGGCACCAGGATCAGCACGCGGCTGGCGCGACCCGACAGCAACTGGCGATGGATCACCAGGCCGGCTTCGATGGTCTTGCCCAGGCCCACTTCGTCAGCCAGCAATACGCGCGGCGCGATACGGTCGGCGACTTCGCGGGCGATGTGCAGTTGGTGAGCAATAGGTTGCGCACGCACGCCGCCCAGGCCCCACAGCGAGGACTGCAACTGGCGGCTGGTGTGTTCCAGCGTGTGGTAGCGCAGCGAGAACCAAGCCAGCGGGTCGATCTGGCCGGCGAATAGACGGTCGCTGGCCAGACGGAACTGGATGAAGTTGGACAGTTGGGTTTCCGGCAGGGTGACCTGCTCGTTCTGCCCATTGAGGCCTTGGTAGACCAGCAGGCCGTCGACGTCGTCGACTTCCTGTACGGTCATTTTCCAGCCTTCGAAATGGGTGATGCTGTCACCCGGCGAAAACCTCACGCGAGTGAGGGGCGCATTCCGTAGCGCATACTGGCGAGTGTCGCCAGTGGCCGGATAGAGCACGGTCAACAAGCGGCCGTCCTGTGCCAGAACGGTGCCTAACCCCAGCTCTGCTTCGCTGTCACTAATCCAGCGTTGCCCCGGTTGATACTGCTGCGCCATGCTGCCTGACTCCCGCCGTGAAAAAGCCGACTATCTTAACGGAACAAGGCCCTCAGCCAAAGGACTCTGACAAAAACTACTCCGTTAACGCACCTGTTCGGAAGCTGGATCGACAGGTGGCGGGCACTTGCGAGTGTCGATTGGGTCACAGCTTGGCGTGCTTGCCCTCAAGTCGCCCTGCAACCCGCCGAAAGCCTGTTGATCAGGAGAGTAATATTATGCTGCCACCCATGCTGCCCGTCAGTGTTGTGCCGGTCACGTCACAACTTGACCCCGTGCGCCAGAAGCCGGATATCCCGCCCGTGGTGCCAGTGCAGGCGGGCTCTAACGAAAGCACGATCGACCTGAAAAAGGGCGATTCCGAGCAGTCGACCTTGCTGCTGCGCGAGGAACAACGCCGCCAGCAGGAACAGCAGAAACGCCGGCGCGAAGCCGACGAAGACCCTGACGCGCACTTGGCGATTCCCGGCGATGTGCTTAATGCCGACAACACCGTGCCGGTGGTGCCGTTAATCGAAGACGCACCGCGCCAGGGCCTGTGGGTGGACGTCGAAGTTTAATCGCGCAACTCGCGCAATGCGCCGATCAGCCGTTCAATGTCCTGCTCGGTGTTGAGTGGGCTGACGGAAATCCGTGCAATGCTCATAAGGTCTCGCGCCTGCATATCCAGCGGCGTATAGGCGACGCCATTGGCGCCGATGTTAATTCGTTGCAGCCCCAGGCGTCGTTTGAGTTCGAAGGCGTCCCAGCCAGCGAGGTTGAACGCGATCAGCCCTGAATGATGAGCGCCCAGGTCGTGCAGGGAAACTCCCGGAATCTGACGCAATGCTTCACGGATTCGCTCACTGAGCTGCAAGACCCTTTCCCACGTCCGCTCTACACCCAGTCGATTGACCTCCTGCAAGGCGTTGCCCAAACCGGCCAATAAGGCGTAGGACACTTCGCTGGTTTCAAAGCGCCGGGCATCGTTACGCAGGTCGAAACCTTCGGCGTTCCATGGTGCCGAAAATACGTCGCGCTGGGTGGGATTCAGGCGCTGGAGAAACTCCGGCCGCACATACAACAACGCTGTACCGCGTGGCCCGCGCAAGTGTTTGCGCCCAGCCGACTTGAGTACGTCACAGTGCAGCGCTTGCACATCCACCGGCAGTTGACCGACGGCTTGGCCAGCGTCGATAAAGTAGGGGATGGCGTGACGCCTCGCCACTGCGCCGATTGCCTCGGCAGGATTGATCAGGCCGCCGTTGGCGGGCAACCAGGTCAGGTCGATCAGCTTGACGTTGGCATCGATCATCGACTCCAGCGCACTCGGGCAGACCGTGCCGGTTTCATCGCAGGGAATCACCTCTATCCGTGCACCGGCTTGTACTGCCAGTTGCATACTCGCCAGGTTGCCGCCCCATTCGTGACGGCCAACCAGAATCCGTTCGCCCGGGTGCCACGGCCCCAGCGCCTGAAACGCCAGGCTCCAGGCGGTGGAGCCGCTGCTGGCAAAGGCGATCGAGGCGGTCGGCGCGTTGAGCAGTTGCCCGGCCGCACGCCGGGCTTTTTCCGCCAGGATGGCGCCATGCTCGCCGGCCTCCATCGGGCCGTCGCGGGCTTCGCGTTGCAACTGGTCGATGATCGCGTCAAGGCTGGCCTGGCTGGGTAGCGAGGCGCCGGCGTGGTTGAAGTGCACGATCCCCGACTGACAGCCGGGGGTATTGTCGCGCAGTTGCTGGACGTCGAGCGGGCTCACGGCTGCAACTCGACAATCGCATCAACCTCCACTGCCACACCGGCCGGCAGGCTGGAAACACCGACGGCGGTGCGCACATGTCGGCCCTTGTCACCCAGGGCGTTGACCACCAGGTTTGATGCGCCGTTGGCAACCACGCTCTGGCGCTGGAAGTCGCCGCTGCTGGCGATGAACACACCCAGGCGCAGAATACGCACCACGCGCGATAGATCATCGCCGACTGCAGCGCTTAATTGCCCGAGCAGGCCCAACGCCGCCAGCTCTGCCGCCTCGGCACCGTCTTCATCGCTGAGGGTTTCGCCCAAGCGGCCGATGTAGGCGGGCTTGCCCTCAAGCATGGGAATTTGCCCGGAGATAAACAGCTGGTTCTGGCTGATCACATGATTGATGTAGTTGGCCGCGGGCTGGCTGGGCGTCGGCAGCGTCAGGCCAAGGGCTTGCACGCGTTGGCGGATGGAGTCGCTCATGTTGAATCCTCTTGAGTGAAGAAGGCTTCAGCATGTTGGCTGCGGCGCTGCGCGACAAACGGATAGATCTCACCTGACGTATCGAAATAACTCACGCGTCGGTGCAGGTTTCCTTCAACCACAGGCTAAAGCAGTCTGCCGCTTCGCTGGCAGGGCCTTGAGGCGCGATCAGCCAGTAACCAATTTCGCTCTGATAGGGCGGCCAGTCGAAGGCTTCCACCAAGCTGCCATCCTGCAATTTGCGTTCGATCAAACGGTGCCGGCCCATGGCGATGCCCTGGCCAGCCACGGCGGCTTCGACCACGATGTTGTAGTCGTGCAGCAGCACGCGGGGATGGCGCTCGAGGTCTACTTGATAGCGCACGGACCAATCTGTCCATTCGAAAGGGCGGTGCGAGGTGGCCATCAATAATGGGCCGTTGTGCAGTTGGCTGGCCTTGAACCCCGGGCTGCACACGGGCGAGATCACTTCAGGCATCAGCCGCGTGGCCTGCACATCAGGCCAATCGCCCTTGCCATAGCGAATAGCCAGGTCAACCTCGGCGGCGGCGACGTTGGCCAGCTGAATCGCCGGCAGCAATTCCACCCGGATGTGCGGGTAACGGTTGAGAAAGCTGGCCAGGCGCGGCGCCAGCCACAGGGTGGCGAAGGATGCCAGCAGGCCGACCCGCAGCACGGTGGTACTGGGCGTTACTTTCTGGGCGCGCGTGGCCGCGGCGATTGCGTCGAGGGCGGGGCGGATTTCGGCGTAGTAACGTTGGCCATCGGCGGTCAGATCTATCGCTCGGGTGCGTCGGATAAACAGCGGTTTACCCAGATGCTGTTCGAGCTTTTGCACCTGGTGGCTGAGTGCGCTCTGGGTGACCGACAACTCGTTCGCCGCCTTGATAAAACTCAAGTGCCGCGCCACGGCTTCAAAAGCGCGCAGGGCCATCAACGGCGGAAGGTCATGGTGCAGTGCCAACTGAATGCGCCTACAGATAATGAGGAATGTCGATTTTGGGCAATGTCCTACCTTTTGTCGCCCTCTGATTCTGCTGTCGTAGCTTGGCGATATTTCTTACATCGCCCTAGGCATTAGTGCGCAAAGCTCTGTGTCGTTTTTTGACATGGTAGAGCGATGAAAAACTATATAAAGGCAAATGTGATTGGGTTGGGCATTGCTGTCGGCCTCTGCGGGGCTGCAGCAGCGAGTGAGTCACCGCTGGCCGGGGCCTGGAAGCTGGTCGGCTATCAGGTCGAATCCCAAGATACCCGCAAGAAAATCCCCGCGATGGGCGGCAGTCCTTCCGGCCGGGTTATTTTTACTGCGGATCATCGGGTGGCGTTCGTGTTGACCGGTGAGGGAAGGCAGGCCGGCTCTACGGACGCGGAAAAATCAGCGCTGTTGAGCACCCTGGTTGCTTACACCGGTATTGAGCGGGTCGAGGGGAACCAATGGTGCACGCAAGTTGATGCTGCCTGGAACCCGGAGTGGGTCGGCACTGTACAGTGCCGCGACTTTCACATAGTGGGTGACACGCTCGAAGTGCTGACGCCTTGGCGGCAAATGCCGAACTGGCCGGGGACCACTCGCTCTATCATTACGTTTGAGCGTGATCAGTAAGCGCTGCGTAGGGCGATGCGGTGGGATTTTCACCAGGTATTTGCTGTCAGGCGGGGGAGGCCGCATTATTGAGGTATTCCCGCCACGACGTAAGCCAAGCCATGAGTGATGACGACAAGCTGATCGACCTGAATGCCGAGCGTGCCAAGCGTGTGCATGATCTCAATGACAAACGCCTGAATGAAGTGCGCCAGGCGTTTGAACAAGCCATGCCGCTTGGCACCGTAAAGAAAAAGCCTAAGAAAAAACCCAAAAAGCGTTGAAATAGCCTGCATCTTTTGATGCAGGTCAGTTATTGCCCCTTCTTTACGCCCGGTTGTGGGCGACATTGATCCTCGTCAATTTTCCAATCCGCCTTCTCCTTTAACTTAGCCCTATCGCAACAGGGCACGAGCAGGAGGCCGGTCATGTTTTTCGATAATGTGGTGTTTGCCGGGGTGCTGACTGTCAGCCTCATGGTGCTGTTTTTTGTAGGGTTTGGGATTTTTATCTGGAAGGACGCTAATAAGCGTAAAGAACCGTAAGTTCTTCTGGGTTGTATGAGCACGCAAGGCATTTTGGGCGACTTCGGTCGCCTTTTTTTTTGCCTGCGGTTTAGAGTGTATAGCCAGCCATCACCCAAATAACGGATAGGTACTCAATCAACCGCCCGTAAAAAAGGCGCAACCCCTAAAGAGATCGCGCCTTCTTTCTCAGCGGCAGCCTATCAGCTACCCAGCGCCTTGGACGCCAGCCAGAACAAGCCTGCCGACAAGGCCACAGTTGCCGGCAACGTCAACACCCAAGCCATCAGAATGGTCTTCACTGTGCCGCCTTGCAGGCCGCTTTTGTTGGCTACCATGGTCCCTGCGACACCCGAGGACAACACGTGAGTCGTGGAAACCGGCAGGCTGAAGATGTTGGCCAAGCCAATCATGCTCGCCGTGGTGATCTGCGCCGACATGCCCTGAGCATACGTCATGCCCTGCTTGCCGATCTTCTCACCGATGGTCAATACCACACGTTTCCAACCGACCATCGTGCCCAGACCCAAGGCCAGTGCGACCGCGAGGATCACCCAAAACGGTGCGTATTCGGTGGTGGCAGTCAGGTCTTTACGCAGCTTGTCCAGGTCGGACTTCTCGCGTGCATCCAGGCCCGGCAGCTTGCCGACTTTTTTCGCGGTATCGTCCAGACACAGCAGGTAGCGGCGTACTTCAATACGGTGCTCGGAGGTCAGCGAATGGTAGTCGGAGACGCCTTTTAATGTACCCAGCAACGCGTTGATGGTCGGCTCGGTCTGCTGCGGGTTGCACTGGAACTTGCCCGGCAGGTCGTCCTTCATGCTCTTGCCCAGCGCCAGGTACTCACCGAGGGTATCGTGGTTGCGCTGGTAGAACTGGTTCAAGTGCAGGGTGGCGTCGCGGGTGCGCTCGATCTGGTAGGTGGTGCTGCCCAGGTCGAGTACGAACTGCGCCGGCACTATACCGATCAACACCAGCATGATCAGGCCGATGCCTTTCTGACCATCGTTGGAACCGTGCACGAAACTCACGGCCATGGCGGAAATCACTAGGACCAGACGGTTCCAGAAGGGCGGATGCTTCTTGTCGTCGAGCTTGCGGCGCTGGTCCGGGGTCTTGTGCATCTTCGACAGCGGGCGCCACCATTTCAGGCCGAGCAGCACTAGGGCTGCGACCAGGAAACCGGCCATCGGCGAGAACACCAGGGACGCACCGATATCGATCGCTTTCTGCCAGTTCACACCGTCAGCCAGCGGGATATCGTTGATCAGGGCATTGGCCAGGCCCACGCCGAGGATCGAGCCGATCAGGGTGTGGGAGCTGGAGGCCGGGATGCCGAAGTACCAGGTGCCCAGGTTCCAGGTGATCGCTGCGGCCAATAAAGAGAAGACCATTGCCAAGCCATGGCCGGTGTTCACATTGATCAGCAACTCCACCGGCAGCAAATGCACGATGGCGTAGGCGACACCTACACCGCCGAGCAACACGCCGAGGAAGTTGAACACCCCGGAGAAGAACACGGCCAGGTGCGGCGGCATGGCTTTGGTATAGATGACTGTGGCCACCGCGTTAGCGGTGTCATGAAAGCCATTGATGAACTCGAAGGCGAGGACAAAGGCGAGGGCGAGCAACAGGCTCACGAGAACCCAAGCATCCAGTCCGCTGAATAAATCGATCATGAAGGTTTTCTGACCCGGTCGTAAGGGGGCGCGATTATGCCAGAAAACCTCAGTAATCGATGCATTAGCTGCTCATCGGTAACAATCTTCACTGAAAAATCATTGGGTACAGGCACGTATCCCAGGGTTTTCGGGGCTTTGGCAAGTCTTTGATTTATAAAGCGCGGGATCGTAAAGGCAGGTTTTTTTGACCGAAATGCCACGTTTGAAACATTTGTACGAAATTTCGCCTAGGGCTTTAGGGGGCTGACGAAAATCAGGTTGCCCACCACTGGCAATGCGCCAGCGGTGGTGGCAAAACCGGGAAGCTCAACTCAAAGCGCTTATGGCTCTTCGGTTTTGAGTTCCTGTTCAATCTTTTGGATTTCCTGGGCAAATGCCTGATCCAGCAAACTGGCGCGCTTGCGCCACGGTTTGCGCTCGGGCTCAGGCTGGGCGGCGTAGGTGGTGACTTCCCCGCCGTAAACGTCCTTGTAACGTTGCTCCTGGCGCTCAAGTTCCGCGCGCAGTTCGTCTTTCGTCACAGTGTTACCTAATTGAGTTGAGTTGAATTTATTGATTGTGCAGCGTCATGCCTGAAAGTCGTCCCCAGGTTATTTCAAATTGAACAGTGCACCGTTCAAGTTTGAAAGAGGGCCAAAGGGCAAATCTTTTAAGCGACTACTTGTGACCGGCGATGCACACAGCGCGCAACGCCTGGCGAGCTCCCATCCCGATATAGATAACGGGCTGACCTCTGCACAACCTGCATTATAGCGGCGTATTTGAATAACACTATCACCATAAAGTTAAAAAGCGTCAACGCGGTATGTGCGCTTTGTTACATACATGCGTCAATATGTGTGAAAACCATCACCATAAATGCTGCACTTTTTTAGAAGAAAAAATGGGCACGCACATTTTATGGGTCGATAAGGCAAACCTGAAACTTCAGTGCTCGGGATTCGCCACTGCTCGCAAAATTGCGATTATCGAATGATCGTCCGATAATCGCCCAATGTTGCGGGCCCTGCCTTGTGCATCGCGGCTGGCGCGGCTTGTAATAGCGGCCAACCCTCCCAGCGGTTGAAAATAAGAGAAAGGACCCTGAAATGAACGATCAATTGCGCAACTCCTTCGCGTCAGTGGCGCCGCCGATCGTGGCTTCACCGGCCAAGCGCATCCAGGCGTTTACCGGTGATCCTGACTTCATGACGTCCCTGGCCCGTGGCCTGGCCGTGGTGCAGGCGTTCCAGGAACGCAAACGTCACCTGACCATCGCTCAAATCAGCCATCGCACCGAAATCCCCCGCGCTGCCGTGCGACGTTGCCTGCACACCTTGATCAAGCTTGGCTACGCCACCACCGACGGGCGTACCTATTCGCTATTGCCCAAAGTCTTGACCCTGGGCCATGCCTATTTATCTTCCACGCCTTTGGCGGTCTCGGCCCAGCCGTACCTGGACCGCATGAGCGAGCAACTGCACGAAGCCTGCAACATGGCGACCCTGGAAGGCGACGACATTCTCTACATCGCTCGTTCCGCCACCACCCAGCGCCTGATTTCCGTGGACTTGTCGGTAGGCGGGCGCTTGCCGGCGTATTGCACCTCCATGGGCCGCATCCTGCTCGCGGCGCTCGACGATGCCTCGCTCAAGGACTATCTCGACCACGCCGACCTGCAAACCAAGACCAGCCGCACCCTGACCACACCCGAAGCCTTGTTCGAATGTCTGCAACACGTGCGTCAGCAAGGGTGGTGCATCGTCGATCAGGAGTTGGAACAGGGCCTGCGTTCCATTGCCGTGCCGGTGTATGACGCGTCCGGCCAAGTGTTGGCGGCGCTCAACGTCAGCACTCACGCGGGCCGGGTCAGCCGCAGTGAGCTTGAGCAACGATTTTTGCCCAGCATGCTCAGCGCCAGCTGCGAGTTGAGTGCGCAGTTGTTTGCCTAAGCTGTTCGGTGACCGCACAGATCCCGGCCTGATCGATTGACGATGATTCTCGCGGCTTATTAATGTGCGGCAGCGCTCTGAGCGCCGCCCCAATAATAATGACGGCCCCAAGCCGTTCGCCCGCCCATCGGTGTGGAAATAACAATAATGAATCAGCCTTCTGTCGGTACTAACCTGGACGTGCAGTCCTTTATTAACGCCCAGCCGCTGTCACGCTATCAGTGGCGCGTGGTGATCCTGTGTTTCCTTATCGTCTTTCTCGACGGCCTCGACACTGCCGCCATGGGCTTTATCGCGCCCGCGCTGTCCCAGGATTGGGGCATCGACCGCGCCAGCCTCGGCCCGGTGATGAGCGCCGCGTTGATCGGCATGGTGTTCGGCGCACTGGGTTCAGGCCCGCTGGCCGACCGCTTCGGGCGCAAAGTAGTGCTGGTGAGTGCGGTACTGGTGTTTGGTGCGTTCAGCCTGGCCTCGGCCTACAGCACGAATATCGACCAGTTGCTGGCATTGCGCTTCCTCACTGGGCTGGGCTTGGGCGCAGGGATGCCGAACGCCACCACGCTGCTCTCCGAATACACCCCCGAGCGTCATAAGTCGCTGCTGGTGACCAGCATGTTCTGCGGCTTCAACCTGGGCATGGCCGGTGGCGGGTTTATCTCGGCCAAGCTGATCCCGGCGTTCGGTTGGCACAGCCTGCTGATGATCGGCGGCATCTTGCCGTTGATCCTGGCCGTGGTGCTGCTGGTGTGGCTGCCGGAATCCGCGCGCTACCTGGTGGTGCGCAACCGCGGCAGCGACAAAGTGCGCAAGACCTTGTCGCCCATCGAGCCCAACCTCGTTGCCCAAGCCACCAGTTTCAGCGTGCCCGAGCAAAAAACTGTCAAGGCGCGCAACGTGTTCGCGGTGATCTTCTCCGGCACCTACAGCGCCGGCACCTTGTTGCTGTGGCTCACCTACTTCATGGGGCTGGTGATTGTGTACTTGCTGACCAGTTGGTTGCCCACGCTGATGCGTGACAGCGGCGCCAGCATGGAACAGGCCGCGTTTATCGGTGCGTTGTTCCAGTTCGGCGGTGTACTCAGCGCCGTCGGCGTGGGCTGGGCGATGGACCGCTTCAATCCGCACAAGGTCATCGGCACGTTTTACCTGCTGGCCGGTGTGTTTGCCTACGCGGTAGGGCAGAGCCTGGGCAACATCACGCTATTGGCGACCTTGGTGCTGGTCGCCGGCATGTGCGTCAACGGTGCGCAATCGGCGATGCCGTCCCTGGCCGCACGTTTCTACCCAACCCAAGGCCGGGCTACCGGTGTGTCCTGGATGCTCGGCATCGGTCGGTTCGGCGCGATTCTCGGAGCGTGGATGGGCGCCACCTTGCTGGGCTTGGGCTGGAACTTCGAGCAAGTGCTGACTGCATTGGTGATCCCGGCGGCATTGGCCACGGCAGCCGTGGTGATCAAAGGCATGGTCAGCCATGCGGATGCGACCTGAAGCTCGACGCGATCGCGTGGCACCCAGGATGCTTTTGTGGGAGTTGGCAAGCCAGCTCCCCCATTGACCGTGCTCGCAGAACGATTAGCTAGACAACAATTCGTTCGATAATCGAACACTGAGTCGATTATCGGATTGTTCGCCCCATTGCCCCGGCTTAATCTTCAAGCACTTCGGCGCCACCTCAGCGCCTTTTTCGATCAACACCGGGAGCCCAACCGATGGCTGAAATTCTTGCGCTGCGTGACGCGGTGAAGCAATTCGTGAACGACGGCGATACCGTCGCACTGGAAGGCTTCACCCATCTGATCCCTACGGCAGCGGGTCATGAAATCATTCGTCAGGGCAAGAAAGACCTGACATTGGTGCGCATGACGCCTGACTTGGTCTACGACCAGTTGATCGGTGCCGGCTGCGTGCGCAAGTTGATTTTCTCCTGGGGCGGCAACCCCGGCGTGGGCTCCTTGCATCGCCTGCGTGATGCGGTGGAAAAACACTGGCCGCAATCGTTGGAGATCGAAGAGCACAGCCACGCCGACCTGGCCAACGCCTACGTTGCTGGTGCATCGGGCCTGCCGTTCGCCGTACTGCGTGCCTACGCCGGCTCCGACCTGCCCAAGGTCAACCCGCTGATCAAGACCGTGACTTGCCCGTTCACCGGCGAAGTGCTGGCGGCGGTGCCGTCGGTGCGCCCGGATGTCACCGTGATCCACGCCCAGAAGGCCGACCGCAAGGGCAACGTGTTGCTCTGGGGCATTCTCGGCGTGCAGAAGGAAGCGGCGTTGGCAGCCAAGCGTTGCATCGTCACCGTCGAAGAAATCGTCGACGACCTGAATGCACCGATGAACAGCTGTGTGCTGCCGACCTGGGCGCTGACGGCGGTGTGCCATGTACCCGGTGGCGCGCATCCGTCCTACGCCCACGGCTACAACGAGCGTGATAACCGCTTCTACCAGGCGTGGGACCCGATCTCTCGTGACCGTGGGACTTTTACCGCCTGGATCGACGAATACATCCACGGCACCGTCGATTTCAGTGCATTCCAGGCCAAGCTGGCCACCGCGCAGGAGGCCAAGTAATGGCTTACTCGACCAATGAAATGATGACCGTCGCCGCCGCGCGCCGCCTCAAGAACGGCTCGGTGTGCTTTGTCGGCATCGGCTTGCCCTCCAAGGCCGCCAACCTGGCGCGCCTGACCTCGTCACCCGATGTGGTGCTGATCTACGAGTCCGGCCCGATCGGCGCAAAACCCAGTGTACTGCCGCTGTCCATCGGCGACGGTGAGCTGGCGGAAACCGCCGACACCGTCGTGCCGACCGGTGAGATTTTTCGCTACTGGCTGCAAGGCGGGCGTATCGACGTGGGGTTTCTGGGCGCTGCCCAAGTCGACCGCTTCGGCAATATCAACACCACCGTGGTCGGTGATTACTACCAGCCCAACGTGCGCCTGCCGGGTGCCGGTGGCGCGCCGGAGATTGCCGGCTCGGCCAAGAGCGTGCTGATCATCCTCAAGCAGTCGGCGCGCTCGTTTGTCGACAAACTGGACTTCATCACCTCGGTGGGCCACGGCGAAGGCGGCGATTCACGTAAACGTCTGGGCCTGCCGGGCGCTGGCCCAGTAGGGATTATTACCGACCTGTGCATCATGGAGCCGGAAGCGGGTAGCCATGAATTTGTGGTCACCGCGCTGCACCCCGGCGTGACCCGCGAGCAAGTGGTCGCGGCCACCGGTTGGGCGATTCGGTTCGCCGACCCGGTGAGCATCACCGACGCACCGACTGATATCGAACTGAAGGCCCTGCGTGATCTCGAAGCTCGCACCGCCGCCGCCCATGGCCAAGCGCCAGGAGACGCCTGATGCGTGACGTATTTATCTGCGATGCCATCCGCACGCCCATCGGCCGGTTTGGCGGAGGTCTATCCACGGTGCGTGCCGATGACTTGGCGGCATTGCCGATCAAGGCGCTGATCGAGCGTAACCCGTCGGTGGACTGGAGTGCCGTCGACGAAGTGTTCCTCGGTTGTGCCAACCAAGCCGGTGAAGACAACCGCAACGTCGCGCGCATGGCGCTGCTGTTGGCGGGCCTGCCGGAAAGTATTCCCGGCGTGACCCTCAACCGTTTATGCGCCTCGGGCATGGACGCGATCGGCACGGCCTTTCGCGCCATCGCCAGCGGCGAAATGGAGCTGGCGATTGCCGGTGGCGTCGAGTCGATGTCCCGCGCACCGTTCGTGATGGGCAAGGCCGATGCCGCGTTTTCACGCAACATGAAACTTGAAGACACCACCATCGGCTGGCGTTTTATCAACCCGTTGATGAAGGCCCAATACGGTGTGGAGGCGATGCCGCAGACCGCCGATAACGTCGCCGACGACTACAGCGTGTCCCGCGCCGATCAGGACGCCTTCGCCCTGCGTAGCCAGCAACGTACGGCCGCCGCGCAAGCTGCCGGGTTCTTTGCTGAAGAAATCGTGCCGGTACGCGTCGCGCATAAAAAAGGCGAAACCCTGGTCGAGCAGGATGAGCATCCACGCGCCGACACCACCTTGGAAGCCCTGGCCAAGCTCAAACCAGTGAATGGCCCGGACCGGACCGTCACTGCCGGCAACGCCTCAGGTGTCAATGACGGTGCGGCAGCGCTGATTCTGGCCAGCGCTGAAGCGATTAAAAAACATGGCCTGACCGCCCGTGCCCGCGTGCTGGGTATGGCCAGTGCCGGTGTCGCACCACGTGTGATGGGCATCGGCCCGGTGCCGGCGGTGCGCAAACTGGTGGAGCGCCTGGGCCTGGCAGTCACTGACTTTGACGTGATTGAGCTCAACGAAGCTTTCGCCAGCCAAGGCCTGGCGGTGCTGCGTGAGTTGGGCATCGCCGACGACGCACCCCAGGTGAACCCGAACGGCGGCGCCATCGCCCTCGGCCATCCGCTGGGCATGAGTGGCGCGCGGTTGGTGTTGACGGCCTTGCACCAGTTGGAAAAAACCGGTGGCCGCAGAGGCTTGGCGACCATGTGTGTGGGCGTCGGCCAAGGCTTGGCCCTGGCGATTGAACGCATCTAATACGAGAGGATTGCTCCATGAGTGACAAGCCCGGATACCGGCGCCCGCAAGCCGGTACTCAACCGGAATACCTGCACCCGGCCTACCAGTCGACGAACCTGCGTTCGCCGTCCCAGCCGTTGGTGTTTCTGCCGCATTCCTTGTCGGAAATCACCGGCCCGTGCATTGGCGCTGAACGCGTCAATGAGCAGGACAATGACCTGACCGCCCAGCATGAAGGCGATCCGCAAGGCGAGCGCATCATCATTCATGGCCGTGTGCTGGATGAGAATGGCCTGCCGGTGCCGGGCATTCTGGTGGAGATCTGGCAGGCCAACGCCGCCGGCCGCTACAACCACAAGCGCGACCTGCACGACGCGCCGCTGGACCCGAACTTCACCGGCACCGGCCGCACCGTCACCGACGCCGATGGCGGGTACCAGTTCCAGACCATCAAGCCTGGCGCCTACCCGTGGGGCAACCACCACAACGCGTGGCGCCCGGCGCATATCCACTTTTCGCTGTTTGGCCCGAGCGTGCTGACGCGCCTGGTTACACAGATGTACTTCCCCGGCGACCCGCTGTTGGAATACGACCCGATCTACAACTGCGTGCCGGACACCTCGGCCAAGCAGCGCCTGATCGCGAGTTTTGATCTGGAAAAAACCATTCCTTCCTATGCCCTCGGCTACCGCTGGGACATCGTCCTGCGCGGCCGCGACGCCACGCCGATGGAGAAATGAGATGACACTCTATGCGACCACGTCCCACACCGTCGGGCCGTATTACCACATCGGCCTGACCTGGCTGAACCGCGAAGACCTCACCGTGTCGGCTACCCTCGGCGAGCGCGTGGCGATCAGCGGACAGGTGGTGGACGGCAACGGTGATGTCGTCAACGACGCGATGCTTGAAGTCTGGCAGGCCAATGCCGCCGGCAAATACGATCACCCTGAAGATGAACAGGACAAAGCCGTCGATCCCAACTTCGAAGGCTTTGGTCGGGTGCCGGTGGATGCCGAAGGGCGCTTTCGCTTTACCACGATAAAACCGGGCAGCGTGCCGGGGCTTGCGGGTACGACTCAGGCGCCACACCTGGTGGTGCTAGTGTTTGCACGCGGGTTGGTGAAGCACTTGCTGACGCGGATTTATTTTGACGGTGAGGCGTTGAATAGGGATGACCCGTTACTGGCGTGTGTGCCCGCACAGCGGCGCAGCACGTTGATGGCCAAGACGGATGCAGGCGGTGTGTATCAGTGGAATGTGGTGTTGCAGGGCACAGATAAGGAAACGGTGTTCTTCGATTACTGAATTGGCTTGAAATCCTGTCGGCAGCAAGCCCCCTCCCACATTTGACTGAATTCACACATCAAAGTGTGGGACGGAGCTTGCTCCCGATGAGGCTGGTTCAGACAACAATTATCCAAAAGTCCGCTTGCGGAACATGTTTGTTGCAAAGTATGTCTAGGCTATAACCGTTCCCACTGAGTGAAAAAACATGACAACAAAAACGATTCACTACACCGGAGAAGAACGCAGCAAACGGATTTTTGCAATTGTCGGCGCATCCTCTGGCAACCTCGTCGAATGGTTCGACTTCTATGTCTATGCCTTCTGCGCCATCTATTTTGCCCCGGCGTTTTTTCCGTCGGATGACCCTACGGTCCAACTGCTGAACACTGCTGGCGTATTCGCCGCCGGGTTCCTGATGCGTCCTATCGGCGGCTGGCTATTTGGCCGGGTGGCCGACAAGCACGGGCGCAAGAGCTCGATGATGATCTCGGTGCTGATGATGTGCGCCGGTTCCTTGGTCATCGCCTTTTTGCCCACTTACAAAGACATCGGCGCCTGGGCCCCGGCCTTGCTGTTGGTGGCGCGTTTGTTCCAGGGTTTGTCGGTGGGCGGCGAATACGGCACCACTGCCACCTACATGAGTGAAATCGCGCTCAAGGGCCAGCGTGGCTTCTTCGCTTCGTTCCAGTATGTGACCCTGATCGGCGGGCAACTGCTGGCGGTACTGGTCGTCGTGATCCTGCAACAGATCCTCAGCGAAGACGAACTGCGTGCCTGGGGCTGGCGGATTCCGTTTGTGATCGGCGCCATCGCGGCGGTGATTTCTCTGCTGCTGCGTCGCACGTTGAAAGAAACCTCCAGCAAGGAAATGCGCGAGAACAAGGACGCGGGCAGCATCGTCGCGTTGTTACGCGACCACGGTAAAGCATTCGTGACGGTACTGGGTTACACCGCCGGTGGCTCGCTGATTTTCTATACGTTCACCACGTACATGCAGAAGTATTTGGTCAACACCGTTGGCATGCACGCCAAGACGTCGAGCTACATCATGACCGGCGCGCTGTTCCTCTACATGTGCATGCAGCCGTTGTTCGGCATGTTGGCGGACAAGATCGGCCGGCGTAATTCGATGCTGTGGTTTGCCGGCCTTGGCACACTGTTCACAGTGCCGATCCTACTCACGTTAAAAACCATCAGCAGCCCGTTCCTGGCCTTCGTGCTGATCACCCTGGCTTTGGCGATTGTCAGTTTCTACACCTCCATCAGTGGCTTGGTCAAAGCGGAAATGTTCCCGCCGCAGGTGCGTGCATTGGGCGTTGGCCTGGCCTATGCGGTGGCGAATGCGGTGTTCGGCGGTTCGGCGGAAGTCGTCGCGTTGAGCCTTAAATCCATCGGCATGGAAAACGCCTTCTATTGGTACGTCACCGTGATGATGGCGGTGGCCTTCCTGTTCAGCTTGCGCCTACCGAAAGAGGCGGCGTACTTGCATCACGATCTGTAAGGGATGAGTTATGACACTGCGCACGAGCAACCAACTGTTCGACGCTTACTTCACCGCTGACAGCATGGCCGAGGTGTTCTGCGACAGGGGACGTTTGCAGGGCATGCTGGATTTTGAAGCGGGGTTGGCCCGGGCCGAGGCCCAGGTCGGGTTGATTCCCCAGGCCGCCGTCGCACCGATTGCCCAGGCGTGCCTGGCGTCTTTGTACGACGTGGATGCGCTTGGCGTGGCGATTGCCACGGCGGGCAATTCGGCGATTCCGCTGGTGAAGGCGCTGGGTAAGTTGATCGCCAGCGAAGACGCCGGTGCCGAACGTTATGTGCACTTGGGGGCGACCAGCCAGGACGTGATGGACACCGGCCTGGTGCTGCAACTGCGCAGCGCCTTGGAATTGATCGAAGCGGACTTGGCGCAGTTGGGCGAGATTCTCGCCATGCAGGCGCAACGCTATGCGCGCGTGCCGTTGGCCGGACGTACTTGGTTGCAGCATGCGACCCCGGTGACCCTGGGAATGAAAATCGCCGGTTGGTTGGGCGCGGTGACGCGCAGTCGCCAGCGCCTTGCCGAGTTGAAGCCGCGCTTGCTGGTGCTGCAATTCGGCGGCGCGTCCGGCACCCTGGCGGCGCTCGGCGAACACGCCATGCCGGTGGCCGAAGCATTGGCCACGGAGCTGCAACTGAGTGTGCCCGAGCAGCCTTGGCACACCCAGCGCGACCGGCTGGTGGAATTCGCCAGCGTGCTCGGCCTGATTGCTGGCAGCCTGGGTAAAGTGGGGCGCGATATCAGTCTGCTGATGCAGACCGAAGCGGCGGAAGTGTTCGAGCCGTCGGCGCCAGGCAAAGGCGGTTCGTCGACCATGCCGCACAAGCGCAACCCCGTGGGCGCCGCTGTGCTGATCAGCGCGGCCACCCGCGTGCCAGGATTGGTGGCGACGATGTACAGCGCCATGCCCCAGGAGCACGAACGCAGCTTGGGCCTGTGGCACGCTGAGTGGGAAACCTTGCCGGACATTTGCCGGCTGGTGTCCGGCGCCTTGAAGCAAGCGTTGCTAGTGAGTGAGGGACTGGAGGTCGACCCTGAACGCATGGCGCGCAATCTCGATCTGACCCAAGGGCTGATGTTGGCTGAAGCCGTCAGCAGTGTGCTTGCCCAACGCCTGGGCCGCGAAACTGCGCACCATCTGCTGGAGCACTGTTGCAAGCGCGCCGTTGCCGAGGGGCGACATTTGCGCGCGGTACTCGCGAACGAAACACAGGTCACCGGCGAACTGTCAGCGACTGAATTGGACCGCCTGCTTGATCCGGCCCACTACCTGGGCCAGGCACACATGTGGGTCACCCGCGCGGTGGCCGACCATTTTGCATTGACCGCGTAAGGAGACCGCTGTGGCTTTTGTACAACTCGCCGAGGGCGAATTGCATTACCAATTGGACGGGCCGCTCGACGCACCCGTGCTGGTGTTGGCCAATTCCCTGGGGACCGACCTGCATATGTGGGACATCCAGATGCCGGCCTTTACAGCGCATTTTCGCGTGCTGCGTTTCGATACCCGTGGCCATGGCAAATCGTTGGTCACCGAGGGGCCGTACAGCATTGAGCAACTTGGCCGTGACGTGATCGCGCTGCTGGATGCACTGGATATCCAGCGCGCGCATTTTTGCGGGCTGTCCATGGGCGGCTTGATCGGCCAATGGCTGGGCATTCACGCGGGTGACCGTGTGCAGCGGCTGGTGGTGTGCAACACCGCGGCCAAGATTGGCACGCCTGAGGTGTGGAACCCACGTATCGAGACGGTCCTGCGCGATGGCCCGGCCGCCATGGTGGCGTTGCGCGATGCGTCGATTGCGCGCTGGTTCACCGCCGATTTCGCCGCCGCCAATCCGCACCAGGCCAAGCAGATTACCGACATGCTTGCGGCCACATCGCCCCAGGGTTATGCCGCCAACTGCGCAGCGGTGCGCGACGCCGATTTTCGTGAGCAACTGGCTGCGATCCAAGTGCCGACATTGGTGATCGCCGGCACTGAAGATGCGGTCACGCCGCCGGCCGGTAGTCACTTTATCCAGCACCATGTGCGGGGCGCCGAGTACGCCGAGTTCTATGCGGCGCACCTGTCGAACGTCCAGGCCGGGGCTGAGTTCAGCGACCGTGTATTGGGTTTTTTGCTGACTGATTAACCCTCTGTGGCAAGCCCGCTCGCCATAACGAGCCCATTCATCACAACCAGTGGGCTCGCCTCGGGTGATCGGGCTGATATCTCATTGAACCAGGAGCTTTTTGTGGACGAGAAACAACGTTACGCCGATGGCCTGCAAGTGCGCCGCGAAGTGCTGGGCGACGCGCACGTCGATCGCAGCCTCAACGCCCTGACCGAATTCAACAGCGAGTTCCAGGAAATGATCACCCGCCACGCCTGGGGTGATATCTGGACTCGCCCCGGCCTGCCACGGCACACCCGCAGCCTGATCACCATTGCGATGCTGATCGGCATGAACCGCAGTGAAGAACTCAAGCTGCACCTGCGCGCCGCCGCGAGCAACGGCGTGACCCGCGCCGAGATCAAGGAAGTGCTGATGCAGAGCGCGATTTACTGCGGCATCCCGGCGGCGAACGCGACGTTTCACCTGGCGGAGTCGGTGTGGGATGAGCTGGGTGTAGAGTCGCGCGGAAAAACTTGATTGCCGCCAAGCTTGCTTGCGTCTTCAGCTCAACCTCGGTATTTGTCACGTAGCGGCTCACCCATTTCTTCATGAAGTGCGTTTTCATTGAACGGGTAGGGGTTAGTGTTGCTGGCAGGCGTCAGCGGGTCATCATCAAAGTCAAATTCAGGGGCATTGGTGTCCAGGCCGACAGCTTGACGTTCGAGGTTGAGTTCCCCGTCGGTTTTACCAGGGAAAACAGTGCCGTTACCAAAGTTATAAGCGTGTGACAGTTCATGGTAAAAGGCACTCAGGGGCGATCTGTTAACCGGGCCTTCAGGCACGTAGGAGCGATTACTGAATACGTCGCCACTGGTCATCACATCGCCCCGCTTTCCCTCTTGAAGGGTGCTCAGCTTTGGATCCTCTCCAATAGGCAGTTTTTGTCCGGTGTTGATCAGGTTTTCATAGTATTCGTTATGACCCGTGTAGAAGTTAACGTCCTCGGATTGAACCTCCAGTATTTTCAGAGGGAAGCCGTTGCGCTTGGTCATCCTGTCCAACTCGCTTAGCATTTCCTGACCAGCAGGGGAGCCCCTAAGCATCTCCAGGTCATCGTTGATCCGTTGTTGGAACTCTGTAGAGCCTTCAAGAGTGAACGCTTTTTTTCCAGCGTCGCTGGGTGAGATCAGTGTGAGTTTTGCGGCGGTGGTCTTTTTTATCAGGTCATCTTTTTTTGCGTAGATAAGATCGCTGTCATGGATGGATACAATCGTATCGTCACCCTTTCCTGAGTAGAAGGTAGCGCGTCCGACGCTGCTTAATGTGTCATCGTCCAAGCCGCCGTTCATGACGGTGTGGCTGGAACCCCCGTGAATCTGATCCTTCCCGCTGCCGCCGTCCATATAGGCGGGTTTGCCCCCAGGGCCTACGTAGCCTTGAATTACATCATTGCCATTGTTGCCGTAAACAACTGCTCGTCCTGTGCCGGTTTGAATCCAGTCGGCACCGTCACCGCCCTCCGCATAACTGGTGCCGGCGCCAAGATAGATGTGATCGCTGCCGGCGCCTCCGAATACCCTCGTACGGCCCCCGCCAGCCCAAATATGATCATCACCGTCGCCGCCTTCTATCTGGATTTCGGCATGGACATCGCTGTCTACTTTTATGCGGTCATTGCCGCCTTCCGTTTGTATTTTTAGTGTTTGCTTGGGGGCAAGTTTTACGTCGTAGATTCTCGTGTTGATGGTGATACGCAGATGACCATTTGCGCCATTACTGACGTTCACAATGTCATCACCGTCGCCAGTTTTTATCGTCAACGTATCGCGTACCAATTTAGGGGGATAAGCGCGGACTTCACTTTCACGTACAGTGCACTCTCTGGACACGTGAATGCTGGCGTCTTTGAAGAGCGCGTAAAAGTCGATTGTTGATGGGTTTTGCGGAATTTTATGAGTGGCGGGTGTGGAGTTGTAAGGGGTATCAGGTTTGACATTACCGTCGATAAGGGCCGGGGGGAGTGTTTTTTTATGTTCAGAAGCGTTCGCCTGGTGAATGTAGGAGCGGTACGCAGAGTCGGGTGAGGGTTGGTCGGGGCGTAATGTATTCACTATAGAAAACCCTGAAAACATAGGATGTCGAAAGCTGCATCAGTGGCGTCTCATAAGTGAGCAGTTCCATAGACGACAAGAAAATGAACCCGGTAAGTGCGCGATTCCAATCTTCAGTGGGAGTCCGCATCCCATATCCAGCTCCATGCACCCGGCAAGTGCACCACTTCATTCATATCCTTCACCGTACGCGCCAGCGCCGCGCGTTCGAGCGTGGCGGGGTCGGTGTAGAACGGCTCGGCAGCGGTTTTCATGCCGTTGATTCGGGCACTGTCCATCAGAATCTGCAAGTACTCCTGCAAGTGCCGCGCGGTGTAGCGGTTGATATCGTGGAAGGTCACCACCACCGGTATCACGCCGTCTACCGTCGGTAACTCGCCCAAGGCAATGCGCTCGCGTACCACCGACAGTTGCCGGTACAAATTCGCCCGGCGGCGCGGGCTGCCGTTGAAGCCCCAGATCTTGCCGTCATTGGCACTCAGGTCGGTCAACAATACGTGCATGCCGTGGCGTTGGTAGGCGGCGAAGGTGCGCTTGTCGTAGTTCCAGAAGGGCGGGCGCACCAGCAGAGGCGGCGTGCCGGTGATCGAGGCGATATCCGCCGCGCCCTGGCTGAGGGTGCTTTCAAGCTCGGCGTCACTCAGCCAGCGGTGGTTGGTGTGAAACCCCGTGGCCGTGTGGAAGGCCAGGACGTGTCCGGCTGCGTATTCACGCGCAATGGTCTTGCGCCCCCGAGGGCTGCCGCCTGCGCGGGAGGATTCGGTTTGCAGGAAGAACACCGCTTTGATTCCCGGCATTACCGGGTTGTGCGCCAGGTCGGTTATGACCGAGCGGCTCGGGTTGTTATAGCCCGAGGCGCTGGGGCCGTCATCGAAGGTCAGCAAGAAGCGAATGGGGGCCTGGGCTTGTAAACGCTGCTCGGTCTGCGCGGTGAGGGCAATGGGCGCGCTTATGCAGCCGCTGAGCAGGATCGACAGAATGACAGTCAGGTATTTCATGGCAGCCTGGGTTCAGAGGTCGTCATCCGTGTCGAGGGTCCGTGTGCCGGGTGAAGGGCGCGTGCACGATACAGCATGATCGCGGCTGTCATCACCGCTAAATACTGCCGCTGGTCTTAAGCGATAGCGGACCGCTGACTCAGCCCGCTTTCAGATGTAAGGCGTAGCGTTGTCGCAACGGCTTGCCCATTTCTTCGTTTAGCGAGTTCTCCGTAAAGGGGGCAGGGTTGGTTGAGGTGGGAGGCGTGAAGGGGTTGTTATCGAAGTCAAAGGGCGCCGCGTTGGTTGGCAGGCCGACGGCTTGCAGTTCTGCATTGGGTGGACCAGGACGCTCAGGATTTTTTGCGGTCGGCTTGCTCGAGCCCGGCAGGAAAGTGCCGTTGGCGCCGTTCCAGGCGTGCGCCATCTCATGGTACAGCTGGACCAGGGGCGAAGTCGGGTCGTCGGTGCCATAGGATGACGGGTCATAGAGAATTGTGGCTTTGTCCGCGCGCGCGCCAGGCACCCCATCCTTGATATAGCCGTGCTTCGGGTTATCCGGTTCATCGCCAAGCTGTCGGGTATCTTCCAGTCTTTGCAGCTCGGCGCTTGAGAATATGTAGCGATTACCGGGGCCATCGGAGGGAACAATGTTGACGGGGCCGCCGTTTTGCAGCGCCGCCTTATCCAACGCCACCAGCACTTTTTGCCCTTGGGGCGATGCGCGAAGCAATTCCAGATCGTCTTCGACCCGTTGAATGAAATCGGGTGGTCCCATTACCCGGAAGGCTTGTCGGCCCGCTTTGGTCGGCGTCACGTGGTTGATGGTTGCACCTTGAGTGCCGATGAGGCGATCCGTCTCTTGTGCATAGATACGTGCCTTGATGGTGTTGGCCCTGACGGTGTCGTGTCCTTCCCCGGTGTAAAAGGTGGTGTCGTCATGGCCCACCAGCAGGTCATTGCCCAGCCCGCCATTGAGCACGGTATGGCCATTGCCCGCGTAAAGCTGGTCGTCGTCGGCGCCGCCATCCAGGTGGCTGTGTTTACTCGCCGGCCCGCTGCCTGCGTACATGCGGTCTCTGCCGCGATTTCCGTACATGACGGCGTTGCCAGTGCCACCCATCATCGTGTCGTCGCCCTCATTGCCTTCTGCATAGGCTATGCCGCTGCCAAGCCGAATATGGTCATTGCCGCGCCCGCCGTAGATGGTGGTGTGGCCGCCGCCTGCCTGGATAAAGTCATCACCGTCGCCGGCTTCGATCTCCACACGCACGGTGACATTGGGATCGATGGTAATACGGTCGTTACCCGCCCCGGTTTTGATGTGCAGTAAGGTCGGAACATTTGTTTCGCCGTCGTGCGTATTGAAGGCGTAGCAGCGACCGTTCACCTGCGCATACAGTTGGCCATCAGGACGTTGGCTGATGTGGATCTGGTCTGATTTATCGCCTGTTTCGAGGAGCAGAACATTGGCTAGCGTCTCAGGGCGTTCAGGGTTTTTGAGACCCTTGATCAGTACCTGACCTGCACGCAGGTTACCGTCATCCACCAGCATTTTTTGGGTGGTTTGAGTACGTGGTGCGTTGGAGCGCGGTGTGGGTGGGTTGCTGTTGACGGTAGGTTGGGATGGCGCCATGAAGTGGCTGTGATGCGACGTTACTGAGCTCATGGGGGGTTACCTTCCTGACGGATCTTAGCGTTTTTAGAACCGGCGTTTGCGACGCCGGCGCAGGTATCCGTCAGTCGAGCGATTAGCGTTAAACGTTCCTACTGCAATTGAGGCAACTTGCGACAAAACAGCCGCGCTCAATCAGCACGCGGCTTTCACCCGGGCTGACCTGGACGCTTACAGCAGGCTGATGGGGTAGCTGACGATCAAGCGGTTTTCATCGAACTCATTGTTGTTGAAGTCCCTGCGCATACTCGAATTGCGCCAGCGCACGTTCAGATCCCTGAATGTGCCGCTCTGCACCGTGTAGCCCAGTTCGCTCTCGCGGCCCCACTCCTTGCCGTCGGTGACGGTGCCGGTATGCACGTTACTGCCGCTGATATAACGGTTCATCAGGGTCAGGCCCGGTATGCCGAGGGCGGCGAAGTTGTAGTCGTGGCGCACTTGCCAGGATTTTTCCTCGGCGTTGTCGTAGCTGGCGTTGTAACTGTCGTTGGCAAGGGTGCCACCGCTGGTGCCGTTGACGCGCATCCAGGCGCTGTCGCCGGTAAGTTTTTGCAGGCCGACATAGAAGGTGTTGCCGCCGTATTTGGCAGAGAACAGCCCAGACCAGGTTTTGTTGTCCAGGCTCCCTGCGCGGGCGCTGCCGTCGTCCTTGCCGTAGAAGAACCCGAGGTTGGCGCCCAGGGTCCAGTCGCCCACGGGCTGGCTGTGGATCAGGTTGACGAACTGCTGGCGATAGATGTCTTTGAGCTGAGCATTCCACACGCCGACCTGGGTGCGTTTGTCGTTGAACGCGTATTCGCCGCCTTGGAAGTTGAAGCGGTCGGACGTAAAAGCGGTTTTCCCGGACATCGACATATCCGTCATGCTGCTGTCATCGCGCGGGCTGTTGGCGCGGAACTGGCCGCCGTAGAGGGTCAGGCCGTCGATCTCTTTGGAGGTGATCTGCCCGCCGCGCAGGGTTTGCGGCAAGGACCGGCCATCGTCTGAACGCAAAATCGGCAGCACCGGCATCCACTCGCCAACCTTGACCTCAGTCTTGGAAATCCGCGCTTTGAACGCCACACCCAAGCGCCCGAAGTTATCCGCCGGGCGGCCATCGTGGTCCAGTGGTAACAGCTGGGTGCCACCGGTGCCGCGCCCGCCATCGAGCTTTTGCGAGTACAAACCCAGCACATCCAGACCGAAGCCCACCGTGCCTTGGGTGAAGCCGGACTTGGCGTCGAGAATGAAGCTTTGTGTCCACTCCTGCGCGCCGCCCTGGGCTTTGGTCGGGTTGGTGTAATTGCGGTTGATGAAGAAATTGCGCAAGTTGAGGTTGGCGCTGGCGTCTTCGAGAAAGCCGTGTTCTGCGGCGACGACGGGCAGGGCAAGGCTGACGACAGCGGTCGCCAGCAACAGCTGGCGCGGGTGCAAAGTGCTCATGGTGTAGGACCTGTTGTTATTGGGGTTATGCAGGTGTCGGCCATGTTGCTTGGCGGTGTGGGCGTGATGAAAGTGGGGGCAGGCGGGTTGTGGGCGATGATCGAACGCAAGTTGACGGGCCGCCGCTGCAACGGCTGGCCCGCCACGGGTGGCTTACAGTCGAGACTCAATCAAGCGGGTCAAAGGAAAGCCGGGCAGGTACAGCTGGCAGGCGAGCGTCACGACCACCATCACCACTAGGAACACCAGTTGCCATGGGCTCCAGTAACTCCAGTGCAGGCCGCTGATCCACGGCCATTTGGCATTAAAGGATTCGTCGACCTCACCCATGCGCCGGTGGCTGAACAGGTGGATCAGAATCATGCCCAAGTAGGTGAACATGCCCATCAGCCCCAGCACGAAGCCGAACATCCACAGCATCCCTACTTGCGGCACACCGTGGCGCAGCACCAGCCAGTATTGGCGCGGGTTGACGCGTTTGGGCAACACCCGCTCGCTCAGCCACAGGTCCGCAACGCGCAAGCACGAGGTGAATGCCGCCCAGGCCTGGGTGGCGCGTATGGCGACGGTGGCCGGCAGAAAGGTCAGCAGCATGAACATGACGAGTTCGACCGGCGCCGGGCTTTTTTTCAGGTGGATGGAGGCCAGGCAGGTGGCGATGGCCAGCCCGCCCCATACCCTGGCCCAGCTTTTTTGGGTGACTGGACGCGGCAGAAACTTGCGCCAGAAAAACACATCGTGCTGGGGCAGGCGTTCAAGCAACGACGGGTAACGCCAGGCGAGTTTTTCCGACAGTTGCTGGCAGGCGTTCCATTGGTCTGCGCCAAACTGTGAAGTCAGTCGATGCTGTTCGGTGGTGGACATCGGCGTCAGCAACAGACGCGCAGCCAAGGTGTCGACTGCATTGCGTGGCCCGTTCTGGGCTTTTTCCAGCAGGTTGTCGTAGAAACTTTGCTGCTCGCAACGTTCGACCAGCGTGCGCCACATCCACGCGGGCTCTGGGTACACGCCTTTCTGGTCGTCCCAGCCAAAGGCCTGGCACACGCGTTCAAACAGCGGCACGCTCCATTCGGTGTCGTGCAGTAGTTGCAAAATGATGTGTTGCCACTGTTGCTGCTGATCGAACACCCGCAGCCAGGCTTGCTCGTTGTAGTGCGTCAGTTGGGTGATGAACTCGCGCTCGGCCTTTTGCTCCAGCAGTTCCTGCAAGGTGCGACGGTAATCCTGCAGCAGTTCGCGGGTGAGGGCTTCGTGCTGCCAAGGGGTCATCGCCACCTGTTGCCAGGGCGTCAGCCATTCCAGGTGTTGCATCGCCCAACCGACGATTGCACTGCGCTCGCCGGGGGCTTCGAAGCAATGGCGCAGCAGGCCGGCCTGGAATGCTTCTTCGCAGCGCTGCTGTTGGGCCTGGGCCCAGCGTTCATCGAGGTTGTGCACGTTCACGCCGGCGAGCAGTGCGTGGGTCGGGCTGGGCTTTGGCGCTTCAAACGCGGCGGGGCTGAGCGGGCTGATGTTCATCAGCTCGGCGAGGTCATACGCGTTTTTCGCCATGGGTGGTTCGAACGACGCAGGACTCAGGGGGCGAACGTCCATCAGTTCAGCCAGCTCGTTGAGATTGCCGTGGGCCTGTTCGGCCATCGGCGCCTCAACGGTTTCCAACTCCTCGTTATCGGCCCGCCAGCGCGCGATGTTCAGCGCCTGTTCATAGGCCTCGCGCAGGCGCTGGAAACCCTCGGCGTCATCGTCCGGGCGGCAGCTTTTCAGCAGCCGCGCGTAAGTGCGCTTGATGGTGCGCTCGTCGGCATCGTCTGCCAGTTGCAACACTGTCCAACAGTCCATGTGGTTATCTCTCAGCGCCAGAACCCGTTGTCGAGTTGCTCAAGTTGACGGGTCAGCTCGCTGCGGGCCTCACGGATGCGGCGTTCGTCCTGGGTGTCGAGCACTTGCTGGAACTGCGCGGCCCAGTGCCCGAGCTGCTCACGCAATTCGCCGAGGTTTTCCTGGTAGAGCCGCTCGAGGCGGGCGGTCAGCACCGTGTTGACCTGCTGGTCGCGCGGGTGAATCTTCAGCAGCGCCAACGCTTGCAGGCGTTGCTCGATCTCCTGCGGGCTGAGCACGCCCGGGTTGTTCTCGATCACCAGCGAATGCTGCTCGCCGGTCAGCGGGATGTTCACCTGGGCTTCGAGCAAGCCGTTGTTGTCGTAGGTGAAGCGTACGTCCAGCGAGACTTCGCCGGCCTTGCGCTTGGGCACAGGGATTTCCAGCTGGCCCAGTTCAATATTGTCTTTCACCAGGCGGCTTTCGCCCTGATAGATTTTGAGCAGCACGAAGGCCTGGTCGTCGTGAAGCGTGACCACACTCTTGACCCGGCTGACCGGCACGCTGCTGTTGCGTTCGATCAGCGGCAGGTAATGCCCGCTTTCAATATGGCCACCATACTGGTTTGAGGTTTCGATGCCCAGGGTGTAGGGGCAGACGTCGGTCAGCACGATCTCTTCCAGCGCCGCCGAACGGGCTTTGAGCGCCGCCTGAATCGCCGCGCCGTGGGCGACCACCTGGTCCGGGTCGAGGCTGATGGACGGGAAACGCCCGAACAAACCAGCGGCGAGTTTGCGCACCAGCGGCATGCGCGTGGTGCCGCCGACCAGTAGGATTTCATCGAGGTCGCCGACCCGAATCCGCGCATCGCGCAGGGCGCGTTCAATCGGCGCGCGCAGGCGTTCCAACAAGGGCGTGTAAAGTTTGGCGAGTTCAGCCTGGGTGATGGTTTTGACCCACTGCTGGCCGTCGACGCGCAGGGCGAACTCGGCGCTGTCGTCCTGGCCCAAGGCTTTGCGCACGCGCTCGGCTTCGCGGCGCAGGGCCTGCAATACACTGCTGGTGGGCGGGAAACCCTGGGCGTTGCGCTGGCTGTCGACGAAGTGTTCGAGCAGCAGGGTGTCGAAGTCTTCGCCGCCGAGGAAGTTGTCGCCGGCGCTGGCGCGCACCTCCATCACACCGTCGAACAGCTCGATGATCGACACGTCAAACGTGCCGCCGCCGAGGTCGAAGACCAAGAACGAGGTTTCCTTGTCACGCTGGTGCAGGCCATACGCCAAAGCAGCGGCAGTGGGTTCGTTGATCAGCTTTTCAACGTTGAGCCCCGCCAATTCACCGGCGATGCGCGTGGCTTTGCGTTGGCCGTCGCTGAAGTAGGCGGGCACGCTGATTACCGCTTCAGTGACGGTTTGGCCGTAGGTGCGTTCGATGTCTTCTTTAAGGCTTTTGAGGACCAGCGCCGAGAGTTCTTCGGGGCGGAACGAGCGGTCGCCGAGGCGCACTTCGGTGGCACTGCCCATGTAGCGCTTGAACAGCGAAGTGGTCAGGTGCGGGTGGGTATGCAGGCGTTCCTTAGCGGCTTGGCCAACCAGGATACGGCCTTGATCATCCAGGCCGACCACACTCGGGGTCAGCAACTGGCCAAGGGCATTGGGTACCATTTCGGCGGCATCGCCGCGCCAGACGGCGGCCAGGCTATTGGTCGTGCCTAGGTCGATTCCTACGATCATTACGACAAGCTCCCTTTGTGGTCTGTAAGAATCTGTTACCAATTTTACCCTGAAAGGTTGAAGGGAGCGCAAGGTGCACTCAACTCGTCAGATTCAGGTGTTCAGGTGCAGGTGTCTACTGTCAGGGTTGACAGTAGACACCTGCTTTCAAAGGCCTATTTTGGGGAGGGTGGCAGTTACTATCAGGTCTTGAAGGGAGAATGAATCATGAGCTTTGGATCAGATATGGGGAGTTTTTTAACCACTGTGAATAAGTTCAGTGGGGAATTGATCAACGCAGATGGCGAGAAGATCGCGCTTGATTTCGATAGCGTCGAGTTGAGCTACATCGAGGATTATCAATTTTTCGTTCGCTTAGGCCTTGAGGGCAACCCTGGTTCGAAAAATGAACTGACCCTTGAGGCGGGCAAGCTGAAACCTCGGCAGACATACCCCATCGGCCTGAGACCCCTGCCTATACAAGCCAGCTTTGGTTGGGAGGGCTATCTCGAGTACCTCCCGCCGGACTACTCGGGGAGTTTGAGGATTGAACACATCTCTGAGGACGAGAACGGCAAGATTAGTCTGACTGTGAGCTTCTCTCTCTATTATCAAGCGGAGGATGGCGAGGAAATGGAGGTCAAGTTCTCAACGCTTAAGTTGAGTACATGAACCCATTTTGGGGTGAACAAAAGGCCGAGGCATAAAAAAACCGCTTCCTGTGAGGGAAGCGGTTTTTTTACACCCGCACGATCAGAACAACTTCATTGCCGGTGCTTCTTCTTTCAACGGTTCGTTCTTCGCGGTCTGCGCGTTCCAGCCACCGCCGAGGGCCTTATACAGGTTGACCTCGCTGTTGAGCTGCGCCAGGCGGTCGGTGATCAGCGATTGCTGGGCACTGAACAGCTGGCGTTGGGCGTCGAGGAACGTCAGGTTGCTGTCGACACCAATGCGGTAGCGACGCTCGGCCAGGCGGTAGTAATCCTGGTTGGCCGCGACGAAGCCACGCTGTGCATCCAACTGCTGCTTGTAGGTCTCACGCGCGGCGAGGCCGTCGGAGACTTCCTGGAAGCCGGTCTGGATCGCTTTCTCGTAGGTCGCCACGTTGATCTCTTTCTGGATCTTCGAGTAGTCCAGGCTTGCGCGCAGGCTACCGGCGTTGAAGATCGGGATGTTGATCTGCGGGGCGAACGACCAGGTGCCCGAGCCGCCTTTGAACAGGCCGCCCAGGGTGGGGCTGGCGGTGCCGGCACTGGCGGTCAGGCTGATGCTTGGGAAGAACGCTGCACGTGCCGCGCCGATATTGGCGTTGGCAGCCTTGAGGTTGTATTCGGCCTGCACAATGTCGGGACGACGTTGCAGCAGGTCCGATGGCAACCCGGCCGGCACTTCGCTGAGCAGGTCATCCGACAGCGGTTTGCTGGCGATATTCGCCGGCAGGCCGGTGCCCAGCAGCAGGGTCAGGTTGTTCTCGTCCTGGGCCACCTGGCGGGTGTAACGCGCCAGTTGCACCCGCGCGTTTTCCACCGAAGTACGCGCCTGGCTGAGGTCGAGGGCCGAGGCCACGCCGACTTCGTTACTGCGCGAGGTCAGTTTGTAGCTCTGCTCGAACGCGCCGAGGGTTTCCTGGGTCAGCTTGAGCAGTTCCTTGTCGGCCTGCCAGGTCAGGTAGGCGTTAGCCACACTGGCCACCAGGCTGATCTGGGTGCTGCGCCGCGCTTCTTCAGTGGCGAAGTACTTTTGCAGGGCTTCTTCACTCAGGCTGCGTACACGACCGAACAGGTCCAGCTCATACGAGCTGATCCCGAGGCCCGCCGAGTATTGGCTGCTGATGGTTGATTCGCCGGTCTGCGACAGCTTGGCCGGGGTGCGCGAACGGCTGCCGCTGCCGGTGGCCGATACGGCGGGGAACAGGTTGGCGCGCTGGATCTGGTACTGCGCCGCGTAGGCGTCGATGTTCAGCGCCGCGACACGCAGGTCACGGTTGTTCACCAACGCGGTCTGGATCAGCTGTTGCAGGGCAGGATCATGGAAAAACTGCTTCCAGCCCTGCTCGGCAGCGGCCTGGCCCGGCGCCTGGGCCGAGGAATACGCCGGCCCTTGCGGGAATTGCGCAGCTACCGGTGCTTCAGGGCGCTGATAGTCAGGTATCAGCGAGCAGCCACTGAGCACGAATGCCGTGACGGCTAGGGAAAGTAGCGACTTGCTCATTGGCCAGCCTCTTTAGGAGTTTCAGGAATAACTTTCTTTTTACGTTCGCCAGCAGCCGATACGGTTGCGAAGAACAGTGGCACCCAGAAGATCGCCAGGACGGTGGCAGTGATCATACCGCCAATGACGCCGGTACCGATTGCGTGCTGGCTGCCCGAACCGGCGCCGGTGGAGATCGCCAGCGGCAATACGCCGAGCACGAACGCCATGGAGGTCATGATGATCGGCCGCAGACGCATGCGGGATGCCTCGATGGCTGCCTCGACGATGCCTTTGCCTTGTTCGTGCAGCTCTTTGGCAAACTCCACGATCAGGATGGCGTTTTTCGCCGCCAAGCCCACCGTCACCAACAGGCCCACCTGGAAGAATACGTCGTTGGACAACCCGCGCATGCTGGTCGCAATCAACGCACCTACAACCCCAAGCGGCACTACCAGGATGACGGCGATCGGGATCGACCAGCTTTCGTACAGTGCTGCGAGGCAGAGGAACACTACCAGCAGCGACAAGGCGTACAGCGCAGGCGCCTGGGAGCCGGACAGACGTTCTTCATACGACAGCCCCGTCCACGCATAGCCAACACCCGCCGGCAATTGCTTGGCAATACGCTCGACTTCGGCCATGGCGTCACCGGTACTGTAGCCCGGAGCCGGCGTACCGAGGACTTCCATCGCCGCTACACCGTTGTAGCGCGAGAGTTTCGGCGAACCGAAGATCCACTTGCCCGAAGCGATGGAGGACAACGGCACCATCTTCCCGGAGTCGCTGCGCACGTACCATTTGTCCAAGTCTTCAGGGGACATGCGGCTGGCGGCGTCACCTTGCACGTACACCTTCTTCACCCGACCGCGGTCGATGAAGTCGTTGACGTAGCTGCCACCCAAGGCAATCGCCAGGGTCTGGTTGATATTCGACAGGGTGATGCCTTGGGCGCTGGCCTTCTCGTCGTCGACGGTGAGCTCGTACTGCGGCTCATCGTTCACGCCGTTGGGGCGCACGCCTGCCAGAATCTTGCTTTGTGCTGCCATACCGAGGAACTGGTTACGCGCCGCCATCAATTTGTCATGGCCAACACCGCCCTGGTCTTGCAGGAACACGTCAAAGCCGGTGGCGTTACCCAGTTCCAGTACAGACGGCGGCACGATGGCAAATACCATGGCGTCCTTGAAGGTCTGCATGAAGTAGCCCTGGGCGCGCTTGGCGATTTCGAACACGGAGTTCGAAGCGTCACGTTCGGCCCACGGCTTGAGCATCACAAATGCCAGGCCCGAGCTTTGACCACGACCGGCGAAGTTGAAGCCGTTTACGGTAAACACCGATTTCACGCCTTTGCCTTCGCCTGGCTCGCCTTCCTTGTCGTTGAGCAGGTACGCACGCATATCGTCGATGACTTTCTGCGTACGTTCAGCCGTAGAACCGACCGGCGTCTGCACCTGGGCAAAGATTACGCCCTGGTCTTCATCGGGCAGGAACGCCGCAGGGATGCGCATGAACAACCAGATCATGCCAGCGAAGATCAGCAGGTACACCAGGAACGCCGGGATCTTGTGCTTGATCATGTTACCCACACCGCGCTCGTAGCTCAGTACGCCACGGTCGAAGGTGCGGTTGAACCAGCCAAAGAAACCACGCTTGGGTTGGCCGTGTTTTTCCGGGTCGATCGGCTTGAGCATGGTGGCGCACAAGGCCGGGGTGAAGATCAGGGCAACCAGTACCGACAACGCCATGGCCGAAACGATGGTGATGGAGAACTGTTTGTAGATCACACCGGTAGAGCCGCCAAAGAACGCCATCGGCAATAGTACCGCGGACAGAACCAAGGCAATACCCACCAAGGCGCCCTGGATCTGGCCCATGGATTTGACCGTCGCTTCCTTAGGCGACAGGTGCTCCTCAGCCATCACCCGCTCGACGTTTTCCACCACGACGATGGCGTCATCCACCAGCAAGCCGATGGCCAGGATCATGCCGAACATGGTCAGGGTGTTGATGGTGAAACCGAACGCGGCCAGGATCCCGAAAGTACCTAACAGCACCACCGGTACGGTCATGGTCGTGATGATGGTGGCGCGGAAGTTCTGCAAGAACAGGAACATCACCAGGAACACCAGCACGATCGCTTCGACCAGGGTATCGACTACCCCGGAGATCGATTCGGTCACGACTGGGGTGGTGTCATACGGCACCACCGCCTTCATGCCTGGCGGGAAGAACGGTTCAAGCGACGCGACGGTGGCACGGATGGCCTTGCCGGTGTCCAGGGCGTTGGCGCCCGAAGCCAGCTTGATCGCCATACCGGAAGCCGGCTTGCCGTTGAACTGCGCAGCGATGCTGTAGTTCTGGCCACCGAGCTCTATACGGGCGACATCTTTCAGGCGTACCTGTGAACCGTCGGTATTGACCTTCATCAGAATATTGCCGAACTGCTCGGCCGTCTGCAGGCGGGTCTTGCCAATGATCGTGGCGTTCAACTGGGTGCCGGGCAGGGCAGGCAAGCCGCCCAACTGGCCGGTCGCGACCTGCACGTTCTGTGCGGAAATCGCAGCGCTGACATCCACCGGCGTGAGCTGGTAGTTGTTCAACTTGGCCGGGTCGAGCCAGATACGCATGGCGTACTGCGAACCGAACACCTGGAAGTCACCTACACCCGCGGTCCGCGAAATCGGGTCCTGGATGTTCGACACGATGTAGTTGGACAGGTCGTCCTTGGTCATGCTGCCGTCTTCCGACACCAGACCGATCACCATCAGGAAGTTCTTCACCGACTTGGTGACGCGGATACCTTGCTGCTGTACTTCTTGTGGCAGCAGTGGGGTCGCCAGGTTCAGCTTGTTCTGCACCTGAACCTGGGCGATATCCGGGTTGGTACCCTGGTTGAACGTTACGGTGATGGTCATGCTGCCGTCGGAGTTACTGTCCGAGGAAACATAACGCAGGTTGTCGATACCGTTGAGCTGTTGTTCGATGACCTGCACCACGGTGTCCTGCACGGTTTGTGCGGACGCACCTGGGTAGGTCACCTGGATGTCGATGGCGGTCGGCGCGATGGCCGGGTATTGGTTGATGGGCAACTTCATGATCGAAAGTGCCCCGACCAGCATGATCACCAGGGCAATCACCCAGGCGAAAATGGGACGGTCGATAAAGAATTTCGACATGGGTTACTCCCCTTTGCCGGCAGCGGCAGCAGGAGCAGCAGCACTGCCAGCGTCAGCAGGCTTGGCGTTGTCGGCAGGCTTGACCTTGACCTCGGCGCCCGGCTTGACGTACTGCAAGCCTTCGGTGATCACACGGTCGCCGGCGTTCAAGCCTTTTTCCACCAGCCAATAGGCGCCGTAAGTACGGTTGGCCACCAGTTCACGCTGCTCGACCTTGTTGTCGGCGTTGACGATCAGCGCCATTGGAGTGCCCTTCAGGTCACGGGTCACGCCTTGTTGCGGCGCCAGAATAGCCTTGCTGTTCACACCGGCTTTCAGTTGGGCGTGGACGAACATGCCCGGCAACAGGGTGTGGTCAGGGTTCGGGAACACGGCGCGCAGGGTCACGGAACCAGTGGTCTGGTCGACCGACACTTCGGAGAACTCCAGTTTGCCGTCCTGGCTGTAGGCGGTGCCATCCTCCAGGGTCAGTTTGACCTTGGCAGCGTTTTCGCCGGCTTTTTCCAACTGGCCGCTTGCCAGGTCGCGGCGCAGTTTCAGCATTTCAGCCGAGGACTGCGTGACGTCGACATAGATCGGGTCCAGTTGCTGGATCACGGCCATGGCGTCGGCTTGGCCATTGCTGACCAGTGCGCCTTCGGTGACCGAGGAACGGCCAATGCGTCCGGAGATCGGCGCGAACACTTTGGTGTAGCGCACGTTGATCTGGGCGGTTTGAACGTTGGCTTCGGCAGTCATGCGGTTGGCGACGGCGGTGTCGTATTCCTGACGGCTGACGGCTTGCTCATCGACCAACTGCTTGTAGCGGTCGCTGATGGATTTGGTCTGGGTCAGGCTCGCTTGTGCGCTTTTCAAGGTGGCGTCATACACCGACGGGTCGATCTGGTAGAGCTGTTGCCCTTCCTTCACGTCGCCGCCTTCCTTGAACAGTCGCTTGAGAATGATGCCGTTGACCTGCGGCCGAACTTCCGCGATGCGGAAGGCCGTGGTGCGGCCCGGCAACTCGGTGGTCAGGGTAAAGGCTTGCGGTTGAATAGTGACCACGCCGACCTGAGGGATTTGAGCGGGCGGAGCCGCTTCTTCCTTTTTACATCCGCTGAGCAGCGATGCCAGGGCGACGGCAGTGACCAGAGCGGTAACAGCTGGCTTAAGTTGCATGAAGATCCTCGGGTCAGGCGCGCAGAATGCGCACAAGAAGTGTGGAAGGGTAAAAATCAAGCTGTGAGTAGATAAGTAGCTTGCTACGCAATATACTTACGTTCATGGTTGTTTGTAAACTCTTGACAGGCTTCGCGGATTGTTGACAAAGCAACCGCCAAAGCCTCGATTTTAGTACGTTCGGCGCCCATGACGGTGTCGTCCCACAATTATTCAGATGATCGTTACCGTCTATTAAAGCCGCGTTACCGATAGTCCCAAGTGTTCTGATTGAGGTTTTACTGCCATGGTTCGTCGTACCAAAGAGGAAGCTCAGGAAACGCGCAGCCAAATTCTCCAAGCCGCCGAGCAAGCCTTTTATGAGCGCGGCGTTGCGCGGACCACGCTGGCGGACATCGCGGCGTTGGCGGGTGTGACGCGCGGCGCTATCTATTGGCATTTCAGCAATAAGTCCGATTTGCTGCAGGCACTGCTCGACACGCTGCACGAGCCCCTCGATGAATTGGCCCGGGCCAGTGAAAGCGAGGATGAAGTCGACCCGCTGGGCTGTATGCGCAAGCTGTTGATTCATCTTTATCATCAAGTGGCCCTGGACCCGAAAACCCGGCGCATCAACGAAATCCTGTTTCATAAGTGCGAGTTCACCGATGAAATGTGTGATATGCGGCGCCAACGTCAAACCCATAGCCTGGAATGCAACCTGCGTATCAGCCTGACATTGCGCAACGCGGTCCATCGCGGGCAACTTCCGGAAAATCTGGACACTGCGCGTGGCGCGGTGTGCATTCATGCCTACATCCACGGCTTGATTGGCCAGTGGCTACTGGTCCCTGACAGCTTCCAACTGCATCAGGATGCCGAACGCTGGGTTGATTCGGGGCTGGACATGCTGCGCTTGAGCCCCAGCCTACGCAATTAAGACAAAATGCGTAATTGCATCCAAGTGTGTCAATAGCAAAGTCCAGAGACGGTCAATCGTCCCTTCGCAGGATTTGTAGGATGACTTTATATACGGGCATGCGGGCGGTTGATAGGTAGCCGACTAAGTATTTTGTAGCGATATTGTTGCAATGCTGTGAAGGAATGTTTCCCGGCCTCAACGAAAAGGCCCTGGTTCCTGCGAGCCGGGGCTTTTTCGTTTCAGCACGTTGCCTCGCTGGAGACGCTGCCGTGGGCAACGTTTCTATTTCCCTGCCGCGCCGCTAGAACTGCAATGAATACTGCGCGGTGATGTTTTGATCGCGAAAGCGTTCGCCCCATTGCTGGCTGAAACCCAGGTCCAGTGAACTGTCGCGGGTCAGCCTGGCGATGGCGCCCAGTTCCAGTCGGGTGGTCTGACGATTGAGCGGCGCCCCCGTCACCTGCAGGTTGGAACCGCCGTCCCAGGCAGCCTGGGTGGCCGGTTGCACATCGCCATTGGCCAAGGTGTAGGCCACGCCGCCAAGCAGGCTTAGCCACGATGGTCCGATGTGCGCTTTATTTAGATCAACGTTGAAGCGTACGCCGCTGGTAGTCAGGTTGACGGTCTCTTTTGCGCGCAGGCCTTTCAGCGCACTGACGCCACCGTGCTCACTGAAACCGTCGCTGCGCTGGCGCACCTGGGCCAGCTGCACGTACGGTTGCCAGTCCCAGGCGCCCTGGTCAAAACGATAATTGGCCTCAGTGAATACTTGCAGGGTACGGGCGCTGTAATCAGCCGACAGGCGCTCATTGATACCGGGGAAATTGACTTGGCGTTTCGTCTGGATCTCGTGCTGAGCGTATGCCGCCCCGCCATACAACCCAAACGCGTCCCAGGTATGCCCCACGTGCAGGCCGATCTGGTAGGTGTCGATGTTGGCTTTGCCACGCGATCCCGCTTTCACGTCTGTACGTCCACTGCCAAGTACCACGCCCAGTCGCGTGCCTTGCTCCAGCTCATGATCAATGCCCGCCAGCACTCCGGCAGTAGTGTTCGAGGTTCGGGCCGTGTTGCCATCGCCGCCGGATGTGCCGGAGTAGCGCGGTAGCTGTACCCAGACGCCTGAGCGTGGCTCCCCTGGTGTGCGGCTGCGTGTGACCGCTGTGCTGCGGGCCCGGTCCAGGGCTGCGTCGCGCAAAATGCGGCTGTTTTCGATCAGTACCGCCTGGCTGCTGGCATGCAGTTCACCGCTGAGTTGATCCAGGGCGTGCGGCGCTTGCTCCGGGAACAGCGCAGTCAGGCGCTGGGGCAAGGCCCCGGACATTGCTTCACGGTCAGCGGCACTGGCGACGGCCAGTTGGTTCGGGGTGTTGGCGGCGGATGCCAAGGTGCGACCCCGCCCAACATCAACCCGCACAGCATTGGCATCAAGCACCTGATTGAAACTCAGGAAGGGCGAAAATGCATTGTGGTCAACTGTGCTGAAACCGCCGTTCAAGCCGCTGTTGGCGTGCAAAATGTGGTAGCGCTGGCCCAATGGGAAAACGCCGTCCTGGCGCGCCATGCGCAGCGTACCGCCATCGACTTGAGCGTGTCCGGCGACGCGTAACGCCCATTGTTCAGGCGTGCCATGGGCCAGGGCGACCAGCGTCGAGCCGGTGGCCTGTCGATAATCGCCATTGACCCTCAACGCCTGGCGGTCAGTGCCGGGCATGATCGTGCCTTCAACCCGAGTGTCGGCCAATAGGCCTGTGCCGGTTAACGTGCCTTTTGCACCGACGGTGGTGCGGGCTCCGACTTGGCTGCCGTTGACCTGGGCAACGCCGCCGTTGACGTTGAGGACGGTATTTTGCAAGGTGCCGTTGAGGATGAACGCGCCTCCTCCTACTTTGACGTCGCTGCTCAAGCGATTGAGGCCGTTCAGCTCCAGGATGCCTTGTGTGAGCGTGGCCCCGGCAAAACGGTTTTCGCCACTGAGGCGCAGCCAGCCCACGCCGCTTTTGCCCAGGCGCCCCGGGCCGTCGATGTCGTTACGCCAATCGTCCCAGGCGCCGCCTTCCCAGACTTTTGCGCCACCTGCGTAGCGGTCCATATTGACGTCGGTATCGACCCGTAACTGGCCGGGGCCGTCGATGGCTTTTTCCAGGTTCATCAAGCCCCAGCCATACACATCATCGACGCCGGATGCGCCGAGGTCAGTGGCGGTGGTCAGCAGCACGTCGCGAATTTGCGGGTTGTCGAGATAGGGGTAGCGCTCCATCAGCAGGGCCAGGCCGCCGGTGACGTGAGGGGCGGCCATGGAAGTACCGGATAACGTGCCGTAGCCAAAGGTTGGGCGTTCTGCGGTGACACGGAAGCCATTTACCTCGCCCTTAGCGTCGACGTTCAGTTCAGCGTCGATTTTGCCAACGACAATCGAGGAGGTGATGTCTGTGCCCGGTGCGGCGAGGCACCAGTCTTTGCTCAGGCCACAACGACGGGACTCATCGCTGAGGCTCAAGTCGTGGTTTAGATCGACCACGCTCAGCCAGTAAGGCTCAAGTTCCGGTGTGAGGTGAGGCAGAGTAGCCTCTAATGACGCTATCGGTGCGTCCCGTGGTGTGAGGTTCGCGGTTGTTGTGTTGCCAGCGGCCCACACTTGCAGCAGACCGAAATCACGTGAGCCTTGGGTCAGCGCATCGCTCAGATAATGGTTCGCCAAGAACTCATCAACCTCTTCGGTAGTGAACTCAGCGGTGGCCATTCCCCAACTGTTATTGACGGCACGCACGCCCTTCGCGCGCAACCGGGCATAGACGCCCGCCAACGTCCCGGCAGGGGGGCGGGTCAATAGCGTGCCATCTTCTAATAAAGAAGGGCTGAAGGTATTGCTGGCGGGCCTCATTGTGCTTAGTTCTGCGCCGTAAGCCAGGCCATGCATGCCTGAGCCATCTCGGTTTGCCACCATCGTTCCGGCGACGTGGGTGCCGTGGGTGGAATAATGCGGCCCAGCGGTGTCGAGAAGCGCCTGAAGTTCCGTCTTTTCTTCAGGCTCGATTTCGCTACTGGCGAGCAGTTCCGTGATGAAATCCAGTTCTTGCGCCAAGATGTTCTGATAGTTGATCTGGGGTTTGTTGCCCTCGCTGAAAAAACACCCTGCGCCATTGCCCAGAACGACGTCGCTAGTGCACCCAGGTGCGGCTGTTACTAGGCTCAGAGGTGCCTTGCCGGCAAACTCGCTGTGGTGCAAATTAACCCCGGAATCGAAAATACCAACCCGCACCCCATTGCCACTCAACCCTCGCGCATAGGCATGGTCCGCCCCAACGGCGGCCAATCCCCAATTCAGCTTGAACTCTTCGTTGTGCCAGCTGGCAGCATCGTTCAGGCGGCCCTGTTCGACATAAGCCTGGGTCTCAATCGGCGTCAACAACAGGCATCCCAACAGGCCCAGGGCATTGGCCACAGCCAAGGCTGGAGAGGTCTTTGTGGCCGTCCTGAAAAAAGGGCAGCTCTTTGTTATCGGCATCTTTAATAATCCTTCACTTGAAAGTCGGCGAACGCCAGCTTCCGTAATCAAGTGCGAGGTGTATGTCGGGAGTAACCGCGGATATGCAGGGGAATATTCGACCTGATGTACAAACATCAGCGCACCCCGAAGGGGATGGCTACAGGGGGGATTTCTGGGGCAGGTATCAGCCAGCGAAGGGAGGAGTGCGAGAGACGCAGCAGTGAACGCGCGGCGGCGGTGACGCCGCCGCGCGCTCGATCCGCGAGTTACATTAGATTGCCAGTGTCGGGTAGTCGATGTAACCGACCGGCCCCTTGGCGTAGAAGGTTTCCGGGTGCGCTTCGTTGAGCGGCGCATCGGCCTTCAGGCGCGCCGGCAGGTCCGGGTTGGCGATGAACGGTACGCCGAAGGCCACCGCATCCGCCTTGCCCGAGGCCAGCCAAGCGTTGGCGCTGTCCTTAGTGAAGCGTTCGTTGGCGATGTACGCGCCGCCGAAGGCTTTTTTCAGTTGTGGGCCGAGGCTGTCGCTGGCTTCTTTTTCACGCGAACAGATGAACGCGATGCCACGCTTGCCCAATTCGCTGGCAACGTAGGTGAAGGTCTCGGCCAGGTTGTCGTCGCCCATGTCATGGGCGTCGGCACGCGGAGCCAGGTGCACACCCACACGGCCGGCGCCCCAGACTTCGATGGCCGCGTCGGTCACTTCCAGCAGCAGGCGCGCACGATTTTCCAGGGAACCACCGTAGCTATCGGTACGCTTGTTGGTGCTGCTCTGCAAGAACTGGTCGAGCAGGTAACCGTTGGCGCCGTGGATTTCCACGCCGTCAAAACCGGCGGCCTTGGCGTTTTCGGCGCCAACGCGGTAAGCATCAACGATGTCGGCGATTTCAGCGGTTTCCAGGGCGCGTGGGGTTGGGTAGTCGGCCAATGGGCGCACCAGGCTCACATGGCCTTTGGGCTGGATCGCGCTCGGTGCCACCGGGGTTTCGCCGTTCAGGTAGGACTCATGGGAGATGCGGCCGACGTGCCACAGTTGCAGCACAATCTTGCCGCCCGCGCCGTGCACAGCCTTGGTCACGTTAGCCCAGCCGCGTACCTGGTCGTTGGACCAGATGCCCGGGGTGTCGGGGTAACCCACGCCCAGCGGCGTGACGGAGGTGGCTTCGCTGAGAATCAGGCCCGCTGAGGCGCGTTGTACGTAGTACTCGGCCATCAGCGCGTTAGGCACGCGACCTTCATCAGCGCGGCAGCGGGTCAGCGGCGCCATGATGATGCGGTTGGACAATTCCAGGTCGCCCAGTGTGATCGGATCGAAAATAGTCGTCATGGGATAACACCCTTCTCTTTAAGTGAATTGCTCAGTGGGTCGCAGGGGCCAGGTCGGCATTGCCGTTCTGACGGAAAGTAATCAGGGTCACCAGCAAGGCCAGGATTGCCAGGGCCGCCGCCGCTAAAGGCACGCTGGTCAGGCCGAAACCGTGGGCAATCACGCTGCCACCGACCCAGGCGCCGAGGGCGTTGCCGATGTTGAAGGCGCCGATGTTCAGCGTGGACACCAGGTTTGGTGCGGCCTTGCCGAAGGTCACTACGTTGATTTGCAGTGCCGGCACGGCGGCGAACGAGGCGGTGGCCCACAGGAACAGGGTGATTTCAGTCGGGATCACCGCAACGCTGGTCCAGGTCAGCACCGTGGAGACCACCGCCATGCTGATGAACACGCCGATCAAGGTGGCCGCCAGGCGTTTGTCCGCCAGCTTGCCGCCAATAATGTTGCCCACGGTGAGGCCCAGGCCGATCAGCAGCAGGGTCCAGGTCACGCCTTTGGGCGAGACGCCAGTGACGTCGCCGAGCAACGGCGCGATGTAGGTGAAGAGGGTGAACATGGACGCGGCGAACAGTGCGGTCATGGTCAGCGACAACCAGATGCCGGCGCCTTTGAGGGCAGCCAGTTCGGCGCGCATATCGAGTTTTTCGTCGTCACGCTTGGCCGGCAGGAAGCGGATCAGGCCAATCAACGCCACCACACCAATCGCCGTCACCGCCCAGAAGGTCGAGCGCCAGCCAGCTTCCTGACCCAGCGCGGTGCCCAGCGGCACGCCGAGCACGTTGGCCAGGGTCAGGCCGGTGAACATCAAGGCTACAGCGGAAGCACGCTTGTTGGCCGGTACCAGATTGGCCGCAACCACCGAACCAATCCCAAAAAAAGCCCCGTGGCACAGCGCAGTGACTACACGGGCAACCATCAGCACGTTGTAGTCACTGGCCAGTGCGCAGAGCAAGTTGCCGACGATAAAGATGCCCATCAACGCTACCAGGGCGGCCTTGCGTGGCAACTTGGCGGTGGCCAGTGCCATAAAGGGTGCGCCGATGGCCACGCCCAGGGCGTAGCCGGTGACCAGCCATCCAGCGCCGGGAATCGACACGCCCAAGTCCGCCGCCACATCGGGCAGCAAGCCCATGATGACGAACTCGGTGGTGCCGATGGCGAAGGCGCTCAGGGCCAGTATGAGGAGCGAGAGGGGCATTAGCGTTTCCTTGGTTACAGCGGTTCGATGATTTCAGCGCTGAGTTCAGTGGTAAGCGCGGCGAGAAAAGCTTGGATCACTTCCTCATTGCGTTTGAAAAAGTGCCACTGCCCGGCCTTCTGGCTGCTGATCAACCCGGCTCGTTGCAACGTCGCCAGGTGCGCCGACACGGTCGACTGGGACAGGCCGCAGCGCTGATCGATCTGTCCGGCGCAGATGCCGTACTCGTGGTGATGCACTTGCTCGGGGAACTGCACTTTCGGGTCTTTGAGCCAGGTGAGGATGTCTCGGCGTACTGGGTGCGCCAGGGCTTTTATTATTTCGTCGAGGTCGATGGACATGGCGGGATGCTCGGTTGCGTAAAACGTTATATCGCGATGAGGCGAACTTTAAATCGCTGCATCCCGATATACCAATATGCTTTTGGTCTTAAGATCGGCTATTTCGGTATATCGGGTTATAACGATACATTGATGGCAGTGCTAGACTGCGCGGCATGAATTATCTCGCACATCTGCACCTAGGCGGCCAACTTCCTGCACAACTGCTGGGCAGTCTCTATGGTGACTTCGTCAAAGGTCGTCTGCAGGGCCAGTTCAGCCCGCAAATCGAGTCGGCGATCCAGCTGCATCGCTCCATCGACCGCTTCACCGACAGCCACCCGCTGGTAGGTGAGGCGTTGTCACGCTTCAGCCTGACCCGCAAGCGCTACGCTGGGATTGTCCTCGATGTGTTTTTCGATCACTGCCTGGCGCGGGATTGGGCGCGGTATGCCAACCAGCCTCTGGAGCACTTCACTTCGCAGGTGTACCGCGTACTGGCGGCCGAACCGCAGTTGCCGGGGCGGCTGGCGCAGATTGCACCGTATATGGCAGCGGATGACTGGCTGGGTTCGTACCGTGAGTTCGCGGTGATGGAGCAGGTGTTGCGCGGGATTTCGCGGCGCCTGACCCAGCCCGAGGAATTGAGGCATGCCATGCACGAGTTGCGGGTGTTGTATGAGCCGCTGAGTGAAGACTTTCGGCTGTTCTATCCTGAGTTGCAGAAATTTGCACAATCCCACCTGACGGTTGAGATCTAAACCTGTGGGCTTGCCTGCGATGGCATCAACTGGTTATGCCTGATACACCGAGGTGTCTGCATCGCAGCGGTGCGGCGATCCGACAAGCCAGCTCCCACAGAAAAGCAGAGCACTGCGGTGCTGGCAGTCGAACTCGGTCAAAATTGTGGGCGCGGCGGTGCGACGATTCGACTTGCTCGCGAATGCGGTGGGTCAGTCAGCTCATGTGTAACTGCCCCACCGCATTCGCGAGCAAGCCCGCTCCCACATTGGGATCTCATTACATCAGCTAGATAGGGTGGTGCTCTGCTTCTGCTCTGCTTTTGCTTCAACCACTCAGGTCGGCTACTAGGCCGCCGTGCTCTTGCTTTTGATCTTGATCTGAGGCGCCCCGTTAACCACGATGGCCGGAGTGAGGGCACACCGAGCCTAAGCGAGGTGCCGAGTGGTGGGGCAAGAGCCCTTTTGGTTACTTTTGGCTGGGCCGGCATTCCGGGCTCTTTTCCAAAAGTGACCCGCCGTAAGGGCAGAACCAATAGCCGCCGTTACCGCAGCAACGGATATGTACTCAATCTACCTAAACCATCACAGGCTAAAAGCAACACAAAAAGTTGCGTAGATACCCATGACCATAGCAGGCAAGCCACCTCCCACATTTTAAAGTGTGTTCATGCTGCAAATGCAGGCCGAGTCGCCACTTGCTCCGTCTCCGGCAACGGCCCAAACAACGCCTTGTGCACCGCCTGCTGCGCCTGGAACGCCAGCGCCGCGCGCTCTTGCCCGGCGCAGGCAATCGGCGTGAGCACATGGATTTGCACATCGCCCTGGTCATTGGCGAACAGGCGCATCAGGTGCGAGAGCAAATCATCGTCGCCAATAAATGGCGCCAACGGGTCCACTTGCCCATCGCGCAGATAACGAATCGCCACCGGTTGCAGCGACACATCGGCATCAATTGCACTGGCCAACAAGCGCCCGTGGAAGGTACGCAGGCTGCGCCCGTCGTTGGTGGTGCCTTCCGGGAACATCAGCAGCGGGTGCTGCTGCTCCAGGTGACGGGTCATCTGCTTGCGGATCAACTGGCTGTCGCCCGAGCCTCGGCGGATAAACAGGCTACCGGCCTTGGCCGCCAACCAGCCGGCCACCGGCCAGGTGCGCACCTCGGCCTTGGACAGAAACGACAGCGGCGCCACAGCGCCCAGCAGCGGAATATCGGTCCAGGACACGTGATTGCTCACCCAGAGCATCGGCGTTTGCGGCAACTCACCGTGCACCGTCACGCGAAAGGGCAGGGCGTGGGTCAACCGTGCCATAAAAAAACGCGACCAGCGCTGGCGCCGCACCATCGAGTTGGCCACACCCAAACGCTCGAACACACCAAACACACTGGCCATGCTCAAGCCCAGCGCCACCACCAGCAGCACGCGGGCAATCCGCGCGTACACGCGCAGGCGGCCCATCACATGGCCGCCTTGAAGTGGCGGGCGTAACGCGGGCACAGCTCGTCGCGCTTGAGCAGGATGAACACGTCGGCCACTTGGAAATCTTCGTCCCAGCACGGCTCACCGCAGATCTTCGCGCCCAGGCGCATATAAGCCTTGAGGAGCGGCGGCATTTCCGCGATCACGTTGGACGGCAGGTCCAGCGCCGGTAGCGGCTTTTTCGGCTCGGCGCGCAGGTGTTCGTTGCACAGATAGCGTTCGCGCAGGCGCTGCATGATCGCGTGGGCCTGGATGCCGCCGTCGTGCATCGGGATGCTCGCACAGCCCATCAAGTAGCTGTAGCCACCTTGGTTCAACACTTCGGCCAACTCGCCCCACAACACAGCGATGGTGCCGCCGTTGCGATAAGCCGGGTCGACGCAGGTGCGGCCGATCTCCAGGATCGGGCCTTGCAGGTGCAGCAAGCCGTGCAGGCTGAATTCTTCTTCGCTGTAGAAGCGGCCCAAGGTGCTGGCGGCCTGGTGATCGAGTAAACGGGTGGTGGCCACCAATCGACCGCTGTTCAAGTCCCGCACGCCGATGTGGCTGCAGTGAACATCATAGTCATCCATGTCCAGACCCAGTTCCGCGCCTTTCAGCTTGGCGTTGAACTCGCCGCTGAACACGTTGAACCGCAGGGCCTGGGCTTCCTGCAGCGCCTGTGCGCCAACCAGGCGTTCGGCTTGCAGACGGCGTTCATTGCCGGTGTCGCTGATGCGGGCGATCTGAGTCATGGCGAATCTCCGAGTGCCAGCCACGTTTCGGCCGGTCGACTTGTTTGTCCAAACTCAGGCTATGTAGGCTCGGTGTCATCTCCATGAAGTTCCAGTGACGCTTAGATGACAGCCGCGGCAGGGCGTCTTCTACCGGATGCAGCGCGATCCAAATGTGGGAGGGGGCTTGCTCCCGATGACGGTGGATCAGTTACAGATGAGCTGACTGAGCCACTGCCATCGGGAGCAAGCCCCCTCCCACAATTAACATGCATCCACTCAAGACTCGCGTAGCAAAACTGTCACTCATCCAGGCTAGGCTCGCGGGCTTGAATGCCCCCCTTGAGTTTGTGTCCATGGTCCGAGGCCTGTTGTGCGTTGCCCTGCTGTTAGCCACCGTCACCGCCCGCGCCGAAACCTGGCCTGACAAGGAGTGGGCCATGGGCACACCGCTCGACGGTCCCGCTGTCGAAGACCTCAATGCCTACGCTTTTCCAACCCGTGACGACGCCACCCGCCAAGGCATTCGCACCGACGCGCTGCTGGTGATCCGCGATGGCGTGATCATCTACGAACGTTACGGCGCGCCCACCACTGCCAGTACGCCGCACCTGACTTGGTCGGTGAGCAAAAGCCTGATGGCCACCGTGCTCGGCGTGGCCTATGGCGAAAGCCGCTTCAAACTCACCGACCCCGCCGCACGCTTCTACCCGCCGATGAAACAGCACCCCAAAGTCACCCTGGCCGACCTGCTGCACTGGGCCTCGGGCCTCGACTGGCAGGAAGACTATGAATATGCCCCGCTGAAATCCTCCGTCGTGGCGATGCTCTACACCCGCGGGCGCGCCGACATGGCCGAGTTCGCCGCTGACACCGAGGCTGTCGCCGCACCGGGCCAGGTCTTCCGCTACTCCAGCGGCGACAGCAACATCCTGTCCGCCGCCCTCAAAGGCATGCTCGGGCACAAGGCTTATATGAGTTACCCGTGGGAGGCACTGTTCAAACCGCTGGGCATTCACAACGCCACCTGGGAAACCGACGCCGACGAAACCTTTGTCGCCTCGTCCTACGCCTACCTCACCGCACGCGACCTGGCGCGGGTCGGCCTGCTGATGGCGCGCGACGGTCGTTGGGGCGATCAACAGTTGCTGCCCAAAGACTGGGTCGCCTTCAACCGCCGACCCTTCGACCAATACAAATCCGGTCAAGACGAGGCGGTGCCCGGCGGCCAATGGTGGCTGAACCGCGAAGTGCAAGGCGCGCCCCGCCCGTGGCCCGACGCCCCGGCCGACACCTTCGCCGCCCTCGGTCACTGGGGCCAGGCGCTATTTGTATTGCCTGACGAACACCTGGTGATCGTGCGCTACGGCGACGACCGCGACGGCAGCTACCGCCATAACGAACTGCTCAAACGCGTGCTGGCGGCGGTGCAGCCATGATCCGCCGTCACCCGTTTATCAGCGTTTTCCTGCTGCTGTTACTCGCCTTGTTAGGCTGGGTGTGGCATGAGCGCGTCAACCTGCAAGCCTTCCCCGACATCATCGCGGCGTACACGGCCAAGGAGTACTGCTCGTGCCGGTATGTGGAGAACAACCCCACCGAGTATTGCCTGGGGTATGTGAAGCAGTACGTGCCGACCAGTGCATTCAGCGACAACCCGGAGCGCAGTGAAGTGACGGCGAGCGGGCTGGGGCGCACGCACACGGCGCGCTGGCTAGGGGATCGCCAAGGCTGCCGCCTGAATCCCTGACACACCAGAGATTCCC